>NZ_QUMK01000027.1 GCF_010907035.1 Rhodopseudomonas sp. BR0M22
GGCGGCCGGGGCAGGCGTCCCGCTTCAACAAGCGGATGGTCAATGCCTGCCTGCGAGCCCAGCATCAGCACACGCCGATCGAGCCGGGGCAGCTTCACGTCGCGATCATCGGAGCGGGTGCCACCGGCACCGAGCTCGCCGCCGAGCTGCATCACACCGCGCGCGAGATCATCGCCTACGGGCTCGACAAGATCGATCCGGAGCACGACCTCAAGATCGTGCTGATCGAAGCGGCGCCGCGGATTCTGCCGGCCCTGCCGCAGCGGATTTCGGACGCGACGCTCAAGCTGCTGCGCGAACTCGGTGTCGAGGTGCGCACCGGTGCCCGGGTCGCGGAGGTGCTCGACCACGCCGTGCGGCTCGCCGACGGCGAGGTGATCCCGTCCGAGCTGGTGGTATGGGCCGCCGGCGTGCGCGCCCCGGATTTCCTCGAGCAGATCGATGGGCTCGACACCAACCGTATCAACCAGCTCGTGGTCCGCCCAACGCTGCAAACCACACGAGACGACGACGTGTTCGGAATGGGGGACTGCGCTGCCTGCGCGATCCCCGGCTACGAGAACGGCGTTCCGCCGCGGGCGCAGGCGGCCCATCAGGAAGCGGAATTCATGCTGGAGCAGATCGAGAAGCGGCTGAAGGGCGAGCCGCTCGGCGAGTTCCGCTATCGCGATCTCGGCTCGCTGGTGTCGCTCGGCAAGTACTCGGCGGTCGGCAATCTGATGGGCTCGCTGGTCGGCAAGAGCTTTCTGATCGAGGGCTATTTCGCACGTTTCATGTACAGCTCGTTGTACAAGATGCACGAGGCGGCGCTCTACGGCCGTGGTCGCTCGCTGCTCAGCGTGCTGTCCGGCGCCACCCGACCGACCCCGACCGTGAAGCTGCATTAGCGGTTCGCTGGTTCCGCCCCGGCTTCTGCCGGACAGCCGAGTCCGCCCGTCATCGGTTAGATTGGCGGCGCAAAAGCTGATTCGAGCGCATGGGAGGGGGAGACGTGGCGAAGGGGGTGCGGTCTCGCGCGGTTGCGCTGATGGGGCAGGGCGAGCGCGACCTGCGACTCGACTTTCTGCGTGGCGTCGGTCAGTGGATGATCTTCGTCGATCACATTCCCTACAATTTTCTGAGCTGGTTCACGCTGCGCAACTACGGGTTCTGCGACGCCGCGGAATTCTTCGTCTACATCTCCGGCTATTCGATCGGCTTTGCCTACGGGCCGGCGGTTCGGTCCGGCGAAATGGTGGCCGCGGCCAAGCGGTTGTGGACCCGCGCAGCCCAGCTCTATGTCGCGCACATCTTCCTGTTCCTGTTCTTCACCGCGCAGATCGCCCGTGCGGCACGTCGGTTCGACAATCCGATGTACAAGGACGAGTTCAACGTCGCGCAGTTCCTCGCCAATCCCGACGTGATGATCCAGCAGGCGCTGCTATTGACCTACAAGCCGGTCAATCTCGACGTGTTGCCGCTGTATATCGTCCTGGTGGTCGCCGCGCCGCTGATCCTGTGGGGCCTGCTGCGCCGTCCGCATCTGACTCTGGTGTGTTCGGCGCTGTTGTATTTCGCCTCCCGGCACTTCGGCTGGAATCTGCCATCGTTCCCGGACGGCCATTGGTACTTCAATCCGTTCGCGTGGCAGTTCCTGTTCGTGTTCGGCATTTGGTGCGGCTTCGGCAACGGCCCGCAGATCCGTCCCTGGGTGAAGTCGCTGCCCAACCAGATTCTGAGCTGGACCATCGTGTTGGTGGCGCTGGTGATCGCGCTGTCGTGGAATTTCGAAGCGCTGTACGGCCTGGTGCCTGAATCGATCGGCAAGATTCTGTATCCGATCGATAAGACCAGCCTGGCGCCGGTGCGGCTGATCCACTTCCTGGCGCTGCTCGCGATCGTCGTGAAACTGCTGCCGCCGGATCTGCCGGCGCTGCGATCGGAGCGCCTGCGTCCGATCATCCTGTGCGGCCAACGCTCGCTGCCGGTGTTCTGCTTCGGCGTCATTCTGTCGTTCACCGCTCACTGGATCCTGGTGCAGGTGTCGAGCAGCATTGCGATGCAGATCCTGGTCAGCGTCGGCGGCATCGGGCTGATGACCGGCGTGGCTTGGGTGGCGACCTGGTATCGGACATTGCCGACGTTGGTGACCGTGCCTCCCACCGTGCCGGTCGAACACGGCGATGAGGGGCGGGTGAAAGTTGAAAAGCCGGCGGTGGGCGAGTCCCTCGTGACGGAGCAAGCGCCGGCCGACAGCGCTTGACTCGTTGTACCAATCGGTACAATCTCCCTGCGTTCCGTTCGCAGTGGAGAAGTCGTGATGTCGCGTCCGCCGTTGCCGCCGTTCACCCACGAGACCGCCGCCCAGAAAGTGCGGATGGCCGAAGACGCCTGGAATTCACGCGATCCGGTGCGGGTATCGCTGGCCTATACGCCCGACAGTCGCTGGCGGAACCGCGCCGAGTTTCTGCAAGGCCGAGACGCCATCGTGGAATTCCTGACCCGAAAATGGGCCAAGGAGCAGGATTATCGACTGATCAAAGACCTCTGGGCATTCGACGGACGGTTCATCGCGGTGCGCTTTCAATACGAGTGGCACGACGATGCCGGCCTCTGGTATCGCTCCTATGGCAACGAGCAGTGGGAGTTCGACGACGACGGTTTGATGCGTCGGCGAGAGGCCAGCATCAACGACGTCGCGATCAGTGAGAGTGACCGCCGCTTTCACTGGTCGGCGCCCGGTCCGCGACCCGACGATGTGCCGGGGCTGGCCGCGTCGCCGTTCTGAGACTGTGCCGGGAGACCGATGAAAGACCGTGCTGCCCTGCTACCGATCCTCGGCGAAGTATTCCGTACTCACGGCTACGAGGGCGCGTCGCTGGCGCTGATCACGGAGGCGACCGGGCTCGGCAAAGGCAGCCTGTATCATTTCTTCCCCGGCGGCAAAAAGCAGATGGCCGAAGAGGTGCTGGCCGAGATCGACGGCTGGTTCGAAGCGAACATCTTTGCGCCGCTGCGCGATCCGTCCGATCCGCGGATTGCAATTGCGGCGATGCTGTCCGGCGTCGACGACTACTTCCGCTCCGGTCATCGCGTCTGTCTGGTCGGCGTGATCGCGTTGGGGCACGCGCGCGATGAATTCGCCGTGCAGGTGAACGACTATTTTGCCCGCTGGCAGGACTCGCTGGCGGTGGCGCTGCGCTGCTGTGGCCTATCCGCGGTCGTCGCACGGCGCCGGGCCGAGGATGCGGTGCTGTCGATCCAGGGCGCTCTGGTGCTGGCCCGCGCGCGCGGCGATTCCGCGGTGTTCACCCGTACCTTGTCCGAACTGAAGACGCGGCTGCTCGCCGCATAACGCACCCGCTGCCGCGCCAGAGCGCTTCATCGATTGGTTGAAGTCGATTTGGCCCTTGCCACGGGTTCGAAGTCCTCATGCAGAGGAGCCCGGCAAAGCCGGGCGTCTCGAAGGATGAGGAGCTACATCGCGTGCGGCGCATGGTTCGAGACGGCGCTTCGCGCCTCCTCACCATGAGGTCTGGCAAGCTGCGACCGCCAGGAAGTGCGGTCCTGTTTCTGCCGAAAGCAGAAATGCGCTAGCTGTTCTTGCGCTCCCCGCGCAGCGACGGCAGGCCGATCCCGGCGGCGTCGAAGCCGCCATCGACGGCGAGGATCTGGCCGGTGATGTAGCTGGCGCGGTTGCTGCATAGGAAGAAGATCGCCTCCGCCAGTTCCTCCTCCAGCCCGTAGCGCGCCATCGGAATCGCGTCGCGATAGTCGGAGCGGATGTCCTGCGTGTGAACCTGCTTGGCCATTGCGGTGTCGACCGGCCCCGGCGCGATGCCGTTGACGCGGATGCCGAGCGCGGCCAGTTCGACCGCGCATTGCTTGGTGAAGTGTGCCAGCCCGGCTTTGCTCGATCCGTAGGCGACGCGCAGCGTTGAAGCGCGCAGCGACGAGATCGAGGTGATGTTGACGATCGCGCCGCCGCCGGAGTCGCGCATCAGCGGCACAGCAGCCTGCGTCATCAGGAACGGGCCGGTGAGGTTGACGTCCATCACCCGCTGCCACTCGTCGGGTGTCGTGTCCATCAATGGCTTGAACACGGCGATGCCGGCGTTGTTGACCAGCGCATCGAGCCGGCCGAACCGTTCGGTGACCGCCGCGATGTCGCGCGCGACCGAGCCGCGATCGGCGACGTCGCAATGCAGCGCAATCGTGCGATCGGGCAGCGCGAGCGCGTCCATCGCAACGCGCAGGCCCTCGTCGTCACGGTCGAGCAGCGCCACCGACCAGCCGTCCGCAAGAAAGCGTTTGGCCGTGGCGAACCCGATACCGCGAGCGGCGCCGGTTACCAGTGCGACGTGGGAAGAGGATGCGGTCATGGGCGTTCCAGTCATGCGAGTGTCATTGAGCGGAAAAGGAAACGAACGAGCGGTCGAGGCTCCACATGCCAGTGCCGTGGCTTTGCTGTCCAGCGCCGCGCCGAGGCGAGCGCGCTCGGGGAACGAGTCGGCGACATCTGGTTTACATCGACTCGAAATACAACTTCGTGTCCAGGCGGACACGCCGCCGCCATTGAGGTTTGGGAGGTCTGGTATGCAAGACGAAATCGAACAGCGAATTCGCCATCGCGCCCGCGAGCTGTGGGAGGCTCAAGGTCAACCGGAAGGCCGGAGCGAAGAATTCTGGCTGCAGGCGGAGCAGGAAGTCCGCGGCGAGAAGGAGACCTACGACCGGCTTCAGTCGGATCCGAGCATCACGACCAATAGCTGATCCCTACCAGCGCGAGAGCCGCCGACCTCGTGTGTCGGCGGCTCTCGCTATTGATGTTCGACCAAGTATCAACGCACGTAAAACACGACGCCTGCGATCGTGAGCAGCGCCGCGGCGGCGAGCAAATGCGCGAATGCGCGCGAGGCTACGAGTTTGGTCGTTTCGTTCATGCGGCTTTCTCCCCAGTCTGCAGAGCCGTAACTGCGGTCCGCGGGCATCACGATCGGAGACCGCCTGCATCGTGCAGGCCGAGTCCAGCCACGATTCGAGCCGGACATGATCGATGATGAGATACGCTGAACACCCCCGCGACGACCATTCGCACTTAGAGTCCCCACTCTGCGAATAGCGACCCATGAACGTTCGTCAATCAATGCGGCGGGAATTTGTTCGATTTTGTGTACGCTTGCGCGCCCTTGGATGTCGCGCTGCAGCACCGGTGTCGATCCAAAAGCGTAGCAATAACCTGATCCCGCGCCAGGGGTGACCGTCTTAAGCATCGTTCAGTCGACAGTCTGTAGCGGGCGAAAGGCCTGACCGCGACGCCGCCGTCGCCGCCACGTCGGCGACGGCGGGTGAAGCGATCCTCACAGTGTCTTCAAATACTCCAGCAGCGCGCGCTTGTCGTCGTCGGACAGATCGGTGCCGAAGCCCTTGCCTTCATGACCGCAGTTACTGTCACCGGAGTTCAGGTTACTGCAGTCGGTAGTCACTAGCGTGTAGTTGAACGCGGTCTGGTCGGCGGCAAGTCCGACATTGACGATGTCGTAGGCCGGCCCGACTTTGAACTGCTTGACGCGCTGCGCCGCCGGCTTCAGCAGTTCCGCAAGGCTCGGCACCGAGCCGTTGTGCAGATACGGTGCGGCGGCCCAGATGCCCTGCAGGACGCGCGCCTCGTAGGCGCCGTGCGGCGGAGCAGGCGGCGCTGCCGCCGGTGCCGGAATCTGCAGCCCCTGCACCGAGAAGTTCTTGAGCTGTGCCGGCGGCGGCGTGATGCCGTGGAAGGCGCCGCGCAGGTCGCGCAGCTCGGGCGGGAGAGGCAGAAGCTGCGGTGCGGGCTGCGACGTCTTGCGCTCAGCGAGGGCCTTGTCCGACAGCGGGGCCTGCGCGGTCGCGATCGGCGCCGACGTCGGCGTGCCGCCGGCGGCGCGCACCGCTTGTTCGGCGATCGAGCCGATCACCGATGTCGCGAGCACGTTGAACGCCAGATCGGTTTCCTTCAGCGGTGCGGTGACCAGCGGAATGAAGGCGCCCTGCAGTACGCCGGTCTTCGCCGTCCATGCCAGGATGTCGTATTCCTTGGTGTCGGTGCCGACATTCTGGATCGGCGTCTTCCAGGTCTTGTTGTTGAAGAACCGCACGACCCCGGGCTTGATGCCGTGGCAGTCGGCACAACTCCCTTGGGCGTTGTAGATCGCCATGCCCTTGGCGGCGAGCGTGTTGTCGATCAGCCATGGCCATTTCGGCGGACCGATCTTCTTGACCAGATTCTCGAGCTTGCCGAGGCCGTCGAAGTTCGCCGAATTGTTGTTGAGGAAGTTGACGTAGATGCCATTGTTGGTCGGCTGGAAGATGCCGAACACGCCGAACACTTCACCGAGATTGCGCGACAGCGCCAGCACGTCGTTGCCGTTGTCGGCGAATCCGGGCCATTGCGTCATATCCTGAATCGGTGCGTTCCACAGAAACGGGTAGCGCACCGGCGCGTCGGCGACTTTGATGTTGTCGGCGATCAGGAAGCTCGGCGGCGGCCCGAGGTCGAGACCGGTCAGCCGATTGAAGATCATGCCGACGGCGTCGAGCCGCGCCGGTCCCCATTGGTGCTTCGGCAGCGCCTTCTGCATCAGCGTGTGGAAGCGCAAGTACCAGAGGTCGAACGCCGTGCGCAGCGCCGCGACGTCGGCCGGTTCGGGCGTGGGGGTCTTCAGCACCCGGGAGGCGAACGCCTGGAAGTCGTTATCGCTGGCGACCGCGCTGCCGGCGGCAGCATCGAGATCGGTCAGATAGTTCTGGAAGTCGACGATCGCCGGTCCGCCGTCGATCCGATACGACTTCCCTTCGGCGGAGATCTGGCGGGTGTGGCAAGCCGAGCAGGTCATGCCGACGATCTCGGAGCCGCTGGCGCCGGACGTGGTGAAGCCGACCGGCAGACCGTCGGTGTTGGCGGGGTTCGGCAGATAGCCGTAACGCGACAGACTCGCATCGAGAAACGGCTGGCCATCGGGTTGTCGCAGAGCCTTCAGCCACGACAGCGGGATCATACGCGAGCCCTGGTCGCGCTCGTAGAAGTCCGCGCGGGTCGCGGCGGTCCATTCGCTGCCCTGGTCGGCGAAGATGGGAGTCTGTGTCTGGGCCTGCGCCGCGCCTGCGCCGAGCAGCGCGGTCATCATCGGTAACGCGCGGACTAATCGTCGAAACGGGACTCGCATCGTCATCCCCCCTGTGAAATGAATATCTGAAGTTGTTGTTCGTAAGTGCTGCAACTCTCCGGCCGATCGTTCCCCAGACGCAAGCGCGAAGTTTTTCGCGGTGGTCATCGGTCACGGCGGGCAGGTAATATGCGGTAGGAAAGTCGGTCTAAAATCTTCCGAGTCGCGGAATTTTGAATAGCCGCTACTGATCTGCCCGCAAGCAAGGTCGCGGTGCCACCGAGATGCCGCAGCGTGAGAGTGTCGGATGGCACGGCGCCTAGGCGGGCAGGTGCGCACGACGTTTGGCGTTACCGCGATTGCCACCGGTTGTGCCGCGTGGCTTCGGCGCCGGACATGCCGTCTCCCGCAAGGGACCGCCGGCGTGGAACAGGCGGGTGCGGACGCGCGATGTCCCGTGACCTTTCGCCCACCCTCATGTAAAACCCCTTCACATGAGCTGGCGCAAGGAAGAGCGCCGCGCCGAGCGCGGCTATCATCACGGCAATCTGAAAGAAGCGCTGCTGCAGGCGGCGCTCGGGCTGATCGCGGAGAAGGGCCCCGGCGGCTTCACCTTCGCTGACGCCGCGCGGATGGCCGGCGTCAGCCCCGCCGCGCCGTATCGCCATTTTCGTGATCGCGACGAGCTGCTGTCGAACATCGCCCAGCGCGGCTTCGAACTGTTCGAACAGGTGCTGGCAAAGGCCTGGGACGACGGCCGTCCAGATACCGTCACGGCCTTCATGCGGGTTGGACGAAGCTATCTGGCATTCGCCCGCAGCGAGCCTGCTTACTATTCGGCGATGTTCGAATCCGGCGTGCCGATCGACGTCAATCCGATGCTGCTGACCGCATCCGAACGCGCTTTCAACGTCATCCGCGCCGCCGCCGAGCGGCTGGCGGCACTGACCCCGCCGGGCGTGACACGGCCGCCGGCGCTGATGATGGCGCTGCACATCTGGTCGATGTCGCATGGCATCGCCTCGCTGTTCGGCCGCGGCGATGCCGCGCGGCGCAAACTGCCGATGGCGCCCGAGGAACTGCTGGAAGCCAGCGTGCTGATCTACCTGCGCGGTCTCGGGTTCTCGACCGACTCTGCGGCAGCGGCGGAAAAGCCCGCAGAACCAAAGCGCTCCGGCCCCTGGGGCCCGACCGCCTGATCGCTTCGCTCACCGGGAGGTGAGCCCTGCGGCGAAAAATCCACCAAACCCGCGACCGGTCTTTCTTGACAAACCGATAGAACGGCCCAAGTATGTAAATGTTATTTACATTCACAACGGCACCGAGCCGATGGAGAAGCAAATGGCCAACGCCGCTGACTACGATCGATGGGGTCCCCCGGGGGCGCGCTACCAGCCCGCGCTACGGTCGTCTTGGAGTCCGGGCTGGATCCTGCTGACGGTGGCCGGCTTCATCGTCTGGTGGCCGATCGGCCTCGCACTTCTCTTCTACACACTCTGGAGCAGAAACATGGGTTGCTGGGATCGCGATCGCTTCGCCAACAAGATGGAGCGGATGCAGTGGAAAATGGAGCGGATGCGCAACCGCATGGATCGCGGTGGCTTCGGCTTCGGCCCGCCGTCGAGCGGCAACCGTGCTTTCGATGAATACCGGATGGAGACGCTGCGCCGGCTCGAAGAAGAGCAGGTCCAGTTCAAGGAATTCCTCGAGCGTCTGCGCCACGCCAAGGACAAGGAAGAGTTCGACGCCTTCATGGCCCAGCACCGGACCAAGCCGAACCCGTCCGCCGACAATTCGGCGCAGGGCTGATCGCGCCTGATCTGCCCCTCCAGCGCCAACCGCCGCCCGCCTGTGCCCCCAGGCGGGCGGCTTGTTTTTTGCCGTGGCTTGCTCGCGGCAATGTCACACCGCGCGTCGCTGTCTCGTCCTATCCTCATCAACCAAGGGAGACGACCATGACACCGCGCCTCAATCCCTCCGCCGCCGCGCCCGACGCCTACAAGGCGATGGTTGCGCTGGAGACTTACATCCAGGCCAGCGGCCTGGAGCCGAGCCTGATCGAATTGGTCAAGATGCGCGCATCGCAGATCAATGGCTGCGCGTTCTGCCTCGACATGCATAGCAAGGATGCACGCGCCCACGGCGAGACCGAACAGCGCCTGTATCTGCTCGACGCGTGGCGGGAATCGCCGCTCTACACCGGTCGCGAGCGCGCCGCGCTCGGCTGGACCGAGGCGCTGACGCTGATCGCGCAGACCCGGGCGCCGGACGAGGACTACGCAGTCCTCAAACAGCACTTCAGCGATGCCGAGCAGGTCAAGCTGACGCTGCTGATCGGCGCTATCAACACCTGGAACAGGATCGCGATCGGCTTCCGCATGTTGCATCCGACCGCAGCCGTGGCGCATGCCAAGGCCTCCTGATCCAACACCTGCTGACGACGCCGCAGCGAGCTTTGCGCCGCTGCGGCCGCGGCTGTTGCGTGTCGCCTATCGCATGTTGGGTTCGATCAGCGAAGCCGAAGACGTCGTGCAGGACGCTTACTTGCGCTGGCATCGTGCCGATCGCAGCGACGTTCGCGACCCGGCCGGATTTCTCACGCGCACCATTACCCGCCTGTGTCTCGACGTCCTGAAGTCGGCGCGGCAGCAGCGCGAGACCTATGTCGGGCCTTGGCTGCCGGAGCCGATCGTCGCGCCGGAGCCCGAGCCCGACGGCGATGACATCACGCTGACCTTGATGCTGGCGCTGGAGCGACTGTCGCCGCTGGAGCGCGCCGCGTTCCTGCTCCACGACGTGTTCGGTGTCGGCTTCGACGAGGTTGCGACGACCCTCGGCCGTGATGCCGCAGCCTGCCGGCAATTGGCGGCACGGGCGCGGTCGCACGTCCGGGCCGAGCGGCCGCGATTTCCTGTTTCGGCTGAGCAGGGGCAGGCGATCGCCGCCGCGTTCTTCCAGGCCTCGCGGAGCGGCGATCTTGGCGCGCTGACGTCCTTACTCGCTGACGAGGTGGTGTTCGTCAGCGACGGCGGCGGCAAGCGACCCGCTGCACTCAATCCAGTGCGGGGCCACGATCGGGTGATGCGGTTGCTGGACGGGATCGCGCGCAAGACGGCTGCGGGGGCGAGTTCGCTGCTTGCCGTCCAGCGGATCGACGGCCTGCCTGGCTTCGTCTCACGCGAGCCGGACGGCCTGATCCAGACCACCGCGCTCGAAATAGTCGGTGGCCGGATCGCCGCGATCTATGTGGTTCGGAACCCCGACAAGCTCCGGCATCTGCTCTCGACGCCGACTTTCGCCGGCCTGCACTGAGCCGTTGGGCGGCCTCGCCTGGGCCGTCAGCAAGCCTCCCGGCTCCCGATCACTGGTATTTTCCCTGTTATAGTAACCCCTTATTAACCCTGATGAGGGTTTGGTGAGATCCGTCAAAACGCGGAATCAGCCCTTGTTTTGACACGTTGACAGGGGATTGAGGGGCCGGCTTCGCACAGGCCATCCCCTGCGACAACTGAAGGCTCCCATGGTGGCGCTTGGGCCAGATCGCGGCGCGTGGCCGCGGGGAGCCGGAGCCTTTGGCGGAATCGGCCGATGCCGAAACGTGTGAGAGGATTGCGACGATGAACCCGGCCGACGTGACACAGCTTGCTCCGGCGGTCTCTACGGACGTGTCGCTGCTGTCGTTGTTCTGGCACGCCCACTGGGTCGTCAAGTCGATCATGCTCGGGCTGCTCGGATGCTCGATCTGGGTCTGGGCGATCGCGATCGACAAATTGCTGCTGTTCTCGCGGACCAAGCGCGCGATGGATCGTTTCGAACAGGCGTTCTGGTCGGGCGAGTCGATCGACGAGCTGTACCGCGCGCTGTCGGCCAAGCCGACGCATTCGATGGCGGCCTGCTTCGTCGCCGCGATGCGTGAGTGGAAGCGCTCGTTCGAAAGTCATTCGCGCTCCTTCGCCGGCCTGCAGATGCGGATCGAGAAGGTGATGAACGTCTCGATCGCGCGCGAGGTGGAGCGGCTGGAGCGCCGTCTGCTGGTGCTGGCGACCGTCGGCTCGGCCGGCCCGTTCGTCGGCCTGTTCGGCACCGTCTGGGGCATCATGTCGAGCTTCCAGTCGATCGCCGCGTCGAAGAACACCTCGCTGGCGGTGGTCGCGCCCGGTATCGCCGAGGCGCTGTTCGCCACCGCGATCGGCCTGATCGCCGCAATTCCGGCGACAATTTTCTACAATAAGTTCACGTCGGAAGTGAACCGGCAGACGCAGCGGCTGGAAGGCTTCGCCGACGAGTTCTCGGCAATCCTGTCGCGGCAGATCGACGAGCGGACGTGAACGGAGGCCAGGTGAGCAGAACGGGCATTCGATCATGGGAATGAACGTAGCCGCTGGCGGTGGAGGCGGCCGGCGCCGCGGCGGCCGTCGCCCGGTGATGGCGGAGATCAACGTCACCCCGATGGTCGACGTGATGCTGGTGTTGCTGATCATCTTCATGGTCGCAGCACCGCTGCTCACAACCTCGATCGATATCGATCTGCCGGTCGCCCGTGGCGGCAATCAGATCGAGTCGAACTCGCCGCCGCTGACCCTGTCGGTGAAGCGCACCGGCGGCACCTGCAACTCGCAAGTCGAATTGTATCTGGGCGACAGCCCGATCGCCGCATCCGAGCTGGAAGCCAAGATGAAGGCGATCCGCGAGACCCGGTCGGAGACCGACAACGTGGTGTATCTGCGGGGCGACAAGGACGTTTGCTATACCGACATGATGAAGCTGCTCGGCAACATTCGGACCGCCGGCTTCAAGGCGAACATCGTCATCGTGCCTGAACAGGGGAGTTGAGCCGGCACCGCGCCGGCATCGGCCGCGAAGGTGGAGCAGGAATTCTGAAGGTGAAGATCGACAAGACATGGGCTGCGTCGGTGGCGTTGCACGTCCTCGTGCTCGGCTGGGCCATGCTGTCGTTCAGCTCCAAGGCGTTCGAGCTCGAGCCGCAGGACTCGGTCGCGGTCGATACCATCTCCGAAGATCAGCTCGCCAAGGTGATGGCCGGTATGCGCACCGGCAAGAAGGAAAACCCCAAACCGCTGGTCGAGAAGGTTGCCGAGGCCAAGCCGGTCGACGACACCGTCGGCAAGATCAGCGAGAAGGCGCCGGTGGTCACCGATACGTCGCCGCCGCCTCAGCCCAAGCCGAAGCCCGAGGAAAAGCCGGTCGAGAAGAAGCCTGATCCGCCCAAGCCGGTGGTGAAGGAAGAACCGAAGAAGGAAGAGCCGAAGAAGGTCGAAAAGAAGCCCGAGCCCAGCAAGGAGCCGGCCAAGGAGGCCGAGAAGAAGCCGGAGCCGAAGGTCGATCCGATCGCCGAAGCGCTGAAGAAGGAAGAGAAGAAGAAGCCGCCGCCGAAGCCGACCGAGACCGCGGCCAAGCCGCCGGCACCGACCAAGCCGAAGGCCGAGCGGGTGTTCGACCAGTCCAAGATTGCGGCGCTGCTCGACAAGCGCGATCCGACCCGCAACGCGGTCGCCGGCGACGTGTTGAACTCCAACGCGGCGCTTGGATTGTCGAAAGGCAAGTCCGCCGACAATTCGGCGACCTGGGGCGCGATGTTCCAGTCGCAGGTCGAGCGCTGCTGGAAGAAGCCGTATGGCGGCATCGAAGCGCAGCGCGCCGAGGCTTCCTTCGTGATCCGATTGAAGCGCGACGGAACCCTGGAAACCATGCCGCAGCCGGACGGGCATCCGTCGACGCCGTACTTGCGCGTGTATCAGGAGAGCGCGCTACGCGCGATCATCGAATGCCAGCCGTACAACCTGCCGGCCCAGTTCTTCGACGAATGGAAGTTCTTCGCACCCGTGTTCACCGATCGACGTCCGTAATGCGAATCTCCGCTCACCATTGCTCGCGCCGCCCGGCGCGGATCACCTGACCGACCGATGGATTGCCGCTATGTCGTTTGACCTCAATCGCCGCCAATTGATGATCTCCGCCGCGACGGCCGCAGGTGCACTCGCACTCGGCCCCGCCCGCGATGCGTTCGGTCAGGCCCGGGTGCAGATCACCGAAGGCAACGTGGCGCCGCTGCCGATTGCGATCCCGAATTTCGTCGCCGGTACGCCTTCCGACAACGAAGTCGGAGCGGGCGTCTCGCAGGTGATCACCAACAATCTGAAGCGTTCGGGATTGTTCGCGCCGATCGATCAGGCTGCGTATCTCGAAAAGATCACCAACATCGACGTGCCGCCGCAGTTCAAGAGCTGGGCGAGCATCAACGCACAGGCCTTGGTGACCGGGCGGATGACGCGCCAAGGCGACGGTCGGCTCAAGGCCGAATTCCGGCTGTGGGACGTGGCCACCGGTCAGCAGCTCGCCGGCCAGCAGTATTTCACCTCGCCGGAATACTGGCGGCGGATTGCCCACATCATCTCCGATCAGATTTACGAGCGTCTGACCGGCGAGAAGGGCTATTTCGACAGCCGGGTGGTGTTCATCGATGAAAGCGGACCGGCCGAGCGCCGGGTCAAGCGGCTGGCACTGATGGACCAGGACGGCGCCAACGTGCGCTATCTTACCCGCGGTAGCGATCTGGTGCTGACGCCGCGGTTCTCGCCCAGCACGCAGGAAATCACCTACATGGAATTCGGCCAGGGCGAGCCGCGGGTGTATCTGTTCAACGTCGAGACCGGCCAGCGCGAGATCGTCGGCAACTTCCCCGGCATGTCGTTTGCGCCGCGGTTCTCGCCGGACGGCCAGAAGATCATCATGAGCCTGCAGCAGGGCGGCAATTCCAACCTGTTCGTGATGGATCTGCGCTCCAAGGCGACGACGCGGCTGACCGATACGCCTGCGATCGACACCTCGCCGTCCTACGCGCCCGATGGCAGCCGGATCTGCTTCGAGAGCGATCGCGGCGGCAAGCCGCAGATCTACATCATGCCGGCCGGCGGCGGGCAGGCGCAGCGGATCTCGTTCGGCGACGGCAGCTATTCGACCCCGGTGTGGTCGCCGCGCGGCGACTACATCGCCTTCACCAAGCAGGGCGGAGGCCAGTTCGCGATCGGCATCATGAAGCCGGACGGCTCGGGCGAGCGAATTCTGACCTCCGGGTTCCACAACGAGGGGCCGACGTTCGCTCCGAACGGTCGGGTGCTGATGTTCTTCCGCGATCCCGGCGGCAATGCCGGGCCGTCGTTGTTCACGGTCGACGTGTCCGGCCGGAACGAATTGCGGGTTCCCACCCCCGGCTACGCCTCCGACCCGGCCTGGTCGCCGCTGTTGTCCTGATCCTCTCGGCCTGAGTCGCAACCTGCTGCTGGATCGTGTCCGCGGTCAGTTCCGCATGGATCTCGGATTCCATCCTCCACGCGGAACATGGCAATGTTCCGCTAAGCATGTTCGCTCAGAAAGACTTCATCTCGTGATGATACTGAGGTTTCGAAAGGACACGCTCGCGCCTGATGCAGCTTGCCAGCCACAAACGGGATTCTGAGCAAACGTCGCCTGCGATCCGCGCGGGCTTGGTCGATTCGTTGTTCATGAACCCGGCGCCGATGATTGTCGGAGCGTTCGGCCCTGCGATCGCCGGCTCCGTGATCGGGGTCGTCACCGGAAGCGTTCTGAATTGGCTGTGCGTCCCGTTGTTCGTCCTGATCGGGTTCGCTCGCGCGGTGCAGATGCAGCGCTATCGACAGCGCAACGCCCCGCTCACCGTTGAAGAGGCCGATGTCTGGGAACGGCGCTATCGTCTGGGGGCGATTGCTCACGGGATCTCGCTCGGCATCTGGTCGCTCGTGGTGCTGCTCGGCACCGACGACCCGGCCGCACATATGCTGTGCGTCGCCACGGTGGTGGCGTATACCTCTGCCGGTGTAGGGCGCACCTTTGGCCGACCACAAATTTTCCATCTACAGGTTCTGCTGAGCTGCGGTCCTCTGATCTTCGCGATGGTGAGAGTCGGAGGCGTCTATTATCTCACGCTCGCCGTACTCAGTGCCGTGTTCTTCATCTCGATCCGTCATCTGACATCGAGTCTGCAGCGGATCTATCTTGACGCGTGGGTCGGTCGGGAGCGCGAGGCGGCCCTGGCCAACCAGTTCGATACCGCGCTGAACAACATGCCGCACGGATTGTGCATGTTCCGCGCTGACGGTCGTCTCGCCGTGATGAACCATCGCTTCGCCGAGATGATGCGGCTTCGCAGCGAACTGGCAAAGGGCTCGCCGACCGCCACCGAGATCATTTCTGCCTGTGTGGCGATCGGCGCGATCTCTGCGGCCAACGGTCGATTGATCCTGTCCGAGATCGAGAACGGGCTTGCGGGCGAGATCGTCACGGTCGGAGACGAGACGGTTCCCCGATCTTTGTGCTGGACGTTCCAGCCGATGGTCAACGGTGGCGCCGTGGTGCTGATCGAAGACATCACCGAGCGCCGGAACGCAGAGGCGCGGATTGTTCATCTGGCGCGCTATGATGAGCTGACCGCGCTGCCGAACCGCGTCAGCTTCCGGGACGAAATCGCGCGGATTCTCGAATCCGAGCACGGACGCGGCAAGACACGGCTATCGGCGCTGCTGTTCATCGATCTCGATCAGTTCAAGCAGATCAACGACACGCTCGGCCATCCGTGCGGCGACCGGCTGCTGTGTTCGGTTGCCGAGCGGCTACGCGACATGTTGCGGCCGGACGACCTCGTGGCCCGATTCGGCGGCGACGAATTCGTGGTGTTTCAGCAGAACATCGCTTCGAACGAGGATGCTGCGGCGCTGGCGCGCCGGATCGTCGATCGGCTCAGCGATCGCTATCTGATCGATCATCACGTCGTCGAGATCGGCGCATCGATCGGTATTGCGATGACTTCCTCGGGCACCAAGGCCGACATTCTGCTCAAGAACGCAGATATGGCGTTGTATCGTGCAAAGGCCGACGGTCGTGGCAATTACTGCTTCTTCCGTGAAGAGATGGCGCAGACCGTCGAGGCGCGCCGCATTCTCGAGCTCGATCTGCGGAAGGCGCTCGCGAATGAAGAGTTCGAACTCTACTATCAGCCGCTCGTCAATCTGAAGACCGGCAAGATCGCCACTTGCGAGGCGCTGCTGCGTTGGAACCATCCTGTGCGCGGCACGGTCTCGCCCGTGGACATCATTCCGGTCGCGGAGGATATGGGGCTGATCGTCGATCTCGGCCGCTGGATCCTGCGCAAGGCGTGCATGGAGTGCATGCTGTGGCCGGAGCCGGTCAGCGTCGCGATCAACTTTTCGTCGCAGCAATTCCATCAGCGCGACATCCTCACCGAGGTTCGATACGCGCTCGAAGTGTCCGGTCTCCCGGCAAGAAGGCTGGAGATCGAAATCACCGAGACCTCGCTGCTGCGCAATACGCAATGGACCCACGATGCGCTGCATCAGCTCCACGCTGAGGGAGTGCGGATCTCACTCGACGATTTCGGGACCGGCTATTCCTCGCTCAGCTATCTGCACAGTTTCCCGTTGCAGAAGGTCAAGATTGATCGCTCGTTCCTCGAAGGCATCGATAGCGATCGGCCGCTGACATTGCTGCGCGGTGTCGCCCGGCTCAGCAGCGATCTTGGCATGTCGGTGGTGGTGGAAGGTATCGAAACCAACGAGCAGCTCGAATTGATCAGCGCTGATGGCACCGTCACAGAAGCTCAGGGCTATCTGTTCAGCCGCCCGGTGCCCGCCCAGCGCATCCGGCAGTTGCTGAACGCGTCGCAGGGCGCGCGCCAAAAGGATGGCAAGATTCTTTCTTTGCCAACGAGATCAATCGCCTAGTCTCAGGCTGGGCGCTTCACCGCGACAAAATTAGCCGCATTTGCAAGACGTCGCTGAAAATTCATGAATTCAGGATTATAACGATTAACCCTAATGATTCTAATGCTTTGATAGATTGTTAAGGTTTCGTTAAGATTCATTTTAGGGCCAGTCGGTGCTGGCTTTGGATGCTGTCGGATAGGTCGGGGTGATGGCGATGGGAGCCGTATCGCAAGCTGAACACCAAGGTCGCGTCGCAGCGCGCAGGCTCGAGTTGCTCGACAAGGTCGACTACCGGCTGGCTTCCACGGTCGCAGAACGCGAGGCGATCTACCGGTTGCGGTATCGCGCCTATCTCAAAGAGGGGGCCATCGACCCCAACGACACCGGTATCGTGACGGATCGATACGATGATCTTCCGAATTCATGGATATTCGGAGTGTTCTACGAGGGCACCCTGAGCAGTTCGCTGCGGATCACCGTGGCATCTCCGGCTCACAGTGCTTGTCCTTCGATGGACGTTTTTCCGGACTTCCTTCAGCCATGGCTTGCTGATGGCAGAATTATCGTCGACCCGACGCGGTTCGTCGCCGATCCGGCGAGCGCGAATCGATTGCCTGAGCTTCCCTACCTGACGCTTCGTCTGGCCTATGTGTCCTGCGAGTATTTCAAAGCGGATATCGGTCTCGCTTCGGTGCGGACAGAGCATCAGGCGTTCTATCGCCGGGTGATGATGCGTTCGATCTGTGCTTCTCGTCCTTATCCGGGATTGAAGAAGCCGATCGGGCTGATGGAAATCGATTTCCCTGCGATGCACGATAAGCTGTTCGCTCGCTACCCGTTCTTGCGCTCTACTGAATCCGAGCGGCGTCGCCTGTTCGAGCGACCCAAAAGCGTTCCAGAGCTGACCTTGTCCGAAGTCCCAAGTCTAGCTCCGATCTCGCTCGTCGGTCGGGACTATCCTTGAAAAGCACATCCCGTGTTTGGGGGCGTCGGGCAGAATCGCAGGCGTGCCAATTGCGCATTCGACCGACGCCTTGATTGCAGGCTCCTGGATGTCGGGGCCACAGGGCGAACAACCAAAGACAATCCGCCGAGATTGGCATCGGTTGAAATGCCGCGACTTCACTCTGGCGCCACATTTGCACCTCATTAACCATCGCGATTGCTTTTGGCCGACCGGGGGCATTTGATCGGTGTTGGCAACTCCTCGTCAAGGTTGACGGAACGTTCGCTTAACCATCGCCCTGTAGACCGAAATCACAGTCGGAATATCGCGAGCGTGGAGGCTCCGGAATGACCAATCACAAGCGAATCCTCCAGGGATTGAAGCTGGCCGCGGTGCTCGCGGTGGCCCTGTCTATGGGGGCTTGCGCCAACAAGAACGGGCTCGGCGGTGCCGATGGCGCGATGGCCGGTGCGGCGGCGCCGGGCAGCCAGCAGGATTTCGTCGTGAATGTCGGTGATCGCGTGTTCTTTGAGAGCGATCAGTCGGATCTGTCGCCGCAGGCGGTCGCGACCCTCGACAAGCAGGTGCAGTGGCTGCAGACCTACAGCCGCTATACCTTCACGATCGAAGGCCATGCCGACGAGCGCGGCACCCGCGAGTACAACATCGCGCTCGGCGCGCGTCGTGCGCAGTCGGTTCGCAACTATCTGGTGTCGCGCGGTATCGACGCGCAGCGGATGCGAACCATCTCCTACGGCAAGGAACGCCCGGTCGCGGTCTGCAACGACATCTCGTGCTGGTCGCAGAATCGCCGCGCCGTCACGGTGCTGAACGCCGGCGCCTGATCGTCCGCCCGCATCGAAGTCGCGAAACGGCGCCGCAGGGCGCCGTTTTTGTTTTCGACGGCGGCTTTGGCCGTCGCCTCAGTCACATTTTTGGCGTAGTACGGCGATCAATCCAGCGCCACTCGTTTGGCTGCCCTCGAACTCGTCGGACTGTCATGTCATCAGGTTTTGCCGTCTCCGCGCGCAGCCTCGCTCTGGTGGCGACGCTCGCTTTCGCCGCTCCCGCGCTGGCCCAGCAGTATGGTGGTGAGGTCGATCCCGAGATCCGCATTCAGCAGCTCGAGGACCGGCTGCGGACGCTGACCGGCCAGAACGAAGAGCTGCAATACCGCAACCGGCGGCTGGAAGATCAAGTCCGGCAGCTGCAGAGCGGCGGCGGCGCGCCCGGCGCGCAGCAGCCCGCTCCCAACCAGGCGGCGACCCCACCGGCCGCTCCGCAGCAGCCTTATGGTCAGCCCGCGCAGCAACCGGCTTATGGTCAGCAGCAGCCGGGATACGCTCAGCCGCAGGCGCCGATGGTCCAGCCGCAACCCACCGCGCCGCAGGGCGGCGGCCGGCGCGGCGACGCGTTCGATCCGTCGCGCGATCCCAACGCGCCCGGTGTGCCGCGCGCGCTGGGCGGCGGCCAACTCCCGATCGAGCAGGGCGGCGGTATGCCGGCCGGCCGCACCCCGGGCGCCCCGATCGATCTGTCGAACGGCAGCGGCGGCTATGTCCAGGGCGGCTATCCGCAGGGCGGCGCGCCGGCCGCGCCGCAACAGCCGCCGGCGGCGGCCCGTGCGGGAGGGCTGACGACGCAGCCGCCGTCGCAATCGCCGCGCGACGAGTTCGACCTCGGCATCGGCTACATGCAGCGCCGCGACTATGCGCTGGCAGAAGAGACGATGCGCAACTTCGCGCAGAAGTATCCGGACAATCCGCTGGCCGCCGATGCGCAATACTGGCTCGGCGAGAGCTTCTTCCAGCGCCAGATGTATCGCGATGCTGCCGAAGCGTTTCTCGCCGTGACCAGCAAGCACGAGAAATCCGGCAAGGCGCCCGACGCGCTGCTCCGACTCGGTCAGTCGCTGGCGGCGCTGAAGGAGAAGGAAGCCGCCTGCGCCGCGCTCGGCGAAGTCGGTCGTAAATTTCCGCAGGCGTCGTCCGGCGTGAAAAAGGCGGTCGAGCGCGAGCAGAAGAAGCTGAAGTGCTGAATCATGACGGCCTCGGCGTCGCCGAGGCGTGACAACCGGCAGGCGAGCGGCCGATGTCCGGGATCGATGACGAGCCGATCTTAGCGCGTGAAGCCAGCCGGTTGTTCGCCGACTGGAAAGCGGTGCCGGCGATTCTGCTGGCGGTCTCCGGCGGTCCTGATTCGCTGGCGCTGATGTGGCTGGCGGCGCGCTGGCGCAGAGCCTTGAAGTGCGGGCCGGCACTTGTTGTCGCCACCGTCGATCACGGCCTGCGCCCCGAGGCCGCTCAGGAAGCCCGCGCGGTCAAGCGGCTGGCGGCTTCGCTCGATCTGCCGCACCGCACGCTGCGTTGGCGCGGCGCCAAGCCGGCCTCCGGCATTCAGGCCGCCGCGCGCGCCGCCCGCTATCCGTTGCTGGCGGAGGCAGCCCTACGGGCCGGCGCGACCCACATTATGACTGCCCATACCCGCGACGATCAGGCCGAGACGGTGCTGATGCGGTTGTCGCGGGGCAGTGGCATCGCGGGCCTTGCAGCGATGGCGCGTGAAACCGAGCGCGACGGCGTGGTGCTGGCGCGGCCGTTGCTCGATGTCCCCAAGGCGCGGCTGCTTGCGACTTTGGCGAAGGCCGGAATCGGCTTCGCGACCGATCCGAGCAACGTCGATCCGCGGTTTGCCCGGCCGCGCTGGCGCGAGTTGATGCCGATGCTTGCGGCCGAAGGATGCGATGCGCGTTCATTGGCCCGGCTGGCGGCGCGTGCCGCGCGGGCCGACGCCGCGCTCGAACGGATGGCCGACGGCGCCGAGCAGTTTCTGGCGTCCTCGCGTGGCGTCTCGGACCGCCCCGGCATCGATGCGGTCGCGTTCTCGGGCCTTCCGGCGGAAATCAGGATTCGATTGTTGGTTCGGTCGCTGACCCAGCAGGGCTACGAGGGGCCGCCGGAGCTTGGCAAGGTCGAGGCGCTTGCATCTGCGTTGCAACTGGCCATGACTTCGGCAGCGCCGGCCGGCAAGATCCGGTTGAGACAGACGCTCGCCGGTGCGGTGGTGACGCTCACCAAGGATCGTCTGGTGATCGCTCCGGCGCCGCCCCGGCGTGGTCGCAGACCCTGAACCAGCCCTGCACGGACGCTTAACCACCCGCAACAACCCGCAGTGATCGCCACGATTTGAGCGGGAAACCGGTTAGAATGCGCCAAATAGTCCTGTGTGGTTCTCTTGGCACGGGGCCGGCACACACCTAGATTAGGCGGGCCGGCTCGCGGGAAGCACCCGCAGGGCCTTTCGTCTCGGCGCCGCAGGGCCCACTTGGTCGCGATCCGCGCGACCCATAAGGAAGACCGATGAACGCCAATCTGCGCAATTTCGCCCTCTGGGTCATCATCGTGCTGCTGTTGTTGGCGCTGTTCACCCTCTTCCAAAATCCGGGCCAGCGCACCGCGTCTCAGGAAATTCCGTTCTCGCAGCTCTTGAGCGAGATCGACCAGAACCACGTTCGCGACGTGGTGATCCAGGGCCAGGAAATCCGCGGCACCTTCACCAACGGCTCGACCTTCCAGACCTACGCGCCGAACGATCCGTCGCTCGTGACGCGGCTGTACAACGGCAAGGTCTCGATCACCGCCAAGCCGCCGGGCGACAACGTGCCGTGGTTCGTGTCGCTGCTGGTGTCGTGGCTGCCGTTCATCGCGCTGATCGGCGTCTGGATCTTCCTGTCGCGTCAGATGCAGGGCGGCGCCGGCAAGGCGATGGGCTTCGGCAAGTCGCGGGCCAAGATGCTCACGGAAGCGCATGGGCGCGTCACCTTCGAGGACGTCGCCGGCGTCGACGAGGCCAAGCAGGATCTGCAGGAGATCGTCGAGTTCTTGCGCGACCCGGGCAAATTCCAGCGTCTCGGCGGCCGGATTCCGCGCGGCGTGCTGCTGGTCGGCCCTCCCGGTACTGGTAAGACCCTGATCGCGCGCGCGGTCGCGGGTGAAGCCAACGTGCCGTTCTTCACCATCTCCGGTTCGGACTTCGTCGAAATGTTCGTCGGCGTCGGCGCCAGCCGCGTCCGCGACATGTTCGAGCAGGCCAAGAAGAACGCGCCGTGCATCATCTTCATCGACGAAATCGACGCGGTCGGCCGTCATCGCGGCGCCGGCCTCGGCGGTGGCAATGACGAGCGCGAGCAGACCCTCAACCAGCTGCTGGTCGAGATGGACGGCTTCGAGGCCAATGAGGGCGTGATCCTGATCGCTGCCACCAACCGGCCCGACGTGCTCGATCCGGCGCTGCTGCGTCCCGGCCGCTTCGACCGTCAGGTCGTGGTGCCGAATCCGGACGTCGTCGGCCGCGAGCAGATCCTCAAGGTTCACGTCCGCAAGGTGCCGCTGGCGCCGGATATCAACCTGAAGAACATCGCGCGCGGCACCCCGGGCTTCTCCGGCGCCGACCTGATGAACCTCGTCAACGAAGCGGCGCTGATGGCGGCCCGGCGCAACAAGCGCATGGTCACCCAGACCGAGTTCGAGGACGCCAAGGACAAGGTGATGATGGGCGCCGAGCGCAAGTCGCTGGTGATGACGGAGGAGGAGAAGCTCCTCACCGCCTATCACGAGGGCGGCCACGCCATCGTCGGCCTCAACGTTCCGGCCACCGACCCGATCCACAAGGCGACCATCATTCCGCGCGGCCGTGCGCTCGGCATGGTGATGCAGCTGCCCGAGCGCGACAAGCTGTCGATGTCGCTCGAACAGATGACCTCGCGCCTTGCCATCATGATGGGCGGCCGCGTCGCCGAAGAGATGATCTTCGGCCGCGAGAAGGTGACCTCGGGCGCGGCATCGGACATCGAGCAGGCCACCAAGCTGGCCCGCATGATGGTCACCCGCTGGGGTCTGTCGGAAGAGCTCGGCACCGTCGCCTACGGCGAGAACCAGGACGAGGTGTTCCTCGGCATGTCGGTGTCGCGCACCCAGAACGCCTCCGAGGCGACGATCCAGAAGATCGATGCCGAGATCAAGCGGCTGGTGGCCGAGGGCTATGACGAGGCCAAGCGCATCCTCACCGAACGCCGCGCCGATCTCGAAGCACTGGCCAAGGGGCTGCTGGAATACGAAACCCTGACCGGCGACGAGATCACCGACCTGATCAACGGCAAGAAGCCGAATCGTGAATCGGTGCTGGAGCCGTCGGGACCGCGCACCTCGGCCGTGCCGCCCGCCGGCAAGCCCCGGCCGCGGCCCGATCCGGGCCTGGAGCCGCAGCCCCAGGCGTAAGCCTGCCGGAAAGTGATGGTTGAAAAACGCGGCGGCGACGCCGCGTTTTTTTATGGCCTGTCGCGACCGAGAAGCGTAGGTCCTGATCCAAACAGGGCAGGATGTTCAGGGATGGCGTTCGGCGAGCTTCGGCTCAGACGCTGGCATTCGAGCGATGAATGATATGACGCCGGACTCGGCGCTCGGCCTGAACGCGCCGGGGCGTATTCTGCCCGATGGTGCGCTCGGACCCGGCAAGCTGGCTCGACCGTCGGCCGCGCGCGACCTCTACGATCTCGCTTCGATCGGTCTGCTCGGCGTTCTCGGCGTCCTGGTGCTGATGACGTTTCGATCCTACGGCGTCACCAATGACGAGTGGGTGCAACAGCGCTACGGCGAGCTGATCATCGATTACTACCGCAGCGGCCTGATCGATCGCGCGCTGTTCTCGTTCGACAATCTGTATCTGTACGGCGGCCTGTTCGACGTCGCCGCGACCTTGCTTCACAAGATCTCCTCGCTCGAGCTGTTCGAACTGCGGCATCTGCTCAGTGCGGCTTGCGGCGTTGCCGGAATCGGCGCGGCGATCGCGACAGCACGGCTGATTTCAGGGCCGCGCGCCGGGCTACTCGCCGGAGTGGCGCTCGCAGTGTGCGGGTTCTGGTACGGCGCCATGTTCCACCACACCAAGGACGTGCCGCTTGCCGCTGCAATGGCCGGCGCCCTGTATTTCCTCATTCGTGCCACGCGCGATTGTCCGAAGCCGCAGCTCCGCCATCTGATCGGGTTCGGCCTGCTGACCGGCTGCGCGCTCGGCATCAAGGTGCTGGGGCTGCTGCTGGTGTGCTACGTGCCGGTCGCGATCGTGCTGAACGGCCCGGTGCCGACGTCGGGCGCAGGCTGGCGGGACAGTGCCGCATTCGCCGGCCGCTCGCTACTGGCTTTCCTGCCGTCACTGCTGATTGCCTATGCGATCATGCTGATCACCTGGCCGTGGTCGGCGCTGGCGCCGCTCAATCCGATCCGCGGATTGGTGTCGTTCGGGGACTTCCACTACGCGATCCGCACCATGCTGGCCGGGCAGGTGTACGAGATGGCGACGGTGCCGCGCTGGTACATTCCGACTTATCTCCTGATCAAGACGCCCATCGTCGTGCTCGCAGGAGCGGCGATCTCGCTGCTTTGGCTGCTGTGGCCACGATTGCTCGGCGATGGCGACGCGCGCCGCCGGCGCGAGGCCGCGATCGTCGCATTGGCTGTCGTGTTTCCTGTCGCCTGCGAAATCACCGCGCATGGGCCGGCTTTCAGCGGCATGCGGCATTTCATATTCGTGTTGCCGCCGCTCTCGGTGCTGGCTGGTATCGGGCTCGATGGCCTGCTGCGCGCGACCACCCGCGTTTCGGCGGCGCTCGGTGCGGTGGCGCTGGCCGTGATCGTCGCGGCGCTGAGCTGGAACGCCGCGACGCTGATCCGGCTGCATCCGTATCAGTATCTGTTCTACAATCCGCTGGCCGGCGGGCTGCAAGGCGCCTCGCGCCGCTACGTCATGGATTATTGGTTTACGGCGATGCCGGAAGCGGTGACGCGGCTCGAAAGATACATCGCGCGAACCGATCCCCCCGATGCCCGTGGACGGATCTACACCGTCGCGGTGTGTGGTCCGCGCGACAGCTTCCTGCATCTTCGGCCGTCGAACCTGCGCTGGGCCCAGGTGTGGGAGACCGCAGATTTCTTCATCGCGCCGACTCACATGAATTGCGACCAGGACATCCAGGCCAAGGTCGCGGCGACAGTATCCCGGCTCGGCGTTCCGATCGCTTACGTCAAGGATCAACGCGCCAAGACCCGGCCGGGTGAAGCACCGTAGCGCCCGCTCTTCGGCCGCCCGCTGCATGGCTGCATGTGCTCGCGTTTGCTTGACGCCGCCGCACGCAGCGCGCAACGAAGGCTCGCAAGACGGACCCTGCGATGACCACTCACGTTTCCAAAGCCCCGGCCTATTGGTCGCGCGATGCGATCTGGCCCGGCATTGTCGCGATCGGCCCGATGCTGCCGGGCACGCTGGCGTTCGGCATGGCGTTCGGTGCGCTCTGCGCGCAGAAGAACTTCACGCTCGCCGAAGTCGAAGTGATGATGGCCACGGTTTATGGCGGGCTGTCGCAGTTCGTCGCGGTGCAGGCCTGGCCCGACGCGCTGACGCCGTCGTCGATCGCGGCGCTGGCGCTGCTGACCACCACCGTCAACATCCGCTTCTTCCTGATGACCGCATCGATGCGGCCGTGGTTCGGTACGCTGCCGCCGTGGCAGGCTTATCCGCCGCTGCTCCTGGTTACCGATGGCGGCTGGCTCGCGGCGATGCGCTATCGCGAGCACGGCGGCGCCAATGCCTGGTTCTATGTCGCCGGCGCGATCGTGCTGTATCTGGTGTGGCTGGTATCCGCCATTCCCGGATTCCTGCTCGCCGAGCAACTCGCCGATCCGAAGAAGTTCGGCGTCGACATCGCGATGCCGGCGTTCTTCGCGGCCCTGCTGGTGCCGGCCTGGAAGGGACCGCGGCGCGCGATTCCATGGTGCGTCTCGGGTGTCGTCGCTCTCACCGTACATTGGCTGGCGCCGGGCTATTGGTTCATCATCGCCGGCGCGCTGTCCGGCGCGATCACTGCAGGGCTGATGGACGAGCCGCCGCACAACGCCGCGCATGCAGGGCACCGTCATGACTGACATGCTTCGCAGCGATGTGATGATTGCCTTTGCGGTGATGACCGCGGTGACGGTGGCGTCGCGCCTCGGCGGCTACTTCATGATGCGCTATGTCGAGGTGACGCCGCGGGTGCGGCGGATGCTCGATGCACTGCCTGGGTCGATCATTGTTGCTGCTGCGTTGCCAGTGGCTGTCAATGGCGGGCCCATCGTCATGGTCGCACTCGCAGCGGCGATTGCCGTGAGCGTATTGCGTCGCAACGACTTCCTGGCGGTGATTACTGGTATGTTGGTAGCGGCGCTGGCGCGAGCGCTCGGATTGCCGGGCTAGTTTTCAGGAATGCTATTCATTTCATTGCCGTAAGGGCTTGCCTTCGGTTCTGAATAGGTGTTCACTTTTTTCACTGATTTGGCGCGGGCGATACGTCGGTTTCCCTCGCTAATCCAGCAACTTGGTGAGCGTTTCCGGTCCGATTGAACGGGCTGCGGACCTGCTCGTTTCCGGGGCAACAGCTTCATGGTTTACCGGCGGACCCATCAGGTGGTGAAGCGCTTGGCTGCGCGCCGCAGTGCGATCCTTGCGGCCGCACGCGAGACCGCCGCCGACGGTGGGATGGCGGCGGTGCAGATCGCGCCGGTCGCTGCGCGCGCGAAGGTCGCTGCCGGAACGGTGTATCGCTACTTCCCGTCCAAGGCCGACCTGATCTCCGAACTCATCGCCGATGTTTCGCGCGACGAACTCGCTGCGGTCCGCCGCGCGGCCGATGCGGCGCCGGGGCCGTCTTCTGCGCTCGCCGCCGCGGTGACGACCGTGGCGGTGCACGTCCTGTCGCATCGGAAGCTGGCCTGGGGAATCCTGGCCGAACCTGTCGATGTCGATGTCTCGGCATCGCGGCTGGCGAGCCGCCGGGAAATAGCAGGTGAGATCGAGTTGCGGATCGAAGCCGCGGTCCGCGCCGGTCATCTGCCGGCGCAAGATACGGCGCTGGCAGCGACCGCATTGCTCGGCGCAGTGCATGAATCGTTGGTCGGGCCGCTGGCGCCGGACAATCTCGACGATCCTGCGAAGCTGCGTGACGCAGTGCAAACCGTTACCTTGCTGGCGCTGCGCGCGGTCGGCGTGATGGATGCGCGGGCCCGCGGCCTGGTGGTGCAGGCGGTGGTGCCGCCGCGTAGTCTGGTCGGCGCCTGATCAGTTCCAGTTTGCTCCGGGCCAGCGCTCTGGCTATGACAAACCACGTCGTCTGATCCGATCCGTTCCGGCTCGCCGGATGCGCGGCCAGTTCGAGCGCAGGAGTCTCGCATGACCATTCTGATGCCGGAGCCGGATCAGTCCGTGCTGGCGCGCCGCGACGAGATCATTGCGGCCTTGCGCAAGATTGTGCCGGGCGAGGGGGTGATCTCCAGCGACGCCGAGATGAAGCCCTATGAGTCCGACGGGCTGATGGCCTATCGCCAGCCGCCGATGGTGGTGGTGTTGCCGAGCACCACCAAACAGGTCTCCGAGGTGCTGCGCTATTGCCACCAGAACGGCATCAAGGTGGTGCCGCGCGGCTCCGGGACTTCGCTGTCGGGGGGCGCGCTGCCGCTCGCCGACGGCGTGTTGCTGGGCCTCGGCAAGTTCAAACGGATCCGCGAGATCGACTTCGATAACCGCGCCGTCGTGGTCGAGCCGGGCGTCACCAATCTGGCGATCAGTCAGGCGGTCGATCATGCCGGCTTCTACTACGCGCCTGATCCGTCGTCACAGATCGCCTGTTCGATCGGCGGCAATATCGCGGAGAACTCCGGCGGCGTGCACTGCCTGAAATACGGCATGACCACCAACAACGTGCTCGGCTGCGAGATCGTGCTGATGACCGGCGAGATCCTCAAGATCGGCGGCAAGGCGGCCGAATGCGCCGGCTACGATCTGATGGGTGTCATCACCGGATCGGAGGGGTTGCTCGGCGTCATCACCGAAGTCACCGTGCGGATCCTGCGCAAACCCGAAACGGCGCGGGCGCTGATGATCGGCTTCACCAGCGTCGAGGCCGCCGGCCAGTGCGTTGCCGACGTGATCAGCGCCGGCATCATTCCCGGCGGCATGGAGATGATGGACAAGCCGGCGATCCACGCAGCCGAAGCCTTCGTCCATGCCGGCTATCCGCTCGACGTCGAGGCGCTGCTGATTATCGAGCTCGACGGTCCGCAGGTCGAAGTCGACGAGCTGATCGGAAGGGTCGAGGCGATCGCGCTCGGCTGCGGCTCGACCACCTGCCAGATTTCGACCAGTGAGCAGCAGCGGCTGCTGTTCTGGTCCGGCCGCAAGGCGGCGTTCCCCGCGGTGGGCCGGATCTCGCCCGACTATTTGTGCATGGACGGCACCATCCCGCGTGCACAGCTGCCGCTGGTGCTGCGGCGGATGAACGAGATGTCGGAGAAATACGGCCTGCGCGTCGCCAACGTGTTCCACGCCGGCGACGGCAATCTGCATCCGCTGATCCTGTACGACGCCAACAAGCCGGGCGAGCAGGACGCGGCTGAAGCCTTCGGCGCCGACATTCTCAAGCTGTGCGTCGAGGTCGGCGGGGTGCTGACCGGCGAGCACGGCGTCGGCATCGAGAAGCGCGACCTGATGCCCGAGATGTTCTCCGATATCGATCTCAACCAGCAGCAGCGGCTGAAATGCGCGTTCGATTCCGAAGGCCTGCTCAACCCCGGCAAAGTGTTCCCGACGCTGCATCGCTGTGCCGAACTCGGCCGCATGCACGTCCACAAAGGCCAGTTGCCGTTCCCGGATATTCCGCGGTTCTAGACTGGTCGGTAGTTGCAGATATGGCCCTCGACCCCACACTCCGCCGTCATTGCGAGGAGCGAAGCGACGAAGCAATCCAGCGTCTTGCTTTTGAACTGGATTGCTTCGCTTCGCTCGCAATGACGAAGCAAAGCTTGTTGACCCGGACCTGAAGGACGAATTTCGCCCGTGGACACGCTGAAAGTACGCGACGCGCAGGAGGTCGAGGACGCGGTGCGCGCCGCGATCGCCAATGAGCAGCCGATCGAGATCGTCGGCCATGGCAGCAAGCGTACGGTCGGCCAGCCGATGGCGACCAATGCGGTGCTGGAGCTGTCGGCGCTCAACGCCGTCACCGCCTACGAACCGAACGAGCTGATCATCACCGTCCAGGCCGGCGCGCCGCTCGCCGACGTGCTGTCGCTGATCGATTCCAAGAATCAGCATTTCGCGTTCGAGCCGATGGATACTGCGGCGCTGCTCGGCACTGCGCCGGGGGCAGGGACGGTGGCCGGCATGATCGGCGCCGGCCTCGCCGGTCCGCGGCGGATCAAGGCGGGCGGGGCGCGCGATCATCTGCTCGGCGCCAACGCGGTGTCGGGCTTCGGCGAGAGCTTCAAGGCCGGCGGCAAGGTGGTGAAGAACGTCACCGGCTACGACCTCTGCAAGCTGCTCGCCGGCTCCTGGGGCACGCTGGCGGTGATGACCGAGGTCACCCTGAAGGTGACGCCCCGGCCCGAGAGCGAGCGCACCCTGGTGCTGCGCGGCCTCGGCGACGTCGCGGCCAACAAGGCCATGACCGCGGCGCTGGGCTCGCCCTACGACGTCACCGGCGCCGCGCATCTGCCCGGCTCGGCGCTGCGCACCACGGCCGGTGCATTGGCGGAGATCGCACAGCCGGATCAATCGCTCACTCTGCTGCGGCTCGAAGGCATCACCTCGTCGGCGAGTCATCGCGCCCAGTCGCTGCGCACGGCGCTGAAGAGTTTTGGCGATGCCGAACTGATCGAGGACGATGCTTCGGCTGCGCTGTGGCGCGGGGTGCGCGACGTCGAGCCGTTTGCGGCTTCGGGGCCGCGGGCGCTGTGGCCGGTGTGGCGGATCGTCTGCCCGCCGGCGGCCGGAGGTGCTCTCGGCGAGCAGCTCAGCCGCGAGAGCGGCGGTGAGGTGATCTATGATTGGGGTGGCGGCCTGATCTGGGCGGCGCTGCCGCCTGCGGCGGACGGCCATGCCAAGGCGCTGCGCCAGCGCGTCGAAAAGATCGCCGGCCATGCCAGCCTGATCCGCGGCAGCGATGCGGTGCGGGCGGCGATCGACGTGTTCCATCCGCAGCCGGCCGGGCTCGCCGCGCTCGGCAGCCGCGTCAAGCGCAGCTTCGATCCCAGCAACATTCTCAATCGCGGCCGGATGTCGCGAGGATCCGCGACATGAAGACCGAATTCAGCCTGACCCAGCTCGCCGATCCCGACATCGCCGAGGCCGACAAGATCCTGCGCGCCTGCGTGCATTGCGGCTTCTGCACCGCGACCTGTCCGACCTATGTGCTGCTCGGCGACGAGCTCGACAGCCCGCGCGGCCGCATCTACCTGATCAAGGAGATGCTGCAGAGCAACGCCCCGCCGACCGCGGACGTCGTCAAGCACATCGACCGCTGCCTGTCGTGCCTCGCCTGTATGACGACCTGCCCCTCGGGCGTGAACTACATGCATCTGGTCGATCAGGCCCGCGCCAGGATCGAGAAGCAGTACAAGCGGCCGTTCTGGGATCGGATCGTGCGCGAGGCGCTGTCGTGGATGATGCCGCATCCGGGCATGTTCCGGCTCGGGATGTGGGCAGCGCGGATCGTGCGGCCGGTGGCGGCGCTGCTGCCCGGCTCCCGCGACCTTGCGCATCCGACGGTGCTGAGCCGGATCAAGGCGATGCTGGCGCTGGCGCCGAAACATCTGCCTGAGCCGGGGCCGGACTCCGGAACGACCTTTCCGGCGGTCGGGCCGAAACGGGGGCGGGTCGCGCTGCTGCACGGCTGCGCCCAGCAGGTGCTGGCCCCGCGGATCAATCGGGCCGCGATCAATCTGCTCACCCGGCACGGCATCGAAGTGGTGCTGGCCGCGGATGAAGCCTGCTGCGGCGCCCTGATCCATCATCTCGGCCGCGACGTTCGCACGCTCGACTATGCCCGCACCAACATCAGGGCGTGGCTGACGGAGATCGAGCGTGGCGGTCTCGACGCGATCCTGGTGACCACTTCCGGCTGCGGTACGGTGATCAAGGACTACGGCTACATGCTGCGAGAAGATCCGGAGTATGCGGCGGCGGCTGCGAAGGTTTCGGCACTCGCCAAAGACATCAGCGAATATGTCGCCGGCCTCGAACTGTCATCACCGCGTCAGCGCGATGATGTCGTGGTCGCTTATCACTCGGCCTGTTCGCTTCAACACGGCCAGAAAATCACGCAGCTCCCCAAAGAATTGCTTTCCAAGACTGGATTCGTGGTGAAAGATATTCCCGAGAGTCATTTGTGTTGTGGTTCGGCGGGCACGTACAACATTCTCCAGCCTGACATCGCGACCAGATTGCGCGATCGGAAGGTCGCCAACATCGCTTCCGTCAAGCCGGACATGATCGCCGCGGGCAATATCGGCTGCATGGTGCAGATCGCCAGCGGAACGGAAGTCCCTGTGGTGCACACGATTGAACTTCTCGATTGGGCGACAGGCGGGCCCCGTCCTGCTCCGCACTGATCGGAGCCTGGAACGCCGGTCGCGGGGCGCGTGATTGCTGGCCGAGCAGCGATCCGCACAACTGGAGGACGACCATGGCGAAAGACAAGAAGTCGAAGAAGAAGGACAAGGCCGACAAGAAGGCCGAGAAGTCCAAGACTAAGAACAAGGCCAAGAAGAAGTCCAAGCTGCTGCTGGCCAAGAAGGCCGGCAAGAAGGACGGCAAATCCGCCAAGGCGTCGGCCGCCAAGTCGAAGTCGAAGGCCAAATCCAAGCCGAAGTCCGCAGCCGGCAAATCCGCAAAGAAGCCGGCCGCCAAGACCGCCGGCAAAAAGCCGGCGACCAACGCGAAGAAGACCGCCAAGACAGCCTCCGGCCGTTCTGCTGGCGTGCAGAAGGCGGCTCCCAAGCCAGGCGCTGGCAAGACATCGCCAGCGAAGAAGTCCGCCGCGAAGGTCCCCGCCGCCAGCAAAACCGCTGCGAAACGCGCTGCCGGTGCCAAGCCGGCGGCCAAAGCCAAGGCTAAGCCGGTCGCGAAGTCGACTCCCAAATCCGCACCCAAGCCCGCCGCGCCGCCAGCGCCCAAGAAGGCTTCGACCAAGCCTGCGAAGAAGGCCAAACCGGTTTCCAGTGCCGTAGAGCCTGCTGTCGAGCCGGTCGCGGAGGTGACGCCGCCTCCGGCTCCGCCCGCCCCAGCCAAGCCGCGCAAGCCCCGCGTCAAGAAGCCGGCGCCGCCCGCCGAACCCGAGGCATCTGTCCCGGAACCCGAACCCTCCCCGGCACCCGAGGCCGATCACGCGGCCGATTCGGTCGAGGCTGCGCCAGCCGATCCGTTTCCCGCCGATGACGTCGCTGCAGCCGAGGACAACGAACCGGTGGAAACGCCGGCGTCGAACGACTCGGTCGAAGCTGCGGGTGAGCCGCCAGCTCACAGCGTGGAATCGGCCGGCGAGGAAACTGCCGGAGACGAGGAGTTCGATCGGGCGGAGCGGGGCGAGCCGCGGTCCGATCCGGCCTAACCGAACTCCGAAGCTCTCACGCGAGACGTTCTCTCGCGAGATAGGTATTTCCGAAGGCCGCGGTCCCTGCCGCGGCCTTCGTCGTTGGGGGGCACCCAGCCCTCATGGCCGAGCGGCCGACGGGCACCTTGGGTGGTGAGTTACCTCGTGGGCCGGACCGCTGGGGTCCCGTCCTGGCGATTCGATTCCTGCGTAGTTCGAATCGAGTTAGTCGAAAGTGTTGCTCGCGCGGCCGAAAACCTGGCTCTTCGTTAGGATCCGTTCGCAATCAAGTGATCAAATTGCAACACCCCGCAACTACGAGTGGTTAGATGTGCCGGATTGCACAAAAAGTCGGCATCTGCATGTGTTTTTTGCTTCACGGTTTGCGCATCCCGCCCCACATTGCCGTCACATTTGGTTTTGGCAGGTCGATGTCGTGTCCTTGAACCTCGGTCCGGCTGACTTGAAACGATGGGGATCACAATGAAGAAGACAATCTTGTCGGTCGCGGCAGTGCTCGCAGTCGGCGTTGGTTCGGCCTCGGCCGCCGATCTGCCCGCCAAGGTCTACACCAAGGCGCCGCCGGTTGTGGCGTTCAATCCGTGGGACGTCGCGTTCGGCACCTCGGTTTCGAGCGACTATGTGTTCCGCGGCATCACCCAGTCGAACCACCAGCCGTCGGTCAGCGGCTACATCGAGCCGCGCTACAACATCACTCCGGACCTGCAGATCTATGCCGGCGTGTCGGGCTCGAGCATCTCGTTCGCCAACCGCGCCGCTGCTGAGATCGACGGCTACGTCGGTATCCGCCCGACCTTCGGTCCGGCCGCGTTCGACTTCGGCTTCTGGTACTACGGTTATCCGGGCGGCCAGTGCATCGACACCGTTCAGGGCGGCGGCAACCTGTGCCCGCTCGGCTCCAGCGCGATCGCCAACGGCAACGTGATGAAGAAGGACGTGTCCTTCTACGAGTTCTACGGCAAGTTCAACTACACCTTCAACGACGTGTTCACTGCCGGCGCCGCCGTGAACTACTCGCCGGACTTCCTGCGCTTCGGCACCTCGGGCACCTACGCTGCGGTGAACGCGAAGATCACCATGCCGGGCACCTTCTTCGGCTCCACCGGCATCGGCTCCTACATCTCGGGTGAATACGGCCATCAGTGGCTGGGCACCACCGACGCGTTCTACGCCTTCACCGCTCTGCCGGACTACAACACCTGGAACGTCGGCGTGGGCTTCACCTACAAGGTGTTCACCCTCGATCTGCGCTACACCGACAGCGACCTGACCAAGGCCGGCTGCCAGGCGATCACCTCCGACTTCACCTCGAACGGTGTGACCTCGGGCTGGTGCGGTGCTCGCTTCATCGCCAAGCTCTCGGCTGACGTGACGCTGGGCGCGCTGAAGTAAAGACAATCCCTTCCAAGGGGCTTAGGGCGGCAGAGCGATCTGCCGCCCTTTTTGTTTGTCCCACGCTGAGGCGTGAGAAAGGATGAAAGGCGAGCCACCCGTCGGTGGCCCGCCTTTTGTCGTGAGGCGTCAATCGTTCGGGGCGCTCCCTGCCAACGGCCTTGCGGCGCATCATCCCGCCGCCGCTTGCTGGATGCGCCTGGAGCTGACCTTTCGGTCTTCCCGTGCTTTGCGGCGTCTCCGTCAGCTCCCCGCCAGCCCCACGGCCGGCTCGGCTGGCTTGACCCGGTTCTGCAAGGTGAAGCCGCTGCCGGTGCGCGCCAGCGATGCGCCTTGCTGATGAAACGCTTCCAGCGTCGAGCGGTGGCCGATCGAGACGATCGTGGTGCCCGGCAGCTTACGGTCGAGCAACTCGTACAGCGCCGCTTCCGACGGCTCGTCCAGCGAAGCGGTCGCCTCGTCCAGGAACAGGTATTGCGGGGCGTGCAGCAGTGCGCGGGCGATGCCGAGCCGTTGTTGCTCGCCGAGCGACAACGTTCGATTCCAATGGCCATGCTGATCCAGCCGCTCCGCCAGCGCCGGCAGGCCGACCTCCCGCAACACGTCGGCCACCTGTGTATCGCTGAACGAACCGGCCTCCGCCGGATAGACGATCGCAGCGCGCAGCTCGCCGACCGGGAAGTACGGCCGCTGCGGCAGCATCATCAGCGTCGCATTGGCGGGAATTGAGATCGAGCCCGAGCCGAACGGCCAGATTCCGGCGATCGCCCGGAACAGCGTCGACTTGCCGGCGCCCGAGGGACCGACGATCAGGGTGCGATCGCTGCCGCCGAGCGTAAAGCCATCGGCGCTCATCAGCGGCGATCCGGTCGGCAGCGTCAGACTCAGATCCTTCAGCTCGATCGCGTTCGCGGAGGAGGGCGTCCGCACCACCCCGGGATTGTCGCGCCGTGCCGCAGCCGCCTCGATCGCGCGTTCAAAGCCTTCGAGCCGCTGCATGATGGACTGCCACTCCGCCAAGGTGCGGTAGGCCGAGATGAAGAACGACAGTGAATCCTGCACGCTGCTGAACGCGGAGACGGTCTGCATCATGCCGCCGAGCTGCACTTTCTGGGCGAAATACGCAGGCGCCACCAGAATGTAAGGGAAGATCACCGATGCCTGCGAGTAGCTGGCGGTGAATGCGGTCAGTCGCTTGGTGCGGATCATGATCCGCATGTAGTTGCCGACGATGTGGCCGAACCGTTCGGACAGTTTGCCGCGCTCGGCGGGTTCGCCGCGCAGCAGGGCGATCTGCTCGGCGTTCTCGCGCGCCCGGACCAGATTGAAGCGAAAGTCGGCTTCGTAACGTTGTTGTTCGAAGTTGAGGCCGACCAGCGGCGAGCCGATCCAATGCGTCAGGGCGGTGCCGACCACGGCGTAGATCAACGCGCCCCACACCAGATAGCCGGGGATCGGAATGCTATGGCCGAACAGATGCATCGGCGCTTCATCCGACAGGCCCCATAGAATCACCACGAACGACGCTAGCGTCACCACCGCATTGAGCAGGCCGATCCCGAGCGCCAATGTGCGGTCAATGAAGAGCTGCGTATCTTCGGCGATACGCTGGTCGGGGTTGTCGGCGGCATCGCCGGTAAGCTGCATCTGGTAGTGGTTGGCGTCGTGCAGCCATCCGCCGAGATAGCGCTCGGTCATCCATTTGCGCCAGCGAATCTGGAGCCACTGGTTGAGGTAGAGTTGGTACACCTTGAGGGCGATCCAGATCGTCGCCAGAACGCAGAAGTAGATGATCTGGTAAGTGAAGACGTCGTAGTTGCGCTCCTGCAGCGCGTTGTAGAACACGTTGTTCCAGCGGTTGAACATCACCGTGAGGCCGACGACGGCGAGTTCGATGACGACGACCGCCGCGAGCAGTCCGCGGCCCATCCATTTGTCTTCGGCATTGAAATACGGCACGGCGATCCGCCAGGCGGTCGCCAAGGTGGTTCGAATAGCGTTCACTGGAAAGGGTCTCCGGGTAGGAGGCTCCGCCGTGCGGAGGCCTTGGACGGAACTTGCAGGTCAATCACCCACGGTTAGATGTCGCGCCCTCTTGTCGCACCCTAGCACCGCGCTCGGTGCGAGCGAGTCGCAGGTAAGCGAGTTCGCGTGTTTGTGAGCGGGCGATACGAGCTGTGATCGGGCGCAAGGCCGTCTGGTCAAGGCGGGGTGGTTCGCACTATAGCCTGCGGGCCAGAGGCGGGGCGGGCGGCGTTCGGTCCGCTCGTCCGCCACCTTCAGCGTCGCGCGCGCAAGCCCGAGCGCGGCGCGCCCCGAGCCATCGCCGAGGTATGATGCGAACCCTTTCCCTGATGCGAGTTGCCGTGCTCGGCGCGGCGATCCTGTCCGCCGCGACCTCTCCGGCGCCGGCGCAATCCGACCAGGAATTCCCGTTCGGCCTGGAGGTGACGCTGGACGCGCCGCCGAAGCCGGGGTCGAAACGGATTCCGAATCTGGAAATCGACGACAAGGGCAGCGTGCGGCTGGAGCTGTGGTGCAAAGGCGGCACCGGGCAGTTCTCGGTCGCGGGCAACACCGTGATCTTCGTGCCGGGGACGATTGAGGATCGCAATTGTCCGCCGGATCGCGCTCAGGCGGACGACGCGCTGGTCGCGGCGCTTGCGGCGGCGACGACCTGGAGCCGGCAGGGGGATGTGGTCAACTTCGCCGGTCCGCAGCCGCTGCGGTTCCGGCTCAACACGAATTAACGCTGCGGCTGATCCTGCAGGATCAGCTCGGCGCATTCCGCCGCCGCCTGCACCACGCCGCTGTAGCCGCCGATCCCCGCATAGGCGGAGGCGAGATACAGGCCGGGCAAAGCGGTGCGCGGCGAGCGGTAGGGCGCATCGGACTGCGGCAGCAGCGGCGCGAAGCCGTAGACCGCGCCCTGCGGGGCGCCGAGATATTGCTGCACCGAGAAGGCGGTGTTGAACGCTGCGGCGGTCACCGCACCGGCAAGGCCGGGATAGCTGCGATCGAGATGGGCCAGCAGCGCCTGCTGCCAGCGTCCGCGCTTGGCCCGATAGGTGTCCTGGTCGAGGCCATCCCAGTTCGTTACCCGATCCGGACCGACCACCGACAGCACGTAAGGCGGCGACGGCACGCCGGAATCGATCGCCGTGTAGTCGGCGATCGCCAGCGGCGGCATCCGCGCGCCCGGCTCGTCGGCCATCAGCATCTTGGCCTCGGCATAGGATGCCAGCGTCGTCATCCAGTCCGGGAGCAATTGGGTCGCGTAGCTGCTGACGCCGAATTCGCGCGGCGGCTTCGACAGGCCGAGGGTGAGCGCGAACAGTGACAGCGACGGTGCGCGCTCCGCATAGCTGGCCGTGAGGAGCTGCGCCTGGTGTTCGGGCAGTTGGCTCGCCAGCGTTGCCGGTGCGGCATTGCCGATCACGATGCTCGCTTCGACGGTCTGCGGGTCGCTGCCGTCGCGCATGGTGTGGGTCACGCGATGGGCTGCGCCGGGATCTTGCATCACGACGCCGGAGACGGTGCGACGGAGTAAGACTTCGCCGCCGGCCTTGCGCACCGCCCGCGCCAGCGCGCTCGACAGCCTTTGCGAGCCGCCCTGAACGAAGCGTGCGCCGCTGAGCAGGAAGCTTCCCTGCACCATCGCGAACGGCACCCACCACAGCGCGGCGATATCGTCGTGCACATAGGACAGATTGCCCGCGAGCGCGAACTTCACGGCTTCGTTGTCGCCGAACAGCGCCTGGAGTTTTTCACCGAGCGAGGCCCGCCAATCCGGGAATGACGGCGCGAGTGCCATCACCGCATCGAGTCCGCCATCGCCGAGCGTGCCGGCGAGCCGTTCCAGGTCGCCGAGCCACTGCGTTATTCCGGCGCTCGCGTTCGGAAACCGGCGGATCAATGCGTCGCGGGCGGCAGCGAATTCGTCGGGGAGCGTGAACGGATCGCCGACCGGGCCGCCGCGCATTTCATACAGCGCGCCGGCCGGAATCCACTGTACCGCGTCGAGCACGCCGGCGCGGAGCAAGGCGCGGTGCTTCGGATCGCGGACGTGCTGAGGGTTGCCGGTAATATGCAGTGAGCCTTCGACGAACAATTCGCCGGCCTTGTAGCTCGACGCCGCGCCGCCCACCGAGTTGCCGCGCTCGATCACCAGCACCTTGTGCCCTTCGCGGGCCAGGATCGCGCCCGCAGTCAGGCCGCCGAGCCCGGCGCCAATTACCACTGCATCAAAGCGCGTCATTCAGTCGATCATCCTGCCGTCAACGGGAAGCGCTTCATTGCCGCATTGCAGCGGCATGTCAAATCGCGGTTCCAGCACTCGGACGGATGGGCCGATCGCGATGACGCTATTGCCAGGTCGAGCTCTCGGAATCCCAACGCTGGCCCTTGAGTTCCTTTGCCAGTGCCGGGACTGCGCCGCCGTCGCTGCGCGGTTCGGATTCTTCCTCGCCGGTGGCGTCGTCGTTCAGGTTGAGCCGGGGCGGAGTGTTTTCGTCGACGGTGGTGTCGCTCGGGCTGCTGAGCCACAGCATCAGCTTGTCGCTACCGCCCGGCTTGTCGGCGCTCACGAGCGCTTCGACGGTAATGACCTCGGTGAGCTGCAGCGCCGGGAAGGTGTCGCTCGGCCGCTTGAACGTCATCTTCAGCCGGCCGGTGACCTCGTCCCAATTGGCCGAGGCCAGCTTGGCCTCCAGTGTCTGCGCCAGCGTTGCGGTGACCGTGGACGCGATCTTGGCGCGATCGATCTTGCCACCCTCGCGCCAGCCGGCGGCCGGGAACAGGATGGCTCGGTCCATGTCGACGACGCCGTTGGTCCAGCCTGCAGCCGAAACGCCGGGAAACGCCTTGGCCTTGGCGATCACCGCGGCCGCGCGTTCCGGGTCGACGCTGAGATTGATCACCAACTTGCCGGCCCGCAGCGCGTCGCAGCCGATGCTGAGGCTGGACAGAGACACTTCGACGTTCTCGGTCTTCAGCGTCTTGAGGAAGTCCGACGCGGCCTCGAGCGCGACCCGAACGCCGACCGCTTCCGGAGAGACTGCGGTGAAGTCCTTCGGCGCCTGAGCGATGCTCTCATCGGCCGATTGGGTTTCCTCGAATTCCTTTTCGCTGAGGTCGGAATTGTCGGTCGAATTGATCTCGTGGGTCGCGGTTCCGATGCCGACCACGCCCTTGAAGTCGAAGGTCTCGCCGTTCGGCTTCTGCTGCAGGTTGACCGAAACCGGGGTCTTGCTGCCGAGCGTCTGGCTGGTACCGGTCAGGCTCTGGCCGTTCGCCGTCAGGTTGACGACGAAGCGCTCCTTGCGATCGGAATCCTTGGTCGGCGAGAAGCACACGTCGAGCACGGCCGATGTCGCGCTTTTGCCCTGCCTCGTCTCCTTCAGCACCACATCGGCTCCGTCGATGAAGCCGTCGAGATTGGCGAAGTAGCGGGTCTCGGTCGCCGTCGGCGTCGCTTTCGCGGCAGACTTGCCCTGGGCCAAGGCAAGGTCGGTCGCTGGCAGCAGCGCCAGCAGGCTGATCAGGAGCGCGCGCATCGGATGATTCCTCGCAGGATGTCAGGTCTTGAGTGTTGTTTGATTCGAACTGGACCGAACGATGGCCTGAGTAGCAGATCGCCTGCGCTTCGCCAAAAGTCATGCGGGGAGGGGGCGGAGGCGGCAATCTGCCGCCGTGCCGCACACACAGCCGTCATCCCCGCGCATGCCGGGATCCAGTATCGCAGAGAGCTCGTTGGTCATCGGAGGCGCTCTGGAATACTGGGGCACCCGCTTTCGTGGGCGATGACGGGAGAGGGGGATAGTGGCGCCGTGCTCTGCCGTCCTGTGAATTGGAACGCCGACGTTAGGCCAAAAAAACAAGGCCGCCCGGAGGCGGCCTTGCGTGATCGATACTGCGTGCGAGAGAGCCGGGCTTAGAAGCCCATGCCGCCCATTCCGCCCATGCCACCGCCCGGCGGCATCGCCATCGGGGCTTCGGCCTTCGGCAGCTCGGCGACCATCGCTTCGGTGGTGACCAGCAGCGAGGCGACCGAGGAGGCGTCCTGCAGCGCGGTGCGCACGACCTTGGCCGGATCGACGATGCCCTTGGCGAGCATGTCGACATACTCTTCGCTCTGGGCGTCGAAACCGAAGGTCTCGGTCTTGTTCTCGAGGATCTTGCCGACCACGATCGAGCCTTCGACACCGGCGTTCTCGGAGATCTGGCGGATCGGAGCTTCGAGCGCCTTCAGCACGATGTTGATGCCGGCCTGGACGTCCGGATTGTCGTTGCTGATGCGGCCGACGGCCTTCTTGGCGCGCAGCAGAGCGACGCCGCCGCCCGGCACGATGCCTTCCTGCACCGCGGCGCGGGTCGCGTTGAGCGCGTCCTCGACACGGTCCTTCTTTTCCTTGACCTCGACCTCGGTCGCGCCGCCGACGCGGATCACCGCGACGCCGCCGGCGAGCTTGGCCAGACGCTCCTGGAGCTTCTCACGGTCGTAGTCCGAGGAGGTCTCCTCGATCTGCGCCTTGATCTGCGACACGCGGGCTTCGATCTCCGGCTTCTTGCCGGCGCCGCCGACGATGGTGGTGTTCTCCTTGTCGATCACCACCTTCTTGGCGCGGCCGAGCATCTTCAGCGTGACGGTCTCGAGCTTGATGCCGAGGTCTTCCGAGATCAGCTGACCGCCGGTCAGGATCGCGATGTCTTCCAGCATCGCCTTGCGGCGATCGCCGAAGCCCGGCGCCTTGACGGCCGAAACCTTGAGGCCGCCGCGCAGGCGGTTGACTACCAGGGTCGCCAGCGCTTCGCCTTCGACGTCCTCGGCGATGATCAGCAGCGGCTTGCCCGACTGCACCACCGCTTCGAGCACCGGCAGCATCGACTGCAGGCCCGAGAGCTTCTTCTCGTGCAGCAGGATGTAGGCGTCGTCGAGTTCGACGGTCATCTTCTCGGCGTTGGTCACGAAGTAGGGCGACAGGTAGCCGCGGTCGAACTTCATGCCTTCGACGATGTCGACTTCGGTATCGAGCGACTTGTTCTCTTCGACCGTGATGACGCCTTCGTTGCCGACCTTCTGCATCGCCTGGGCGATCATCTTGCCGATCGGCGCGTCGCCGTTGGCCGAGATGGTGCCGACCTGGGCGATTTCAGCCGAAGAGGCGACCGGCTTGGCGCGCTTCTGGATGTCCTTGACCACGGCCGCGACCGCGATCTCGATGCCGCGCTTCAGGTCCATCGGGTTCATGCCGGCCGCAACGGCCTTGGCGCCTTCACGGACGATCGCCTGGGCCAGCACGGTGGCGGTGGTGGTGCCGTCGCCGGCGAGGTCGTTGGTCTTCGAGGCCACCTCGCGCACCATCTGCGCGCCCATGTTCTCGAACTTGTCCTCGAGCTCCACTTCCTTGGCGACGGTAACGCCGTCCTTGGTGATGCGCGGCGCGCCGAAGCTCTTCTCGATCAGCACGTTCCGGCCCTTCGGGCCGAGCGTGACCTTGACGGCGTTGGCGAGCACGTCGACACCGCGCAGCATGCGGTCGCGGGCATCGCCGGAGAATTTAACGTCTTTAGCAGCCATTCATTCGCTCCTGATGTCTCGATACTGTCGCGATGCGGCTCAGCCGACCACGCCCATGATGTCCGACTCCTTCATGATCAGGAGTTCTTCGCCGTCGAGCTTGATCTCGGTGCCCGACCACTTCCCGAACAGCACGCGGTCGCCGACCTTGACGTCGATCGGGGTCAGCTTGCCGGTTTCGTCGCGGCCGCCCGGGCCCACGGCGACGACCTGACCTTCCTGCGGCTTCTCCTTGGCGGAGTCCGGGATGATGATGCCACCCTTGGTCTTGGTTTCGGCGTCGATGCGCTTCACCACCACGCGGTCATGGAGAGGACGAAAATTGAGCTTAGCCATGGGCTGTCCTGTGCTGTTACTGAAGGGGCTCGGTGTTCGAGTGCCTGTTCGTGATCCGCGGCTCGGGTTGCGTCCGCGTGTTGGCAGTCGTGCTTCGAGAGTGCTAATTGTGGGCTCGGAATATGGCTTGATGCTTGTTCTGTCAAGCTGAGGGCTTAAGAGCTTGGTGATGTCGCTGTAAGATGCTCCGGCCGCCAGACCGGGGCACCGACATGAACGGTGTGACCGCATTGCCTGCTGGGGCGTTTTGCGGTTGTCTGGCGCAAGGGGCACGCGGGGCGTTCGCTCGGGGAGAAATCATGTTCAATTCACGCAACGCACGCGCGTCGCTCAATCTGGGTATGGCGTCGCTGATGGCGCTCGGTCTCGGCGCGTGCGGCAGCATGGGAGGCGGCTTCAGCCTCGGCGGTTCGCAGCCGGCCGCGGTGCAGGAACCGGCGCCCCCGCCGGACCTGCCGGCCACCATTCGTTCGGAAGAGATTGTCGGCCGCTGGGGCCTGGCGTCGTATCTCAATCCGTCCGATCGCGCCCGCACTGAGAAGGCTGCGCTGGCACAGTGCAAGAACCCTTACGTCATCGGCGCCGGTCCGACCGGGGGCGTGATCATGCATCTGGCCGACCAGGCGACCCCGCAGGAACTGCGGTTGAAGGGCTCGCAGAGCGGCAAGAACTATATCGGTCCGGCTGGCCCGATCACCGACCAGGATCGCGAGGTGATCTCGTTCGACGGCCGGGTGATGATCACCCGCTTCGTCGACAAGGACGCCGCCACCCGCTACGGCAACATGGTCTATGTCCGCTGCGCCCCGCGCGCCTGACCCTGCCGCAACCAACAAGATCGGGTCGAACCTGACGCCATGACGACATGACCGCGCTGCGGAGACTTGCGCTCGGACCGGAACGCGCGGTCGGCGTTCTCGCGGTCACCCAGATCCTGTGCTGGGGCATGCTGATCTATCCGCCGGTGCTGACCATGCCGTACCTCGCCAAGGCGCACGGCTGGTCGCTGGCGTTCGGCATGTCGGGGTTTTCGCTGGCGCTGGTGATTTCCGGGATCCTGTCTCCGATCATCGGCGGCTTGATCGATCGTCACGGCGGCAATCTGGTGATGGCGCCCGGCGCGCTCGCTGGCGCTCTCGGCATGGTGCTGGTCGCCAGCACCGACCTGTGGCCGGTGTACTTCATCGCCTGGGCGCTTCTCGGCGTTGCGATGGCGACCAACCTGTACGATCCGGCCTTCGCGACGCTCGCCCGTCTGTTCGGCGCCACCGCTCGCCGGCAGATCACGTTCGTCACCTTTGCCGGCGGCTTCGCCTCGACGGTGGGGTGGCCGGCGACGCATCTGCTGCTCGACACCGTCGGCTGGCGCGGCACGTATTTTACTTTTGCCGCCGTGCTCGCCTGCGTGGTCGCGCCGCTGCATGGGTTGGCGCTGCCCCGCAAGGCCGCGCTGGCGGCCACGGCACCGAGCCCGACCCCGCATCTGATGCCGGCCGAACCGCTGCGCCCGGAAGGGCGGCCGTTCGTGCTGATCGCGACCGCGTTCGCGATCTACGCCTTGATGCTGTCGGGGGTGACGTCGAATTTGCTGGCGATGTTCCAGCGCGGCGGACTGGACGCCGGAACCGTGGTGACGCTCGGCGCGCTGTTCGGCCCGTCACAGGTCGTCGCACGGCTCGCCGACTTCCTGCTCGCCGGTCGCACCCATCCATTATGGATCGCGCGCGGGGCGGTGGGGCTGATGGCGTGCTCGTTTGCGATGCTGGCGTTCGCCGGACCGTCGGTGCTGGTCGCGGGGATATTCTGCGTCGCGTTCGGCGCCGCGAACGGGGTGATGACGATCGCGCGGGGCAGTCTGCCGTTGCTGATGTTCGGACCGCAGGGCTACGGACGGGTGATCGGCCGAATCGCTCGGCCGGCGCTGTTTGTCCAGGCGTCGGCGCCGTTCATCGTGGCGGCGGCCGTCGAGCGATTTTCGGACGCCACCGTGGTCGAGGTCGGGATGGTCTGCGCGCTCGCGGCGCTCGGCTGTTTCCTGGCGCTGCAGCCGCCCCGCGCCGCGGAACGGCGCTGAGGCGTCAGCCTAAAGATCAGTTGAACAGCGCGTCGATGTCGTCCTGCGAGGCATGGCCGCTCTCGCCCAGCGCGCGCGGGCCGTTGAGCAGCTTGGCATCGTCGTCGCGGGTGTCGACCACCGGCGGCGCGTGCGACTTGATCTCGTCGACGCCGCCCCAGATCTCCATCATCGCCACGATGTGATGCTCGATGAACTTCATCGTATTCATCACTTTGCTGATGCGCTGGCCGGTGAGGTCCTGGAAGTTGCAGGCCTCGAAGATCGAGATCACCCGTTCCTGGATCTCGTCGCTCAGCGCCTGCTGCTGATCGGCCGAGTTCACCTTGCCGAGCGCGGTCGCCGCCTGGTCGATCGCTTCGGCGGCTTCGAGAATCTGCTGAGTGGCTTCTTCGGTGCCGCCGACGACGGCGCCGAGTTCGCCGTTGACCTTGGCCATCTCTTCGCCGCTGAAGCTCTTGGAGTGCAGCACCGCGATTTCGCGCTTGGTCTGGTCGATCGCATTGTGGATCAGGTCGAGCTCGACCTTCAGCTTCTCGCACTGCTCGACTTGCGCCTTGTAGCTGGCGAGCAGCGCCTTGGCTTCCGCGGCCTCCGCGGCGAGCGACGCGTCGATTTCCTGCTTGCTGCCGGATTCACCGGCTACGACCGGCTGTACGCCGTTGACGATCTGAGCACGGATCGCCCGCAGCTCCGCCATCAGGTCACGGTTGGTCGGGCCAGCCTCGAATTCGATCGGTGCGAGCATCGGCGCTGCTCCGAGCGTCAGTTCTTCAATGCGAAAGCGCTTACGTGGAAGTGACATCGGCTGATCCCGTGAGTTGCTACCAATTCCTCGTACAGCGATCTCTTTAACGACGGGTTGAACGCCGGAACCGGCTTCGTCTCAACTAACAGCCGCGCACATACGCCGCGTTAACCATGAGCCTGTGCCGTTCATCGAAAATAAACGCTGACGACGGGAATTGCCGTCCGGCGACGACGTGGTGAATCGAAACCTGCTCCGCGTTTACCAAACCGATCCAGTTTTGGTTTCTGATCCGTTGCGTTCACCGCCGCATCTTCGGCGCATCCACGACGAAACAGTGCAGAGTACGTCGATGTTCAACAAAACCACCCTCGCATTGCTGACCAGCGTGTCCTGTCTCGCCGCCGGTTATCATCCTGCCGTCGCACAGGAATTCTCTTCCGAACCGGAGCCCGCGGTGATCTATTCGTCGCCGCGGCCGGCGCCGGTGCGCGCCGCCTATGCCGAGCGGTCGAACCTCGGCGGCGGCTTCATCGAATTCCTGTTCAGCGATGGCGCGCCGCCGCCGTCCTCGCGCTACTACCGGCGGGAACCGGCCTACGAGGCGCGTCCCGAGTACTTGCCGGCCGCCCCGCAATCGATGCCGGAGCAGGAGGCGGCGATCGAGCCGGCTCGCCCCGAGTTCGACCCGCGCTATGAAAAGCAACTGGTTGATTACCATGGCGCCGAAAAAGCCGGCACGATCGTGATCGATACCCCGAACAAGTTTCTCTATCTGGTGCAGGGCGACGGCAAGGCGCTGCGCTACGGCGTCGGCGTCGGCCGCCCCGGCTTCACCTGGTCGGGGGTGAAGACGATCACCGCCAAGCGGGAATGGCCGGCCTGGACGCCGCCGAAGGAAATGCTGGCGCGCCGTCCCGATCTGCCGCGCCACATGGAAGGCGGGCCCGCCAATCCGCTCGGCGCCCGGGCGATGTATCTCGGCTCATCGCTGTACCGTATCCATGGTTCGAACGAGCCGTGGACGATCGGCACCAACGTCTCCTCCGGCTGCATCCGGATGCGCAATCAGGACGTCATCGACCTGTACGGCCGCGTCGGCGTCGGCACCAAGGTGGTGGTGATCTGAGCGCAGCGCGCGGTTCGCTGAGTAATCAACGACAACGGCCGCCCACGGGGCGGCCGTTGCATATTGCGGGATACCGGCAGGCGTCAGGCGAAGTCGCTGTCGCCACCGCCGCCAAAGTCGTCGGAATCCATGTCCATGTCGTCATGGTCGTAGCCGGCATCGGCGACCTGATCGTAGTCGTTGTTGTTCTGATCCATCATGCCGTAGCGCGAGCTGTCGTCGACGCCGCCGCGCTGCGAGCCGATGTCGCCGAGGCCGGCCTGCTGCGCCAGGTTGCCGCCGGACGAGTCGCCGCTGCCCCACGGACTCTGCAGGCCACCGCTCAATCCGCTCTGGTCGGCGAGGCTCTGATGCGATCCGCCGCCCATCATGCCGCGGATGCTGGAAAGCAGCAGCGAGCCGCCGACCATGCCGGCCGCCGCAGCCGCCGCGGTGCCGAGAAACGATCCGCCGCCGCCGCCGATCGGCGATCCGCCGCCGAACGGTCCGCTTTGCGGCGGTTGTCCGTAGGGGGCTTGCTGCACCTGAGAGTACGGCGGCGCCGAGGATTGCTGGCCGATCACCTGTCCGGTGTTCCAGGCCGGCCGGCTGCCGGCGCCGGGCGGCGGAACGTTGGGCACCGAGCCGCGCGACGGTTGGCTCTGGCCGAAGAAAGTGTCGCGCATCGAATCCAGAAAACCGCCGCGCTCCTGCGGTTGCGGCGCTTGATCGGCTTCGAGTTCCTGAATGCGTTCATGCGCCCGCTTCAGCGCCTCGTCCTGCAGCAGCACCGTCTGGACCAGCCCGTAGATCGCATTCGGCGCGATTCGCAGTCCTTGCGAGATCGCTGCGGCCGCTTCGGGATCGCGTGGAGTGGCTTCGAGGCGGGCGAGCCGTTCGAACAGATCGTCCACAAGCTGGCGTTCCTGCGGTGTCATCATGACCTCCCTGAGCATCGCTCGAACCGGCGCCCCGGCGCTCGCCGGCGGCGATCGCAGGCGCGGGTGTGGTCAAATTTAAGGAACCTTTGGGCGGCAGTAAGTCCGTGACCGGATTAAATTTCCGTAGGAGACAAAGCGGCTCCGGTCGCGGCCTGCGGCGGCGCGGCGGTCAGGCTGACCTGACGCATTGCCAGTAGTTCGGCGAAGCGATCCGAGCCCAGATAGGCGTATTCGCGCTCGCGCTGATCGGTAAACGGGTCGAGCGCGATCAGCGTTTCGTCGACGATCCCCGGATGACACATCACCAAGCCGCCGTCCGACAGGCCATCGAGGAACGACCCCATCAGTTTGTCGAAGTCGGTCTCGCGCAGGAAATCGTAGGCGCCGGCGAAGCTCGGATTGTAGCCGATCCCGGCGGCCCGCGCGCGCGCGCGGAAGGTCGCGCTGAGCGCGTCGAGCAGCAGCGGCTTCGGATTGCCGAGCCGCCGCGCCAGCGGCACGCTGCGCCCGCACTGCCGCACCCAGGCTTGCGGCGCCAGCGCCTTCACCGCACCGAGAAACGCGTCGCGCACCTGCGGAAACAACTGCACATGCTGGTGGCCGTCGACGTAGTCGGGCGTGCGGCCGAACCGTTCGGTGAAGGCTTCGATCTGTGCGCTCAGTTCGGTGGCTATCACTTGGCGGTCGTGCCGGCGCAGCAGCGCACCGCGCAGCTTACGCCCGAGCGGCAGAAACTGGCCGCCGTGTAGCGGTTGATAGTGCATCGTCAGCGGCGCGAACGGCGCAGTCAGCGTCGCATGCAGTCCGATCGCGGCGTTGGGATTGGCCGCAGCCGCGTTCATCAGCGCGACGGCGTCGTCGCGACTGATCGCGGGGCCGACCATCATCACCGAGGTGGCGTTGATGCGGCCGCGTTCGATCAGATCGCAGATCGCGCGGTTGACCCCGGGGCTGATGCCGTAATCGTCGGCGACCAGCCAGATCCGGCGCTGGGCAGTTTCGCTCATTCGGCCGCGGACCGCTTCGCCGGATCGGCGCCGGCATCGGGCTCGGCCTGCTTCACGGTGTGCTCGGCGACGAAGTAGATCGGCCGCGCCTTCATCTCGGACAGGATCTTGCCGATGTACTCGCCGACGATGCCGATCATCAGAAGCTGCACGCCGCCGATCGTCATCATCCCGACGATGATCGACGGATAGCCGGGCACCGATTTTCCATCGATCCAGGTCTCCCAGAGGATCGACAGCCCGAATAGGAAGGCGCTGATCGCCAGTGCGACGCCGAGCAGGCTGGCGATCCGCAGCGGTGCCACCGAGAACGAGGTCAGTCCCTCGATCGACAGTCCGATCAGCCGCGCGGTGGAGAAGGTGCTGAAGCCGTGCGCGCGCGGCTCGGGTTCGTAATCGACCCGCTTCTGCCGGAACCCGATCCAGCTCGCCAGCCCCTTGAAGAAGCGGTTGCGTTCGGGGAGCTGCCGCAGCGCCTGCGCGGCGCGCGGCGACAGCAGACGGAAGTCGCCGGCGTCTTCCGGGATCTTTTGCCGCGCGCCCCAATTGATCAGCGCGTAGAATCCGCGCACCGCGGTGCGGCGCAGCGCCGGTTCGTTGTCGCGATGCGCCTTGGCGGTGTAGACGACATCGTAGCCGTCGTCGATCCAATGCGCCACCAGCGTCTCGACCAGTTCGGGGGCGTGCTGGCCGTCGCCGTCCATGAACAGCACGGCGCCGCGGCGGGCGTGGTCGAGCCCGGCCATCAGCGCGGCTTCCTTGCCGAAATTGCGCGACAGCGACACCACCTGGACGTCGAGCATGGTGGCCGGAAGAGTGCGGGCGACGCTCAGAGTCGAGTCGGCGCTGCCGTCGTCGACATACACCACCTCGCAGGCGAGGCCGTAGCGCTGCCGCAGCGTGGCGGCGAGCGTGATCAGCCGGCCGTGCAGCGCCTGCAGCCCGCCCGCCTCGTTGTAGGCAGGAACCACGATGGACAGGCCTTGCGCCGCAGCGGCTCCCGCTTCGGTGGACAGACCCGAGACGTCACTCCCAAGCATCATCGATCGCTTTCGGCCCGCACGCGCCTTGTTTGTCTGCTGCTGATTATATGGTGGTTCCACGCGCCGACGCCACCATGGCGCGGCGCGCCGGTCTTATGGCTGCAGGAACGCTGCAAGCTTGCTGAACAGCGGATTTTCCTTGTCGAACACGTAGTCCAGCGCAGCCACCGACACGGTGTCTGCGCCATGCTGCCGCAGGAAGCTGCCCAGCGCGTAGATCTGCGCCGGCGGACAGTGCAGCGTCAGCATCCCGGACGAGGTCGGGCCGCCGAACGGCGACACCACGCCGAACCGGCTGTGCGCTTCGGCCAGCAACGCGTCGTTGCAGCCTTTGAAGCGGGTGCGGACTTCCTTGTACTTGCCGGCGCGGGCACGCGAAGCGATGTGATCGAGGATGACGCGCGCGGTTTCGCGGTTCGCCTCGCTCCAGTCGGCTTCGCGCGAGGCCACGAGATTGGCTTGGCTGCGCAGTATCACGCCGTCGTCGAGCACCTTCAGGCCGTTGGCGGCGAGGGTCGCCCCGGTGGTGGTGATATCGACGATCATCTCGGCGGTGCCGACCGCAGGCGCGCCCTCGGTGGCACCGGCGCTTTCGACGATGCGGTAGTCGACGACGTTGTGGGCCGCGAAGAAGCCGCGCGTCAGATTGATGTATTTGGTGGCGACCCGCATCCGCCGGTTGTGCTGGGCGCGGAAGCCGGTGGTGACGTCGTCGAGGTCGGCCATGGTGCGGACGTCGATCCACGCCTGCGGCACCGCGACCACCACATTGGCGTAGCCGAAGCCGAGGCCGTCGATCAGCAGGACCCGCTTGTCGGCATCGGTGATGCTCTCGCGGACCAGATCTTCGCCGGTGACGCCGAAATGCACCGAGCCGCGGGCGAGATTGGCGGCGATCTCGCTGGCCGAGAGATACGCGACCTCGACATTGTCGAGGCCCGCGATGGTGCCGCGATAATCGCGCGCGCCGCCGGACTTGCTCAGCGCCAGCCCGGCACGGGCGAAGAACGCTTCGGCATTTTCCTGCAGGCGGCCCTTGGACGGGACCGCCAGAACGAACGGCGCGCTCATGCGGCACCTCCGGCGCTGGTCTGTTTCATCGCCTCGATCCAGATCGAGAAGCCGACCGCGGGGATCGGCGAGGCGGCGCCGAGCTGGCTCATCAGCCCGTCATAGCGGCCGCCCGCGACCAGCGGTTCGTCGCCGTTGCCGGCGCGGTGCACCTCGAATTCGAAGCCGGTGTAGTAATCGACGCCGCGGCCGAAGGCGGTGGAGAACCGGACCTTGCCGAGGTCGATGCCGCGGTCGGCCATGAAGCCGATCCGCGCTTCGAACTGATCGATCGCGGAATCGATCGCCAGCTTGGCGTCGGCGGCGAGCGCGCGCAGCGCCTTCAGCGCCTCGTTCGGGGCGCCGCTGATAGCCAGGAATCGCTTGATCTTGTCGAGCGCGTCGCGCGGCAGCGCGCCGCCCTTCAAGGTCGATTGTTCGAGGAAGCGGTCGGCGATCTCGGCGACCGAGCGGCCTCCGAGGGTGGTTGCGCCGGCGATCGACATCAGGTCGGTGACCAGCGCCAGCGCCGCCTTGCGGTCGGAGCCGGCGAGCGCGGCGAGCACGCCCTCGTATTCGTTGCTGGTCGAGGGCGCGAGCGTCAGCCGCTCCAGATCCTGCGCCAGGCTGGCCTTGCGATGGAAGTCCTTCATCAGCCTGCGCCGCCACACCGGCATCAGGTCGAGCGCGTCGATCAGCGCCGCGAACAATGCGACGTCGCCGGTCCGGACATCGACCTCACCGGCGCCGAGCGCGACGGTGGCGCCGAGCGCCAGCGCCAGCATTTCGGCATCGGCCGCGGCGCGGTCCTGCCGGCCGAACAGCTCGATCCCGGCCTGCATGAACTCACTCGGCTTGCCGCCGCGCTGGCGGAACACCGGCCCGAGATAGCAGAAGCCGAGCGGTTGCCCGGCGGCCTGTGACGCGAGGTAGTCGCGTGCCACCGGGATCGTCAGATCGGGGCGCAGGCACAGCTCCTCGCCACTGGCGTCGGTGGTCAGGTAGAGGCTCTTGCGGATGTCCTCGCCCGACAGGTCGAGGAACGGTTCGGCGGGCTGCAGGATCGGCGGCGTGGCCTGGGCATAGCCGGCCTCGGCGAAGGATTGCAGCAGCGCCTCCGCCCACGCGGCGGATCCGGTCGCGCGAGCGGCGGCGGTCTTGGTCATGATCGGTCAGTCCTGCGGTCCCGGGCAGGGAGGTGGAACAGAAAACGTTGGTCGGCGCAGCCCTTAACACGGGTGGATGACAGATTCGACCGTCATCCGCCGGGGCGCCGGCGAGGCGGGGGTGCCAATGGTCGAATATTACCTAATTACCTTTCCAGTCCCCCATCACCGCTTGAACCAGGGTTAGCGCGGCGACTGCTGCGGTGTCGGCCCGCATGATCCGCGGGCCGAGGGCTAGGCGCAGGATGTTGGGCTGTTTCAGAAGCAGGGCGCGCTCTTCGGTGGAAAACCCGCCCTCGGGCCCGACCAGCAGGTCGACGCCCTTGGCCGCCGCATCCTGCGCGGCCCGCAGCGCCGCGACCGGATCGGCGATTTCGGCGTCCTCGTCACAGAATACCAGCAGACGTTCGCCGCCGGCACGGCCGGCCAGGAACCGGTCCAGCCCGATCGGCTCGCCGACCTCGGCGAGGCTGAGAATGCCGCATTGCTCGGCGGCCTCGACGACGTTGGCGCGCATCCGGTCGGTGTTGAGGCGGTGCACCTGGGTGTGCTGGGTGAGCACCGGCTGCAGCCGGCCGGCGCCCATTTCCACTGCCTTCTGAGCCATATAGTCGAGCCGGGCATGTTTCAGCGGGGCGAACACATAGGCAACGTCCGGCAACCGATCCTGCGGCCGGGTCTGGTCTGCCACCTCGAGCGCCTCGGGCCGCTTGCGACCGAGGATGGTGGCGCGCCACTCGCCGTCGCGGCCATTGAATGCCAGCACCGCGGCACCGGCGCCGAGCCGCAGCACGTTGCCGAGGTAATTGCCCTGGTCGCGATCGAGCGGCACCTGCGTACCGGACGCGAGGGCGGCATCGACGAAAAGGCGGGGGCTGCGGAAGTCGTATCGGCTCATGGACTGGCTCTCACGCGCCGCTTCTAGCTCAATTTTTCAAGAATATCAGCCGCCTGTGGGGCGAAGCGCCGCGCTGCCGCCCTAATCGGCGGGTTGTTAAGGGCGATCCGGAATCGTACAAGGCCCGCATGTCTGTCTTTTCGACGTGCTATTGGGCCAACGGGGACCATCGAACCTTGCCGGAGGAGCAGCCTTGATCATCCGACATTTGATCGTGCCAGCAGTTGCCGCCGCTTTCGCTTTCGAAGCCGTGCCGTCGCTGGCCCAGAGCGCGTTTCCCGCGCCGTTGCCGAACCAGTCGGCGGCATCGCCGTTTCCGGCGCCGCTGCCCAACCAGTCGGCGGCCGGCACCGTGAACGATCCGGCTTTTCCCCCGGTCAATGGTTCGGGCGGCGCGTTCCCGTCCGGCGGGGCGGCCCCGCTCGCCGGTGGTGGTGGTGGGTTCGGCCCGCCGCCTGGTGCTGCGCCGATGGGACAGCAGGCCGGTGGCGAAGCCTGCATGAACGACTTCCTCAAGCTGCGGAAGGAAGCCGAAAAGCGCGGTCAGGCGATTCAGGCCGCCGGCAAACGCAAGGCGCCTGCGGCCGAGGCGTGCAAGCTGATCGGCGCGTTCTCCAATTCCGAAGCGGCGATGATCAAATACGTCGTCGGCAACGCCAAGCGCTGCGGCATCCCGGGTGAGATCGCCGAGCAGCTCAAGACCGGCCACAAGAAGACCGAGCAGATGCAGAAGCAGGTCTGCAACATTGCCGAGCAGCAGCAACAGCGCGGCCCGGCCGGACCGAGCTTCGCCGACGTGCTCGGCTCGTCGACCGCTGCGCCGGAGGCCAACACCTCGGCCAAGAAGTTCGGCGGCACCACCTTCGATACGCTCAACGGCAACGTGCTGTCGCGATGAGCGGAATTCCGGCCAGCGGCGCGGCCGGGCGGGTCGCCGATTCCACGGGCAACTGGGTCGACAACCACGCGCCGCTGTGGACGCGGCCTTATCTGAGGCTGGCGCGGTTCGATCGTCCGATCGGCTCCTGGCTGCTGCTGATGCCCTGCCTGTGGTCGGCGGCGCTCGCCGCCGGCATGGCCCACGACCTCAGCCGCCTGCCGCTGTTCTGCGCGTTGTTCTTCATCGGCTCGTTCGTGATGCGCGGCGCCGGCTGCACCTGGAACGACATCACCGACCGCGATCTCGACGACAAGGTCGAGCGTACCCGGTCGCGGCCGATCCCGGCCGGGCAGGTCACCGCCAAGCAGGCCGCCGTGTTCATGGTGCTGCTGTGCCTGATCGGCCTCGTGGTGCTGCTGCAATTCAACAGGTTCGCGATTCTCACCGGCATCGCGTCGCTGATCATCGTGGCGGCCTATCCGTTCATGAAGCGGATCACCTACTGGCCGCAATTCGTGCTCGGCCTCGCGTTCTCATGGGGCGCGCTGATGGGCTTTGCCGGCACGTTCGAGCGGCTCGATCCGGTGGCGTTCGTGCTCTACGCCGGATCGATCGCGTGGGTGATCGGCTACGATACGGTGTATGCGCATCAGGACGCCGAAGACGATCTGATGGTCGGAATCAAGTCGACCGCGCTGCTGTTCGGTGAAAACACCAAGCTGGCGCTGGTGCTGCTGTTCGGCCTTGCGGTGAGTCTGATCGGCGTGGCGCTGAAGCTGGCCGATGCCGGCTGGTTCGCCTGGATCGGCCTCGCCGCCTTCGCGGCGCATCTGGTGCAGCAGATCGTGCGGCTCGACATCCACGACAGCCCGATGTGCCTGAAGCTGTTCAAGTCGAACCGCGATGCCGGCCTGCTGCTGTTCGGCGGTCTGGTGGCCGACGCGGTCTCGCGCAGTATGGCGTGAGGCCGGGCGAGGCCCGGCTCTCTCATCCAATCGTGATTAGTTGCGCGCGATGATCTCACGTTCGCCGGCGAAGCTCTTCGGTGTGTCGAGCAGGCGACCGACGCGCCGGCGCGTCAGAAACCGCGGGCGCCGCTTGCTGATCACATGACAGCGGCGGCGGCGCTGGGCCGGCTCGCGCTGCTTGTCTTCGGGAAGCTGCGGCAATCCGAAGATCTCGCTCCACAGTGCCCACATCCGGTCGATCTCCTCGGCATCGTCGCTGATCCCGAGCGGGATCGACAGCGACGGATCGCGGTGCACCAGCATCAGCATGCGGCCGTCGTCCAGACCCCGGCAGCCGATGCCGCGGAAGTCGCTGACGCTGACGTTCACCGCCATTCGCATGCCGGCGACCGCGCGGCGTAGCACCACCCGCTCGCGATGTAGTTCGACTTGCCGGATGCCACCGTCGGCGCGCACATCGTGTGCGTCGAAGCGGATCGGCAGTGAGAGAGGGTCGAGCCGCAAGTTGCGGCTCGACCCGGCGAGGTTGGCCCCGCCTGTTGCTGTTTGACGCCTCACGGCTTTGATCTCCCCGCCGGAATTATGTTCCCGGTCGATGCGAGAGAGCTTGCCAGAGCCCGGTCCGAATTCGCTTAATAAGGCTGGTTAATCGAAACTGACCCCGGCTCCTTCGCGGCTCATGATTGACAGAACCTTGGCCGACATGATTGACGCAATCTTGCACTCGGCTGCGAAATTGATTTGTTCCGGTGTGGTGCAAAGTGCTTGAAGTCCGCGCCGAACAAGCACATCTGTGATGTTCGTAGCGAAGATCGCTGCCCCCCGCGTCGTTACTTCCAGCCTTAGGAATTGTATTTGTGAACTCTTCACCAAGTGCACGCTCGCCGGCTTCGCCCCCTGTGGATTCCGCTTTGTTCGATCAGTCGGCACTGAGCGATCTGGCACAGCGTCTGGTCGAGGCGGCGCGGCGCGCCGGCGCCGATCAGGCCGACGCGGTGGCGGTGCGCGGCGTGTCGCACGGCGTCGAAGTGCGCGACGGGCGGATGCAGGAATCCGAACGCTCCGAAGGCGACGATGTCGGGCTGCGGGTGATCGTCGGTCGCCGTCAGGCGGTGGTGTCGACCAACGACATCGGCGGCGATGCGGTCGCCAAACTGGCCGAGCGGGCGGTGGCGATGGCCCGCGTGGCGCCGGACGACAAATATGTCGGTTTGGCCGATCCGGAATTGCTTGCCCGTGATTTTCCGAATCTCGATCTACTCGATCCGCAGGCCCCGTCGACGGCCGAGCTGGAGCGTCGTGCCCGCGCTGCCGAGGCGGCGGCGCTCCAGGTTCCTGGCATTTCTAAATCGGGTGGCGCTTCGGCCTCGTCGGGGATCGGCGGCATGGTGCTGGTGACGTCCACCGGCTTCCACGGTGCGTTCCTGCGCTCCAGCCAGAGCATCTCGATGACCGCGATTGCGGGCGATGGCACCGGCATGGAGCGGGACTACGAATATACGACGGCGCCGCACGCCGCCGACCTGATGTCGCCCGAGGAGGTCGGCCGTGTCGCCGGCGAGCGCACCGCGGCGAGGGTGGGGCCGCGAAAGGTTGAAACCTGCAAGGTGCCGGTGGTGTTCGATCCGCGCGTCGCCGGCTCGCTGGTCGGCCATCTGGTCGGGGCCGCCAATGGCGCTTCGATCGCGCGCAAGACCTCGTTCCTCAAGGATCGTCTCGGCCAGAAGCTTTTCAAGGACGGCATCCGCATCGTCGACGATCCGCTGCGCAAACGCGGGCTGCGTTCGCAGGCGTTCGACGCCGAAGGCGTGGCGGTCAAGCCGCTGTCGATCGTCGACGACGGCGTGCTGACCTCGTGGCTGCTGGATTGCGCCACGGCGCGCGAGCTCGGTCTGACGACCACGGGGCATGCGCATCGCGGCGTGTCGTCGTCGCCGTCGCCGGGACCTTACAACCTGCATCTCGAAGCCGGTCCGCTCAGCCCGACCGAGCTGATGGCCGACATCAAGCAGGGCTTCTACGTCACCGACCTGATCGGTTCCGGCGTCAACGGCGTGACCGGCGACTACAGCCGCGGCGCCGCCGGGTTCTGGATCGAAAACGGTGAACGAACCTACGCGGTGAGCGAAGTCACCATCGCGGGACACCTGCTCGACATGTACAAGACGCTGACGCCGGCCAGCGACCTGACCTTCCGCTACGGCGTCAACGCGCCGACACTGCGGATCGAGGGGCTGACGATTGCCGGACGCTAGTCCAGATACCAAGCACAGTACCGTCGCGCCGCAGGATGCGGCGCTGCTCGCCGATACGGTGCGCGAGGCCGGCGCGCTGGCGCTGTCGATGTTCCGCACCGAGCTCAAGACCTGGACCAAAGGCGCGTCCTCGCCGGTGTCCGAAGCCGATATCGCCGTCGACGAATTGATTCGTGCGCGGCTGCAGGCAGCGACGCCGCACTACGGCTGGTTGTCGGAAGAGAGCGCCGATGATCTCAGCAGGCTCGACAAGGACCGAGTGTGGATCGTTGATCCGATCGACGGCACCCGGGCCTATCTGGCCGGGCGCGAAGATTGGTGCGTTTCGGTGGCGCTGGTTGCAGGCAGCAAGCCGGTGCTGGCCGCGGTGTTCGCGCCCGTATCCGGCGAATTGTTTCTCGCGGCGCGCCACGCAGGTGCCACGCTGAACGGTGCCGCACTGCGGGCAAGTCCCGGCACCACGATGGAAGGCGCAAAGGTCGCCGGGCCGAAGCCACTGATCGAGCGATTAGCGCTGCCGACGAGTGCGCAGATCCTGCCGCGGATCGGGTCGCTGGCGTTGCGGCTGTGCCGGGTTGCCGATCGTCAGGTCGATGTTGCACTCGCAGGCGGCCAAAGTCGCGATTGGGATCTTGCCGCGGCCGATTTGATCGTGCACGAAGCGGGTGGTACAATGACAACTCTCACGGGTGAGGCGATCGTGTACAACCGTCCCGAGGTCACGCATGGCGTGCTGGTGGCTGCCGGGTCTGATCGTCACGCTCGTATCGTCGAGTATTTTCGCGTCTCTCCATGAACCCGAGCGTGCGCAGAGCTGTTCGCTGCAGTGAGGAAGTTTGATGTCGGACAATGCGCAACAATTGCTCCACCTCGTAATTGGGGGTGAGTTGGAAGACCTCGAGAACGTGACCTTTCGCGATCTCGACAAGGTCGACATCGTCGGGGTGTACCCGAACTACGCAGCGGCTTACGCGGCATGGAAGGCCCGGGCGCATCAGACGGTCGATAATGCGCATATGCGGTACTTCATCGTTCATCTGCATCGACTGCTCGACCCCGAAAAAGAAGCCAAGTCCGCGCAGCACTGACCTCGCAAGGTTGACGATGCCGCTTCGCGACAATGCGCGTCACCTTCGCGGTGACAGACGGGGCCGTTGATGGGCGATCCGGTTCCGGTAACGCTGCGCGTCTATCGTGGGTTGACGGCCGCTGTCGCGCCGATGGCGTCGCTGTGGATTGGCCGCCGGCTGAAACAGGGCAAGGAAGATCCGGCGCGGATCGGCGAGCGGCGCGGACTGAGCAACGACGTCCGGCCGCACGGTCCGGTGGTGTGGATCCACGGCGCCAGCGTCGGCGAGGTGCTGGCTGCGGCCGGTCTGATCGAGCGCATCCGCGCGCTCAACCTGCGTATCCTGCTCACCTCCGGCACGCTGACCTCGGCGCAGGTGGTGGCGAGCCGGTTTCCGCCCGACATCATTCACCAGTTCATCCCCTACGACGCGCCGCGCTTCGTCGATCGCTTCCTGGACCACTGGCGTCCGAGCTTGGCGCTGTTCATCGAATCCGATCTGTGGCCGAACCTGATCCTTGCTGCCTCGGCGCGGCGGGTGCCGATGGTGCTGATCAACGGTCGGATGTCGCAGCGGTCGTTTCCGCGCTGGCAGCGGGCGTCGGCGACGATCGGCGCGCTGCTCGGCAGGTTCGACATCTGTCTGGCGCAGTCCCGCGTCGATGGCGAGCGCTTCAGCGCGCTCGGCTGTCCGAGCGTGGTCACCACCGGCAATCTGAAGATGGACGTCGCTCCGCCGCCGGCCGATCCGGGGCGACTGGAGCGGCTGCACGCGGTGACCCGCGGCCGCCCGGTGATCGTCGCGGCGTCGACGCATCCCGGCGAAGAGGAACTGCTGGTCGAAGCCCATCGCCAGCTCGCCACCACCTTCCCGACACTGCTCACGGTGATCGTGCCGCGGCATCCGCATCGCGGCGAACAGGTCGCGGGCGTCGTCGAGGCCGCCGGCCTATCGGTGGCGCTGCGCTCGCGCGAGCAGCAGCCGATGGCGGCGACAGCGGTCTACATCGCCGACACCATGGGCGAACTCGGACTGTTCTACCGGCTGGCGCCGATCGTGTTCATGGGCGGCTCGCTGGTGCAGCACGGCGGCCAGAATCCGATCGAGGCGGTGAAGCTCGGCGCCGCGGTGGTGCACGGTCCGCACGTTTCGAATTTCTCCGATGTCTATCGCTCGCTCGACGACGAGGGCGGCGCGTTCGTCGCGGCCGATGTCGACGCACTGGTGCTGCGGCTCCGATCGCTGCTGTCGAACCACGACGCGCGGCAGATCTCGATCATGGCGGCGACAAAGGTGGTCGACCGGCTCGGCGGCGCGCTCGACCGCACGATCGCGGCGCTCGAGCCCTATTTGCTGCAATTGCAGATCGAACAAGGCTCGGCGGATGCGTGAGCCGGGCTTCTGGCACCGGCCTCCCTCCCTGGTTTCGCGCCTGTTGCTGCCGATCGCCGCAATCTACGGCGGCATCGCCGCGACCCGGATGCAGAAAGCCGGCACCGCGGTCGGCGTGCCGGTGCTGTGCGTCGGCAACTATCACATGGGCGGTGCCGGCAAGACGCCGACGACGCTCGCGCTGGTGACGCTGCTGCGCGAATTCGGCGAAACCCCTGTCGTCCTGAGCCGGGGCTATGGCGGACGGCTGCACGGGCCGGTGATGGTCGATCCGTCGCGGCACGGCGCCGCCGATGTCGGCGACGAGCCTCTGATGATGGCAGGACGGGTGCCGGTGGTGATCGCGCGCGAACGCATCGACGGCGCGGCGCTGGCGGCGTCGCAGGGCGCGAGCGTCATCCTGATGGACGACGGCTTTCAGAATCCGGCGCTGATCAAGGACGCGGCACTGATCGTCATCGACAGCCATCGCGGCGTCGGCAACGGCAGCGTATTTCCCGCCGGACCATTGCGCGCGCCGCTGGCGTTGCAGCTCTCGCGCACCGATGCGCTGGTCGTCGTCGGCGACGGCGCGGCGGCCGATGGCATCGCGGCGAAGATCACGGACAGGGGCGGCGTCGTGTTGCGGGCCCGGCTCGTTCCGGAAGCGGCGTCGGTCGATGCGCTACGCGGACGCCGTGTGCTGGCGTTCGCCGGCATCGGCGATCCGGCGCGGTTCGTCGCGACACTGCGCTCGAGCGGGGTGGACGTGGCTGCGCAGCGCGCCTTTGCCGATCACCATCCGTTCACCGCCGAGGAGCTGGCGGATCTGGTGGCGACCGCCGCACGCGACGGCTTGACGCTGGTGACGACCGAGAAGGATCTGGCGCGGATCGGGCCGGCCGCGGATGCGCTCGGCGCGCCGATCCTGCCATTCGCGGTCAAGCTGATGTTCGACGACGAGGCGAAGCTGCGGATGTTTCTGCTCGACCGCCTCAATCGCGCGCGCAGCGCCGCATTCGCGGGACCGCGCTGACGGCCTGCTTCAGTCTTTGCCCTGCAGCGCTTCGGGGTGGTGCCGCTTCAGCACGGCTTCCGGAGTCGCGTAGGGCTCCTTGAGATCGACGCTCCAGTATTTCAGCTCGTCGAGCGGGATCTGCACCCCGGTGACGGCGCACCGCACATAGGTGCCGGGCGAGATCACGCGGAAGTCGCCGTCGAGATACTGCACCTGGGCTTCGCCCGAACCCGAGAAGCCAAATTTGTTCAGCACGGCCGATCTCCTGGAAAACCGCAGGTTGCGGAACGATGTTCAGCCCGCGGGTCGATATCCCTGACAGATAGAACGGATGCGGGGCGTTGCAAACCGCCACGACGTCATGGCGGCGTCGTTTTCCAGCGGCCGGCGGTGGTCCGCCTCTAAAACAGCGAGCCCTGACCGGCGGGCTTCACCGGCCGTTTTGACGCCTTCGCCGGTGCCGATGCCGCTTTGGCTGGGTCTGCCGGCGATCCGCTGCCGCCGTCTGCGGTAACGCCGACCCGGCCGTCGGCGAATTCAACGCTGAGTCGGGCGCCCGCCGCGACCGAGCCGGCGGCATGCACCGAGCGGCCCTCAGCGTCCCGCACCAGCGCGAACCCGCGCGCTAGCACGCCTCGGTAGGATAGTGCGGTCAGCAGCTTGCCGGTGGCGTCGATCCGCGCCCGCCGCCGCTCCAGCAGTGTGACCAGAGCGCGCCGCGCGCGCTCAGCGAGACGCTGCAGCCGTTCCTGCTCGCGGGCGATCCGCATCCGCTGCGCCTGGGCGTTGGCGAGCTTCGAGGCCTGCAGCCGCGCCGCAAGCCCTTCCAACCGCTCGCGGCGCTGGCGCAGCATGGCGCGGGCGCAGCGTTGCAGCTGCGTGCCGGAGACGTCGAGCCGATGCGCGTTGTGCGCCACCTGGGCGCGCAGCACCTTGACCGTCATCCCTGCCGCAGCGGCGGCGAACCGGCGGTGGTGGGCGTTGGTATTGGCCCGCAGCGCGCGCGGCAGGGCGGCAGCCGCGCCGTCGAGCCGCTGCCGCGGGATCGCCAGCAGGTCGGATGCGCCGGGCAGGGCGCGGGCGGCGGCGCGCAGCTCGTTCCGGCGGAAATCCTGGCCGCGCTGCCAGCTCGACAGCATCCGCCGCGAAAGGCCGCCGACCTCGACGAACAGCTCGGCGCGCACCGGCACCGCCATTTCGGCCGCCGCCGTCGGTGTCGGCGCACGTTTGTCGGCGGCGAAGTCGATCAAAGTGACATCGGTTTCGTGGCCGACCGCCGAGATCAGCGGGATCATGCTGTCCGCTGCGGCGCGGACCACGATCTCTTCGTTGAACGACCACAGATCCTCCAGCGAGCCGCCGCCGCGCGCGACGATCAACAGGTCGGGCCGCGGAATCGGGCCGTCTTCGGGCTGCGCGTTGAAGCCGTGGATCGCGGCGGCAATCTGCTCGGCCGAGCCTTCGCCCTGCACCCGCACCGGCCACACCAGCACGCGGCGCGGGAAGCGGTGTTCGAGCCGATGCAGGATGTCACGGATGACAGCTCCGGTGGGAGAGGTGACGACGCCGATCACTTCCGGCAGCCACGGCAGCAGCTGCTTGCGCGCCTCGTCGAACAGGCCTTCGGCGGCGAGCTTCTTCTTGCGCTCTTCCATCAGCGCCATCAGGGCGCCGACGCCGGCCGGCTCCAGCGCCTCGATCACGATCTGATATTTCGAGGAGCCGGGGTAGGTGGTGAGCTTGCCGGTGGCGATGACCTCGAGGCCCTCCTGCGGCTTGAACCGCATCCGCCCGGCGACGCCCTTCCAGATCACCGCCTCGATCTTGGCGCCCTCGTCCTTCAGCGCGAAATAGCAATGGCCCGACGAATGCGGCCCGCGGAACCCGGTGATCTCGCCGCGCACCCGGACATGGCCGTAGGTGTCCTCGACCGTCCGTTTCAGCGCCTGCGACAGCTCCGAAACGGTGAATTCGCCGACATTGGCGAGGGTTTGGGGCGTTTGCAGTCGGGCCATGCGATTCGATCGGGGTTCAAGGGTGCGGCGGAAAGTAGGGACTTTCGGCCCGGCCGCCAACCCGCTGGCGGGCGGTCCGCTGTCCGGACATATCCACATCCGCGGCGGCGCGCGTTGCCGGGAGCGTGTCGCGTGTTACACCTCGCGGACCATCCACGGGCGCACGGTCAGGCTTTCATGAACATCCTTCTCCTCGGCTCGGGCGGGCGCGAACATGCGCTGGCCTGGAAGATCGCGGCCTCGCCGCTGGTCACCAAGCTGTGGTGCGCGCCGGGCAATGCCGGGATCGCCCGCGAGGCGACCTGCGTGGCGCTGGACGTCGGCAACCACCAGGCCGTGGTCGAGTTCTGCAAGGCCAATCAGGTCGACTTCGTCGTGGTCGGGCCGGAGGCGCCGCTCGCCGCCGGCATCGTCGACGATCTGGCCGCGGCCGGCATCAAGGCGTTCGGGCCGAGCCGCAAGGCTTCGCAGCTCGAAAGTTCCAAGGGCTTCACCAAGGATCTGTGCAAGGCGCACGACATCCCGACCGCAGCCTATGAGCGGTTCGGCGATCCGAACCAGGCCAAGGCCTATATCCGCGCCCAGGGCGCGCCGATCGTGATCAAGGCCGACGGTCTCGCCGCCGGCAAGGGCGTGGTGGTGGCGATGACGCTGCAGGACGCCGAGGCCGCGATCGACATGATGTTCGGCGGCGGCCTCGGCGATGCCGGCGTCGAAGTCGTGGTCGAGGATTTTCTGGTCGGCGAAGAGGCGTCGTTCTTCGTGCTGTGCGACGGCGAGCACGCGCTGCCCCTCGCCACCGCGCAGGATCACAAGCGCGCCTATGACGGCGACAAGGGACCGAACACCGGCGGCATGGGGGCGTATTCACCCGCACCGGTGATGACGGATGCGATCTGCAAACAGGCGATGGACCGGATCATCACGCCGACCCTGAAGGCGATGAAGGAGATGGGGGCGCCGTTCAAGGGCGTGCTGTTCGCGGGCCTGATGATCACCGAGGATGGTCCGCAACTGATCGAATACAACGTCCGCTTCGGCGATCCGGAGTGCCAGGTGCTGATGATGCGGATGATGTCCGACATCGTGCCGGCGCTGCTCGCCTGCGCCGACGGCCAGCTCTCGCATATCAGTCTGCGCTGGCACGCCGAGCCGGCGCTCACCGTGGTGATGGCCGCCAAGGGCTATCCGGGGTCTTACGAGAAGGGCACACGCATCGCCGGGCTGGAACGCGCCGACGCGATTGCCGGGGTGCAGATCTTCCACGCCGGCACCATCGCGTCGGGCGATTGGATTCTCGCCAATGGCGGCCGGGTGCTCGCCGTAACGGCCTCTGCCAAGACGGTCGCCGAAGCCCAGCGCCGTGCCTATGAGGCGATCGGCGTGATCAACTGGCCCGAAGGCTTCTGCCGCCGCGATATCGGCTGGCAGGCGGTGGCGCGGGAACGGCGAGGGAAGTAGCTGCGTTGCTATCCCCTCACCCTGAGGAGTGCGCCTTGGCGCGCGTCTCGAAGGGCGAGGGCGGCCCATCCTTCGAGACGCGCTCCTACGGAGCGCTCCTCAGGATGAGGATGCGCGCGTAGCTTACTTCTGATCGTCATTGCGAGGAGCGAAGCGACGAAGCAATCCAGCTCCGCGCACAGGGCCTCTGGATTGCTTCGCTGCGCTCGCAATGACGGATAACTAACTGAGGGAGAAACCGCCGATGCCCGATCTCGCCGACTTGTTCCCGGGCTTCGGCTCGGAATGGATCAACACCTCGTCGGGCCGGATCTTCGCCCGCGTCGGCGGCGACGGGCCGCCGCTGCTGCTGTTGCACGGATTTCCGCAGACCCATGTGATGTGGCACCGCGTCGCGCCGAAGCTGGCGGAGCGGTTCAAGGTGGTGGTGGCCGATCTGCCCGGCTACGGCTGGTCGGACATGCCGGAGAGCGACGAGCAGCACACGCCCTACACCAAGCGGGCGATGGCCAAGCAATTGATCGAAGCGATGGAGCAGCTCGGACATGTGCACTTCGCACTCGCCGGACACGACCGCGGCGCCCGCGTCAGCTATCGGATGGCGCTGGATTCGCCGGGCCGGCTGTCGAAGCTCGCGGTGCTGGATATCCTGCCGACCTACGAATACTGGCAGCGGATGAACCGCGCCTATGCGCTGAAGATCTATCATTGGAGCTTCCTGGCGCAGCCGGCGCCGCTGCCGGAAAACCTGCTCGGCGGCGATCCTGATTTCTACGTGAAGGCCAAGCTGGCGAGCTGGACGCGGGCCGGCGATCTCTCTGCGTTCGATCCGCATGCCGTCGAGCATTACCGCATCGCGTTTGCCGACCCGATGCGGCGGCACGTGATGTGCGAGGACTACCGCGCCGGCGCCTATGCGGATTTCGAGCACGACAAGGCCGATATCGAAGCCGGCAACAAGATTCCGGTGCCGATGCTGGCGCTGTGGGGCGCCTCCGGCATCGCGCAGTCCGCCGCGACGCCGGTGGATGTCTGGAGAAAATGGGCAACCACTGTGCAGGGCGCGCCGATCGAATCCGGGCATTTCCTGCCCGAGGAGGCGCCGGACCAGACCGCCGAGGCGCTGGTTAAGTTCTTCAGCGCCGCGCCCTGAAGAACTCCCGCAGCATCGTTGCGGCTTCGCGCTCGCCGACCGCGGAATACACTTCCGGCGCGTGATGACAGGTCGGCTGTCCGTAGAACCGCACGCCGGACTCCACCGCGCCGCCCTTCGGATCGAATGCGCCGAAATACAGCCGCCGAATTCGGGCGAACGAGATCGCACCGGCGCACATCGTGCACGGCTCCAGCGTGACGTAGAGGTCGCAATCGACCAGGCGCTCGCTGCCGAGCTTGGCCGCCGCCTCCCGGATCGCCAGCAGTTCGGCATGGGCGGTGGGGTCGCGGTCGGTCAGGGTGCGGTTGCCGGCTTTGGCGATCACCACGCCGTCGCGGACGATCACGCAGCCGATCGGCACCTCGCCGGCGGCTCCGGCCGCGGCCGCCTCGGCCAGCGCCAATTCCATGAAAGTGGAAGCCGTCATCGTCGTTCTTGGCTCGTCTCGACCCGAAAACTCTGCTAGGAGACCGACTTCAGCAAAAGTGGATGGCAGTTTTGCGTGACCATGCGCGTTTCAATCGGAGCGCGCGGCCTGCGAGCCGTTCCCGACTGCCTGAGCCCCATTTCGTGTTTCGATAGAAAGACCAGTCATGCCCCGCGACACCCGTAAAGACAACGATTCTGCGCGCGGCCGCCGCGACCGGCAGGGCAGCAAAGGCGGTTTCGGCGGCAAAGCCGGGCCCGGTGGCAAGGGAGCGTTCGGCGGCAAGGGCCGATCGGGCGCGGCCCGCGGACCGGAGAAGAAGTTCGCCAAGCGCGCCGCCGAAGGCGCCGGCGAGGGCCGCGGCGACAAGAGCTACGCCAAGAAGTCGTTCGGCGGCGATGCCAAGCGCTCGTCGTTCGGCGGCGAGGGCAAGCGGCCCTATGCGAAGCGCGACGGTGCCGCGCCGCGCCGCGACTTTTCCGACCGCCCGCGCCGCGATGACGGTGACGCGCCGCGTCCGCGTTTCAACCGCGACGACCGGCCTGCGCGCAGTGGCGGCGACCGTGCCGAGCGGGGGCCGCGCAAGGAGTTCGGTGATCGTCCCAAGCGGGATTTCGGTGACCGGCCGAAGCGCGACTTCAGTGATCGGCCGAAGCGCGATTTCGGTGATCGACCCAAGCGCGATTTTGCTGATCGGCCGAAGCGGCCGTTCCAGCGTGACGGCGAGGCCGGCCGTGACCGCGGCGACGAGAAGCCGTGGCGGGCCCGCGAGGATCGGCCGGCGCGTGCCGGCGGCGATCGCGACCGCAAGTTCGACAAGGGCGGTTTCGACAAGCCGCGGTTCTCGAAATCGCGTGACGACAAGCCGCGCTTCGATCGGGATCGGGAAGACAAGCCGCGGTTCGAAAAGGCTCGCGGCGACAAGCCCAGGTTCGATCGTGCTGAGCGCTCGGACCGTCCGGAACGCGGCGGCGAGCGGCCGAAATTTTCGCGCCCCCGCGACGGCGAGCGCGGCGAACAGCGTCCGTTCCGCGAGCGCAGCTTCGATCGTCCGCGCGAGGATCGTCCGCGGAGTGACCGTCCTCGCAGCGACCGTCCGCGTGAGGATCGCCCGCAGCGCGACCGCGCCGCCAAGCACGGCGACTGGCATGAGCATCCGCGCAGCGAAGGCCGCGGCTTCGATCGTTCCCGCAAGGGGCGGGACGAGGAGCGCGGCTTTGATCGTCCGCGCCGCGACAATGAGGACGACAGCAGGGTCTTCGCCAAGCGTCCGGCGTTCGGCGGCCGCGGCGCGTTCCGCAAGCAGGATCCGGCAGCGGCCAAGCGTAAGCCGGCCGCTCCCGCGAAGTCCGACAAGGCTGGCGAGCGCATCGCCAAGGTGGTGGCGCGCGCCGGGCTGTGCTCGCGCCGCGATGCCGAGACGTGGATCACGGAAGGCCGTGTCACCGTCAATGGCAAGGTGATCGATTCACCGGCGCTCGACGTCAAAGCCAGCGACGTCATCACCATCGACGGCAAGCCGTTGCCGGAGCGCGAGCGCACGCGGCTGTTCCTGTATCACAAGCCGCGCGGTCTGATGACGACGCACAGCGATCCGGAAGGCCGGCCGACGGTGTTCGATCATCTTCCCGAAGGGCTGCCGCGGCTGATCTCGATCGGCCGGCTCGACTTCAACACCGAGGGCCTGCTGCTGCTCACCAATGACGGCGGCCTCGCGCGTGCGCTGGAACTGCCCGAGACCGGCTGGCTGCGCCGCTACCGGGTTCGCGCCCACGGCGAAATCACCCAGGTGCAGCTCGACGAGCTGCAGAACGGCATCGAGGTCGACGGCGTCCAATACGGCCCGATCGAGGCCAGGCTCGAACGCGACCAGGGCGCCAATGTCTGGCTGGTGTTCGCGATCCGCGAGGGCAAGAACCGCGAAGTGCGTAACGTGCTGGCGCATCTCGGCCTCGAGGTGAACCGGCTGATCCGGGTCTCCTACGGCCCGTTCCAATTGCTCGAACTCGGCGAAGGCGAGGTCGAGGAAGTGAAGACCCGCGTGCTGCGCGACCAGCTCGGCGAGAAGGTGATCGCGCTCGCCGGCTGCGATTTCGCAGGGCCCTCGCCGAGCGAGACCAAGCCGAAGCCGCGCACCGGCAAGGTGGTGTCGGCCGAGGAATGGGCGGTGGCCGCGGCTGCACCCGCGCCGAAGAAGACGATTACCAAGCGCGGCGCGGTCGAAGACCGCAAGGGCCGCAAGGTCAAGGTCGAACGCACCGCCAGCGAAGGCGGCGATCGCCCGCTGTCACGCGGCCCCGCCCGCCGCTACCACGGCAAACGCGACCTCGCGCCGCGGGACGAGTGAGTTCGGTTTCATGCTGATCGACGGCACGGCGCTTGTGCTCCCTCCCCCCTTGCGGGGAGGGGTCGGGG
>NZ_QUMK01000028.1 GCF_010907035.1 Rhodopseudomonas sp. BR0M22
CACATCGTCGGGCCCGACGGCGCGCTGACGCGGATGCTGGAGACCCGGACGCTCGGCTCGCTGGTGTTCTGGGGCCCGCCCGGCACCGGCAAGACCACCGTGGCGCGGCTGCTCGCCGACGCCACCGAGCTGCATTTCGAGCAGATCTCCGCGGTCTTTTCCGGTGTCGCCGACCTGAAGAAAGTGTTCGACGCCGCCCGCGCGCGCCGCGAGATGGGCACCGGCACGCTGTTGTTCGTCGACGAGGTGCATCGCTTCAACAAGGCGCAGCAGGACTCGTTTCTGCCGGTGATGGAAGACGGCACCGTGGTGATGGTCGGCGCCACCACCGAGAACCCGTCGTTCGAACTCAACGCGGCGCTGTTGTCGCGCGCCCGCGTGCTGGTGTTTCGCTCGCTCGACGCGGCGGCGATCGAGCAGCTGTTTGCCCATGCGGAAGAGGTCGAAGGCAAGAAGCTGCCGCTCGACGACGAGGCGCGGGCGGTGCTGGTGAGGATGGCCGACGGCGACGGCCGCGCTTCGCTGACGCTGGCCGAAGAGGTCTGGCGCTCGGCGCGCGCCGGCGAAGTGTTCAATGCCGCGCAGCTTCAGGACATTTTGCAGCGCCGCGCGCCGATCTACGACAAGGGCGCCGACGGCCACTACAATCTGATCTCGGCGCTGCACAAATCGGTGCGCGGCTCGGATCCGGACGCGGCGCTGTACTATCTGTGCCGGATGTTCGACGCTGGCGAAGATCCGCTGTTCCTGGCGCGCCGCGTGGTGCGGATGGCGGTCGAGGACATCGGTCTCGCCGATCCGCAGGCGCTGGTGATCTGCAACGCCGCCAAGGACGCCTACGACTTCCTCGGCAGCCCCGAGGGCGAGCTGGCGATCGCACAGGCGGTGATCTATCTGGCCACCGCGCCGAAATCCAACGCCGCCTACACCGCCTACAAGGCCGCGACCGCGACCGCCAAGCGCGCCGGCTCACTGCTGCCGCCCAAGCACATCCTCAACGCGCCGACCGGCCTGATGAAGTCGGAAGGCTACGGCTCCGGCTATCAGTACGACCACGACACGCCGGAGGGGTTCTCCGGGCAGAACTACTTCCCAGACGCGCTCGGCCGCCAGACCTTCTACGATCCGCCCGACCGTGGCTTCGAACGCGAGATCCGCAAGCGGCTCGATTACTGGGCCAAGCTGCGCGCCGCCAAGGGCGGTTAGTTCGCCACTCCGTCGCATTTGCGATGGTGCAGGACATCTTTGCGAACAGGAAACCAATCGGCTCGGATTCCGAGATCGCGGTCATTTTACCGCTGCGTGCAAAGCCGATGTTAAACGGCCTCTGGTTGATTGGCTGCTCCGAACAGCAGCGGCATTTCCAGTACCGATCGATTGACTTCATGATCCGAGCCGACAGCAGCTTCAGGGCGATCGCTCTCGCCAAGGCCCAGGCCCGCACCGCACTACGCAACATTCGGCTCACGTTGATCTCCAACATCGTGATCGCGCTGTCGCTCGCGGTGCTGCTGTATCGCGAGAACGGCGAGACGCCGATCTTATGGTGGCTCGGCGCCGCGTCGGCGCTGGCGCTCGTCCGCGCCTGGTGGGTGGCGCGGCTGGCGAGGACCGGGGCGGCGGAGACCGCGCCGTATCAGGTGCTGCACCATCTCACCGCGCTGGCTTTCGCCAGTGGGCTGTTGTGGTGCGTCGTTCCTGCCGCGGTCGGCGTGTTCGCCGCCCAGCAGGGCATCGACTACATCACCTTCATCATGATCGGGACCTCCACCGGCGCGATCATTCAGAGCGCGTCCTATGCCCGCATCTCGCTCGCCTTCGCGATGCCGGTGATGGCCGCGACCCTGGCGCGGATCATGCTGACCGGCGACGGTTCGGACTACATCATCGCCCTCGACGGGCTGTTCCTCACCTTCATGCTGTTCCGCGCCGCGGTCGGCGGTGAACGCGAGTTCATCGCCAGTCAGACCACCGCGCTGGAGGCGACCGATCTGGCCGCCTCGCTGGCGAGCGCCAACAGCGAAGTGCTGAGTACGAACCGCGCGCTGGAGCAGATCGCCCGTGCCGATCCGCTCACCGGCCTCGCCAACCGCAGTCACTTCCGCGAAGCCGCGGCGGCGGCGTGCCGATCCGGGCAGGGCGTCGCCTTCGTGCTGTTCGACCTCGACAACTTCAAGACGATCAACGACACCCGCGGCCACGAAGCCGGCGACCGGGTGATCGCCGCGGTGGCCGAGCTGCTGCGCTCGGCCTGCGGACCGCACGATCTGCCGGTGCGGCTCGGCGGCGACGAATTCATCGTGGTGCTGCAGGGCGACGATGTCGCGGGGCGGGCGCCGGCTTTGGCGCGCCGGCTGAGCGGCGCGCTGACCCGGCCGGTTCAGGTTGCCGGCCAGCCGCTGGCGATCACTTGCTCGATCGGCATCGCGGTGCATCCGGGCGGGCCGATCGACGTCGAGGACATGTTCGCGCGCGCCGATGCGGCGCTGTACCGCGCCAAGGACGACGGCCGCGCCTGTATCCGGCTGTTCGACGCGCGGATGCAGGAGGAATTCCTGCTGCAGCGCTGCATCGACAGCGATCTGCCCGGCGCGCTCGGGCGCGGCGAACTGCATCTCGAATTCCAGCCGCAGGTGGTGCTGGCCACCGGGCAGGTGGTCGGCTTCGAGGCTTTGCTGCGCTGGCACCATCCGATCGCCGGTCTGATCCCGCCGCCGGACATCGTCCATGCCGCGATCCGGCTGCAGCTCTCGGCGCGGCTGCTGTCGTTCATCGGCGATGCGGCTTGCGCCTTCCTGCGTGCGCTCGACGCCAGCGGCGCGCCGCCTGTCAATGTCGCGGTCAACGTCTCGCCGCGGGAGCTGACGCTGCATTCGCCGGCCAGGATTTTGATGGATCAGGCCCAGCGCCACGGCATCGATCCGCACCGGATCGAGATCGAGGTCACCGAGGAGGCGCTGTTCGATCCCAAGCAATGCGCGCGCGAATTGCAGCGGATCGAGCATTGCGGCTTCGGCCTGGCGATTGACGATTTCGGCGTCGGCCATTCGTCGATCTCCAATCTGATGACCGTGGCGCTCGACACCATCAAGATCGATCGCGCGTTCGTGCATGGCGTCAGCGCCAACCGGCAGAACCAGCAACTGATCGCCGCGATCACCGCGGTGGCGCAGCCGCTCGGCCATCGCATCGTCGCCGAGGGCGTCGAGAGCCAGGGCGAGGCCGAGACGCTGCGGATGCTCGGCTGTTCCTACGGTCAGGGCTGGCTGTACGGCCGCCCGATGCGCGCCGCCGACGCGGCGGCGTGGCTCGCCGGCCGCGACGACGAGCGTCGCAGCGAGCGGCAGCTCGCCTGAGCGCTTTACGCCGCGCCGCGTCCGCCGCATGGTTCGGCCCAACCGATCGCACGGACGAAGGAGAGCGTCGCGATGAAGTCGTATCGCAAGGAGCTGTGGTTTCAGACGCCGGGGCGGAGGGCGTTCATCAACATCACCGGCGAGGTCGAGCAGGCGCTCCGCGACAGCGGCGTGCGCGAGGGCCTGGTGCTGGTCAATGCCATGCACATCACCGCGTCGGTGTTTATCAACGACGACGAGAGCGGGCTGCACGCCGATTACGAAAAATGGCTGGAGCAGCTCGCGCCGCACGAGCCGGTGTCGTCCTATCGCCACAACCGCACCGGCGAAGACAACGCCGACGCGCATATGAAGCGCCAGGTGATGGGCCGCGAGGTGGTGGTGGCGATCACCGAAGGCCGGCTCGATTTCGGCCCCTGGGAACAGATCTTCTACGGCGAATTCGACGGCGGCCGGCGCAAGCGGGTGCTGATCAAGATCATCGGCGAGTAAGATGATACAGCGGCTGCGCGCAAGACCCGGTTAGTTCCGGTTTCCCATCCTCCCTGGAAAACAAAAGCGATCACCGCATCGCAACAAACAACAGGGAGAGAACGGATGAGGAGTCTTCGGCTTTGGCTCGGCGCTGCCTTCGCGGCGGCGCTCGCCACCACGGCGCAGGCGCAGCAGAACGCGCCCGGCGTCACCGCCACCGAGATCAAGATCGGCAACACCATGCCGTACAGCGGCCCGGCCTCGGCGCTGAGCTCGACCGGCAAGGCGATCACCGCCTATCTCGATCACGTCAACGAGCAGGGCGGCGTGAACGGCCGCAAGATCACGATGATCTCGCTCGACGACGGCTTCTCGCCGCCGAAGACCATGGAGGCGACGCGGCGGCTGGTCGAAGGCGACGGCGTCGCGTTCATCGCCGCCACCATGGGCACCGCGCCGAGCTCGGCGATCGCCAAATATCTCAACACCAACAAGGTGCCGCAGATCTTCCTGATCAGCTCGGCATCGAAATGGAACGATCCCGCCAACATGCCGTGGTCGATGGCGCTGCCATGGGCGCCGAACTACATGAGCGAGGCGAAGATCGAAGTCGCCTATGCGCGCGCCAAGAACCCGAACGCGCGGTTCGCGGTGCTGTATCAGAACGACGACGCCGGCAAAGACTTCATGCGCGGCGTCAAGGATGCTCTCGGCCCGGACGCCGACAAGGCGATCGCGCTGGCCTCGAGCTTCGAGGTCTCCGATCCCACCGTCGACTCCCAGGTTCTGACGCTCGCCAACACCAAGGCCGACGTGTTCATGATCTACAGCGTGACGCCGCGCGCCTGCGCCCAGGCGCTGCGCAAGGCGCACGAGGTCGGCTGGCGGCCGATCCGCTTTCTCGCCAGCGGCTGCGCCAACAAGGCGACCGTGATGGACCCGGCCGGCGTCGACGCCGGCAAGGGCGTGCTGTCGCTCGGCTCGCTGAAGCCCTATGTGGCCGAGCCGAAGGACGACAAGGCGATGAGCGCCTATATCGCGTTCATGAAAGCGCGGTTGCCGGGCCTCGACCCGAACAACATCGGCATGGTGTACGGCTACACGGTGGGCGAGGCGCTGGTGGCGCTGCTGAAGCAGTGCGGCAACGATCTGTCCCGCGACAACATCATGCGACAGGCGGCGAACATGAAGAACGTGCCGCTGTCGCTGCTGCTGCCCGGCATCACGCTGAACACATCGCCGACCGACTTCCGCCCGATCAAGGACGGCTACCTGCTCGAATTCAACGGCAACGACTGGGTGGTAGTCAGCGAAATGCTGCGCGGCACCTGATGCCCGCGCTGTGGCCGGCCGTAGCTGTAGCCCGCATGAGCGCAGCGAAATCCGGGGATCGGACCTCCCACGGGTTCGGTCCCCGGATTTCGCTCCGCTGCATCCGGGCTTCTGTAACGGGCCTCGGTTAGTCAATCCCTTTTTGCTTGGTCCTGTCGCCGGCGACTTGCTTCTGTCCGGGATCGGCGCGGTGGCCGTCACCTTTAGGGGTGCGTAAGAGGAGCCGGCCGGCCAATCTACGGAAGCGTGGTTGTGAACCGACGTCCCGGATGGCGGCCTGACCGGATCCATCGTCCCGGCGAAGGGACTTCGCTCAAGGATGGCTTGGTGCCTTGGCCTTCCCCGAATTCATAATTTCTCCTCGTCAGGTCGTCGCCAGCTTGACGTTGGGGTTGAACGGCTTGGCGTCGGCCAGCATCCGGTGCAGCACGACCGCCAGCTTGCGCGCCAGCGCCACCTTCGCCTTGCGCAGGCCGGCCCGCTTGGCAATCCGCATCGCCCAGCTCTTCAACTCGGTGCAATTCTTGATCGGCTTGGTCAGCATGATGTGCGCCGCCTGATACAGCGCCTCGCGCACCGAAGCGTCGCCGGTCTTGGTGATACGACCGGTGTAGTCGGTCTGCCCCGATTGATATTTCTTCGGCGTCAGACCGAAGTGGGCGCCCGCTGCCTTCGAAGACTTGAACCGGGCCGGATCGTCGATCGCATTGGCATAGGTGAGCGCCACGATCGGACCGACCGACGGCGTCGTCATCAACAGCCGTGCTTGTGGCTGCGCCTTGGCGAGCTGCAGCACCTGCTTGTCCAATGCTCTGAACTCGCGCATCAGCACGGTGTGCACCGCGAGCATCGCCTTGGCGATCGAAGCCAGTGCCGCGTGGCCCTTAGTCAATTCTTCGATCCGCGCCGCAAAGCTCCGCTCGGTCGTCTTGCCGACCTTCAGGCCGAAGCCGCGCAGAATCCCGCGAAGACTGTTCTCGACGTCGAGCAACTTCGTCTGCAGCAGCTTGCGCGCCGTCAGCACGGCACGGACTTCCTGCGCCGCGATCGATTTACAATGCACCGGCCGGAACCAACCAAGCCGCATCAGTTGCGCGATGGCGCGGGCGTCGTTCCGGTCGGTCTTCACCGACATCGCCTTGAAGGCATCGCGAACGTGCCGCGTCTCAAGCAGTTCGACCGCCAGGCCCGCCTCACGCAAGGCCGCGTAGAGCCATTGCGACAACGGCCCAGCCTCCAGACCGATCCGCTCCAGCGGCGTCGCCAGCGAACCGAACCAGGCGATCAGCGCCGCCGGCTCACTCGCCACCTTCGCCTCTCGCGCGATCCGCCCAGTCCCGTCGACGACACAAACCGCAGACTGTTCCAAAGACACGTCGATTCCGGCATAGTGGTACATGGTCGTTCCTCGATGATGCTTGGAGCGGGCTCGCCCTGACTCCGTTGATTGACACCATCAGTTTGAGGGACGACCATCCTTCCGCCAATCCACCAAGCGACATGCTCGGCCTGGCCGGCCCGTTACCCCATCTACGCGGCGTGTTTGTACGACCTTGCTACTTCCCGATCAGCTCGCGGATCCGCGCCGCCAGCGTGTCGACCGCGAACGGCTTGGTCAGCACCGCCATGCCGGGTTCGAGTTGGCCGTTGTTGAGCAGCGCGTTCTCGGCGAAACCGGTGATGAACAACACGTTGAGGCCGGGGCGGATGTCGCGGGCGGCGTCGGCGAGCTGGCGGCCGTTCATGCCGCCGGGCAGGCCGACGTCGGTGATCAAAAGATCGATCCGCGCGTCGGACTGCAGCAGCTTCAGGCCGCCGACGCTGTCGGAGGCCTCCAGCGCGGAGTAGCCGAGGTCTTCCAGCACGTCGGCGACCAGCATCCGCACCGTCGGCTCGTCGTCGACCACCATCACGGTCTCGCCGGTGTGGGCGAACGGGATCGCGGTGGAGTCCGGGAAGCGCTCGTCCTCGGCGACGTCGCCGCGGTGCCGCGGCAGATAGATGCACACCATCGTGCCCTGGCCGACCTCGGAATAGATCCGCACCTGGCCGCCGGACTGCTGCGCGAAGCCGTAGATCATCGACAGGCCGAGTCCGGTGCCCTGGCCGATCGGCTTGGTGGTGAAGAACGGATCGAACGCCTTGGCGATCACGTCCGGCGACATCCCGGTGCCGGTGTCGGAGACGCACAGCGAGACGTACTGTCCGCTCGGAATGTCGTAGAGTTTCGACTGCGTGCGATCGATCCAGCGATTGCCGGTTTCGATCGTGATCTTGCCGCCGCTCGGCATCGCGTCGCGGGCGTTGATACACAGATTGAGCAGCGCGCTTTCGAGCTGCGGCACGTCGACCAGCACGCTCCACAGCCCGGCGGCGCCGACGTGCTGCACCTCGATGCCGGGGCCGACGGTGCGCTGGATCAGGTCGAGCATGCCGCCGACCAGGCGGTTGACGTTGGCGGCAGTCGGGGTCAGCGTCTGGCGGCGCGCGAAGGCGAGCAGACGGTGGGTCAGCGACGCGGCGCGCTTCACCGCGCTCTGCGCAGCGCCGATATACTTCTCGATCTCGCCGACGCGGCCCTGGCGTAGCCGCGCGCTCATCAGTTCGAGGCTGCCGGAGATGCCGGCGAGCAGATTGTTGAAGTCGTGAGCCAGGCCGCCGGTGAGCTGGCCGACCGCTTCCATCTTCTGCGCCTGGCGGAGCTGTTCGGCTGAGCGCATCAGCTCGGCACGCGCGTCGGCGACGCGCTGCTCCAGCGTCTCGTTCAGCGCGCGCAACTCGGCAATGGCGCGGTCGCGCTCGGCGATCAGCGCGCGGCGGTCGTTGACGTCGATCAGCACGCCGGGAAAGCTCAGCGGCGTGCCGTCCGGCCCGTGCTCGACGCGGCCGTTGGCCTCGAGCCAGTAGTACTTGCCGTCGGCGCGGCGCACCCGGTACTGATGCGCGTAAGGCCCGCCGCGCTTGACCGCTTCCTCGATCGCGGCCGCGAGGCCGGCCTGATCGTCGGGATGCACGGTGGCGACGACCTGCGCCAGGCTGAGGCCATCGCGGCCGAGCGCCGGATCGAGTCCGAACGCGCGCGCGAACGCTTCGTCGACGGTGAAGCGGTCGGTCGGCAGGTCCCACAGCCAGGTTCCGATGATCGCCCCGGCGGCGAGCGCGAGCTGCACCCGCTGCACGTTCTCGCGCGCCAGTTGCTCGCTGTCGCGCAGCGCGACCTCGGCGCGTTTGCGCGCGGTGATGTCGCGGAACAGCACCGACACCTGGCGCAGCTCCGGCGGCTCGATCCGCGTCGCCGACACTTCGATGACGCGGTTCACCGCGATGAATTCGCGCTCGAAATGGATCGGCCGGCCGGTCACCAGCACGCTGCGATACAGCTCCGCCCAGCCGTCGGCTTCATCCGGCACCAGATCGCGCAAGGTCCGGCCGACGATGTTGGGAATCCCGGTCTGCTTCTCGTAGCCGGCGTTGGCTTCGATATGGCGATAGTCGCTGAGCGGGCCGTGCGGGCCGTCGAAGAACTCGATGATGCAGAAGCCGTCGTCGATCGCTTCGAACAGCGCACGATAGCGCGCCTCGCTCTGGCTGACCGCAGGACTGGAAGGGGGCTGCATCGGGCTCGAACAACCGGCGGGCGTGACGCGGAGGGGCGGAAACGGAACTGGAAAAGCGGGCGTGCCGCTGAAGGCCGTCCCGGACCGTGGCCGCTCGGCGCAGCCGTCGCTATTACTCTCCGAATTGCGACCGTTTGTCAAAGCGGCTTGACATCGCCGCGCTCCGCGGCGCTGGGCCGCGGAGCGATGTCGGTTCGGCGCGTGTCAGCCGTCGAACCCGACGAACCGCGCGGCTTCGCGCACCGGCTTGCGTTCCGACACCACGGCGTTGGCCGGGAACTCGTCGTCCGGCCAGCCCAGCGCGATCGCCTTCATGATCACCTGATCGTCGGCGATGCCGGCATGTTCGCGTACCACCGGGGATTGCATGATGCCCTGGCTGTTGATCACCGCGCCGAGCCCGCGCGACCACGCGGCGTTGACCAGCGCGTTGGTCACCGCGCCGCAATCGAACGGGGTGTCGTCGCTGTCGCTCAGCGTGCGGTCGTAGGTGATGATGATGCACACCGGCGCGTCGAACTGGCGGAAGCCGCGCAGCACCCAGTCCTGCCGCTTGGCCTGATCGTCGCGCGCGATTCCCATCGCCGAGAACAACTGCTTGGCGACCATGATCTGCCGCTCGCGATGGGCGCCGGCGAACGGCTGTCCGGTCCGGAATTCGCGGCTGTGCGGCACGCCGGCGAGATTGCGCTCGGTGTTGCCGGCGCGAATGCGGTCGAGCGGCTCGCCGGTGAGCACGGTGAAATTCCACGGCTGGCTGTTCATCGAGGAGGGCGCCCGCATCGCCAGTTCGAGGATTTCCTCGATCAATTCCCGCGGCACGGGATCAGGCTTGTAGCCGCGGATCGAGCGGCGGCCGCGGACCACGTCGTCGTATTGCATGCGTCTGGTTTCCCCCGAGAGCTTGTGATTGCCGGGGAGTGTCGCGGTTTCGGAAGCCGAGTGCAAGATGGCGACGCACCCCGTCATTCCGGGGCGCGCGCACCGCGCGCGAACCCGGAATCTCGAGATGAGCTGTTCGGGGCATGCCCGATCGTAGGACCGTAGCCCGCATGAGCGCAGCGACATGCGGGACGATGTATCATGCGGTGACCCCCGGGTATCGCTTCGCTCACCCAGGCTACGCGCTACGCGCGGCGCGATCGATGGTCACACTCTCTCGGCAATGATGCGGGCAACCTGAGCCAGTACGGCCTCCTGATCCTTGATCGAACCGGGAGCTTCGCCAAGGTAGGCCGCAACGATGATCGGATCGCGGCCGGGTGGCCAAATCACCCCGATGTCGTTGGTCGATATCTTCGCCCATGTGCCCGGCTTGTTGGCGATCCGCCATCCGTTCGGCAGGCCGACGCGTAAGCGCCGCGCCGCGGCATCTCGTGCTTCGATCATCCAGGTCGTCAGTCTGGCCCGCGACGACGCCGACAAGGCGCTGCCGAGCAGCAGCCGTTGCAGCGTTCCAACCATGGCTCGCGGAGAGGTGGTGTCGTGAATTTCGCCTGGTCTGACGATGTTCAGTTCGAGTTCTCTGTGATCGACGCGGGTGACCGGATCGCCCAGCGATCTCAGATACGCCGTGAGCGCGGACGGCCCGCCAAAACTGTCCAGCAGCAGATTGGCGGCCGTGCTGTCGCTGACCGTGATCGCCGCTTCGCAAAGAGCCGCAACCGTCATGCCCTCGGCTCCGACATGCGGCTTCGTCGCCGTGAACGGACTCACCAAATCGCGTTCGGTGAATGCAATGCGCCGGTCGAGGCTTTCTTCGCCACGATCGACACGCGCCAGCACGAACGCGACGGCCAAGGCCTTGAACGTGCTGCACAGCGCAAACCGCTCGTCCAGCCGGTGGCCGACGAGCCTGCCATCCTTGCTGTCGAGGATCGCCACGCCAAGGCGCCCGCCGCTGCTCCTTTCGAGATCTCGAAGTCGACCCTCGATCTCGCTCGGCTCATTCTCGGCTCGTGCGAAATCGGTCGCCATTGCAGAGGCGGCCAGCACCGCCGCCGTCAACGCGGCCCGACGTGTCATCACCATGGGCGGTTCATCCTCCGACGCGCTGCGGTTCTTGTGCCCGGCGGAGCCAGATCGATCGTTTCGGGCAATACGGAGGTGAGCTTTCTATCGGTGATCAACAGCATCGCAGCCCGCTCGAGCGCAACGAAATGCAGGACAGCTCATCATCTTGTAATTCTTGGTATCGCTGCGCACGCGCAGGGCTGTGCTTGCTAGTTGTTTAGCATCCTCGATGCTGCGTTTGTGGGATCAAATACGGATATCTTTATGCCAGCCATTGCTAGAATGTGCTCGGCGTGTCGATAGTGATTAAGCCACTTCTCATCTCTTGAGGGATCGAGGCTTGATCCGACTACGATCAATCGGGATATCCCGGCCGCCGCAATAGCCCTCGCGCAATCTGCGCAAGGAAAGAGCGTGCCGTACATAGTTGCCCCGCGCAATGACTTTCCATGCGTTAATGCTGAGAAGATTGCATTCCGCTCTGCGTGTTCTAGTACGAAGTATTTCCAGTCGGGGTTCTGTCGGATTGCTTCGTGGCTTTGGTCCCGAGTGAGGCCGAGGACCGTCGGCGGTGCATTCGTTCCCTCGGCAACTACTTGCCCCTCTGCATCGACGATGACGACGCCGACGCTGCGGTCGGGATCATGACTCTGCTGACGGATCTCTTCGCACCGAAGCAGGAATTTTTGGTCTCTTTGAGAAATTGCCATGCTGGATGCCGTGCTGTACGAGGAGTCGAAGAAGGTAAGGAGTGTGCGATGGCACTTTTGGCGGGCGGCGAACTTGATCCAAAGCGCTTCTTTGAGGGAGGGAATCCGCAAGTTCAAGGATCAAGTTTCGATCTCACGATTGGCTGCATCTTTGATCATGAAGGTAAGAAGGTGGATGGCCTTTTTACGATTAAGCCAGGCCACATGGTCCAAGTTGTGTCTGCAGAAGTGCTCAAGCTTTCAGAGAAGCACACTGGGCATGTAACCTACAAAACCACAATGACAAGGCAGGGTATTTGGGCTTTGACAGTTGGTATCATCGATCCAGGTTGGAACGGCCCTGTCGCGACCACCTTGTTGAACTTCAGCAGGGTCGATCACACGGTCACCTCTGGTGACGCATTCCTTCGTGTCAGCATATTCGAGCACGAGCCAGTGCCTATTGCGAAGCTGAGGAAGGCCGATCCGCTGGATATCTATCTTAAGGACATTCAAAGAGTCGCAGCCTCTAAATTTCCGCCAACATTCTTAGACAAGGATGAAATCGCGGAAGATGCGGGCAAGAATGTCCTCGATCGCATTCGGAAGGAAGCGTTAGTTTGGGTCGGCGGAATTGCGCTCATTTTTACGTTGCTGCAGGCAGTTGTGGGTTCTTTTGCTGGCGCGAGGGCAAATTTGACGGACATTGAATTGTTGAAGGCCCAAGTTCGTGCTCTGCAGAATGAGTTGCTCAGGGCGGGGGGCGAGAGAGCTTCTGCCGCGGGGCTAGTCACTCGACCTGATGACGTTCCTCGTAGTGCATGGCAGCCGTCGACAACGGAGCCGAGCCATCCTGGAGGATCTGGGGCCGTTTCAACTGCACCTGCTGGCCCAAAGGCTCAGAAAATTAATCCGCCAGCTCAGCCGTAACATTCAAGCCAACTGATGGAGTTCGACAGAGCGGTGTAATTTTTCCGGAATTCAGAAGCTTCAGACCTTGATGAAATTTCTATAGGCCTGTGTCCCTATCTCCGCCCCGTCCGTGAGGCGCGCTTCCAGAGGCGAATGGAGTGGGTGTGGCGCCTGCGGGCGCGATGCTGAGGTGCTTCCCAACTCCGGGAGATTAAGGCCATCGTCCGCCGCTTCAATAAGCGACTACCCTGTGCGTGGGACGGGCGTAGCGTTGTAGCCCGCATGAGCGCAGACATCCGGAGCGGTGAATTATCCCGTGGTCCCGGATATCGCTGCCGCTTATCCGGGCTACAGGCCGGTAAGCGCTGTGCCCTGGTGCGGTGCTTTGGCTTCTTTGCGTCCCGGCCACAGACTACCCCATCCACATTCCGTCCGTGACCGGCGGCCGCTTTTGCGCTAGGCACGGCACGAATTTCCCCCGGAGCATCCCATGAGCCGCCGCGTCAAGAAACCTCTCGCCAAGCGTGGCCCCGACGGCACGCGCGGCAAGCCGGCGCGCGCCGGGCTGGGCGCCAAGGGCGGGAAGCCCGGCGCTAGCGGGGCGATCGCGGGCAAGCCGGGAGCCGGCAAGCCGGGCAGCGCCAAGCCGTCGCGCAATGCCAAGCCGTTGCGCGCCGGTGCGCCGTCGAAGACCTCGCGCGGCGAGGGTGCGGCGCGGCCGCCGCGGTCCGGCGACAAGCCAATTCGGTTTGGGGCAGGGCCGGCGCGATCGTCGCGGCCGTCAGGCGAAGGCAGGCCGCGCCCGGCGCAGCCGGCGCCGGTCGAGACCCGCGAGCGGCCCGAGGCCAAGCCCGACGCGCCGCTGCCGACCAAGGTCGAGACCGTCACCGTCACCGCGGACGAGAACGGCATGCGGGTCGATCGCTTCCTCGAAGCGCGGTTTCCCGGCCTGTCGTTCAGCCACATCCAGCGCATCGTCCGCAAAGGCGAGCTGCGGGTGAACGGCAAGCGTGCCGATTCGAAGGACCGGCTCGAAGAAGGCCAGAGTGTGCGGATTCCGCCGCTCAAGCTCGACACCCCGAAGCTGCCCGGGCATCTGTCCGAGGCCGAGCAGAAGACCCTGCAGACGCTGAGGGACATGACGCTGTTCGAGGACGCCGACGTGCTGGTGCTGAACAAGCCGGCTGGGCTCGCGGTGCAGGGCGGCTCGGGCACGACGCGGCATATCGACCAGATGCTCGAAGTGCTGCGCGACAGTAAGGGCCAGAAGCCGCGGCTGGTGCACCGGATCGACAAGGAGACCGCCGGCTGTCTGCTCGTCGCCAAGACCCGTTTCGCAGCCACCGCGCTGACCGGCTCGTTCCGCCACCGCTCGGCCCGCAAGATCTATTGGGCGCTGGTCGCCGGCGTGCCGAAGCCGAAGCAGGGGCGGATCTCGACCTATCTGGCCAAGGACGAGAGCGAAGAGGATTCGATCATGCGTGTCGCCAAGCACGGCGACGACGGCGCCAGCCATGCGGTGACGTACTACGCGGTGGTCGAGACATCGGGGCAGAAGCTCGCCTGGGTGTCGCTGAAGCCGGTGACCGGGCGCACCCATCAGCTCCGCGCCCACATGGCGCATATCGGCCACGCCATCGTCGGCGATCCGAAGTACTTCAACATCGAGAACTGGCAGCTCCCCGGCGGCCTGCAGAACCGGCTGCACCTCTTGGCGCGCCGCATCGTCATCCCGCATCCGCGCGGCGGCGTGATCGACGTCTCGGCGCCGCTGCCGCCGCACATGCTGCAGAGCTGGAACCTGCTCGGCCTGGAGCACGACCGGTTCGATCCGATCGAACATGCGCCGGAGGAATGACGCCCAGGCGCCGCTTGCGGCGGCGCGCGGCGATGCCGACATGGCCAAGATGAAGCGACCTCACATCCTATTGGCCGCGGTTCTGGTCGTCGGCGCATGCGCCGGCCCCGCCGCCGCGCAGGTGGTGCTGCCGGGGGCGATGCCCTCGGCGATTCCGCCGCCGGCTCCCCCGCCATCGGCGCCGCCGCCGGTGATCACCGTGCCGAAGGTGCCGCAACTCGCCGCGCCGCCGCCGCTCACCCACGAGCGGATCCAGCCGGCGCCGGATCTGCCGAAGGCGCAGCTGCAGCAGCGCGGTCATTTCGGCGACCGGATCTCGCGCTGTCTCGACGAGGGCGCGGCAATGGGGCTCAACGCCAGCGAGCGCGCCGCGTATTCGCGCGCCTGTGCCAATCAGTAGGTCGAGAAACCAGCATGCGTGATCTGTTCGACGAGGTGGCCGGCAAGTCGCCGCTCGATCCCAACGAAGCGGTGCGGCGCACCAGCCGCGCGCAACTGCCGCAGCGGTTCTACACGCAGGCGAGCGTCACCGAGGAGGATGGCGGCTTTGCGGTGCGGCTCGACGGCCGCGCAGTGAAGACGCCTTCGCGCAATGCGCTGGCCGCGCCGGACCCCACACTTGCCGAAGCGATCGTCGCCGAATGGCAGGCGCAGGGCGAAACCATCGATCCGTCGACGATGCCGCTGACCCGGCTCGCCAACAGCGTGATCGACGGCGTCACCGGCCAGATCGATGCGGTGACCGACGACATCGCCAAGTATTTCGGCTCGGACCTGCTGTTCTATCGCGCCGAGCATCCGGAGGAGCTGATCGCGCGCGAAGCTCAGCATTGGGATCCGGTGCTGTATTGGGCCGCGGACACCTTCGGCGCGCATTTCATCCTGGCGCAGGGCATCATCCATGCGGCGCAGCCGGAGACCGCGATCGCGGCGGCGCGCGCGGCGCTGCCGGCCGATCCATGGTCGATCGGCGCGCTGCATGTCGTCACCACCATCACCGGCTCGGCGCTGCTGGCGCTGGCGCTGGCGCACGGCCGGCTCGATGCCGATCAGGTGTGGACCGCGGCGCATGTCGACGAGGATTGGAACATCGAGCAGTGGGGCCTCGACGAGGAGGCCGCCGCGCGCCGCGCCGCCAAGCAGGCGGAGTTCGCCGCCGCCGCCCGGGTGATCGCGGCGCTGGGTTCCCGGAGAAGTTAACGACGGGTTTACGACCCTCGCTTAGTCTGATCGGATTGCGATTTCAGCAGCCGCCCGCAAAGGACAGCGATGGCGATTTCGGTCAATCCGAACCTTCCTTTGGTCGCGCTGCAGGGCGTTACCGCGGACGTGCTGTTGCAGCCCGGGTCGGTGCTGCAGGCCAAGGTGCTGTCGGTCGGCGATAACAACCAGGTTCGGATCGCGATCGGCGGCCAGACCGTCGAAGCCACCACGCAGGTGCCGCTGCAGGCCGGGCAGACGTTGCAGGTGTCGGTGTCGCAGACCGATGCCGGCATTCGGCTGGCGATCGTCAATCAGCCGGTCACCACCACCGCGCAGGCAGCGCTGGCGGCGTCCGGCCCGGCGGTCGACAGCGTCACGCTCGGTCCCCAGGCGATCGTGGTGACCTCGGCGCAGGCGGCGCCGAGCATCGTGCCGGCGGCAACTCCGGCGCTGACGCCGCAGCAGGCCGCCGCGGTCGCGACCGCAGCCCAGACCGCGGTGACGCAGCAGACCGGGCTGTCGGCGCTGTTCGCCAATCTCGGCGCGGTCTCGGCGTCGAGCGCGCTGCCGGCGGCGGTGCGCGAGGCCGCCGCGCAGGTGCTGGCGCAGCAATTGCCGACCGCAGGCGGGCTCACCGGCGCCGACGTCCAGAAAGCGGTGCAGAATTCCGGAATCTTCCTCGAAGCCGCGCTGGCGGCGGGCACGCCGGCCGCGGGCGTTGGCACCGATTTGAAGGCGGCGCTTCTGGTGCTGCGTCAGGTGCTCTCCACCGCGCTCGGCGCCGCGACCGCGCAGGCCGGCGGCGCCACGACGACGCCAGTGCTGCAGAACGGGCAGGGCACTTCGCTGCTGGCGCTCACCGCGCAGCTCGAGGCCGAAGCCAATCTGCTCGGCAAGACCGGCCAAACCACCACCGGACAAGCTGCGGCGCCGACCGCTGCGAACGGCACGACGACGGCGCTACCGTTCACCGCCTCGCCGACTCTGGCGGCCGCGACCGCCGCGACCGCGGGTGCGAGCGCCAGCACCTCCGAGCAGTCGCTGGTGCAGAACGTGATCGCCCAGCTCACCGGCACCGCGACCTCGGCCACGACAACGCAGGCCGAGACCGCCGCATCCGCCAACGCGGCGTCGCTCAGCGCGCTGCAGCAGGCGCTGCAGGCGGATCCGCGCACCGCCGCGATTCTGCTCAAGGCCGGGCTGAACAATCCGGTGCTGCTGTCGCTGCTGCCGGCGCTGACCGGCAACCGGGTCGTCAAGGACGACAGCGGTATCGCCCGCACGAATACGCCGCCGCCGCCGTTTCCCGGCGCGCTGCCGGCCGCCCAGCCGGTGATGCCCGCCCATCTCGACCCGCACGCTCCGCTCGACGCCAATCTGCGCCGGATTCTGACCGAGACCGAGGGCGCGCTGGCGCGGCAGACGCTGCTGCAGGTCGCCTCGCTGCCGGATCGCGCTGACGCCGCGCCGGCGCGGCTCGATGCCGCCCAGCCGCGCTGGGCGTTCGAGATCCCGCTCGCCACCCCGCAGGGAACCGCCGTGGCGCAGTTCGAGATTTCGCGCGACCGCGACGAGGCCGCTCAGGTCGCCGGCGCGTCGGGGACGGTGTGGCAGGCGCGGTTTTCGCTCGATGTCGAGCCCGCCGGGCCGGTGCACGCGCTGATTTCGCTGCGCGGGGAGAAGACCATGGTGCGGCTGTGGGCGGAGCGCCCCGCCACCACCGCCCAATTGCGCGCCGGCGCCGCCGACCTCGGCCGCGCGCTCGCCCGCGCCGATCTGGTGCCCGGCGACATCGTGGTGCGCGACGGCGCGCCGCCCGCGTCACGCCCGGCCGCAGCCGGCCATTTTCTGGACCGCGCGCTGTGACCACAACCGACACCAAGAACCCGCTCGCGATCGCCCTCCACTACGATTACACCGGCGCGCCGCGGGTGGTCGCCAAGGGCAAGGGCGTGCTCGGCGCCAAGATCATCGAAGTCGCCAAACAGCACGACATCCCGATCGAAGAGAACGAGATGCTCGCCGGCGCGCTGTCGCATGTCGAGCTCGGCGACGAAATCCCCGAAGAACTGTACAAGGCGGTGGCCGAAGTTCTGGCCTTCGTGCTGCGGCTGTCGGGGCGCGGCCCGGTGCGTTGACTCAGTGCTGGCCGGCCGGCGCCTTGCCGATCAGGCCGAGATGGGTGAAGCGGAAGCCGGTCTTGTACTTCAGGCCGTAGCCGAGCGCGCGGTCGAAGCCGATATGGGCCAGCCAGATCATCGCCACCGTGCCGGCATAGGGAATCAGCAGCACGATCCCGGCGATCGCCAGCAGCAGCGGCCCGACCGTCGAATGCAGCACGTTGTAGACCACCGCGCCGACTTTCGGCCCGGCCAGATAGCCGAGAAAGCCAAGGTCGGGCGCGAAGAACAGCAGCGCGTACAGCTCCCACGGTGAATCCGAGATCACGTAGAACAGCGAGCAGCCGACGAACAGCGCCAGGCCCTCGGCGCGCAGCACGGTGAGAACGCCTCCGCTCTCCTTGACGGGATCGGCGGTCGGCGGGGCGGCGGTCATCGGTCGGCTCCGTGTGGGCGGCCCCGCGATATAGGAGGGTTCGGGGCAGGGCGCCATCGCGGTTTCGCATCGGGCGGATGCAGATTCAGCGGCGGTGCGCTGCTGCCGCCCGCCCAAGCGTGCAGAACCGGCTTCGGACACGCCAAAAGGGCTAGGCCGGTCCGGTCCAAGGCGGTTTCCTCCCGCGAAATGCCCGTGCTAGAAGGCCTTGATTGTTGCGGTGAAACGGGCAAAACCTCCGCACGCCCAACCAAGAAAAGAAAACCGGCTTATTGATCATGAAGCACATCCTGGAAGCATTGGACGAACGGCGGACGGCAGCCAAGCTCGGCGGCGGCGAAAAGCGCATCAACGCGCAACACTCCCGCGGCCGGCTCACCGCACGCGAACGGATCGACCTGCTGCTCGACAAGCATTCGTTCGAGGAAATGGACATGTTCGTCCAGCACCGCTCGACCGAATTCGGGATGGAAAAAACCAAGATCCCCGGCGACGGCGTCGTCACCGGCTGGGGCACGGTCAACGGTCGCAAGGTGTTCGTGTTCGCCAAGGACTTCACCGTGTTCGGCGGCTCGCTCTCCGAGACCCACGCGGCGAAGATCACCAAGATCCAGGACATGGCGCTGAAGGCGCGGGCCCCGATCATCGGCCTGTACGACGCCGGCGGCGCCCGCATCCAGGAGGGCGTCGCGGCGCTCGCCGGTTACTCCTACGTGTTCCGCCGCGTGGTGCAGGCCTCCGGCGTGATCCCGCAGATCAGCGTCATCATGGGCCCGTGCGCCGGCGGCGACGTCTATGCGCCGGCGATGACCGACTTCATCTTCATGGTGAAGAACACCAGCTACATGTTCGTCACCGGCCCCGACGTGGTGAAGACGGTGACCAACGAGGTCGTCACGCCGGAAGAGCTCGGCGGCGCGTCGGTGCACGCCACCAAGTCGTCGATCGCCGACGGCGCGTTCGAGAACGACGTCGAGACCCTGCTGCAGATGCGCCGGCTGCTCGACTTCCTGCCGGCGAACTCCTCCGAAGGCGTGCCGGAATGGCCGAGCTTCGACGATATCGAGCGTGAGGACTTCTCGCTCGACACGCTGATCCCCGACAATCCGAACAAGCCCTACGACATGAAGGAGCTGATCCTCAAAGTCGTGGACGAGGGCGATTTCTTCGAGCTGCAGGACACCTTCGCCAAGAACATCATCACCGGTTTCGGCCGCATTGCCGGCCGCACGGTGGGCTTCGTCGCCAACCAGCCGATGGTGCTGGCGGGCGTGCTCGACAGCGACGCTTCGCGGAAGGCTGCGCGGTTCGTGCGGTTCTGCGACAGCTTCAACATTCCGATCGTCACCTTCGTCGACGTGCCGGGATTCCTGCCGGGCACCGCGCAGGAATATGGCGGTCTGATCAAGCACGGCGCGAAGCTGCTGTTCGCGTTCTCGCAGTGCACCGTGCCGCTGGTCACCCTGATCACCCGCAAGGCCTATGGCGGCGCGTTCGACGTGATGGCGTCGAAGGAAATCGGCGCCGACATCAACTACGCCTGGCCGTCGGCGCAGATCGCGGTGATGGGCGCCAAGGGCGCGGTCGAGATCATCTTCCGTCAAGACATGGACGATCCGGAGAAGATCGCGGCGCGGACCAAGGAATACGAGGACCGCTTCCTGTCGCCGTTCATCGCGGCCGAGCGCGGCTATATCGACGACGTGATCATGCCGCACGCCACCCGCCGCCGCATCGCCCGCGCGCTGGCGATGCTGCGCGACAAGAAGATGGAAATCCCGGCCAAGAAGCACGACAACATGCCGCTGTAACGGCATCGGCTCGTTCGAGTTTGGAAAAGGGCGGTGATCGCGACACGATCATCGCCCTTCGTGGTTTGAGCTGACCCGAAGCTCCTGGCCTGGCTCATTTGATGGTCCAGCCAGGATACGGATTCAGAACGGCGCAGCCATCGGATCAGTTGTCTGGTATCTGTGCATCTCATCATGCCTAATTGAATTGATGTCCGGATGAAGATTCTGATTTTTGGTTTGGGCTATTCGGCCAGCTACATCGCGCAGCATTTGCAGGGCGCCGGGATCGAGGTGACTGCAACCGTCAGAACAACCGCCAAGGCTGAAGAGTTGGGCCGGCGCGGGATCGCCACACGGGTGTTTTCATCCTCTTTTGTCGATCCACGCATCGCTGATGATATCAAGTCGAGCGCCGCCATTCTGTCGTCGATCCCTCCGAATGAATCCGGCGATCCGGTTCTCGCGTCCTTCACTGGCGCGATCACCAGCGAGTCCAGGCCGCGGTGGATCGGGTATCTTTCGACGATCGGCGTGTACGGTGACCACCTCGGCAATTGGGTCGACGAAACGACGCCTGCGACCTCCGAAAAACCCCGCTCGCAGCTTCGGATCGCCGCTGAGCAGCGCTGGCTGGCTTTAGGCGCGCACGTTTTTCGTCTATCAGGGATCTACGGCCCGGGCCGAAACCAACTGGAGAAGCTCGCAGCCGGAACGGCGACGCGTATCATCAAGCCCGGCCAGGTCTTCAATCGAATTCACGTTGCCGATATCGCCACGGTGGTCGCTGCGTCACTTTCGCGACCGCGGCCCGGTGCCATTTACAATGTCACCGACAACGAGCCGGCGCCGCCGCAGCAGGTCGTCGAATTCGCCGCTGAACTCTGCGGACGAACACCGCCTCCTGAAATTGCTTTCGAGCACGCCGAGCTGTCCCCGATGGCGCGCAGCTTCTATCTGGAGAATTGCCGGGTCCGCAACGATCTGATCCGCACGGAGTTGGGAGTTACGTTGGCCTATCCATCCTATCGGGAAGGGCTCTCGGCCTTGCGAGCGCTCGGCGAGGGGCCAGCCTAGCGGTGCGGAGAGTTTTGAGAGGCGCGGTGGCTGCCATCTCTGCTCTTTGAGTCTCATCGGCTCGTTCGAGCTTGGAAAGGGCTGTGGTCATAAGATCACCGTAAGTGTAGCCTGGATGAGCGAAGAGAATTCCAGGTGTGGCGCTTCCTCCATCTCGCTGCACTGATGCGGGCTACCGACTCAAGCAGCCTTCGACTTCATTGGCTTGATCCGCCTTAGTTCGTCGGCGCTGTTGTCTTCTGCGACTTCCAGATCGTACTGCGCCTGCAAGTTCATCCAGAAATTAGGCGTTGTGCCGAAATATCTCGCCAGCCGCAGCGCGGTGTCCGCCGTTACTGGGGTTTCCTGCCGTGCCAGACGTTCGATGCGCGTGCGCGGTACGCCGCAGGCTGCGGCGACTGCGTAGGGCGACAGGCTCATCGGCAGCAGAAACTCTTCGCGGAGAATTTCGCCGGGATGAACAGGGGGGAGTTTCTTCCTCATCGTGGCCTCGCCCTAGTGATAGATCGACGATCTCGACGTCTTCCGGACCAGTGTGTTTCCAGCGAAACAAGATCCGCCACTGATCGTTGATGCGGATCGAATGGAGATCCTGCAAATCTCCGCGTAGAGCTTCCAGGCGATTGCCGGGAGGGATCGCGAGGTCGGCCAGAGCAGCGGCGGCGTTGAGCTGAAGCAGTTTGCGCCGGGCAGTGCCGAGAAGGTCGGCCGGAAGGCTCTTGGGGGCTTTCCGGTCGTACAAAATCGTCCGAGCAAACTTGCCTCGAAAGCTCTGGATCATTCTCACCAATTCGTATCATGATGTGATACGTCTGGTCAATCCCTCGGCGATGTAGGTTGCCTAGTTTGCGGGCTATTTGCGGGCGGTGTGAGCAGGCAGGAGCCGGCTGTTCAAGAAATGCGCGAGTTCGGGTGCTCAATCTGTCGCGATTGTCCGCGGGATAATTAGTGTTTCGGGCTGTTCGTGCTGCTGGCACGGCGATTGCTTAGTGAGTTCCGGTCAACGACGACCGCCGTCCGAGAATTGCCCAAGCCGGTGTCCGGCAGACAGCAAGGGGACAGCTCTCCCGCTGATCGGAGAGCCGCGGCGTCGTCGAGGCTCCGCCCCGTTGTTGCTCCCCGCTTGTGCGTTCCGACGCGGCCTTTTCAGCAGCAAACGGAGCACGGAGCAGATGTCCTACCTCGCGCCTTCAGAATTCGTCACCAAGATGGTCGACGCCGGCGAGTCCAAGATCCTGATGTCCACCCGTGACACGGTGATCCGCGCCTACATGGCCGGTGCCATCCTGGCGCTGGCGGCGTGGTTTGCGGTCACGATCAACGTCAATACCGGCCAGCCGCTGATCGGCGCACTGCTATTCCCGGTCGGCTTCACCATGCTGTATCTGCTCGGCTTCGACCTGCTCACCGGCGTGTTCGTGCTGGCGCCGCTGGCCTGGCTCGACAAGCGCCCCGGCTGCACGCTCGGCGGCGTGCTGCGCAATTGGGGGCTCGTCTTCCTCGGCAACTTCGCCGGCGCGCTGACGGTGGCTTTCCTGATGGCGTTCGTGACGACGTTCGGCTTTACGCAAGATCCCGACAAGGTCGGCACGGTGATCGGCAATATCGGCGAGGGGCGCACCTTGGGCTACGCGGCGCATGGCGCCGCCGGCATGGCGACGCTGTTCTTCCGCGGCATGCTGTGCAACTGGATGGTCTCGACCGGCGTGGTGATGGCGATGATCTCGACGACCGTGCCGGGCAAGGTGATCGCGATGTGGATGCCGATCCTGGTGTTCTTCTACATGGTGTTCGAGCACTCGGTGGTGAACATGTTCCTGTTTCCGTCGGGCCTGATGCTGCACGCCAAGTTCTCGATCCTCGACTATCTGGTCTGGAACGAGATCCCGACCGTGCTCGGCAATCTGGTCGGCGGGCTCGCCTTCACCGGGCTTACGCTCTACACCACCCACGTCCGCACCGCGGCGAAGCGTCGGATCGAAGCTGCGCCGATGCCGCGCGTCGCGGCGTAAGCTGATCGCCTCCGGGAGCTTTGCCCGGTCCGGGTGAAGCTCCCTTTCTTGGGTCGCAGCAGGCCGCATGGCGCAGCAGCTCACAGTCTCGATCGGGCAGGCGTCGTCGCCGGGGCGCAAGCCCGTCAACCAGGACTTCTACGGCGCGCTGACGCCCGCCGAGCCGCTGCTCACCACCAAGGGCATCGCGATCGCGCTCGCCGATGGCATTTCGTCGAGCGACGTCAGCCAGGTCGCGAGCGAGTCCGCGGTGAAGAGCTTCCTGACCGATTACTACTGCACGTCGGAAGCGTGGTCGGTGAAATCCTCGGCGCAGCGGGTGATCGCCGCCACCAATTCATGGCTGCACGCCGAGACCCGGCGCAGCGATTATCGCTACGATCGCGACAAGGGCTATGTCTGCACGCTGAGCGCGCTGGTGATCAAAGGTGCGGCAGCGCATCTGTTTCACATCGGTGATAGCCGGATCTACCGGCTGGTCGGCGCCTCGCTGGAGCAGCTCACCGAGGATCACCGTGTCCGGATCTCCTCCGAGCAGAGCTATCTCGGCCGCGCGCTCGGCGTCAATCCGCAGGTCGAGATCGACTATCTGGCGGTGCCGGTCGTCCCCGGCGACCTGTTCGTGCTGGCGACCGACGGCGTGTACGAGCATGTCACGCAGCGCGTCGTCGTGCAGATGCTGCGCGATCATGCCGATGATCTCGACGCCGCGGCGCGGGCAATCATCGGCGAGGCGTTCGCCAACGGCAGCGACGACAATCTCACCGTTCAGGTGGTGCGGATCGATGCGGTCCCGGATGCGGGTGCCGCCGATCTGTTCGACCGCGCCGCGGACTTGCCGCTGCCGCCGCTGCTTGTGCCGCGCGCCGAGTTCGACGGCTATCGGATCATTCGCGAGCTGCACGCGTCGAGCCGCAGCCACATCTATCTGGCCGGCGACCTCGAGACCGACGAACTGGTGGCGCTGAAGACGCCGTCCTCGGATCTGCGGGACGATCCAGACGCCCGCAAGCGCTTCATGCTGGAGGAGTGGATCGCGCGGCGGATCGATAGTCCGCACGTGCTGAAGCCATGCGCGGCGCAGCGGCCGCGCAGTTCTCTTTACGTCGCCTTCGAGTACATCGAAGGCCAGACGTTGGCGCAATGGATGATCGACCATCCGCGCGCGGAGCTCGAAACCGTCCGCGGCCTGATCGAGCAGATTGCCAAGGGGCTCTACGCGTTCCACCGCAAGGAAATGGTGCATCAGGATCTGCGCTCCGCAAACGTGCTGATCGATCGCAGCTGCACGGTGAAGATCATCGACTTCGGTTCGGTGCGTGTCGCCGGCGTCGCCGAGCTGGGGCCGTCGGGTGGCGACGAGCTGCTCGGCACGGTGCAATACATGGCGCCGGAATATTTCGCCGGGCAGGGCGGCTCGGCGCTGTCGGATCAGTTCTCGCTCGGGGTGATCGCCTATCAGATGCTGACCGGCCGGCTGCCTTACGGGGCCGAGCTGGCGCGCGCCAATCAGGCGCTGAAATCCCGCAAGCTGCGCTACAGCCCGGCCGCCGACCACAATGAGCAGGTGCCGGTCTGGGTCGACCGCGCGCTGCAACGCGCCGTCAGCCTCGATCCGGCCAAGCGCTATCCGGCGCTGTCGGAGTTCGTTCACGACCTGCGGCATCCTCGGGCCGACTATCTCGACGCCCGGCCGCAGCCGCTCGCCGCGCGCAATCCGCTATTGTTCTGGCAGCTGTTATCGGCGCTGCTTGCCTTGATCGTCGTAGCGCTGCTGGCACGGCTGCACGGCAGCTTCTGAGCGATTGCGCCGCGTCTGGAGCGATATTGAACAGGCTGCGGTTCTCGGGCAAGCTTCGCCGGCTTCAATCATCCGGGCTCATCGTTCATGCTCCGCATTGCCGTTCTGTGCCTGATCGCGACGTTTGCCGCCGCCGGCGTCGCGCGCGCCGCCGACACCGAAAAGCTGCTGCTGCAATCGCCCAAGGGCTTCAAGGTGGCGGCCGAAGCCAGCAACGCCAAGGAAAGCACGACGGTGCTGGTGCCGGGCAGCGAGAATATCGCCAGCGCCAGCACGCGGATCACGGCGCAGACGCTGTTCAAGCAGACCGACCAATCACCCGAGGCGTTTCGCGAGGCGAGCCAGAAGAAGGCCGCGGCGGAGTGCCCCGGCGCGCGGTTCGCGCAGCTCCGGCACGGCAATGAAAACCTGTATCCGATGGTGATGTGGAGCGAGAGCTGCCCACAGGCCAAGGTGGCCGGCAAGCCGGCGCTGACCTGGTGGAAGGCGGTGCAGGGCCGCGAGAATTTCTATGCGCTGCGGATGACCGCGGCCGCCGAGCCGGATGCCAAGCAGCGCAAGCTGTGGACTCGGTTCTTCGAGGTGACGCGCGTCTGCGACAGCCGCGTGCCCGGCCAGCGCTGTACGACCAAATAACCGGGCGGGCGGCCGGCCGATCGGGTGCGGCTTTGATGCCGGACATGGCGAGGTCATCATCGGCGGCCTATAAGGTCGTCACCGGGGCAAGGACGCGTGCATCGACATGACTGTACCGTGGCATCTCGTCGCGCTGGCTTTCGCCGTCTGCCTCGTCGTTGCGGCGCCCGGGTTCCGGCGGGTCTATTACTTCGTCAGCCTGTGCTATGCGGGCGCGATCGCGGCGCAGAGCCTGGTGTTCGCGCTGCTGTTCGCCACCACCATCTCCGGCTGGGTGACGCTGCAGCTTCTTCTGCTGCTGGTGTACGGCGTGCGGCTCGGCGCTTTCCTGGCGGTGCGCGAACGCAATCCCGCCTATGCGGCAGAACTCGCCCGCGCCGAGCGCCGCACCGCCGAGCTGAAGCTGTGGCACAGAATCGCGATCTGGCTCGGCGTCAGCCTGCTGTTCACGCTGCTGTTCCTGCCGGCGTTGCTGACGTTGTCGCTGCAGGCCGAGGGCGTGTGGCCGGTGTCGACGCCGCTCGGCGTGATGATCATGGCGGTGGGGCTGTGGGTCGAGAGCCTCGCCGACTGGCAGAAGTATCGCTACAAGGCCGAGCACCCGGCGCATTATTGCGACACCGGGCTGTATCGCCTGGTGCGTTGCCCGAACTATCTCGGCGAGATGGTGTTCTGGTTCGGCGTGTGGTTCTCGGGCCTGTCGGCCTATGGCTCCGGCGCGGCCTGGGCGCTGTCGCTGCTCGGGGTGCTGTACATTCTGGCGCTGATGACGGCCGCATCCGCTGGGCTCGAGCGCAAGCAGGATGAACGCTACGGCGATCGGCCGGACTATCAGGAGTATGTTCGGAACGTGCCGATCCTGTTTCCCTGGGTGCCGCTCTACACCTTGCGCAAGCTGCTGATCCGGTTTCGCTGAACTCGGCCGGACGCACAAAAAAGCCCCGCGCGAGCGGGGCTTTTCGTGAGCGACGCGAGGCCGATCAGAACCGGCGGAAGCAGCGGCCGTGACGCCAGGCGTAGCCGGGCGGGCAGGCGCGGGGCGCGACGACGCGCGGCGGCACCACGACCGGACGGCCATAGCCGGGGCGGGCATACATCGGACGGCAGCGGCCCATCGGACCACGCGCCCAGCCCGGACCGCAGCCCTGCGCGACCTGGATCACGTCGCCGGAATTGGCGGCGCCGAGGGGAGCCAACGGCATCGCATTGGCTGCACCGGCTCCGACCAGCGTGGCTGCGAACAATGCTGCGGCAAAGATCTTCTTCATCTGTTGGCTCTTCCCTTCACTGCCAGATAAACGGCGCTGTCATCATCGCGCGCGCCTCCTTCGAGTCGAAGTCGACGTGTGCGTTCTGTTCGTCCCCAGGATGCATGTACCCGATTCGGTCTGAACACGGCATGAATGCGGCGGGGCCGCATTGCACGCAGGCGTACATGACAAAGCGGCGGACGACATGTGCCATCCGCCGCTTCATCGATTCGTTGCTGCGGTCCGTAGGCAGTTAGTTGGTGTTGGCGTTGCTCGGCGCGGCACGGGGTGCAGGGGCGGCGCCCGTGGTCATGCCGGTCTGCGCATTGGGATCGCTGCTGCGCGGCGTGACATCGCGAACGCCCGGCGGCACGGGCGGCGCATTGTTGTTCGCGTCGGTTTGGTTAGGCTGGGGCGAAGTCTTCGTTGCGACAGAGGGATTGGTCGGGCCGCCGACCGGCCCGCCCATCCCGTACAACACCGCTGCGAACACCATCACGATTGCGATGGCGAACAGTGCCAAACGACCCGATGTCACTCGGCCTTCGCGCATGTCCGGTTCAACCTGCAACTGCGTATCGAGCTGAGAGGGGGAGCGAGGATCGTTGGGTTCGACGTCGCGCCGGGACAGATCGTCAGGATTGTGTCGCGCCATGGAATCCTCCTTTCGGCTCCTCCACCAATCCGTCTCCGCACCTTCCGTTCCCGCTATCGACCGGTTCCGTGCCGAATCGACTTCGTCTCCTGACGCTGTGTTGCGGTGCGGTGGACACGATCGTTCGCCGAGCAGCCATTCGACGGCACTTTGTTGGCTACAGGCCACGGTTTCGAGACATCAAAATGCGAACAGGCGGAATGCCTTGAGCGCGCGGCTTTTTGTGATGCGCCGGGCGGAAAAACCAGCTTAGACTGTTTCGAAACAGACCGCTTCAGCGGCCGAATGGCCTCGCGGTCCAATGCCTTATGCGAGGGCCGGATGGGAATCGACCAGGGACCGATCAGTCTCGATCAGAAATACACGCAGCACTCGGGCCACGTTTTTCTCACCGGCATCCAGGCGCTGGTGCGGCTGCCGATGGCGCAGGTCCGGCGCGACCGCGCGGCCGGCCTCAACACCGCCGGCTTCGTCACCGGCTATCGCGGCTCGCCGCTCGGCGGTTATGATCAGCAGCTCCATGCCGCTCGCCATCATCTCGAACAGTACAACGTCAAATTCCAGCCGGGCGTGAACGAAGACCTCGCCGCCACCGCGATCTGGGGCACGCAGCAGCTCAATCTGTCGCCCGGCGCCAAGTACGACGGCATCACCGGCATCTGGTACGGCAAGGGGCCGGGCGTCGATCGGTGCGGCGACGTGTTCCGCCACGCCAACGCCGCTGGCTCGGCCAAGCACGGCGGCGTGCTGTGCCTCGCCGGCGACGATCACGGCGCGAAGTCGTCGACCGTGCCGCATCAGTCTGACCACGCCTTCATCGCCGCGTTGATGCCGTATCTTTACCCGTCGTCGATCCACGAGATGATCGAGATGGGGCTGCTCGGCATCGCGATGTCGCGCTATTCCGGCTGCTGGGTCGGCATGAAGGTGATCACCGAGACAGTGGAGACCACCGCGGAGATCAATCTCGCCGACGAGATGACGCCGTTCGTGATCCCGACCGACTTCGAGATGCCGCCGGGCGGACTCAATCTGCGCTGGCCGGACGACCGCTACGATCAGGACCGCCGGCTGCAGGACTACAAGGGCTTCGCCGCGATCGCGTTCGCCCGCGCCAACAAGGTCAACCGCATCACCATGGATTCGCCGAACGCGCGGTTCGGCATCATGGCGTCGGGCAAGAGCTACGAGGACGTGCGCCAGGCGCTGCGCGAACTCGGCATCGACGAGCAGGTCGGCGCAAAGATCGGTCTGCGCCTGTACAAGATCGGCATGCCGTGGCCGCTGGAGCCCGAAGGCGTGCAGCAGTTCGCACGCGGGCTCGAAGAGATCTTCGTCGTCGAAGAGCGCCGCGAGATCGTCGAGAACCAGGTCAAGCAGCTGCTGTTCGGAATGCGCGACCGGCCGCGCGTGATCGGCAAGATGGACGACCGCAACCATCGTTTCCTGCCGTTTGCCGAGGAGCTGAGCGTCGCCAAGGTCGCCACCTCGATGGTTGACCGGCTGCTGGCGATGGAGATCGATCCGACGATCGCCGAGATGCTGCGCGCCAAGGCCGACTGGTTCCACGGCCGCGACGCCTCGCAGGTGCAGTCGGTGGTGCCGATCGCGCGCACGCCGTATTTCTGTTCGGGCTGTCCGCACAACACCTCGACCAAGGTGCCCGAAGGCAGCCGCGCGCTCGGCGGCATCGGCTGTCACTTCATGTCGCTATGGATGGATCGCTCGACCGAGACCTTCACCCATATGGGCGGCGAGGGCGTGCCGTGGACCGGCATCGCGCCGTTCACCGACGAGAAGCACATCTTCGCCAATCTCGGCGATGGCACCTACTTCCATTCCGGCAGCCTCGCGATCCGGCAGTCGATCGCCTCGAAGGCCAACATCACCTACAAGATCCTGTACAACGACGCGGTCGCGATGACCGGCGGTCAGCGTCACGACGGCGATCTGTCGCCGCAGCAGATCACCTACCAGCTGCATTCCGAAGGCATCCGCGAGATCTATCTGGTCTCTGAAAATCCCGAGGCCTATCCGGCCGACACCATCGCGCCGGGCGTGCATCTGCGCCACCGCGACGAGCTCGATGCGGTGATGAAGGAATGCCGCGAGATCAACGGCACCTCGGCGATCGTGTTCGTGCAGACCTGCGCGGCGGAAAAGCGCCGGCGCCGCAAGCGCGGCCTGATGGAAGATCCGGCGCGCCGGGTGATGATCAACGCCGCGGTATGCGAAGGCTGCGGCGATTGCTCGGTGCAGTCGAACTGCATTTCGGTCGAGCCGCTGGAGACCGAGCTGGGCCGCAAGCGCGCCATCAACCAGTCGACCTGCAACAAGGACTACTCCTGCCTCAAGGGCTTTTGCCCGTCGTTCATCACCATCGACGGCGGCAAGCTGCGTAAACGCGCGGCGGTCGATCTCGGCGATCTCGGTTCGTTGCCGGAGCCGGCAACGCGGCCGGGGCTGAATAAGCCGTACAACGTCGCGGTCGGCGGCGTCGGCGGCACCGGCGTGCTGACGATCGGCGCGCTGCTCGGCATGGCCGCGCATATCGAGGGCAAGGCGTCGATGATCCTCGACATGTCGGGCCTGGCGCAGAAGGGCGGCGCGGTGCTCAGCCACGTCCGGCTGTCGGACAAGCCGGAGGACGTCACCTGTTCGCGGATCGTCACCGGCACCGCCGACGTGCTGATCGTCGCCGACGAGGTGATGGCGATCTCCAAGGAGACGCTGTCGCTGTGCGAAGCCGGCCGCACCCACGGCGTCGTCAATACCCATCTGATCCCGATCGCCGACTTCATCCGCAACCGCGACTTCGATTTCCAGACCCGCAAGGTCAACAGCGTGCTCGAAGCGGCGCTGCGCAAGGACTCGGCGTTCCTGGACTTCACCAAGGCGGCCGAGACGCTGCTTGGCGACTCGATCGCCACCAACATGATGATGATGGGCTTCGCCTATCAGCAGGGTCTGCTGCCGCTGTCGGCGACTGCGATCGAGCAGGCGATCGAACTCAACGGCGTGTCGATCAAGATGAACACCCAGGCGTTCCGGCTCGGCCGGCTCGCCGCCGCCGATCCGGCACGGCTGGCCTCGCTGTTGCACGGCGCCGATCATGCGACGGTCGGCAAGACTCAGGGCGAGATGTCGCTTGACGAGATCATCGCGCATCGCAGCGCGCTGCTCACCTCGTATCAGGGCAAGCGGCTCGCCAAGCGCTACGCCGACCTGGTCGCCAAGGTGCGCAGCGCTGCGGAGGCCGGCGGCTACGGCGAGGCGCTGCCGCGCGCGGTGGCGCTGAACTACGCCAAGCTGCTCGCCTACAAGGACGAGTACGAAGTGGCGCGGCTGCTGACCGAGCCGGGCTTCGAACAGCAGATCCGCGACCAGTTCGAAGGCGACTACAAGATCAGCTTCAACCTCGCGCCGCCGATCCTGCCCGGCATCGATCTCACCGGCCGGCCGAAGAAGCGGCAGTTCGGCGAGGCGATGCGGCCGGTGTTCCGGACGATGGCGAAGTTCAGCTTCCTGCGCGGCACGCCGCTCGATCCGTTCGGCTATCACCCGGAGCGCAAGCTGGAGCGGAAGTTGATCGCCGACTACGAGGCGGATGTCGCCAGCGTGCTGCAGCATCTGTCGCCGGCGACGATCGACACCGCGGTGGAGTTGCTCGCGATGCCGGACCGGATTCGCGGCTACGGCCCGATCAAGCAGAAGTCGGTGGACGACACCGCGCCGCGGTTCGCCGAACTCCGCGCCAATCTGCGCGACCCGCAACCCGCTCCGCCACGGCAGATGGCGGCGGAGTAGGTCGGCCAACATCCTCTCCACGTCATTGCGAGGAGCGCAGCGACGAAGCAATCCAGCAGCCTGGTGCATTGGGCCTTGGATTGCCTCGCTTCGCTCGCAATCACGGAGGGGTCTTTCCCTCTGGCCCACTGTGACGATGCGGCCTCAAGACATTCCGCGACGTGGTAATTGTCCCCGCGCGCGAACACGCTTGCCAAGGTCGCTTGGAGCGGTCACAAAAACCGTCCGACCAAACGCCAGCGGAGAACTGCGTTGACAATAAGAGGCAAGGCTTACATTGCCGGCATCTACGAACACCCCACGCGCCACGCGCCCGATAAATCCATCGCCCAGCTCCACGCCGAAGTCGCCAAAGGTGCGCTCGACGACGCCGGCCTGACCAAGGCCGACATCGACGGCTACTTCTGCGCCGGCGACGCGCCCGGCGGCGTGATGGCGATGGTCGATTATCTCGGCCTCAAGGTTCGCCATTTCGATTCGACCGACACCGGCGGCTGCTCCTATCTGGTGCATCTCGGCCATGCCGCGGAAGCGATCGCCGCCGGCCGCTGCTCGGTCGCGCTGATCACGCTGGCCGGCAAGCCGCGGACCGGCGCGCTGCCGCCGCGCCCGGTCGGCGCCGAAGGTGACTTCGAACTGGCCTATGGCGCCACCACGCATAACGTCTATGCGATGTGCGCCGCGCGTCACATGCACCAGTACGGCACCACGTCCGAACAGCTCGCCTGGATCAAGGTCGCAGCCTCGCATCATGCGCAGTACAACGAGCATGCGATGCTGCGCGATGTCGTCACCGTCGAGGACGTGCTGAACTCGCCGCTGATCGCAGATCCGCTGCACCGGATGGATTGCTGCGTCGTCACCGACGGCGGCGGTGCGCTGATCGTCACCACCGAGGAGATCGCGCGCAGCCTGAAGAAGCCGCTGGTGCGGATGATCGGTGCCGGCGAGGCGATCAAGGGGCCGCGCGGCGGCCACAACCTCGATCTGACCTATTCGGCCGGCGTGTGGTCCGCGCCGCCGGCGTTCGAGATGGCCGGTGTCACGCCGAAGGACATCAAGTACGCCTCGATCTACGACAGCTTCACCATCACGGTGCTGATGCAGCTCGAAGATCTCGGCTTCTGCGAAAAGGGGCAGGGCGGCAAGTTCGTCGCCGACGGCAACCTGATCTCGGGCGTCGGCAAGCTGCCGTTCAACACCGACGGCGGCGGTCTGTGCAGCAACCACCCGGTCAATCGCGGCGGCATGACCAAGCTGCTCGAAGCCGTGCGGCAGCTCCGCGGTGAGGCGCATCCCAAGGTGCAGGTGCCGAACTGCGACCTCGCGATCGCTCATGGCACCGGCGGCATGCTCGGCATCCGCCACGCCGCCTCGACCTGCATTCTGGAGCGCGTGTGATGAACAGCCCCGTGAAATATCCCGCGCCTCAGGGCAACGCCGAAACCAAGCCGTTCTGGGATGCGGCGACTGAAGGCAAGCTGCTGATCAAGCGGTGCACCGCTTGCGGCGAAGCGCATTACTTCCCGCGCGCGCTGTGCCCGTTCTGCTTCTCCGACCAGACGGTGTGGGAAGAGAGCAAGGGCGAAGGCGAGATCTACAGCTACAGCCTGATGCGCAAGTCGCCGACCGGTCCTTACGCGATCGGCTACGTCACGCTGAAGGAAGGCCCGTCGGTGCTGACCAACTTCGTCGACTGCGATTTCGCATCCTTGAAGATCGGCACCAAGGTCAAGGTGGTGTTCAAGCCCAGCGACGGCGGCGCACCGCTGCCGTTCTTTACGCTGGCCTGATTACGTCCCTCTCCCCTTGTGGGAGAGGGGGCCTGTGCGCAGCACAGGCGGGTGAGGGGGCGAACCGCGCGATACCGCTTTCCCTTCACCGGACTGCAATCGTTGCGACGTCACCGCAGCCCTCTCCCACAAGGGGAGAGGGCGCAATCGCAGGCGCAACACCAAGAAAACAATAAGGGAAGAAGCCGATGTCGGCCCGCTACGACGAACTGAAGGCCCTGAAGACGACCGGGCAGCAATACAGCTACACCGACCGCGATGTGATGCTCTACGCCTACGGCATCGGCATGGGCGCCGATCCGATGGACGAGAAGGAACTCGCCTTCGTCAACGAGGCGACCTACACCGAGCGTCCGTTGAAAGTGGTGCCGACCTTCGCGTCGGTCGCGGCGTGGGGCGCTGGTCCGGGCGAGATGAATCTCAACCGGCTGCTGGTGGTCGACGGCGAGCGTGACATCACCTTCCACCGGCCGATGCCGGTGGCGGCGAACATCACCGCCGATTCCAGCGTCGTCGAAGTGTACGACAAGGGCAAGGACAAGGGCGTGGTGATCCGTCACCAGACCATCCTGCGCGACGAGGCCGGCGAGGCCTTGGCGACGCTGCTGGCATCGCGCTTCGCCCGCGGCGACGGCGGCTTCGGCGGCCCGGCGCTGGAGCAGCCCGAGCCGCACAAGATGCCGGATCGCGCGCCCGATCGCAGCGTCGACATCTCGACCCGGCCGGACCAGGCGCTGATCTACCGGCTGTGCGGCGACCGCAATCCGCTGCATTCGGATCCGGAGTTTGCGCAGAAGGCCGGTTTCCCGCGCCCGATCCTGCACGGCATGTGCACCTACGGCCTGACCTGCCGCGGCGTGCTGCAGACCTACGCCGATTACGACGCGTCGGCGTTCCGGCAGCATGCGGTGCGGTTCTCTTCGCCGGTGTATCCGGGCGAGACCGTCACCATGGACATGTGGAAGGACGGCAACGTGATCTCGTTCGAAGCGCGAGTGAAGGCGCGCAACGTCACGGTGATCAAGAGCGGCAGGACGGTGCTCGGCTGAGTGGAGAACGAGGCTTATTTCGAGTGATGCGTCATGCCCGGACTTGATCCGGGCATCCATCGCTTCGAACAAGATGGATTGCCGGGACGACCCGGCAATGACGACAACAGACGCGGTCAGCGCGCAGGCAACAACGGGAGGACGCGATGGGATTGCTCGATGGCAAGGTGGCGTTGATCACCGGAGCGGGCGGGGGGCTCGGTGAGGCTTACGCCAAGCTGTTTGCACGCGAAGGTGCCGCGGTGGTGGTCAACGATCTCGGCGGGCCGCGGGATGGTTCGGGCTCCGACGCCGGCATGGCGCAGCAGGTGGTCGACGCCATCAAGGCTGCGGGCGGCCGCGCCGTCGCCAACACCGCCGATATTTCGACCATGGCGGGCGGGCAGTCGGTGTTCGACGACGCCATCAAGCATTTCGGCCGCGCCGACATCCTGGTCAACAACGCCGGCATCCTGCTCGACCAGACCTTCGCCAAGGTCTCGGAGGCGAACTGGGACAGGGTGATGAAGGTGCACCTCAAGGGCACGTTCTGCGTCACCCAGCCGGTGTTCAAATGGATGAAGGACAATGGCGGCGGCGTCATCGTCAACACCTCGTCGACCTCGGGTCTGCTCGGCAATTTCGGCCAGAGCAACTATGGCGCCGCGAAAGGCGGCATCTGGGGCCTGTCCAACGTGCTGGCGATCGAGGGCCGCAAATACAACATCCGGATCTGGACGCTGGCGCCGGGCGCGCTGACCCGGATGACCGAGGACCTGCCGCGCTACCGCGAGAATCCGGGTGCGGCGCTGACCCCGGAGGGAATCGCCCCGGCGGTGCTGTACATGGTCTCCAGCTTGTCCGGCGATCAGACCGGCAAGGTGCTCGGCGTCTCCGGCCCGCGCGGTGTGCGTGAGATGAAGCTGATGGAAATGGACGGCTGGAAGCCGCCCCATAATGGCTGGTCCGCAGAGGAGATTGCGGCCCACGCCGGCGAGATTTTCTTCTCGGAAGAGGCTATCAAGGCGGCCGGACGCCCGCGCTGAGCGGGGGTCGAAAGGTGTCGCCGCCGCCGAACCGGTGCGGTGGCGACGGCCGGCGCTGAACCAGCAGGTCCACCTGCCGGCGCCGGCGCAACCGATCGAAAGGCCTACGCGATGAAGCTCACCCCGGAAGCCGCTGGCACCTTTGCCATTGCGCCGACCCCGTTCCACGACGACGGCAAGATCGACGACGTGTCGATCGACCGTCTGACCGATTTCTATGCGGAGGTCGGCTGTGAGGGCGTCACCGTGCTCGGCATCCTCGGTGAGGCGCCGAAGCTCGATGCGGCCGAGGCCGAGGCGGTGGCGACCCGCTTCATCAAGCGCGCCAAGTCGATGCAGACGATCGTCGGTGTCTCGGCGCCGGGCTTCGCCGCGATGCGGCGGCTGGCACGGCTGTCGATGGATGCAGGCGCGGCCGGCGTGATGATCGCGCCGCCGCCGTCGCTGCGCACCGACGAGCAGATCACCACCTATTTCCGCCAGGCCACCGAAGCGATCGGCGATGACGTGCCCTGGGTGCTGCAGGATTATCCGCTGACGCTGTCGGTGGTGATGACCTCGAAGGTGATCCGGCAGATCGTGATGGACAGCGCATCCTGCGTGATGCTCAAGCACGAGGACTGGCCGGGGCTCGAGAAGATCACCACGCTGCGCGGCTTCCAGAAGGACGGATCGTTGCGCCCGCTGTCGATCCTGTGCGGCAATGGCGGCATGTTCCTGGATTTCGAAATGGAGCGCGGCGCCGATGGCGCAATGACCGGCTACTGCTTCCCGGACATGCTGGTGGACATCGTCAAGCTGTCGAAGGCCGGCCAGCGCGATCTCGCCCACAACCTGTTCGACGCGCATCTGCCGCTGATCCGCTACGAGCATCAGCAGGGCGTCGGCCTGTCGGTCCGCAAATACGTGCTGAAGAAGCGCGGGCTGTTGTCGTCGAGCGCGCAGCGCAAGCCGGGCGCGAGCCTCACCGAAACGGCACGCGAAGAAGTCGATTATCTGCTGTCGCGGCTGGCGCGGGTCGACAAACGCGCCGACTTCGAGCCGCGCAGCAAAGCTGCGGAGTAACACCATGACCGTTGAAGCCGCCGCGCGTCCCGCATCGACCATCGTGCTGCTGCGCCAGGCCGCGGCCGGCTTCGACGTGTTCATGATGGTCCGGAATTATCAGGTCGAGTTCGCCTCCGGGGCGCTGGTGTTCCCCGGCGGCAGCGTCGATGCCGGCGACCGCGACATCGTCGGGCGGCCGGAGCTGTATGCCGGCGTCGACGGATCGGTTGGTCCGGCGCTGGAATTCCGGATCGCGGCGATCCGCGAGACCTTCGAGGAAAGCGGCATCCTGCTGGCGCGGCCGCGCGGCAGCGACGCGCTGGTCGCAGCCAGCCGCGCCGCCGAAATCGAGGCGGCGCACCGCAAGGCGCTGTGCGACGGCAGCATCGCGTTTGCACAGATCCTGGCCGACAACGAGCTGGTGCTGGCCCTCGATCTGCTGGTGCCTTACGCGCACTGGATCACGCCGGAGAAGCTGCCGAAGCGGTTCGACACCTGGTTCTTCCTGGCCGAGGCGCCGCCCGAACAACTCGGCATGCACGACGGCGGGGAGACCACCGATTCGATCTGGCTGTCGCCGAGCGAGGCGCTGGACGGTGGCGACAGCGGCCGCTTCACGCTGCCGTTTCCGACCACCCGCAATCTGATCCGGCTCGGCCAGCAGCCGAGCGTCGCCGCAGCGCTCGATCACGCACGTGCACAGAGCATCGTGACCGTGCTGCCGATCATGACCAAGGACGGCGACAAGCGTTTGCTGCGGATTCCGGCCGAAGCCGGCTACGACGGCGAGCTGTTCGAATTCTCCGGCGCGTAGTTCGCAGCCGCGGCATCGCAATGCAGCGCGCGGCGCATTGCATTGCGAGATAATAACTGCGTCTGCATCTCGTCCGCATTCTGGTTGACGCTCTCTCGACTGCGCGCAACACTTCCGCTCGGCCCGGCAAGAGGCCGTGTAGGGAGCGAATGCATGAGGAAGCCTGCTGACGCGGTGCGGACTGCGCACCGACCTGTCCAACATCCAGCGACACGATTAGCTGCGAGGCGTCTCGGCGCCGCGGCGCTGATGGCCGCGCTGCTGTCGCCGGCGATCGCCGTCGCGCAAGACGCCAAAGGCTCCGCCGCGCATATCCGCGCGGTGACAGGTGCGGTCGACAGCGCGGCCATCGTCGCCAACGCAAAGACCACCAAGGACTGGCCGAGCTACGGCCTCGACTATGCCGAGACCCGCTTCAGCAAGCTCGACCAGATCAACACCGACAACGTCAAGCAGCTCGGCCTGCAGTGGAGCTACAGCCTTGGCTCCGAGCGCGGCGTCGAAGCCACGCCGGTGGTGGTCGACGGCATCATGTACGTCACCGCGTCGTGGAGCGTCGTGCATGCGATCGACACCCGCACCGGCAAGAAGCTGTGGACCTTCGATCCCAAGGTCGATCACTCCAAGGGCTATCGCGGCTGCTGCGACGTCGTGAACCGCGGTGTCGCGCTGTACAAGGGCAAGGTGTTCGTCGGTGCCTATGACGGCCGATTGATCGCACTCGACGCCGCGACCGGCAACAAGGCCTGGGAGATCGACACGCTGATCGACCACGACCATTCCTACACCATCACCGGCGCGCCGCGAGTGTTCAACGGCAAGGTGGTGATCGGCAATGGCGGCGCCGAATACGGCGCGCGCGGTTACGTCACCGCTTATGACGCGGAGACCGGCAAGCAGGCGTGGCGCTGGTTCACAGTGCCGGGCGATCCGAGCAAGCCGTTCGAAGACGAGTCGATGGAGAAGGCCGCCAAGACCTGGGACCCGGCCGGCAAATGGTGGGAGAATGGCGGCGGCGGCACCGCGTGGGACACCATCACGTTCGATCCAGATCTCAACCTGATCTATGTCGGCACCGGCAACGGCTCGCCATGGAATCGGCATCTGCGCAGCCCGGCCGGCGGCGACAATCTGTATCTGGCGTCGATCGTCGCGCTGAATGCCGACACCGGCAAATACGTCTGGCACTATCAGGAGACGCCCGGCGACAACTGGGACTACACCTCGACCCAGCCGATGATCCTCGCGGACATTCCGATCGACGGCAAGCCGCGCAAGGTGATCCTGCACGCGCCGAAGAACGGCTTCTTCTTCGTGATCGACCGCACCAACGGTCAGTTCATCTCGGCGAAGAACTTCGTCGATGTGAACTGGGCGACCGGCTACGACTCCAATGGCCGGCCGATCGAAGTGCCGGAAGCGCGCTCGGCGGACAAACCGTTCGACGCGATTCCGGGGCCGTATGGCGCCCACAACTGGCACCCGATGTCGTTCAATCCGCAGACCGGTCTGGTGTATCTGCCGGCGCAGGGTGTGCCGGTCAATCTCACCGGCGAGAAGGCGCTGACCCAGAACAAGATGGAGCCGTTCAAGTTCGGCTCGACCACGGGCTGGAACGTCGGCTTCACGCTGAACGCGGTGCCGCCGAAGAACCTGCCGTTCGGCCGGCTGGTGGCGTGGGACCCGGTCCAGCAGAAGGAAGCCTGGCGTGCCGAATACGTCTCGCCGTGGAACGGCGGCACGCTGACCACCGCGGGCAACCTCGTGTTCCAAGGCACGGCTGACGGTCGCTTCGTCGCCTACAACGCCAAGACCGGCGAGAAGCTGTGGGAGAGCCCGCTCGGCACCGGTGCGGTGGCGGCGCCTGCGACCTACATGGTCGACGGCGTGCAATACGTCTCGATCGCGGTCGGCTGGGGCGGCGTGTTCGGCATCAGCGCCCGTGCCACCGAGACCGAAGCGCCGGGCACGGTGTACACCTTCGCGGTCGGCGGCAAGGCCAAGATGCCGGAGTTCACCAAGTATCAGATGGGCAATCTGCTCACCGGCATCGAATACGATCCGAAGGACGTGGCGGAGGGGACGGCGATCTACGTCGCCGCCTGCGCCACCTGCCACGGCGTGCCCGGCGTCGATCGCGGCGGAAACGTCAAGAACCTCGGCTACTCCACCACCGAGCGGATCGCTCACCTCAAGGACATCGTTTTCAAGGGGCCGTTCCGCGACAAGGGCATGCCGGATTTCACCGGCAAGCTGACCGAGGCTGATGTGGTGAAGATCCAGGCCTTCATCCAAGGTACCGCGGACGCGATCCGGCCGAAGAAATGACAGTCGCGCCGACCGGTTTCGGCCGGGGGATGGCCGCTTGAACGCCTGGTCCCGGCAGCGCGAGCTGCCGGGACATCGTCGGCGATTGTTGCCGGCGCACCGACGCTGTACTCTCGGCGCCACGAGTGTGGGGCGATCTCGCCCGCACAGGGAGCGCCGGTCTCGTCCGCATGCCAAACGCTGTTTCATCGTTCATCCAGAGCGTGAGGACACGCACGCTCTCGATCGGACAGATGACGTTCGGCAGCTTTCTGTTGCTGCTGACGATCATCGCCGCCACCTCGATCGGCAGTGTGGTGGCGATCCGGCATATCGACCGTACCTTCGGCGAGTTGCAGCGGCTGCAGAGCGTCGGCGATCTCGCCGAGGAGATCGAACGGCGGATGAGCGATCTGCGCTTCGCCGCCCGCCAGGCGGTGACCGAGCCGGCCGCGCAGCCCGCCGGCAAGGTGTTTGCCGCCGCGTCCGCGCTCACCGAACTGCTGAAGAAGACCCGTCTGGAATTGGCGCCGGATCAGCAGGAGATGCTCGACGGCGTCACCGAGCGCCTGACCAATTATCGCGACGGTCTGCAGCGCATCACCGAACTGATGCAGCGCCGTGGTGAGCTGGTCGCCAAGATCCCGTCGTCGCGCGAAGCCTTCGAGGCGGCGGTCGCCGGACTGTCCGACCGCCAGCTCGCCGGCGACCTGCATGCGGCGCAGACTAAAGTTGTGGCAACTTTGCTGGCGCGCGATCTGATGGGTGCCAGCGATGCCGCCAGGCGGATGCGGGCCCTGCCGATCGGCGATGCCGGCGCGGCCCGCTCGGTGCGCGACTACGCCGACGTGATCGCATCGACCGCGGCGGTGGAGCAGGAAATCTCCGACCTCGACCGCGACGTGCTCGGTACCGAGGGCCGGCTGATCGGCAAGGTCACGGAACTGCTGCGCGACGCCGCTGCCCGGCGCGGCCGGGTGCTGTCGCGCGATCTCGCCCGCACGCTCGCCGAGGACAAATGGCAGAGCATCGTGCTCGGCATCGCCGGCGTGCTGGTCGGCTGGATGGCGGCGGCGTTCGTGGTCCGCCGCACCGTCGGACCGCTGACGGCAATCACCCGCGCGATCCGCTCCCTGGCGGCCGGCCAGCAATACACCGCGATCCCGGCGACCGAGGTCAAGAACGAGATCGGCGACATCGCCCGCGCCGCCGAAGTGTTCCGCCGCACCCTGGTCGAGGCCGACAACGCCCGGGAGGCTGCAGTTCGGGCGCTCGCCGAGCAGCGGCTCGCCGAAGAAAGCTACCGCAAGCTGTTCGAAGGCTCGATCGACGGCATCTATGTCACCACGCCCGACGGCGCTTTGCTCAACGCCAATCCGGCGTTGGCGCGGATGATGGGCTACGATAGCCCGGCTGAACTGATCCGCGCCACCGCCGACGTCACCACCACGATCTACATCGATCCGGACAAGCGTGAGCAGTATCGCGATCTGATGCAGCGCGACGGCATGGTTCGCGAATTCGAGTATCAGGCGCGCAAGCGCAGCGGCGAGGTGCTGTGGCTGTCGGACAGTGCCGGTGCGGTCCGCGACGACGCCGGCGCCGTGATCCGCTATGAAGGCGCGGTGCGCGACATCACCGATCAGAAGCGCGCCGAGCAGGCGGTGGCCGCAAGCCGGCTGCTGCTGCAGCAGGTGATCGACACCGTTCCGGCGGTGATCAACGTCAAGGACACCGAGCTGCGCTACGTGCTGATGAACCGCTACATGGCGGGCGTGTTCGGCATCGATCCGCGCGAGGCGATCGGCCACACCACCGCGGAGCTGATGTCCCGGTTCGGATCGCACAAGACCGACGCCAACGACAAGCGCGTGCTGGAGACCGGCGAGGGGCTCGGCTTCTACGAGGAGGAGTATCGCGACGCCACCGGCGCGGTGCGGCAATGGCTGGTCAACAAGATGCCGCTGAAGGACGCCGACGGCGCGATCGAGCGGATCGTCACGGTGGCGCTGGATATCGGCGAACGCAAACGCGGCGAGCTCGAGATGCGGCAGGCCAAGGACGCGGCCGAGGCGGCGCTGCGCAACCTGCGCGAAACCCAGCAGTCGCTGATCGAGGCGGAAAAGCTCGCAGCCCTCGGCCGGCTGGTGGCGGGCGTCGCCCACGAGGTCAACAATCCGGTCGGCATCAGCCTGACGGTGGCTTCGGCGCTGGAGCGCAAGGCCGCAGTGTTCGGCACCGAGGTCGCCCGCGGCGAGCTGAAGCGCTCCCGCCTCAACGAATTCATCGAAACGACGCGCGATGCCTCGTCGCAGCTGGTCGCCAATCTCAACCGTGCCGCCGAGCTGATCCAGTCGTTCAAGCAGGTCGCGGCCGACCGCAACTACTCGGATCAGCGGCTGTTCGACCTCGGCGACCTGACCGAGCAGGTGGTGATGAGCCTGCGGCCGGGCCTGCGCAAACACAATCTGACGCTGAACGTCGAGTGCCAGCCCGGGCTGATGATGAACTCCTATCCCGGGCCTTATGGCCAGGTGCTGACCAACCTGTTTTTGAATTCGGTGGCGCACGCGTTTCCGAACGGCGGCGCCGGCACGGTCGAGATCGAGGTGCGTGCAGCGGGCAACGATCACGTCGTGGTGGCGTATTCCGACGACGGCTGCGGCATGAGCCTCGACGTCCGCCGCCGCGCCTTCGATCCGTTCTTCACGACGCGGCGCGACCAGGGGGGCACCGGCCTCGGCCTGCACATCGTCTACAACATCGTCACCAACCGGCTCGGCGGAAGGCTCGAACTCGACTCCGAGCCCGGCAACGGCACCCGCATTCTGATGACGCTGCCGCGGACCGCGCCGCAGGAGCGCGCCGATCTGTCGGCGGCTTCGGCCTCATAGGGAAGGCGCGGACGACCGCCGCCGCGGCGCGTCAGTCGGCGGGCGCGAGCCAGCGCAGAGTGGCGCGAAACAGCTGGCTGGATTTGCCGACCAGCGCGGTGCCGGTCATCACTGCGGCTTGGCCGTCCGACGTGCCGGTAACGCCGACCCCGACCGGCTCCTTCTGGCCGCCGAACAGCGGATTGGCGTCGGGGCTCGGGGTGTGCTGGGTGACGGTGACCTCGCCCTTGAAGCTGTCGCCCGAAACCACGTAGCTGCCGACGTAATACAGATAGGCGTCGCCGCCGAGAATCTTGCCGTCGCGAAACAGCGCCACGCCGCTGCCCTTGCCGGAGCGGCCATCGAGCAGATCAACGTGGAGCGAATACAGCCCGTTTTTCATAACATCCCCCAGCCGCGCCCCGGCCGATCGCTCTGTCGTATCGAGCGCGGGTACTTTTATGCCAAGGCAACCGACGCGGCGTCAACGCGACGAGATGCGACCTCGGAGTGATCGCCTCGCGGAGGTTGCGACCGTTGAGAACGATCGTCACCTCATTGTCAGTCAGAAAGAGGAAATGGCGCGCTCGGAAGGATTCGAACCTCCGACCCTCGGAATCGAAATCCGATGCTCTATCCAGCTGAGCTACGAGCGCGGGGCCGGGGAAGCTTGCCCCCGGCGAGGGCCTCTCGAATACCCCACTTTTGCAGGCGCTTACAAGGGGGAGGGCGGATCCCATGATTTCGCCGGAATGTCCGCATTAACGTCGCGCAAACCAAACTCGGCCAAAGTGCTGGTGCCGGCCACCGCCGGCCGCTCCCCTTGTCGCCACGGGTTTCGACCGAACCATGCGTAAGCTGTTCTCGTCGCTTCTGCTGCCGCTGATGTTGCTGGCCACGCCGGCCCGCGCTGATCTCCATATTACCCGGGATCATGGCGGTTACGTCGAGGAGTACAAGGCCAAGTATCAGCGCATCCGTGACCGCCACGAGCGGGTGATCATCGACGGGATCTGCAATTCCGCCTGTACTCTGGTGTTCGGGATCGTTCCTCTCAATAAGATCTGCGTCACCCCGCGCGCCAGCGTCGGGTTCCATCAGGCCTATTACGACAAGGCGTTCACCTTCGGCATCAAGGTCACCAGCCTCGAGGGCACCTCGGAGCTGATGTCGTATTATCCTCAGCCGGTGAAGGATTGGATCGCCCGCCACGGCGGGCTGACCCCCGAGATGAAGAAAATCAAGAACGGCGTCGATTTGTGGAAGATCGTCGATCCGTGTCCGGAAGACTATTGAGCGTGCCCGCGGCCTGAACCGGACGCGGCGGCGCGAGCCTCTTGTCAGGCCCGGGCCTCACTCGAGGATGATCGTCCCTGACATCACGGCGACGCAGTGTCCGCCGATCGCGGTGGTCGTGACTTCGCCCCCGCGCTTCTCCGCGCTGGCGAACAGCAGGCTCGGGCGCCCCATCTCGAACCCTTGCAGGATGGTCTTGGACAGCATCAAATCGGCTTCGGGGCGCAGCTTCGCCAACAGGCCGATCAGCGCGACATTGGCGCTGCCGGTGGCTGGGTCCTCGGGGATCTTGTTCAGCGGCGCGAACATCCGTGCACGGATGTCGATCGTGTCCTCGTTGGTTTGTACATAGAGCAGGATCTTCGACGTCGAATAGCCGGCGATGCGGTCGCCGAAGACCTCGGCGCGCGGGCCGGCGGCGGCCAGCGCACTCCGGCTCTTCACCTCCGCGATGATGAAGCCGGTGCCGCAAGACGCTATGCAGGGCCGGTGGTTGGCCGTTTCAATGTCGCCGGCGCTCAGCGAGCAGGCCGCCGCCACGACATCGGGCGCGACTTCGTCGGCCAGCGAGAGGCGTTGCGGCGATGTCAGACGCGCGCCGGTAATCGCTCCGCCGTCCTTGAGCAATTCGATCGGCACGAGACCGGCCTTCTCTTCGAACACCACATTTTCGCCGGCGATGCTGCGGCCGTAGCTCTGTCCGATACGGGCGAGCACGAAAGCGGTGCCGACATTCGGGTGACCTGCGAACGGCAGCTCGCCATTGGGCGTGAAGATCCTCACCTGCGCGGTGTGTGCGGGGTCTTGCGGCGGCAGCACGAAGGTCGTTTCCGACAGGTTGAACTCGGCGGTGATCGCCTGCATCTGCGCGGTCGAGAGCCCCTCGGCATTGAGCACGACGGCGAGCGGATTGCCGCTGAACTGGTCGGAGGTGAACACGTCGACGGTTTCGAACTGCAGGCGCATTGGCGGCTCCGAAGATGATGAACGCGCCGCGCGGGTTAGGAGAGCGATGCGTCGGACGATGACGATCCCTGCTGGTCGCGGCGCTTGCGGCATGGCATGGACGTAGCGCCATCGGGCGCTTGCCCGTCACCATATGAGCGGGCTCCCGGGGAGACAATGAACCGTAACGCAGAGCATCTCGCCGGCCGCGCCGCGCCCGCCGTGTTCGTCGTGCTGTGGAGCACCGGCTTCGTCGGCACCAAATACGCGCTGGCCGGTGCGGAGCCGCTGACCTACCTGTCGGTTCGGATGATCGGGGTGGTGTTCCTGCTGGCCGTGATCGCCGCGATCGCCCGGCCGCGCTGGCCGAACCTCGCCGGCGTCGGCCACAGCATCGTCGCCGGGCTGCTGGTGCACGGCGTGTATCTGGGCGGCACCTCGATCGCGATCGCGCATTCGGTGCCGGCGGGCCTGTCGGCGCTGATCCCCGGGCTGCAGCCGATCCTGACCTCGACGCTGGCCAATCGCTGGCTCGGCGAGCGTGTCACGCCGCTGCAATGGCTGGGGCTCGGCCTCGGCCTCGGGGGCACGCTGCTGATCCTGCACGGCCGCAGCCTGACCGGCGACATCGGCTGGGGCTGGCTCGCGTCGGCCTGCTCGCTGATCGGCATCACGATTGGAACGCTGTACCAGAAGCGGTTCTGCAGCGGCATCGACTGGCGCGCCGGGAACATCATCCAGTTCCTCGCCGCGCTGGCGCTGTTCGCGATCGGCGCCGCGCTATTCGAAACCCGTGTGGTGAGCTGGACCACCGAGTTCGTGCTGGCGGTGGGATGGCTGGTCGTGGTGCTGTCGATCGGCTCGATCGGGCTGTTGTACTGGCTGATCCGGCATTCCGCCGCGACCTCGGTGGCCAGCCTGTTCTATCTGGTGCCCGGCGTGACCGCACTGATGGCGTATGTCCTGTTCGGCGAGACGCTGGATGCGGTCTCGATCGCCGGCATGGCGATCTGCGCGGCGGCGGTGTTTCTGGTCAATCGGGCGAAGGCTTAGGTGGGCCGCCGCAGCGGGCGCGGTTTGGTCGACGGCAACGCGGCTTCGCAGACAGCAAAAAGCCTCCGGCGCATGGCTCCGGAGGCTTTCGCTGGCCGATGCGAATGACGCGATCAGCGCTTGGATTTCTTGGCTTTCTTCGCCTTCTTCGGCGCCGCCTTCTTGGCCTTCTTTACGGTTTTCTTGGCGGCCTTCTTGGCTTTCTTCGGCGCCTTCTTGGCGACGGTCTTGGCTTTCTTGGTGGCCTTCTTCACAGCTTTCTTCGGCGCTTTCTTGGCGGCCTTCTTGGTCGCTTTCTTGGCCTTCTTGGTGGCCTTTTTCGCGACCTTCTTGGCCTCTGCGGTCACCTTCTTGGCGACTTTCTTGGCCGCCTTGCGGGCCTTCTTGACGGTGGTCTTGGCGGCATCGGCGACCTCGGCGATCACCTCGCTCACCTGTTCGATCATCGGCTTGTCGTCGTCCATGTTGATCCCCCACGGGTTTGCAGATAGCCCCGACGATAGCCGATTCGCGAAATTAGTAACGCTGCTAAGCGGAGTTGTTCAACGCTGACGCAGCTCGGCATAGGCCGAAAGCGCCCGTGCCCGGCCTGCTTTGTGGTCCACGATCGGAGTCGGGTAGTTGCCGCCGAGCTCGACGCCCGCCGCGGCGAGTTCGAGCGGCGTCGCTGTCCAGGGCTGGTGGATCAGGTTGTCTGGCAGGCCGTCCAGTTCAGGCACCCAGCGCCGGACGTAGGCGCCACCGGCGTCGAACTTCTCGCCCTGCAAGACCGGGTTGAACACCCGGAAATACGGCGCCGCGTCGGCGCCGCAGCCCGCCACCCATTGCCAATTGCCGGGATTGCTGCCGGGATCAGCGTCGACCAGCGTGTCCCAGAACCACTGTTCGCCGAGCCGCCAGTCGATCAGCAGATGCTTGACCAGGAACGAGGCGACCACCATGCGGACGCGATTGTGCATCACTCCAGAGTGCCACAGCTCACGCATCCCGGCATCGACGATCGGATAGCCGGTGTGGCCGCGCTGCCAGGCGGTCAGTGCGGCGTCGTCGCGATGCCACGGGAAGTCATCGAACGCCGGCTGCAGATTGCGGGTGGCGAGGTCGGGATGGTCGGCCAGCAGGTGCCGGCAGAACTCGCGCCAGCCGAGCTCGCTCAGGAATTTGTCGATGTCGGGCGCGATCGCCGGTCGCTCGTCAGCGGCAAAGCGCGCCGCATACCAGACCTGGCGCGGGCTGATTTCGCCAAAGCGCAGATGCGGGGACAGGCCGGAGGTGATGTGCCGATCCGGATAGTCGCGGCCCGCGGCATAGCCCGGCAGGCTAGCTAGGAAGTCGGTCAGTCGGGCTTGTGCTGCTGCTTCACCCGGCGTCCAAGTCTCGCGCAGTCCTCCGGCCCAGTCCGGCGTCGTCGGCTCGAGCTGCCAGTCGGTGAGCTGTTCGCTCGGCAGTGCCGGTCCTGGCCGCAGGGTCTTCGGACGGGGGAGCGGTTGTGGTGGATCGCCGAGGCTGAGCACGCGTCGCCAGAATGGCGTGAACACCCGCATGCCGCGGCCGTCCTTGCTGCGGATCGCGTTCGGCTCCACCAGCGGATCGCCGCGATCGCGGTGATACGCAATGCCCGCCAAAGTGAGTGCGTCGGCCAGCGCATCCGCGACAGCGCGATGCGGGACGATGTCGATCTCGTTCCAATGCACCGCCGCTGCATCGCTCTGCTGCGCCAGCTGGGCCAGCACCGCAGCCGCCGGTCCCCGGCGCAGGATCAGCGCCGCGCCGAGCGCGCGCAGCTCGGAGCTCAGCGCTCGAAGCGACTGAGCCAGCCACCAGCGCGCCGCCGCTCCGATCGGCCGCAGCCCGTCGCTGTCGTCGTCGAGCACATAGACGCACAGCAGCGGTGCGCCGGATTGCGCGGCGGCGTGCAGCGCGGGATGATCGGCGAGGCGGAGGTCGTCACGAAACCAGACGACGATGGGGCGGGCGTCAGCGGTCAACACGTTGGCTCATCCTCGATCCGGGGGCGATCTTGCTCCGACTTTTCGCCGCGTCTGCAACCATCGACGAGACGCTGCGTATTTGACAGGATGGATTTCGCTTTTGTTCAGGAGGACGATTTGAAGCGATACGGTGTGCTCTATCTGGCAACATTCATTGTCATGATCCCGCTCGACTTTTTGTTCCTCGGCACGATCGCCAAAAGCTTTTTCCAGTCGCAGGTCGGCGAGATGCTGGGTGAAGTGCGGTTGCTGCCGGCTGTAATTTTTTACCTGCTTTACGTCGTGGGTATCATCATCTTCGTCAACGGCTCAGCGCAGGCGACCTGGCAATCCTCGTTGGTATACGGGGCGCTGTTCGGCTTGTTCTGCTACGCCACTTTCGAACTGACCTCACTGGCCCTGCTGAAGCACTGGACCTGGCCGGTGGTCGCGGTCGATATCTCGTGGGGGGTGTTCATTACCGCGGTGTCAGGAACGCTCGGCCTGCTGCTCGCCGACTGGTGGTCGCCGCGCTGACCGAGCGCGGACGGCTCGACGCTTGAAATGAAGGGCGGCTGAACGGCCGGTGCGGCCAAATGGCCGCCCGGAAAGTCGCTTTGCCTCAACTTCGCCGCCACTGCGCCTAATCGCCGCCGGAGCGTCCTGCGAATTGAGCCGACGAGACCGCTGCTGCGACAAATCGGCAACCCTGTTCCGAAACTTCGTGGGTAATTCCGATCGATTCGGGCGCGGGAGCGAAGTCTTAACCAAGCGTTTACGCCAGCGTGGAAATGCTGGCTCAGAGCCAGAAAAACGAGTGAAAGCAATGACTGCCGTCGCCACCGCCGAACTGATCGGCATCGACCCTCTCAAGGTTTCGAATCGTTATACCGCCGCGCAGGCGCTCGGGATCGTTCGGGATGGGATCATCACCGGCGAAGGCCCGACCACCGGAGGTCGGGTTCATTTCTCCCGCACCCTCGACGCCGCCGATACCGAGTGGTGCATGCGCATCCTCACCGACGCAACGATCGACAGCCAGCCGATCAGCCGGGCCGAGGCCGAGGCGCTGTTCGAGATCAACGATGCCGCAGCCGAGCGGGTTGATGGTGGCCGGTTCGATGATCTGTTTGCAAAGGCGGTCGCACATCTCGCCGCATCCGCCTCGGGCCTGCAGGTTCCTGCCCGGAGCGTTGCGCTGTCGCCCGACGTGGCGATCGAGTCCTGGGCTCCGGCTCAGGCGGTCGGTGCCAATACCGAGGTGCTCGAGTGGATCTCGCGCCAGATGCGCAGCACCCGGCGCAGCAACCATACGCTGATGCGGTTGGTTGCCACGCTGGTCGGCGTTGCCACGCTGCCGTTGATGACGCAGGTGCCGCAGATCTTTGATCTGGGCGTTTGATCCGCTCGCAGCGGGTTTCGATGTTTCGGCGGCGGGGTCAGTGCCCCGCCGCTTTTCGTTTGTCGGTCTCGCCGTCGAGTCCAAGCGTCCGCCCAGGGAAGCCGGCGACGTCGAAATAGCGCTGATCCCCCACGCGCTGGGTCGCCAGCACGGTGCGCAGCCCGTTGGTGGCGGACTTTGAGCGGATCGTCTCCTGCGTCGCCTTCGGCACGGCGCCGTTCGGCATCGCCTCGGTCATCACCCGGCCGATCAGCTTGCCCTTGGTGGTCGGATCGAGCCCCATCAGCTTCGCCGCGGTGAACCCGACATCGGCGTTGCTCACCGGCAATGGATCGGCGAAGCCGGTTTTGAAGTCGGGGCCGGTGGCGGCCATGAAGTTCATGGTGTCGCCGCGGCTGAACGAGCCGTGCATGCCCTGGCCCTGCCGCAGCACGGTGTCGGCGACCTGCACCGAACACAGCGTCGGCTCGGCGCATCCAGACGCATAGGACCGGAAGTTGACCACGATCGCGGGCGTCGGCGTCGCCGCCTTACCTTTCAGATTCAGTGCCGACAGCGGCAGCGTGCCAGGGAAGCTGCCGAGCGAGTCATCGACGAACAATCCGCTGACGTAATCCTGCTCGAGCAGGGCCTTGATGGCGCGGCCGGCGAGCTTTTTGTCGCCGGTCGGCAGATAGATCAGGTCGGAGCCGCCATTGGTCGCCACCACCAGATCCGGCTTGGCCGGATCCTTGCCGAGCACGCCGTTGCCGGCCTTGGGGTGGGCATTGTCGCCGACCGCTGCGTTGCCGTTGTTGGGATCGAACAGGGGCAGCTTGAGCGCCTTGGCGAGATCGATGGCGAGGAAGCCCATTGGCAGGAAGCCCGCCGGGGTATCGCCATAGCTCGCCTTCGCTGACGGGCTGGTCTTGCTTTGCTTGGAGATCGTCGAGAAGCCGTGGTCGGCCGACACGATGATGTTGGTCGAGGCCGAGAGTCCGAGTTCATCCAGAGCTTTGCGCAATTGCGCGAGGTTGTTGTCGGCATTGCGAATTCCGGCCAGCGAGGTCGGTCCGTTAATGCCGGGTGTCAGCTCGTTGAGGCTATCGCCTTGATTGTGCTGGCTCCCATCCGGATCGCGGGACCAAAACACCAGCACAAACGGCTTGCCACGCTGCTTGAACAGCGGCAGCACCGCCTTGGTCGCGACGTCCGCGAAGTAGGCTTGCTGGGCAACGTTCGCCATCAGGGTGCCGGGGGTCTTGGCGTCGCCGGCCTTGGCATTTTCGCCGCGACCGGGCGTCTTGAGCGGTAACCCCAGCTTGTCGAGTTCGGCTTTGAAGTCGTCGGGCAGCGGCACGCCCTTTGGCGAACCGGTCGCATCGTCGATCAGGATCGAGTGCGGGCCCGGTCTGTCGGCGCGGTCGGTGTGGTCGAACAGCAGGGTCGGGCCGACCTTGCCGATCGCGGCGGTGCTCAGCCCCTTGTCGCGGGCGAGCTTCAGCAGACTGTCCTCGTTGAGGTAATTGCCGTCGAAATGATTGTCGATGTCGCCCAAAACATCGTCGTTCTCGATGAACGGCACCACCGTATTTCCGGCTGGTGGCACATTGTAGCCGGTGTAGATGGTGTTGCTGAAAGTGCCGGTGTCGCCGAGATAGTGGCCGGTCGCCATCGCCGAGCCGTTCGCCATGGTGAAGGTCGGAAACAGCGAGTGCGGATTCTTGAAATTGACGCCCTGATCGCGCAGCGCGGCCATTGCCGGTGCGGTTTCGGGGGTGACGGACTTCGCGCGCAGGCCGTCCGGAATGAACAGAATCAGGTTGCGGGGCGGGGTGTTCTGAGCGAAAGCGGTGGAGACGGACAGTAGGCAAAGGCTCGCAGACAGCAGGGCGAGTGTGCGGCGCATGACAGGGACCCGGGTTGATCGGGGCCCACGTCGGGGCCCCCTTCGCAATATCTAGTTTTCCCCGGCGTCAGAATTGTTACAAGCACACCTGCAATGCCCCGTCGCTGTCCTGCCCGGGACAGCAGAACCACCCAAGGTTGCAAGAAAAAGAGCATGTTCAAACGAATTCTGATCGCCAACCGCGGCGAGATCGCCTGCCGGGTCATCAAGACCGCACGTCGTATGGGTATCGAAACGGTCGCCGTCTATTCGGAGGCAGACCGGGACGCGCTGCACGTCGAAATGGCCGACGAGGCTGTGCTGATCGGCCCGCCGGCGGCTGCCGAGAGCTATCTGGTGATCGAGAAGATCGTCGAGGCCTGCAAGAAGACCGGCGCAGAGGCGGTGCATCCGGGCTACGGCTTCCTGTCCGAGCGCGAGGCGTTCGCCAAGGCGCTGGCCGACGCCGGCATCGTGTTCATTGGTCCGAACCCCGGCGCGATCGCCGCGATGGGTGACAAGATCGAGTCCAAGAAGGCTGCCGCGCAGGCCAAGGTTTCCACCGTGCCCGGCTTCCTCGGTGTGATCGAGGACGACAAGCACGCGGTGAAGATCGCCGACGAGATCGGCTATCCGGTGATGATCAAGGCCTCCGCTGGCGGTGGCGGCAAGGGCATGCGCATCGCGCATTCGACCGCCGAGGTCGCCGAGGGCTTCAACCTCGCCAAGGCCGAGGCCAAGGCGTCGTTCGGCGACGACCGCGTCTTCATCGAGAAGTTCATCGTCGATCCGCGCCACATCGAAATCCAGGTGCTTGGCGACAAGCACGGCAACGTCATCTATCTCGGCGAGCGTGAATGCTCGATCCAGCGCCGCAATCAGAAGGTGATCGAAGAGGCGCCGTCGCCGCTGCTCGACGAAGTCACCCGCCGCAAGATGGGCGAGCAGGCGGTCGCGCTGGCCAAGGCCGTGAATTACGACTCGGCCGGCACCGTCGAGTTCGTCGCCGGCCAGGACAAGAGCTTCTACTTCCTCGAGATGAACACCCGCCTGCAGGTCGAACATCCGGTCACCGAAATGGTCACCGGCATCGACCTGGTCGAGCAGATGATCCGTGTGGCGGCCGGCGAGAAGCTGGCGCTGGCGCAGAAGGACGTCACGCTGAAGGGCTGGGCGGTCGAATCCCGCGTCTATGCGGAAGATCCGTTCCGCAACTTCCTGCCGTCGATCGGCCGCCTCGTGAAGTACCGTCCGCCGGCCGAGAGCGCGGCCTCCGGCATCACGGTGCGCAACGACACCGGCGTGCAGGAGGGGGGCGAGATCTCGATGTTCTACGACCCGATGATCGCCAAGCTGGTGACTCACGGGCCGTCGCGCGCCGCGGCGATCGAGGCGCAGGCCCATGCGCTCGATGCGTTCTACGTCGACGGCATTCGCCACAACATTCCGTTCCTGTCGGCGCTGATGACGCATCCGCGCTGGCGCGAGGGCAACCTGTCGACCGGCTTCATCGCCGAAGAGTTTCCGCAGGGCTTCCACCCGCGGGTGCCGGAAGGCGAAGTCGCCCGGCGCATTGCGGCGGTCGGCGCGGCGATCGACCGGGTGATCGGCGAACGCAAGCGCAAGATCTCGGGTCAGATGATCGGCCGCGCGGTGATCCGCGAGCGCCGCCGCTGCGTCTGGCTGGAGCGCAGCGAAGTGCCGCTCGACGTGATCCGCGAGGGCGAGGCGTTCGTCGTTCGTTTCGCCAACCCCGACGGTTCGCTCGGTCAGCCGCATCAGCTGCTGTCGTCCTGGATGCCGGGCGATCCGGTCTGGGAAGGCACCATCGACGGCCGTCCGGTGGCGGTGCAGGTCCGTTCGATCCCGAACGGCTTCAAGCTGGCGCATCATGGCTACGAGGTGTCGGTCAACGTCTTCACCGAGCGTGAAGCCGCCGCGGCGCGCTGGATGAAGGAAGTCGACAAGGCCGACACCGGCAAGAAGGTGCTGTGCCCGATGCCGGGGCTGATCGTGTCGATCGCCGTCACCGAAGGCCAGGAGGTCAAGGCCGGCGAGACGCTGGCGGTGGTCGAGGCGATGAAGATGCAGAACGTGCTGCGCGCCGAGCGCGACGGCACCGTCAAGAAGATCCACGCCTCGGCCGGAGCGACGCTCGCGGTCGATGCGATGATCCTCGAGTTCGCGTAAAGCAGCCGTGGCCTGGCGCGACCGCCGCAGCGCATTGCGGGCGATCCTCACGGGATCCGTCTGCGTGCGCCCGGCGTCGGTGTACGATGCCATCTCGATCCGGATCGCCGACGACCTCGGCTTTCCGTTCGGGATGTTCGGCGGCTCGGTGGCTTCACTGGCGATCCTCGGCGATCCCGACATCGCGCTGATCACGCTCACCGAACTCGCCGAGCAGGTGCGGCGGATGAGCCGTGCCGCTGCGTTGCCGGTGGTGGTCGATGCCGACCACGGTTACGGCAATGCCCTCAGCGTTCGCCGCACCGTCGAAGAACTGGAGGCGGCGGGCGCCGCCGGTCTCACCATCGAAGACACGCTGCTGCCGCAGGCCTACGGCGAAGCCAAGCCGCAGCTGGTGTCGCGCGAAGAGGGGCTCGGCAAGATCAAGGCCGCGCTCGACGCGCGACGCGATCCTAATCTCGTTATTTTCGGACGCACCGGCGCGTGTTCGATCACGTCGCTCGATGATGCGATCGAGCGGGCGCTGGCCTACGAGGCCGCCGGCGTCGACGCATTGTTCTTCACCGGCGTGAAGACCCGCGCGCAGCTCGAGGCGATCAGTGCCGTGACCAAGCTGCCGCTGGCGCTCGGCAGTCCGCCGGCCGAACTCGGCGACTTCGATCATCTGGCGGGCAGGCGAGTCCGCATCGCCGTGCAGGGCCATGCGCCGATCGCGGCTGCGACCGAGGCCGTCTTCAAAACGCTGTCGGTGATCAAGGATGGCGCCACGCCGAAGCAACTGACCGGGCTCGCCGGGGCCGACCTGATGGACAAGGTCACGCGCGCCGATGTGGTCGCCGACCGGAACGAACACTTCCTCGGTGTGAAACGCTGATGAGTGAGATCTTCCGGCAGGTCACGATCACCGGCCGTGTCCAAGGCGTCGGCTATCGCGCGTGGGTGGCGATGGCCGCGCAGACGAAAGGGCTCGCAGGCTGGGTCCGCAACCGCCGCGACGGCAGCGTCGAAGCGCTGTTCGCAGGCGACGACACTGTGGTCACCGACATGATCGCCGCCTGCCACCGCGGCCCCTCGGCCGCGCGCGTCGACGCGGTGGTGGTGGAACAGGCGGGCGCCGCGCTGCTGGCTCAGCGGGCGGCCGGCGAGCGGTTTTCGATTCTGCCGACGGTGTAGTTCGATCGATCAGACGTCATGTAACTAACCGTCATGGCCGTCCTTGTGCCGGGCATGACGACGTGAGTGCAGTTCTTTCATCGCATCGTGATGAACTCCGCCGCGGTCGAGACAGCCTCGATGATGCGTATCCACAAATACGACCTCGTGGTGAGGAGGCGCGCAGCGCCGTCTCGAACCATGGCCCGCGAGGGATGCGTGGCCCCATCCTTCGAGACGCTCGGCTTCGCCGGACTCTTCAGGATAAGGACTCAGTGCTTGTGCTGTTGCCGTCATTGCGAGGAGCGCAGCGACGAAGACTCCATCGCAGTCCGCCAACCTCCGATTGCCGCGCTCGACATCATCGCGCAATGATTAGTTTGTGTCAGCGGGCGGTTGTGGATGCGGTGCACAAACGCGCCGGCTGTTCGTGCACCGGATTTCGTCTTGCAATTAGTAAAAGGACGGGGGAGGATCGCGTAACTAAAAAGACGTAAGGCTAGGGATGGCGCTCAGTCGGGTTAGTCAGCAGGGCATCGTGCTCGGCATCTTTGCCGTCATGTTTGTCGCTTTCGTCGTGTTTCTGCCGGGCTTCTTCACCACCGCGAATATGCTGACGCTGCTGCAGAACGTGTCCGTTCTCGGCATTCTCGGCCTCGCGATGGCGATCGTGGTGATCGGTCGCGGCATCGACATCTCACTCATCGCCGTGCTCGCGGTGCCGCCGGGGCTGGTGCTGCAGATGGTACAGGACGGCAGTTCACTGCCGGCAGCGCTCTCGGTGGCGCTGTTGCTGGCGGTGGCATTCGGCGTGTTCAACGGCTGGCTGATCGCTTACGCCGAAGTGCCGGCGCTGTTCACAACGCTCGCGAGCGGATTGTTTCTCGCCGGCTTCGGCCAGGCGGCGCTGTTTAGTCTCGATGTGGTGCAATGGAGTCCTGGCATGCAGGGCTTCGAATGGCTCGGGCAGGGGCGGTTGCTCGGCGTACCGCTCCCGATCATCGTGTTCGCACTCGCCTGCCTGCTGGTCGCCTTCCTGCTGCGCAGTACGCGGCCCGGCGCCTACATCTATGCGGTCGGCGACAATCCCAACACCGCGCGCGTCACAGGCATTCCGACCCGGCCGATCATCGTGCTGCAATACGTGCTGGCGGCGCTGATCGGCTGCTTCGCCGGGCTGGTGATGGCGTCGTCCGTCAACAGCATGCCGACCCGCATCTTCAACTCGACGATGATCTACGACGTCATTCTCGTCGTGGTGCTCGGCGGCATCGGCCTGTCGGGTGGCCGTGGTGGCGTGCTCAACGTCGTGATCGGCACGCTGCTGATCGGCACGATGCTCAATGGCATGACGATCATGGACGTCTCCTATTCGGGGCAGAATCTGGTGAAGGGAGTCGTGCTGCTGATCGCGGTGATCGCCGACTCCTTCGTCAATCCACGCAACGAGGAGACCGCCCAGCAGGGCGATATCTGACGAATCCAAGAAGGCCACGGCGAACAACGCCGGGCGAAAACCAACGACCAAGGGAGGTGACCATGTCGGTTCAACTGAAGCGCACTGCATTGCGGCTGATCGTGGCCGCGTCGGCGGTGGCGGCGATGGTGCTGCCCGCACGCGCGCAGCAGGGGCTCGACGAGCCGTTCCAAGGGCCGTTCAAGGCGGCATTGGCCGGCAAGACCGTCGCCTACCTTCCGGTGGCGATGAATTTCGACCTCACCGAAGGCTGGTTCGCCGGCGTCAAGCGTGAGCTCGAACCGTTCGGCATGAAGGTGATCGTGCGCGATCCCAATTGGAGCACCAGCGCAGGCGCGCAAGCGCTGACGACGCTGATCTCGGAAAAGCCGTCGGTGATCATCGTGCACAATCCCGACGTGCAGACCTACGCCAAGCTGCTGCAGCGCGCCGAGAAGGAAGGCATCTTCATCATCCAGATCAACATGGGCTCGGTGTACCGCAGCTCCGCGTTCGTCGGCGCCAACTGGATCGAGGTCGGCGAGCGGGCCACCGAGGCGGTGGTGAAGGCTTGCGAGGGCAAGTCCGGCAAGATCGCCGTGATGCAGGGCGCGTTGTCGGCGGCGACCTCGGCCTACACGCTGAAGGGCGTCGAGGACGTGCTGGCCAAACACCCGAACATCAAGGTGGTGTCGTCGCAGGCGGCGGACTGGGATGCGGCCAAGGCCAAAGCGATCACCCAGACGGTGCTGAAGCAGAATCCGGATCTGTGCGGCATCGTCGGCTTCTGGGACGGCATGGACATCGGCACCGCCGCGGCGGTGAAGGAGGCCGGTCTCACCGGCAAGGTGTTCGTCGCCACCTCGGGCGGCGGTGAGCGCAAGGGCGCCTGCGAGTTGGTGAAGTCGGGCGCGTTCGATCTCAATCTCAGCTACGACGTGCCGACCCAGGCCGCCGACATGGCGGCGATGATCAAGTGGCTGCTGTCGTCCGGCGTCAAGCCGGGCCAGGTGAAGGGCTCGATCTACACCACGCTGATCCCGATCACCAAAGAGAACGCCGATTCCCAGACGGCGTGCTGGAATCTCAGCGACCTGAAGAAGTAACGCACGCCAGCTTCGAACACGGCGCCGCCCGCGTGCTGCGGGCGGCTGCCGCGGGCGCGCGCGCCCGCACGTCGGCGACAGTCCAGTTCAGCAGGTCCCATGCAAGAAGCTCTCGTCAAATTCAAGTCGCGCTACTGGCCGGATCATCTGCTCGGCGAAATCCTGTCGAAACGCTGGACCGAAACCGCGATCCCGATGATCGTGCTGATCGTCGTGGCGATCGCTCTCAGCAATGCGATTCCGGGATTCCTATCAACCGCGTCGCTCGGCGACACCGCGCGCCAGGCCGGCGAGATCGGCTTCGTCGTGCTCGGCATTGCGCTGGTTGTGATCGTCGGCGGCATCGATTTGTCGGTCGGCTCGATGTTCGCGCTGTGCGACTTCTGCGCGCTGTATTGCCTCAACGTGTTGAACTGGCCGGTGCCGGCGGTGATTGTCGCCACCATCGCTTGCGGCGCGCTGCTCGGCAGCATCAACGGCATCCTGATCGGCTATCTGCGGCTCCGCGCCTTCATCACCACGCTGATCACATTGATCATCTTCCGCTCCGCCTATGATCTGCTGCTGGTGGGCAATTCGGTCAAGATCGCTTCCTCGATGCCGGACTTTCCGCTGTGGGACTTCCTCGGCGGCGGCGACGTGTTCGGCATTCCGAGCGTCGCGCTGCTGTACGTCGTGGTGGCGATCTTCGGCCACATCTTCCTGACGCGGTTGCGGCCGGGCTGGCACATCACCGCGATCGGCGGCTCGCGCCGCTCGGCGTACAATTCGGGCATTCCGGTCCGCCGCACTATCGCGCTGTGCTACGTGGCGAGCGGCGCGCTCACCGCGATCGGCGCGCTGTTCTTCGCGGCCCGGCTCGGCACCGTCGGCGGCGACGTCGGCGTCGGCCTCGAAGTCACGGTGCTGACCGCGACCGTGCTCGGCGGCATCACGCTCGGCGGCGGCAAGGGCTCTGTCGCCAAGGCGCTGGCCGGCACGCTGATCGTGCTTTTGATCACCAACGGCCTGACCACGCTGTCGGTGCGCGGCGGCTACAACCGCATGGTGCTTGCGTCGATCCTGCTGATCGCGGCGACGATCGATATCCGCTGGCTGAAGAACCGCAACCGCATCATCAGCAAGGTTTATGTCGCGCCGGCCTATCACTATCTGCCGCCGCCACCGTCGACCGAGATCGGCAAGGGCGGGCCGTTCGAGCAGAACGACAAGCTGCGCGACGTGTCGCTGATCGGCCTCGGCAGGATTGAGGCGCCCGAGGACGTCATTCTCGATCGGCACGACAACCTTTATGCCGGCTCGCGCCACGGCGACATCATGAAGTTCTACGCGCCGGACTATGAGCGGATGGAAGTCTTCGCCCATATCGGCGGCCAGCCGCTTGGCATGGCGTTCGACTGCAACGACAACCTGTACTGCTGCATCGGCGGCATGGGGCTGTATCGCATCGCGCCGGACGGCAAGGTCGAGAAGGCGACCGACGAAACCAATCGCAGCCTGTGGTCGGTCAATGACGACAGCCGGTTGCGGCTCGCCGACGACCTCGATATCGCCGATGACGGCCGCATCTTCTTCTCGGAGGCGACGGTGCGCTACGAGATGGACGAATGGCCGGTCGACGGCCTCGAAGCGCGCGGCAACGGCCGCATCATCTGCTACGACCCGAACAGCAACACCACCCGCACGGTGCTGCGCGGTCTCAAATTCCCCAACGGCATCGCCATCGCCAGCGACCGGCAGTCGATCCTGTTCGCCGAGACCTTCGGCTGCTCGATCAAGCGCTATTGGTTCGACGGACCGAAGTCCGGCAAGGTCGAAGTGGTGATGGACAATCTGCCCGGCTATCCGGACAACATTAATCTCGCCTCGGACGGCAACTACTGGCTGGCGCTGGTCGGCATGCGCTCGCCGGCGCTCGATCTGGCGTGGCGGATGCCGGACTTCCGCCGCCGTATGGGCAAGCGGTTGCCGGTCGACGAGTGGCTGTTCCCGAACATCAACACCGGCTGCGTCGTCAAGTTCAACGAGCAGGGCCAGATCCTGGAGTCGTTCTGGGATCTCGGCGGCGTCAATCATCCGATGATCACCTCGATGCGCGAGCATCGCGGCCATCTGTATCTCGGCGGCATCGCCAACAATCGCATCGGCCGTTTCAAGCTCGAGGGCGCCGATCCGAACTTCGTGCAATACGACAAGCGATGGGGGAAGCAGGCATGATCCCGGCGCTTCGCGATTTCGCGCATCGTTTCCTCGGCCGCGGCGAGGGTGCCATTACGGTGCCGCCGTTCGACGGCGCGCTGAAACCGAACCAGACGCTTGAACACGCCGAGATCGTCGCGACGCTTCCTGGCGCCGAAGATCTCGCGACCGACGGCACGTCGCTGTACGTCGCGGACGGCAACGCCGTGCTGCGGCTGGACGGTGCCGCGTTTGTCCCGGTGCGGCAGTTCGATCAGCCGCTCACCGCACTTTGCGTATTGCCGGATGGCCGGGTCGCGGTGGCGCTGACGGGGCGGGAGGTGCGGGTGTTCGCGCCGGGCGCCGGCAGCGATATCGCGATCAGCGGTGCCGGGATGACGGCCGTCAATGCGCTGGCGCCGGGGCGGGGCGGGACAATTTTGGCGACGGACGGCTCGACCGACCGGCCGTATGCCGAGTGGGGCCGCGATCTGCTCAGCCATGGCCGCAGCGGCCGGCTGCTGTCGATCGATCCGGCCTCGCGTCAGGCGGACGTCCTCGCGTCGGGTCTGCGTTACGCCTTCGGCGCGGCGTCGTCGGGCGACGCCACCCTGGTGAGCGAAAGCTGGCGTCACCGGCTGATCGAGGTGAGCTCTGACGGCTCCACCAAGCCGGTGTTCGACCATCTGCCGGTGTATCCGTCGCGGTTGTCTCCGGCCGCCGGCGGTGGATTCTGGCTCACTGCCTTCACGGCCCGGACGCAGCTCATCGAATTCGTGCTGCGCGAGTCGGCGTATCGCCGTCGGATGATGGCGGAGATCGATCCCGAATTCTGGATCGTGCCGCGGCTGAGCGCCGGGCATTCGTTCCGCGAACCGATGCAGGGCGCACATCTGAAGACCATGGGCATCATCAAGCCTTGGGCCCCGCCGCGCGCCTACGGGCTGGTGGTGCGGCTCGGGTCCCAGTATGCGCCGCTGTATTCGCTGCACAGCCGCGTCGACGGCAGCAACCACGGCGTCGTCGCCGCGGTGGAAGTGGCGGACAGCCTGTACGTGCTGGCCAAAGGGCCGGGGCGGCTGCTGCGATTGAAACTCTCCGACATCCGAGGCGAGGCCGGCGCATGACGGACAACGTTCTGGAATTCCGCAAGGCGACCAAGCTGTATTCCGGCGTGCCGGCGATCGACTCGGTCGACTTCCAGCTTCGCCGCGGCGAGATCCATGCGCTGGTCGGTGAAAACGGCGCCGGCAAATCGACGCTGACCAAGGCGATGGCCGGGGTGGTGACGCTGACCTCCGGCACGATGCTGGTCGACGGCAAGGAGGTTGCGCCCAAGACGCCGCTCGAAGCGCGTCACCTCGGCATCGGCATGGTGTTTCAGGAGAACAGTCTGGTGCCGACCATGACGGTGGCGCAGAATCTGTTTCTCGGACAGGAGAAGTTCTACAACCGGCTGCGCGGCATCTACATCGCCGCCCAGCAATTCCTGCAGTCGCTAAATTTCGACGTGACGCCGACCGCGACGGTGGGCATGCTCGGCGCCGCGCAGAAACAGATGGTCGAGATCGCCCGCGCGGTGCTGCATCAGGCCAAGGTGATCATCTTCGACGAGCCGACCGCGACGCTGACGCCGGAGGAGAAGAAGTACTTCTTCGATCTGGTGCGCGACCTGCAGAAGCGCGGCGTCTCGATCGTGTTTATTTCGCATGCGCTGGAAGAGGCTCTGGCGCTGGCCGATCGCATCACCGTGCTGCGCGACTCCAAGCACGTCGTCACCGACGACGCCCGCAACTTCGACCGGGATCGCATCGTCCAGGCGATGGTCGGCCGCGACCTGTCGAACACGCTCTACGGCAAGCGCAAGACCACCGTTCGTCCTGCCGGCGAGCGAATGCTGACGATCCAGAATCTGAAGCTCGCGCCGATGGTGAAGAACAATTCGCTGTCGGTGTTCGCCGGTCAGATCACCGGCGTGTTCGGTCTGGTCGGGGCCGGCCGCACCGAAACGTTCAAGATTGCGGCGGGCGTGCTGAAGCGCGACTTCTTCCACGGCGGCGAGATCCTGCTGCGCGGCGAGCCAGTGCGCTACCGAGTGCCGGCGCCGGCGGTGAAGGACGGCATCGCCTACATCACCGAGGATCGCAAGGTCGAAGGCTTCTTCGAGACGATGTCGATCGCCCGCAACGTCTATCTCGGGCTGCTCGCCAAGTTTCCGCGCGGCCGCTTCCTGCTGTCGCGGCGCGAGGCGCAGTCGAGCGGCGAAAGCTGGATCAAGCAGCTCAACGTGCGGGCGATCAGCACCAAGGCGAAGGTGGTGGAGCTGTCCGGCGGTAATCAGCAGAAAGTGGTGATCGCCAAGTCACTGGCGCAGGATCCGAGCGTGGTGATCTTCGACGAGCCGACCCGCGGCGTCGACGTCGGCGCCATCGTCGAGATCCACGAACTGATCAACCGGCTGGCGGACGAGGGCCGGGCGGTGGTGGTGATCTCGTCCTACTTGCCGGAAATCCTGGCGCTGTCCGACCGCATCCTGGTGAGCCGCCAGGGCAAGGTGGTCGAGGAATTCTCCTCCCTGGATGCGACCGAGGAGAAGATCATGTACGCTGCAATCCACTGACGCCCGAACCTGTCGTTGCAGCGACGAGACTGTGCCTGCGCTCTGGTCAGGGGCGTTGGCGGCTGGCGACGCGCGACGGCACCGGGCTGTCCTTTGCGGCGACGCCGATCCGCTCCATCAGGGTGCCGGCGCGGCAGGCGCTGTAGTCGAGCAGCCAGCGCTCGAATGCGTCGGGTGCCAGCGCGGGCGCATACAGGAAGCCCTGGACGACGTCGCAGCCGAGGTCACTCAGCAGTTGGAATTGCGCGTCCGTCTCGACGCCTTCGGCGACGACACTGAGGGCGAGGCTCTGGCCGACACGCACCACCGTGGTGACGACCGCGCGGGCGGTGGGGCTGCTCGCGAGTTCGCTCATAAAGCCGCGATCGATCTTCAGCTCCCGGATCGGCAATTGCGCCAAGCGGCTGAGATTGGAATAGCCGGTGCCGAAATCGTCGAGCGACAGCCCGACGCCGATGCGGCGCAGCGCCATCATCGTCTCATGGGCCACCGAACGGTTGTCTTGCGCGACGCCTTCGGTGACCTCGAGCATCAGCGCTTGCGGCTGAAGCTGGTGCGTGGCGAGCGCTTGCGCAACCAGCGCCGGCAGCCCGGCATTCTCGAAGTTGATCGGCGACAGATTGAGGGAGATGCTCGGGACGTCGAGCCCCTGGTCGCGCCAGATGCCCATCTGCCGGCACGCCTCTCGGATCGACCAGCATGCAATCTGATCGATCAGGCCGCACTCTTCGGCGAGCGGAATGAACTTCGTCGGCGGCACGACTCCGAGCACCGGGTCGTGCCAGCGGGCCATCGCTTCGACGCCGTGCAGCGCGCCGTCGGCGGTTCGGATCTGCGGCTGGTAATGCAGCGCGAGGCGGTTGCTCGCGAGCGCCGCGCGCAATGCCGTCACATAGGCCATGCGCTGTTCGGCCACGCCGTCCATGTCGTTGCTGAACAGCCGGTAGGTGGAGCGCCCGGAGCGCTTGGCGCGATACATCGCCGTGTCGGCCTGATTGATCAGGGTATCGATATCGGAGGCGTTGTCGGGATAAAGACTGATGCCGACACTGGCCGACATCGGCACCTGTGTGTTGCAGAGCACGAACGGCCGCATCAACGCTTCGGTGATCCGCGCCACGATCGGTTCGACCTCGGCAGGCGCGCGGTCAGGCAGCACGACGACGAATTCGTCGCCCCCGAGCCGGCCGACGACATCGCCGGGCTCGACCTGATCACGCAGCCTGCGCGCGAACTCGACCAGGAATGCGTCGCCGGCGGCATGGCCGAGCGTGTCGTTGATGTCCTTGAAATTGTCGACGTCGAGAAACGCCAGCGCGATCGTTCGCCCATCCGGGCAGACCGATGTCGCCGCTGCGATCAGATCGCGCAGCCGCGAACGGTTCGGCAGTCCCGTCAGCATGTCGAAATACGCCAGCCGGTTGATCTGCGCGCGCGCTTCCATCCGCTCGATCGCCAGTGCGCCGAGATGAAGACAGGCGTCGACGATGCGCCGATGCCAGCGGCTCGGCGGCCGGCTCGCGCGGAAGTAGAACGCGAAGGTGCCGATCACACGGCCATCCTGAGCCTTGATCGGTGACGACCAGCACGCGCGCAAACCGATCTCGAGCGGGCGCGTCTTGAAAGCCTCCCAGCGCGGATCGGTGGCGAGATCGATCGCAAGCACCGGCTTGCCGAAATAGGCCGCCGGGCCGCACGAGCCGACCTGCGGGCCGATCGAATGGCCGTCGAGGGCCCGAGAGTAATCGTCGGGCAGGCTCGGGCCGCCGAGCGGATGCACCACTCCCTGCGCGTCGACGTGCAGGATCGAGCACACCACGTCCGGTGCGATCTTCTCGACGAAGCGACACATCCGTTCCGCAACGTCGATGATCGGGATGTCGTCGGCGAGCGCGCCCAGCGTCAATTGCTGCAGCATACGCAATTGGCGGGTTTCCGAAATGTCGGTCAGGAGCGAGAAGACTTGCGTGATGTCGCCTTGCGCGTTTCGGAGCGCTTTGACGTCGGCCGAGATCCAGATCTCTTCGCCGTGCTTGTCGTAGACCAGAACCTCTTCCTCACCACCGTGATACTCGCCGATCCATTTCTTGAGGCTCGCGATGGTGCGTAGCTTTGTGTGCGGGCCGGCGAGCAAGTCGACGATGTTGCGGCCTTTGGCTTCATCGATGCTGTAGCCGAACAGTCCCTCGAACGCTGCGTTGGTGTAGACGATCGTCAGGTCAGGGGCGGTTACCAGCACCGCACGGTTGGTGCGATCCGCGATTGCGGTGAGGAGCTGAATGCCTTTCCGTCGCTTCAGCTCGGTCGTCAGGTCGCGTGCCGTGACGAGTATGTAGTCACGGCCGTCGACGCCGATCGTCGATCGCGTCAACTCCGCGCTGACCGCCGTGCCGTCAGGTCGCGCGATGTCGATCGCAAGGCCGTGCTCGGACGCAAACACATCGAGGTCCGGCCTTAATGCCCTTTCCAACGTGATCGCATCGAGGCCGAGGCGGTCCGCAGCGCTGCCGATCATCTCTGTGCTGGCAAGACCCCAGATATGTTCGGCCGCTTGGTTGAAGAAGCAGATGCGATGATCGTGATCGATGATCACCGCCGCATCCCGCGTGTGATCCAGCGCGATACGCCAAAGTGACTGATCATCGAAAGAGCTGGTTTGTTGTCGCATCGTCCGGATCGATTACTGTGGAAACTACGAGGTACGCGCTACGGATGACCTGTATATGGGAGCTAATCTATCCATGGTAACGTGACGAAATCGTTGTTGTGCGGCGCGCCGGTTTCATCCTTACAATTCCGTTGCTGGAACGAACTGCAGGACGACTGTCTCGGGCGTCGTCGAGCCGGTCCCCGCCGCTCGAGGCCACAGGAGCCGCAAGGCGCGAACCAATTCGACGCTTATTTGCGCGGGGGGACGTCAGTCGTCGTTCGGAGGTGCAGGGCGTGTTGCGCCGAAGATCGGCTCAAAGGCGGTTCGCAAGGCGAGGTCCACGTCGGTCATCACCACCGGAAGCCCGAGGTCGACCAGGCTGGTGACCCCATAGCGCGGATCGCTGATCCCGCAGGGCACGATCGCCTTGAAGTGCGACAGGTCGGGTTCGACGTTGATGGCAATGCCGTGCAGCGATACCCAGCGCTTCAGCCGGACCCCGATCGCCGCGATCTTGTCCTCGTAGCCGTTGCCTTTGTCGGGGCGGCGGACCCAAACGCCGACCCGGTCCTCGCGCCGCTCGCCTTGGACATTGAAGGCGTCGAGGCTTGCGATGATCCATTGCTCGAGCGCAGCCACATAGGCGCGGACGTCGGGACGGCGGCGCTTCAGGTCGAGCATCACATAGGCGACGCGCTGGCCGGGCCCGTGATAGGTGAGCTGGCCGCCGCGGCCGGTGGTGAACAGCGGGAAGCGCTCCTCCAGCAGGTCGGTGGCGTGACCGCTGGTGCCTGAGGTGTAGAGCGGCGGGTGCTCCCGGAGCCAGACCAGCTC
>NZ_QUMK01000029.1 GCF_010907035.1 Rhodopseudomonas sp. BR0M22
ACCTCAGATGCCGACGTGCTGGCACGGATCGCGGTAGCACTCGAGGCGATCGCCGGCCGGATGGCCGCCCCCGCTGCCGAGCCCGCGGACGATATTCTCGACCGCGCCGAGGCCTTCATCTGGCAACCCGAAGGCCGGCTGGCGCCGGTCGCCAAGGTCAGCCGGGTCGAGATGGAACTGCTGCAGGGCGTCGATCGGATGCGCGACACCTTGATGCAGAACACCGAGCGCTTCGCCACCGGCCTGCCCGCCAACAACGCCCTGCTGTGGGGCGCGCGCGGCATGGGCAAGTCGTCGCTGGTCAAAGCCGCGCACGCCGCGATCAACGCCCGGCCGGGCGTCGAGGGCCGCCTCAAGCTGATCGAGATCCACCGCGAGGACATCGAGAGCCTCCCGGCGCTGATGACGCTGCTGCGCGCCTCGGACTACCGCTTCATCGTGTTCTGCGACGACCTGTCGTTCGACGGTAACGACGCCTCCTACAAATCGCTCAAGGCGGTGCTCGAAGGCGGAATCGAGGGCCGGCCCGACAACGTGATTCTGTACGCGACCTCCAATCGCCGGCACCTTCTCGCGCGCGAAATGGTCGAAAACGAGCGCTCGACCGCGATCAATCCCGGCGAAGCGGTCGAGGAGAAGGTGTCGCTGTCGGATCGGTTCGGGCTGTGGCTCGGGTTCCACAAATGCAGCCAAGACGAATTCCTGGCGATGGTGCGTGGCTACTGCGCGCACTTCGGAATTGCGATCGACGACGACCAGCTGCAGCGCGAAGCGCTGGAATGGTCGACGACGCGCGGCTCCCGCTCCGGTCGCGTCGCCTGGCAGTTCGTGCAGGATCTCGCCGGCCGGCTCGAGGTTCGGCTCGGCGACAGGTAATCGCCGCGCCGCCGAATCGATTCGAACGACTGGGGCTTTTTCGAGTTCGCAACGCCGGCCTTCGCCCATAGACTGAAGTCTAGATTCGGGGGACAAAATCGTGCGCAACTCGTTCATCGCTGTTTCTGCTTTGATGGCCCTGTCCTGTGCCACGGCGCAGGCCGCCGATCTGGCGCGACGCTCCGCCGCGCCGCCGGCCACGGCATGGAACTGGACCGGCTTCTATCTTGGCGGCCATGTCGGCGCCGGGTTCGGCACGGCGAAGGTCGACAACCCGTTTGGACCGTCGATCTACGGCGACACCGTGCGCGCGCCCAAAGCTCTGGCCGGCCTGCAGGCCGGCTACAACTGGCAACTGCCGGGCTCGGCCTGGGTGCTCGGTGTCGAGGCCGATGCCTCGGCGATCGACGCCGATGGTACCGACACCTGCCTTGCCTACTCCGGTCAGTTCGTCTCGGCGACCTGCCGCGTGCGCGAACATATGCTGGGCACCCTCACCGGCCGGCTCGGCCACACCTTCGGCCCCGACGGTCGCTCGCTGATGTACGTCAAAGGCGGCGGCGCGGTTCTCGTCGGCGACTTCCGGATGACGACCAACGCCTCCGACTATCTCAATCAGCCAGCGGCGGAGCTCGACAGCACGCGGTGGGGCTGGACCGTCGGCGCCGGGATCGAGTACGCGCTGTCGCCGCGCTGGGCAGTGCGCGCCGAATACGACTACGCCAATTTCGGTCACCGCGGACTCGATACGCCCGGCGGCGGCTTTCTGCAAACGCAGTTTGACCCGAACTCCCTGGTCAACACCGCCGGTGCACCGACCCAGGTGCATCAGGACATGCACCTGATCAAGCTCGGGCTGACCTATTACTTCGGCCGCGGCGACGGCGGTTTCGGTCAGGGACCGCTACTGCCCGTGAAAGCGCCTGCTGCCGATCGCTGGTCGGCCTGGCAGTTCGAGGTCGGTGCGCGCTACTGGTACAGCCACGGCCGTTATCAGAACGATCTGACGCTGAGCACTAACAGCGCGCTCCAGGAGCATCTGGTGTCGCGCCTCACCTACGAGAGCGAGGGTCATTCCGGCGAGGTGTTCTGGCGGATCGATGGTCCGCAGAAGCTGTTTCTGAAGGGATTTGCCGGCGGCGGCGGGTTGGTAGCCGGCAAGATGAACGACGAAGACTGGTTCCCCACCGATCAGCAAAACGCCACGGCGTATTCCAACACGGACCACAACAAGGTCACCGGCACGATCGGGTATGCGACGCTCGACGCCGGCATCGATCTGTTCAGCGACACGTTCGGCAAACTCGGCGTGTTCGCCGGCTACAATTTCTATCGCGACCGCAAGGACGCGTTCAATTGCCGCCAGATCGCGCTCGCTATTCCGACGGCATTCTGCGGATCGTCCGATGGAATCTCGATCAGCCAGTACGAGGATTGGCACTCGCTGCGGATCGGCGCAAACGGCACTCTGGCCGTCGCGCCGAACACCAAGCTGATCGTCGACGCCGCCTATCTGCCCTACACGCATATTTCAGCGCTCGACATTCATCACAACAGAACCGACGTCGCCGACAAGAATTCGCCGGCCTGGGGCACCGGCCGCGGTGTCCAGCTCGAAGCCATTCTGACTTACGACATCACCTCAAGGTTCAACGTCGGTGTCGGTGGCCGCTACTGGGCGATGTGGGCGACCGACGTCGACACCGCGGGCTTTGGCAGCCCGGTGCCGACCCAATTGCTCCCGATCCGCGTCGAGCGCTACGGCACCTTCGTGCAGGCGTCCTACAAATTCGACGTTCACTGAGGCTAACTCGAGTGGTTCAGGTTCTGATGGGATCGGAACTGCACGTCTGAGAGTTCGGAGCCGCCGCAGAACCTGGGCCGATTTTAAGCCCAGCTCTCCGGATGAACGCTGTTTGCTGTTAGCAAGGAGCAAGTCCGTCAAAGTGGAAAAAGCGACCACATCGGCGCACACCCTACCCACAAACAAAAATGCCCGGCCTTTTGGGGCCGGGCATCTTGTCTTCGCCGGTATCGCTCAACCGCGTTGCTCAGGCGCCGTTGAGGAACTTCAGCGGGTCGACCGGGGTCGATCCCTTGCGGATTTCGAAGTGCAGCTGCGGTGAGGACACCTCGCCGCTCTGGCCCGACTTGGCGATCACCTGGCCGCGCTTGATGGTCTCGCCGCGCTTGACCATCAATTCGCTGGCGTGGGCGTAGGCCGAGACGTAGCCGTTGGAGTGGCGGATCAGAACCAGATTGCCGTAGCCCTTCAGCTCGTTACCGGCATAGGCGACGACGCCATCTTCGGCAGCCTTCACCGGCGTGCCTTCCGGCACCGCCAGGTTGATACCGTCGTTGGACTTGCCGTTGGTCTTGGCACCGTAGGCAGCAATCACACGACCGCGGGCCGGCCAGCGGAAGCTCGGCAGCGCGCCGGTCGCTTCGGCAGCCTTGACCGGTGCAGCTTCAGCGGGCGCGGCGGCTTCGGGCGTTTCAGTCGGCGCAACCATCCGTGCCTTCTGCGGCGGCTCGGCCGGAGCCGTCGGGGCGACGTTCGCCATTCGCACCGGCGCAGCCGCCATCGGCGCGGCGGCCGGCGTCTGGATCGGGGGCTGTGCCGGCGCGAGACCCGCAACCTGGGCGCCGGGCACATTGATCTTCATGCCCGGCTTCAGCTTGGTCGTGGTGGAGAGGTTGTTGTAGCGGGCGAGCTCACCGAGCGGGATGTTGTTGCGCCGCGCAATGTTGATCAGCGTGTCGCCGTTGTTGACGTAGTGCACCCGCGCCGGTCCGGGCGCGGCGGTTGCGACCGGACGGGGAGCCGGCGGAGCCGATACCGGCGCGGCGACCGGCGCCGCCTGAGCGACCGCGGCATTGCGGCTCGGGATGACGAGCTGCTGGCCCGGCTGCAGCCGGCGCGGTCCCTTGTAGCCATTGGCGCGGAGGATCTCGGCGGTCGAGACGTGGTAGCGCTGCGCCAGGATCTCCAGCGTATCGCTGGTGCCGACGATGATCTTCGTCCCGGCGCTGTGAACCGGAGCCGCGGCCTGGACCGGCTGAGCGGCAGCGACCGACCGCGGTGCCGGCACAGTGCCGGTCGGCTCGATCGGCGCACGCGGCGGCGGCTCGTAGGACGCCACCCCGCGCCCACCGCCGGAGTAGCCCCCGCCCCCATTCGCGACCGGATAGGACGAGGGCGACGACAGCGGCGGCAAGGCCTGGGATTGATACTGAGGTTGCGGCTGCGGCTGATACTGGGGCCGCGCATATTGCGGCAGTTCGCGGCGTGGAGGCTGGGCCACCGACCCGGTGGTTTCGACAGGCCCGAACGGAGCCTGCTGAAAGCGTGTCTGCATGTCGGCGCTGCACGCACTGAAACCGACGGACATCAACGCCAGCACCGCAACTTGCGGAGCGCGGCGCGAGCAAAGCAACGCGGCGACGCGGGACATGGTTACTCACTCTTACGCAATACGATTGGTAAATTGAGTAAACACTGCGCCAGTAAACAACCGTTTAACCTTGCGCGGAAACCGCTTGTTGACGCTGAGAAAATCAAAACCTCAGCGGTGTCAGAGCTCGCGTGCAGTGCCGCGCAGCGCCGGCACGAAACGGACCTCGCCAAGCACCTTGCGCTCGTCGCCAGTCGTACTGCGGCGCATGCGCACCAAGCTCTGTCGTCCGTTCGGTGGCCCGACCGGCGCGATCAGCACGCCGCCGGGATCGAGCCGCTCGAGCAGTCGCTCGGGCAACTCCGGCACCGCCGCCGTGACCAGGATGCGATCGAAGGTGCCGGCGGTCTCCGGCAGATCGAACCCGTCGCCGAACACCACCTCGACATTGCTGCAGCCGAGGTCGGCAAGCCGGTGCCGTGCACGGTCGGCCAGCGTCTTGAAGCGCTCGAAGCTGAGCACATCGGCGGCTAGCCGCGACAGCACCGCGGCGTGGTAGCCGGACCCGGTGCCGATCTCGAGCACGCGGTCGCGCGGCCGCAATTCCAGCTGCTCGGTCATGAACGCCACCACGAACGGCTGGCTGATGGTCTGGCCGCAGGCGATCGGCAGCGCAGTGTCGCGCCAGGCCCCGTCGCGATAATTGGGATCGACGAAACGGTCGCGCGGCACCGCCTCCATTGTCCGCAGAACTGCCTGATCGCTGATTCCGCGCCGCCGCAAGCTGAGCTGGAACATCATCTTTTCGGGCGGCGGGGCCGCGGGGCTCGGCATGTCGGGTCTCGCGATCGGTCGACGCGCCTTGCTGTCCGGTTCCGGATGGCGCGATTCTCGGCAGAGTGTTGGCGTGCCGACCGATGCCTTGCAAGTGCGGAGCGTGACGCAATGCGCCAAATGATGCTTGCATTTGCCATCCCGCCGCTTATTTGCGACGGTGATCGACGAAGCGCGCGCGATGCAGATCGGCGGCGCAACAGCACATTCTCGAGGACATCATCCGATGACGACACCGAGTCCGACCGGCGGCTCCGTCTTCCTGGTCGAGGACGAAGCGATGATCCGCATGATGGTGGCCGACATGCTCGAAGAGCTGGGGTTCTCGGTCGCCGCCGAGACCGGCGAAATCAACGAAGCGCTGCAGCTCGCCGAAGCGACCGAGTTCGATATCGCGATCCTCGACGTCAACGTCAACGGCAAGGTGATCTCGCCGGTTGCCGACCTGCTCAAGGCGCGCAACCGCCCCTTCATCTTCGCCACCGGCTATGGCACCCAGGGCGTGCCGGAAGATTATCGCGACCGCCCGGCGCTGCAGAAACCGTTCCAGATCGAATCGCTGAAGCAGGCGCTCGACGCCACGTTGCGCGGCGCCGCGTAGCTGCTGCGTCACTCCGTGCGATCGTCCCCGCGTTCAGCCGAGCCAAGGCGCAGCGCGTCCGTGACGAAGGCATCCTTCGCGGCCCTGTAACGATCCATTGGCTGCCCGTCATGGGCCAGCTTAAGCTCATTGTAGCGTTTCACCAGAGCCGGATCGGCGCGTAGCGCGGCGGCGAACTGGTGAAAAACGTCGAACCCTCCACCCTTGACGGTGAGCTGGATGCCGAGATGGGGCGTGCAGGTCTCGTCCTCGAAGGCGGCGAACTCGTTGGTCCGCACCGAGCCTGAATTGCGTGCGTAGCGGGCGGCGAGCGCGGCCTCCGCGGCCTGGAAGTCTTCGCGCTGCACCCGGACGACGATGTCGAGGTCGCCCTTGGTGAGACACCCTGGCACTGAGGTCGCGCCAATGTGCAGGAGTTCGCATGTCTTGGGCAGAACGGCGACAAGCTGCTGCTGGACAGCCGCAAACAGACGCTCCGCGGCATCACGGGCGTGGTGATGATCCGCGGCAATCTGGAACCGATCAGGAATGGGCATGTGCATTGACCGCAGGGTAGAGAAAGGCGCTTAGCGCCACGCCTAGCGTCCGACGCATCGACATGCGACGGCATCCGTGCGCGATCCTCGCCGCTTCGCCGCGCGACCGTCTTTGCCCCTGCGACATTGAACGCCCCGTCCCGTATCATTGACCTCGGGGCGCCCCGCTTGATGGGTTTCGCTGCGCTCAACCCATCCTACGCGCTCGGTCTCAGGCCAGCGTTTTGGTCAGCGCCGCCGAGAATGTTTCGTCGGTGCGGTCGAGCTTGAGCGGCGTCACCGACACGAAATTGGCGGCGAGCGCGGCCAGATCAGTGCCTTCCGCGGGCATGTCTTCGACTTTGATCCGCTCGAAACCGATCCAGTAATACGGATTGCCGCGGCCGTCATGGCGCTCGTCGATGCGCAGGAAGCCGGGATTGCGCTTGCCCTGCCGCGTCACCACCACGCCCTTGACCTGGTCCGGCGTACAGGCCGGGAAGTTGATGTTGACCACAGTGTTCTTCGGCACGCCGGCGGCCATCACCTTGCGGATGATGTCGGGCGCGTGAGTCCGCGCGGTCTCCCACAGCGGCGCGTTGCGGGTCTCGATCGTGAATTCCTGCGACAGCGCGAACGACGGCAGCCCCAGGATGGTGCCTTCCAGCGCGCCGGCGATGGTGCCGGAATAGACCACGTCCTCGGCGACGTTACGGCCGCGATTGACGCCGGACAGCACCAGATCCGGCGCCTTGTCCTTGAGGATGAAGCGCGAGCCCATGATCACGCAGTCGGTCGGCGTCCCGCGCACCGCGAAGTGCCGCGGGCCGACTTCACGCAGGCGCAAGGGATCGTTCAGCGACAGCGAATGCGACACTCCGGACTGGTCGAGCTCGGGCGCCACCACCCAGACGTCGTCGGAGATCGCACGGGCGATCTGTTCGACCGTCTTGAGGCCGGGCGCATGAATGCCGTCGTCGTTGGTGCACAGAATCCGCATGTCGCAGGGCCGCCTCTCTGAAGGTCTTTCTTGGGCCGTCGTCATATCCGGCTCAGCCGCGAGAGGCAAATTCGGCCCAAGCCGACCGGAATCGTGCGGCGCCCCCAGGGGCAATGGTGCCCAGGAGGCGCCCGAACGTCACCAGCGAGCGGTGACGCTGCCGAGCACCGTGCGGCCCTGCGTGAAGGTGCAGTTGCCGCCGTTGCAGATGCCGATGCGCTGATCGCCAAGATTGCGCGCGTTGACGGCGAACCGCATGCCGCGGAAATCGTAGTGCACGCCGGCGTCGAACGCCGTGCTCGCCGGATTGCGCACGGTATTGGCCGCGTCCGCCCAAGTCTGATCGATCCAGCGCACGCCCGCGCCGAGACCGAACCCGGCGAGCGTGCCGGTCTGCCAAGTGTAGTCCATGAACACCGCCGCCTGCTGGGTCGGAACGCCGATCGGCACCTTGCCGAGATCTGCATCGTTGCTGCGCGTCACCTCGGCCTCAGTGTAGCTGTACGAGGCGATGCCTTTCAGACCCTCAGCGAGCGACAGCACCGCCTCCAATTCCGTCCCGCGCGACCGGATCTGCCCCGTCTGCACCGAATACATCGCGCCGAACACCGGATCGACCGTCAGCACGTTGTCCTTGGTCAGGTTGAACCAGGTCGCCGTGAAGTAGCTGTTCCAGCCGCGCGGCTGATACTTGACGCCGGCCTCGAACGACTCGCCGGTGGTCGGCGCGAACGGCGATGCCCCCCGCCCCGGCGCCGTGGTGCCGGCCTGCGGCAGGAACGACGTCGCGTAGTTGACGTAAGGGGCGACGCCGCTGTCGAACAGATACAGCAGCCCGGCGCGCCCGGTGAAGCGGTCAGGCGTGCTGGAGGTCGTCGTCCCCGACAGTTCGTTGTACTGCGACAGCTCGGAGAAATCCTGCCGGCCGCCGACCGTCAGCCGCCATCCGCCGAGCGCGAGTTGGTCCTGCACATAGAGGCCAAGCTGTCCGAGCGACTGCCGGTTAGCAGCGAGCAGCGAAAGCTCGGAGGTCGGAAACGCGACGCCGAAGACTGGATTGGTCAGATCGAGCGGCGGCGCCGACCCGACCGAATAGCCGAACTTCGTCGCCTGCCTGAAATAGTCGAGGCCCGCCAGCACGGTGTGCCGGATCGGCCCGGTCGCCAGCTTCGCCTCGATCTGGCTGTCGATGGCGAAGGTGTTCAGCGTCTCCTTGAAGTTGGATGCGTAACGGTTGAGCGTGCGCCCATCGGCCGACAGGCCGAGCCCGTCGATCATGTCGCCGTCGAGCCGGGCGTGGCCGATCCGCACGTTCTGCCGGAACGTCAGCGCTGGATCGAAGCGGTGCTCCAGCCGGTAGCCGATCGAGGCCTGCGATAGCTTCAGCACGTCGAACGCGGGATCGCCGAGGCGGATATTGGTGGCCAGCCCGGTAGTCGGGTTCTGCATGTAATACGGCCACATCGAGGCCATGCTGCGCGTGTACTCGGACAGGATGGTCAGGGTCGTGTCCTCGCCCAGCTTCGCAGTGACGCTCGGCGCGAGGTAGACGCGGTCGTCCCAGGTGCCGGGAATCTGCGTGCCGCTGTCGCGCACCAGGCCGGTGAAGCGATACAACAGATCCTCGTGGCCGGGCACCGGCCCGCTGAAATCGAACCGCCCCTGGTAGCGGTTGAAATTGCCGACGTCGAAGCCGGCTTCGTTGAGGCGATACGGCAGCGGCATCTTGCTGACGTAGTTCACCAGGCCGCCGGCGTCGTTGGCGCCGTACAGCACCGAAGACGGTCCGCGCAGCACCTCGATGCGCTCGGCGCCATAAGGCTCGTTGCGGAAATAGACGTAGAGACCGTTCCCCTGCCGCAGACCGTCGCGATAATTGCCGAACTGCGTGCTCGAGAAGCCGCGGATCATGAATTGATCGTAGCGCGCGTCGTAGCCGAACGGCTGCGTCTGTACGCCGGCCGTATAGGCCAACGCTTCGCCGACCGTGCGGGCGCCGGTGTCGCGGACCTGATCCTGGGTCACGACCGAGACCGATTGCGAGCTTTCGATCAGCGGCGTGTTGGTCTTGGTGCCGGTCGCACTGCCGGACGCAACGAAACCATTGACCGGCCCGGTCGCGCTCGACAGCGTCGTCGCGGATGCCGGCACGGCCGCGGCCGGAGGCTGAGCCGGTGTTGGGCGCAGCGCCGTTCGGCGCGGCTGTGTCGCCGTCGAGCGGCGATCGGCGCGCACGCTCCGCGGCTGCGCCGGCTTCGGCGCATCGACCGTGACCGAAGGCAGCGATGTCTGGGCATGGCCCTCGACACTCCAGCCGGCATCCCCGATCAACAAACTGCAGCTCGCGAGCGCAACCTTTCGCGATATTTCCCAACCCGGCATTCCAAGTCCCCAGCTGTAACAACTGGAAACGGCTTATGGCGGGCGAGGCGGTCTGGAACAATTTGAATGGGTCCAAACAGGACAGCGACGTCAACACGCATTACTTGGAAAATCCGCGATAATTGGCCATAGCAGGCGCGTAGACGCTTGGCGCCGCGTACTGTTCGAACTATTCTAATTATTTCCGGATGCGGCGCGTTGCCGAACGGTTCGGAAAGTAGCGCACGATACGCTTTGCAATCAGTTTTAGAGACAGAGGCCGAGCATCCGCACTGTGCAATCCCGTGCGGCGGAAGGTTTCGGCAGCTGCTTGCTCCAAGTGGCCGGCGGCTCGGCCGCGGCCTTGGAGCTGGCGGTCGATTTCGCCGGTTGCTTGCCCGAGGATTTAGCCGGCGGCTTTGCCTTCGGCTTCGGTTTCTCGTCGCCCCCGGCGATCACCATCGCCCAATAGGTCCTTCCGCTCGCGCTCGACCGGACGCTGGCGACACCGACTTTGGAGGCGCCTTTCAGCAGCAGATTGGCGCGATGACCGGGCGAGTTGATCCACTGCTTCAGCGTGTTCGGAAAATCCGGATAACCGTAGGCGATGTTCTCGGCGGCGCGCGACACCTTGGCCGGCGCCACCCGCGAGGTGAACGAGCCGCCGACCTCGTGGCTGAGCACATCCTTCGACGCCATCGCGGCCGCCTGCCGCTGCGCGATCGCATTCAGCGCCGCGTCCATCACCACCCTGCCCTGGCCATTCTTGGCGCGGAAAGCGGAGATCATCTCGGCAGGTCCAGCGGCGAAGGCGGGCAGCGCAGAAACTGAAACGAAGAAGGTCACCGCAAGTATCAGCGTCATTGCGAGCGCAGCGAAGCAATCCAGCGCCCGGTGCACAGGGCTGGATTGCTTCGTCGCTTTGCTCCTCGCAATGACGGAGAGAAACATGGCGCTTAAGCCTTCGCGATCACCTTCAACCCGCCCATGTAGGGCTGCAGCACGTCGGGGACGGCGATCGAGCCGTCTTCCTGCTGATAATTCTCGATCACCGCGATCAGCGCACGGCCGACGGCGGTGCCGGAGCCGTTCAGCGTGTGGACGAAGCGCGGCTTGCCGTCCGGACCGCGCGAGCGCGCGTCCATGCGGCGGGCCTGGAAGTCGCCGCACACCGAGCACGAGGAGATTTCGCGGTACGCGCCGCCCTCACCCTGCCCCGGCATCCAGACTTCGATGTCGTAGGTCTTCTGCGAGGCAAAGCCCATGTCGCCGGTGCACAGCGTCATCACGCGATAATGCAGACCCAAGCGGCGCAGCACTTCCTCGGCGCAGCTCAGCATCCGCTCGTGCTCGTCCTTGGATTGTTCGGGAGTGGTGATCGACACCAGCTCGACCTTGGTGAACTGATGCTGCCGGATCATGCCACGGGTATCACGACCTGCGGCACCCGCCTCGGCACGGAAGCATGGCGTCAACGCGGTGAGCCGCATCGGCAGCTCTTTCTCGTCGAGGATTGACTCGCGGACGAGGTTGGTGAGCGAGACTTCGGCGGTGGGGATGAGCCAACGACGCCCCATCTCCATCGCGATCTGTTCCGTTTCTAACTTGGTATAAGCCTCAATCAGCTTTTCGAAAGCTGACTGGGTGGCATAAAAATCGCTTAGTTTGCCCGCCTCCTTCGAGGCAATGAATGCCCGCATTTGCTGTTGCAACTGACGGATGTTGTAGCCGTTGCTTGCGAAGAACTGATCGTCCTCGAACTTCGGCAACTGCGCCGTGCCGAACATCGCATCGTCCTTCACCAGCAGCGGCGGATTGACTTCGGTGTAGCCGTGGTCGCCGGTGTGGACGTCGAGGAAGAACTGCCCGATCGCGCGCTCCAGGCGCGCAAGGCCCTTCTTCAGCACGGTGAAGCGCGCGCCGCTCATCTTCGCGGCGGCTTCGAAGTCCATCATGCCGAGCGCTTCGCCGAGGTCGTAATGCGGCTTCGGCGTGAACGTGTAGCTCGGCTTTTCGCCGAAGCGATGATGTTCGACGTTGCCGTGCTCATCCGCGCCTTCCGGGACCTCGGCGAGCGGCAGGTTCGGGATCTCCGACAGCGCCTTTTTCAGCGCCTCGTCGGCTTCCTTCACCGCGGCGTCGAGCGCCGGCATCGTGGTCTTCAGTTCAGTGACCTCGGCCATCAGCGCCTCGGCGCGGGCATTGTCCTTGGCCTTCTTGGCATCGCCGATCTCCTTCGACGCCGCATTGCGCCGCGCCTGCGCCTGCTCGGCGGCCTGCACCGCGGCGCGGCGGGCTTCGTCGAGCTTGATCAGGCTGTCCGCGATCGGCGCCAGACCGCGCCTCGTGAACGCCGCGTCGAAGGCCTGCGGATTGTCGCGGATCGCTTTGATGTCGTGCATGGGAATTCGTCCTGAGGGCATGTCGGCCAGAACGGCTGGAGTACCCTGAATGGCCCGAATTTGAAAGGCACGCGCCGCGCTCTCTCCCGTCATCGCCCGCGACGACGCCGTCCTCTGAGCTTCATCATAAGGCTTGAGCACTGCGAGCCTCAAAGGATGCCCCCGCACACTCCTACAGCCAATCTTCCGAAACGACTGGTGGCGCGATCAATGCGATCGTAAGACCAAGGCGAGCACGCCCACCATAGCGGCGAGAATTCCAAAGCCCGCCGCAACGATGCCGCCGAGCCGCACGGTCAGCCGCAGCGTCAGCGTTTCCATCGCTAGCTGCAAATCCGTCTTGGTCACCAATTCCGTCATGATGAACTCGCGCGCAGCCTCGGCATGGGCTTCTGCCTGCTCATTGGAGACACCGGAGTTTCGCAAACGCTTAGCATAACCCAAAGTATCGAAAGCGAACGCCATCGACCTTCCCCCGCCCCGATCGATACAACCTAAGATAGGTACGGATCGTGGTGGGATGCAAGCCTTCGTCGTCTAACGCCTACTCCGCCGGCTTCGATTCTGCGTCGGCAGCTCCGGTCGCCGCCTCTGCGGCACGCTTCTTTTCGACGATCGACACCGCGATGATCGAGCCCTCGTACAGCAGCAGCAGCGGGATCGCGAGCGAGGCCTGGCTAATGACGTCGGGCGGAGTCAGTACCGCAGCGATCACGAAGGCGCCGACAATGAAGTAGCGGCGTTTTTCCTTGAGCTGCTTGGCGGTGAGCACGCCGATCCGCCCGAGCAGGGTCAGGATCACCGGCAGCTGGAACGCCAGGCCGAACGCGAAGATCAGCGACATCATCAGCGACAGATATTCGCCGACCTTGGGCAGAAGCTGGATCTGCGCGGTCTCGGTGCCGCCGACCTGCTGCATGCCGAGCGAGAACCGCACCAGCATCGGCAGCACCACGAAGTACACCACCAGCGAGCCGAGCACGAAGAAGCCCGGCGTGGCGATCAGATACGGCAGGAAAGCGTTCTTCTCGTGCTTATACAGACCGGGCGCCACGAACTTGTAGATCTGCGTGGCGATGATCGGGAACGATATGAAGCCGGCGCCGAACATCGCCAGCTTGAGCTGGGTGAGAAAGTATTCGAGCAGCGCGGTGTAGATGAACTTCGAGTTCTCCGGCCCGGCGACCCAGACGAACGGCCAGACCAGAACGTTGTAGATCTGCTTGGCGAAGAAGAAGCAGAAGATGAACGCGATGCCGAAGCCGAGCAGCGCCTTGATCAGCCGCGAGCGCAGCTCGATCAGGTGGTCCATCAACGGCGCCTTTGAGGCCTCGATGTCGTCGGCACTCATGACGCTTTGGCGTCCTTCGGCAGTTCGGAGCTGATTGTTTCGGGGTGCGCGAGATCCGGCGGCGCCGCGTCCGGCGTGGCGAGCGCGTGGCTCTCGGCCGCGACCGGCAGATTCGCCGGCTCGGAGACCTGCACCTCGCGCACGATCGCAAGCGGCTCGGAAACGGCCGAGTCGTGCTGGGTCGCTTCGATCAAGGTCTCGGCCGTGGGTTGCGCCGGCGTGGTCGGCTCCGCCGGAGCATCGGAGGTGCTCGACGTGGCGGGCTTATCGAGAGCGATCGCGTCGTTGACCTCGCCCGACAGCTTGGTCAGCATGTTGTGGGTCGACAGGCCGCTGGCCGCTTCCTTGACCTCGTCGAACGACTTCTTGAGGTCGGCCATCTCGGCCTCGCGCATGGCTTCCTGGAACTGCCCTTGGAATTCGCTGGCAAGCCTTCGCGCTTTGCCCATCCATTGCCCGACCGTGCGCAACACGCCCGGCAGTTCCTTGGGGCCGATCGCGATCAGCGCGACCACCCCAATCACCATCAGTTCACTCCACCCGATGTCGAACATGAAACGGCCGACTATGCCTCAATGCGCCCGCGAGCTCACGATCCGCGTGCGGGCAAGCTCGCAGCCCGCGCGTAGCGCCGTTCCGAAGATGCCGGCGGCGTGGGGCGCCGCCGGATCACATCACGTCGATTCGGCAACGCCGCGCTCCCGAAACAACGGCGCGGCTTTCGCGCCTGCGCGCTCAGACCGCCTTGCTGCCGACGTCGGTGCGGTTGGCTGCACCGGGCGTCGCGGAGTGGTCGATCGACTTAACCGGCTCGGACGTTTCCGCCGTCTTTTCATCGTCCTGCAAGCCCTTCTTGAAGGACTTGATGCCCTGGGCGACGTCGCCCATCAGGTCGGAAATCTTGCCCCGACCGAACAGCAGCAGGACGACCGCGATAACGACGATCCAGTGCCAGATACTGAGTGAACCCATCCTGCCTTCTCCCGAAACTCGACCGGCACGCCAGCCCTATTCTCCAGCGAAGCTAGGTGAAAGAGCCGCCCAAAACAAGGATTTATGCCGGCGCAACGGTGAGTTGATCAGCGTCCATCGGGTTCCTTTTGAGGCTCAGTCACAGGCTCACTGCTGCCCATCGTCCCGCTCAGGCACGTCGTCGCCGGCCTCGTCCTCGGAGCCGTCCGGTTCAGAGGTATCGAGATCCTCGGCAACGGTATCGAGATCGCTGTCGGCTTCGCCGATCGAGGCTTCTTCGTTCTCCGCGACGGTATCCTCGACAACATCCGATTCGATCAGCTCCGCCTCAGCGGTCTCGAACTCGGCAGCCACCTCGTCCTCAGAGGTCAGCTCGTCGCCATCCGCCAGTTCGGCCTCCAGCTCGACCTCGCCGACCTGATCGGTCTCCTCGCCTTCAACGTCGCCTGTCTGTTCGAGCTCGACGAAGCCGGTTTCGGCCGCGGCCTCTTCGCTCCCCGCGTCGGTCGTCTCGATCACGCCGGCCTCGGCCGCATCGGCATCCAGCTCGGCCGCTTCCGCCGCGCCGAACTCTGCATCGCCAGCCTGCGCCGCTCCGGTCGCTTCGGCCGTCTCCGGCGCAGCGGCAGCGGTCTCCGCGGCGTCGCCCTCCAGATCCAGTTCGGGCTGCGGCGCAACCGACAAATCGAGATCGCCGGGCTCGAGCGGATCCTCGTCCTCGCGCAGCTCCGGATCATCCGACGGCGTCGGCACACTGAATCCGGTCGGCAGGCGGGTGTCGAGCAGGCCGGTGCCCTTGAGTTCTTCGAGGCCCGGCAGGTCGGTGAGCGACTCCAGGCTGAACTGCGACAGGAACGCTTCGGTGGTGCCGAAGGTCAGCGGACGGCCCGGGGTCTTGCGGCGCCCGCGCGGCTTGATCCAGCCGGTCTCCAGCAGCACGTCGAGCGTGCCCTTCGAGGTCGCCACGCCGCGGATCTCTTCGATTTCAACGCGGGTGATCGGCTGGTGATAGGCGATGATCGCCAGCATCTCGATCGCGGCGCGCGACAGCTTGCGGGTCTCGGTCGACTCGCGGGTCATCAGCCAAGCGAGATCGCCCGCGGTGCGGAACGTCCATTTGCTGGCGATGCGGACCAGATTGACGCCACGGCCTGCGTAGTCGTCCTGCAACTGCTTCAGCGCCGCCTTGATGTCGACGCCTTCCGGCATGCGCTTGGCGAGCGCGGACTGCTCCAGCGGCTCGGGGGACGCGAACAGCAGGGCTTCGAGCAGGCGCAGCTCCTCGGGCCGGGACTGCGGCTGCTGTTCGGCGCTGTCATCGGCGAGATGTTCGACCGGTTGTTCGAACTCCACGATGCGCTTCTCCGCCAGACTTGCCATGGCTCGGTCTCCTTCTTCCACTACCCGACCGGAGTATCCGGCAAGGCTGCCGCTTCCATCGCTGGAGACGGCGGACGCTTACGAAAATACAAAGGCGCCAAGGGGCCCGACTGATGCAGCTCGACCTCGCCCTCGCGCACCAGTTCCAGCGCGGCCGCGAAGCTCGACGCCAGCACGGTGGCGCGCTGGGTCGGGTCGGGCATGTAGCGCAGCAGATATTCGTCGAGCCGGCTCCAGTCCTCGGCGAGCCCGACCAGCCGCTCCAGCGACGCGCGCGCTTCGCTCAGCGACCACACCGTGCGCTTGGCGAGATGAACGGTGGTGAGCACGCGCGACTGCCGCTGCGATGCGTAGGCGCTGAGCAGATCGTACAGCGTTGCTGTGAACTTCGGATGCTTGATCTCGGCGATTTCTTCGGCCTGCCCGCGCGGGAAAATGTCGCGATTGAGCTGGGGCCGCGTCATCAGCCGGTTCGCCGCCTCGCGGATCGCCTCGAGCTTGCGCAGCCGGTTGGCCAGCGCATTGGCCATCTCTTCGGCGCTCGGCCCTTCCTGGGCCGGCGGCTCCGGCAGCAGCAGGCGCGACTTCAGGAAAGCGAGCCACGCCGCCATCACCAGATAGTCGGCGGCGAGTTCGAGCCGGATCTTCCGCGCTTCTTCGATGAACAGCAGATACTGGTCGGCAAGCGCCAGAATCGAGATCTTGTGCAGATCGACCTTTTGCTGCCGCGCCAGCGTGAGCAGAAGGTCGAGCGGACCTTCATAGCCCTCGACGTCGATGACGAGCGCTTCATCCTGCTCGACCTGTTCGACGGGCCGGCCGGTTTCGAATTGCAGAATTTCAGCGGTCATGCGCCCACCCTTGCGCGGCCGATCAAGGCTTCGAGTTCGGATCGCGCCGCAGCGCGGTCGAGCGGCTGCGGAGGCCGGCGCGCCGCCAGCGCAGCTTCGGCCCTGGCCAATGCCCTGCCCTGCAGCTCCGGCGTGTCGGTCGCGACCTGACGCATTTCGTCGAGCTTGCCGTTGCAATGCAGAACGACGTCGCAGCCCGCCGCGACGATCGCGCGGGTGCGTTCGGCGATGCTGCCGGCCAGCGCGTTCATCGAAACGTCGTCGCTCATCAGCAATCCTTGGAACCCGATCGACTCGCGAATCACCCGGTCGATGATTGTCGCAGAAGTGGTCGCGGGTTGGGCGGGGTCCAGCGCGCTAAACACAACATGTGCAGTCATCGCCATCGGCAGGTCGGCGAGCGGCCGGAACGCGGCGAAGTCGGTCCGATCGAGTTCCGCGGGTGCGGTGTCGACCGTCGGCAGACGATGATGGCTGTCGGCGGTGGCCCGGCCATGACCGGGAATATGCTTGAGCACGGGCAGCACGCCGCCCTGCGCCAGCCCCTCAGTGACCGCGCGGGCGATCGCCGCGACCTTGTCCGGCGTGTTGCCGTAAGCACGGTCGCCGATCACCGCATCGGCGCCGGCGACCGGAACGTCGGCAAGCGGCAGGCAGTCGACGGTAATCCCCAGTGTGAGCAGATCGTCGGCGATCAGCCGCGCGCTCAGTCGCGCCGCAGTCAGCCCTGCCTCCGGGTCGATCTGGTACAGCGACGAGAACACCGCGCCGGGCGGATAGACCGGCCAATGCGGCGGCCCGAGCCGCTGCACCCGACCGCCTTCCTGGTCGATCAGGACCGGCGCATCCGGGGAACCGACAGATTCGCGCAATTCTTCAACCAGCGCTTTGACTTGCGCCGGATTGTCGACGTTCCGCTTGAACAGAATGAAACCCCACGGGCGCGAATCACGGAAAAATCCGCGTTCGTCGTCGCTGAGGCTGAGGCCGGCCAGGCCGGAAATGAAGGCGCGCGGTGGCATACAGCGCGCTTAGCCCGCACGCGCCTCCAGGGTCAAGGAAACCGCCGTTAATTCCTCTGGACGAAGCACTGTCCGCCGGCACTTTTTAGGTTCCCGCAGACCTGCTGTGCCTGTTCGGCCGAGGCGAACGGGCCGACCATAGCGCGGTAGTAGACGCCCTTGCTGCCGAGATCGACCTTTTTGATCATGTGCGGCTGCGAGGCGAGCACCGAAGAGAACTTGCCCTGCAGCGTGCGATACGACGACTTGGCGTCGGCCTCGCTGCGCTGCGACGACACCTGCACGACGTAACCGCCGGAGGTGACCGGTTCGGCGGCCGGCAACGACGCAACGCGCTGCGCACGCGGCGCCGGAGTCTCGCTGGCTCCCGGCGACAGCGACAAGGGTGCGGCACCAGCCGAGGCATTGGCGTCCTCGACGCTCCTTGCCGGTGCGCGAGCCGCCGGGGGCGGTGCAGTGCGGCTGGCCTGCCGGGACGCAGCGCCCGGCTGACCAGATTGCTCTGCCTGATCCGGCCGAATGCTGAATGTCTTGATCCTGCGCGGCTCGTCTCCCGCCAGGGTGCCGTTGTTCGGCGGCGGCGTCAGGTTCGGCTTGGCGCCCGGCGCGACGCTGGCCACCGTCGGCGGATTGGGGTTTTGATTGAGCTGCGGCAGCACGACGCGCGGACCCGATCCCGGCATCCGCGACGGGTCGGCCGCCGGCTGCTCTTCGCGCGAAACCAGTGCCTCGACACCGTTGCCGGAGGCCAGCCGGTCCTGGATCGGCTTGCCGGCGTTATCGTTCGACGGCCCCGGAATCTTGGTCGGAGTGGTGTCGGCCTTGATCACCGGCGGCTCGCCACTGCGCGTGACGCCAGCAAAGTTGCGATAAGCCAGAGCGCCGCCGGTGCCGACCACCGCAAGCGCCAGGATCGCGAACACGGTCAGCATGGTATTGCGGCGCGGCTTGACCGCCTGATCTTCAGACAGCTCGTCGTAGCCGTCGCCATAGCCGTAAGCCGGATCCTGATATCCGCCGATCGGCGCCGGATCGGCAGGCAGTTGGCCGTAGAGCGCATCGTCGTAGCGTGCCGGATCGAGCGGCGCGGCACTCGCCGGCAGCGGATCGTAGTCCGGCTCGTAAGGCACCCGGTCCGGCTGCACCAGATCGAGCTGGCGCTGCTCGATCGGCGCCGGCTCGAACCTCGGCTCCGGTGCACGCGGAGGGATCAGTCCTGGATCGAACGAGCGCATATCCAGCGAGCGTGGCTCGACCGGCGACTGCATCGCAGGCGTCCGCTCGTAGCTGGTGAGGTCGGCGCGCCGCGGCGCAGGCGGCGCGGCGTTGATGAAGGACGGCGGCCGGCTGAAATCCGGCTCCGGCGGCAGCACCGGTTCGGGTGCCCGCTGCGGCTCAGCTACGCGCGGCGACTGGCGATGCTGCATCCACGACGGCGTCGGCGGCGGCACGAGATCGTCGTCAGCCGACCGCAAATCCCTGCTGGCGCGGAAGTCGGTGGCGCGGCTTTGCGGCGCGATCGGCGGCGCCGGCTCTGTCCGGGGAGCGGTCTGGCCGAACGGGTCGGTCTGACCAATCAGCCGGGCAAGCTCGGCGAGCGGATCGTTCTCCGGCTTCTGCGGATAATGGGAGGGAGGAAGACGGTCATCGTCATCCGCCGGAAAAGGTCGATTCTGATATCGATCCGTCATCGTGATGTCGCGTCCCATTCGGGAAAGCAGCCAAAGGCGCCTTCGCAGACGTCACGGCCGCTCTCACAAGCCGCTACAGATCCCCATCTGACGGCCGATCCCCTATCGCATCTCGTCCGGCGCAGTGACGCCGAGAATGGCGAGCCCCGAGGCCAAAACCGAGACGACGGCTTGGACCATCGCCAAGCGCGCTCGGGTAATGTCTGCATCATTATTGATAATGAAGCGTAAATGAGGCAAATCGCGGCCATGCGTCCAAAGCGCATGAAATTCGCTCGCGAGCTCATTGAGATAAAACGCAATTCGGTGCGGCTCGTGGGCCTGGGCGGCGGCCTCGACGATGCGCGGATAGAGCGCAAGTCGCTTCAATAGTTCGAGCTCGGCCGGATCGTTCAACCGCTCCAGCGGCGCCTGCCGCAGCATCGCGGCCCGCGCCTTCGAATCCTCGGGAAGATCCGGAACCACCTCCCGGGCGTTGCGGAAGATCGAATGGCCACGCGCATGGCCATACTGGACGTAGAACACCGGATTGTCTTTCGACTGCTCGATCACCTTGGCGAGGTCGAAATCGAGCACCGCATCGTTCTTGCGGAACAGCATCATGAAGCGGACGGCGTCGGAACCGACTTCGTCGACGACTTCGCGCAGGGTCACGAAGTCGCCTGCCCGCTTCGACATTTTCACCGGCTCGCCGTTGCGCAGCAGCCGGACGAGCTGGACAATCTTGACGTCGAGCGCGCCCTTGCCGGCCGTCACCGCCTGGATCGCCGCCTGCATCCGCTTGATGTAGCCGCCGTGATCGGCGCCCCAGACGTCGACCATGTTGGCGAAGCCGGCGTCGAACTTCACCTTGTGATAAGCGATGTCGGACGCAAAATAGGTGTAGGAGCCGTCCGACTTCAGCAGCGGCCGATCGACGTCGTCGCCATAGGCGGTGGCACGGAACAGGGTCTGTTCGCGGTCCTCGTAGTCCTCCACCGGCGCGCCCTTCGGCGGCGGCAGCCGGCCCTGATACACGTCGCCCTTGGCGCGCAGGAATTCGATGGTCTCGGCGACGCGGTTGCGGCCGCCTTCGATCAGCGAGCGTTCCGAGAAGAATACCTCGTGGGTGATGTTCAGCGCGGCGAGGTCGCCCTTGATCGCCTCCATCATCATCGCGATCGCCGTGGCCCGAACCGTCGGCAGCCACTGCGCCTCAGTCATGTCTTTGAGCGCCGCGCCGTGCTCGGCCTTCAGCGCTTCGCCGACGGGCTTGAGGTAATCGCCCGGATACAGCCCCTCGGGGATTGCACCGATGTCCTCGCCGAGCGCTTCGCGGTAACGCAGGAATGCCGACCGTGCCAGCACATCGACCTGGGCGCCAGCGTCGTTGATGTAGTACTCGCGGGTGACCGCGTAGCCCGCAACATCGAGCAGGTTCGCCAGCGCATCGCCGAACACCGCGCCGCGGCAATGGCCGACATGCATCGGCCCGGTCGGATTGGCCGAGACGTATTCGACATTGACCTTCTCGGCACCGCCGATGCTGCTGCGGCCGTAATCAGCGCCGGCGTCGAGCACGGCGCGCAGCGCGTCGGCCCATACCGCCGGCTTGAGCGTGAGATTGATGAAGCCCGGCCCGGCGATCGCGACCTGGTCGATCAGTTCCTCGGCGCGCAGCTTGTCAGCGATCTTGTCGGCGAGGTCGCGCGGCTTTGCCTTGGCCTCCTTGGCCAGCACCATCGCGGCATTGGTCGCCATGTCGCCGTGGGAGGCATCCTTCGGCGGCTCGACCACGATACGCGACAGGTCGATCCCGGCGGGCAGCGCGCCCTCTTCGATCAGCGCAGCGCACACCGCGTGCACGCGCGACAGGAGACGGGCGAAAAGATGCGTGGACATCGGGAGCTCGGCCATATCTGACAAGGAAAAATGGGAGCGGCCGTTTCGGGCCGGTCAGCGCGCCGCCTAACGCAAATCCGGGGTCGAGTCAAAAAGCCGCTGGTGCTCGGCGAGCGCATAGCGGTCGGTCATCCCGGCGATGAAATTGCGAATCCGCAGCAGCCGGTCGGCTTCGCACTCGGCGACCGGGCCGTTGGCCGGCAGCCAGTCCGGCGGCAGATCCTCCGGATGGTCGCAATAGCGCTGAAACAACTCGGCGACGATCGCTTCGGCGTCGCGCATCACCTTCATCACCCGCTCGGCGCGGTACATCCGGGTCCAGAGGAAGGATTTGATCTCGGCTTCGGCTTTCGCAGTCGCGGCCGGAAACGCCACCAGCGCCCGTTCGGCGCGACGAACGTCATCGGCCGTGGCCGGCTGCGCCTCGGCGATCCGCCGCTCAGCCTCGGCCGCAACCGCGCCGATGAAATGCGAGATCAGCTCGCGCACCAGCTCGGCGCCGCGCCGCGTGTCGTCGAGTCCCTGATAGCGCCGGTCGATCGCCGCAATGATCCGGGCCACCAGCGGCACCTCGACCAGATCGTCGATCCCGAACAGCCCGGCGCGCAGGCCGTCGTCGATGTCGTGAGCGTCATAGGCGATGTCGTCGGCAATCGCCGCCACCTGGGCCTCGAGCGAGGCGAAGCTCCACAGCTGCAGATCGAAGCGCTCGTTGAACTCGGTGATGCCGCGCGGCACGCCGTGCTCGGCATAGCGCGGCAACGGCGCGCCGGCCCGGTCGGTCAGCGGGCCGTTGTGCTTGACCACGCCTTCGAGCGTTTCCCAGGTCAGGTTGAGCCCGTCGAACTCGGGATAGCGGTGCTCGAGTGCCGTCAGCACCCGCAGCGTCTGGGCATTGTGGTCGAAGCCGCCGGCATCCTTCAGGCAGGCATCGAGCGCCCGCTCGCCGGCGTGGCCGAACGGCGGATGGCCGAGGTCGTGGGCGAGCGCGAGGGTTTCGGTGAGATCTTCATCGAGCCCAAGCTGACGCGCCAGCGCGCGGGCGATCTGCGCCACTTCCAGGCTATGGGTCAGCCGGGTGCGGTAGTGATCGCCTTCATGAAACACGAAGACCTGGGTCTTGTGCTTCAGCCGGCGAAACGCGTTGGAGTGGATGACGCGGTCACAATCGCGGCGAAACGCGCTGCGGGTCCGGCTCGGCGGCTCGTGAAACTGCCGGCCTCGGCTGTGGTCCGGATCGCAGCCAAAAGCTGCACGGGGGGCTGCCATACCGACCGACACGCGCGCGACTCGTCCTTCAGCGTTTGATTCTGCGGTGCGGCGCACTTAACTATTGTTGGCAGAGAAATCCAATGACGGGCCCTGCCCGTCGACACGGAGCGGCGAGATGACGGAATCGAGCGTCACCATCAGCGAACGCGCGGCGCGCCGGATCGGCGAAATCCTCCAAGGCGAAGGCCAAGGCGCGATGCTGCGGATCAGCGTCGAAGGCGGCGGCTGCTCCGGCTTTCAGTACAAATTCGACGTCGACCGCACCAAGACCGACGACGATCTGGTGATCGCCAGAGAGGGCGCGGTGGTGCTGGTCGATTCCGCCTCTGTGCCGTTCCTCGCCGGCTCCGAAGTCGATTTCGTCGACGACCTGATCGGCGCCTCGTTCCGGGTCAACAACCCGAACGCCACCGCCTCCTGCGGCTGCGGCACCAGTTTCTCGATCTGACGTTCTGATCGACGGCACGGTTGCGGCGGCCGGGCGGCCCCCGCAGCCGTTGGCTTTGAGACGCCAGGTCAAGACAAACGTCGCCTGCCGTACCATCTGCTCTTGGTTCCGGTTCCCAGGTCCGCTAAGGCGCGGCCAAAGAACCCTCCGAACGGCCCTTTGGCAGCGCGCGATGCCCCGCGCGTTGCGCGGCCAGGTCGAGGATGGGTCAACAGCCCCCGGAAACCTCGATGTCGGTGCCTCCCCGCGTTCCCCGTCCGCCTCTGCGCGTCTCCAGCGTCCATGCCGGCCTGATCACCGCGCTGGTGCTGGCGCTGAGCTTCGGCGCCATGCTCTCCCTCACCTTCTCGATGCAGAACGACGTGATCGCGCGCGACCGCGATCACCAGATGGCGGCGGTCAGCCAGGCGATCACCGCCGCGCTCGACGAAGCCGGACGGTTCGCGCTGACCCAGGCGGAGACCACGGCGCGGCAGCGGGCTGTAGCTCGTGCCCTTGCCGCCGGTGACCGCGCCGCGCTGACGGAGCTCACGGCCGCCCCTTATGCGTATCTGAAAAGCCAGGGCGTTCCGGTGTTCGGCTTTCACGCCGCCGACATGACCTATCTGCTGCGGCTGCATCTGCCGGATAAGTTCGGCGACGACCTGACCAAGTTTCGGCAGATGGTGCTCGCCGCCAACAAGACGCGGCGCTCGCAGGTCGGCCTTGAGATCGGCGTCGCCGGCACCTTCGTGCGCGGCATCGCGGTGATCAACGACGGCGACCGCTTCGTCGGCACCGTCGAGGCCGGCCTCAATCTCGAGCCGATCCTCGAACAGGTGAAGACTCTGACCAATGCCGACATCGCGGTGGTGCTCAGCCAATCGCTGGCCGAGTTACCGCCGCGCAGGCCCGGCGACAAGGGCGAACAATTCGGCGACCTGATCGCGCTCGCCTCGACCGACACCCCGCTGTTCACCGGCCTGTTGCGCGACGGTGCGATCCGCCTCGCCCGCACCCGCGAGATCAGCCCGTATCGGATCGGCGGCGAGACCGGCGCGATCCTGGTGCAGCCGTTGATCGATTTCTCCGGCCGGATGATCGGCAACATCGCGGCGGTGAAGAGCTTTCCTTCGCATGGCGCAGCATTGCAGCGGACCAGGATCGAACTGATCGCGGCGGGGTTGATCGGCACCGTGCTGGCCTTTGTCGCCTTCTCGGTGCTGGCGCGGATGCTGAAGCCGCGCGACGAGGCGCAGGCATGAGGTCACTGCTTGCGGCGCTGCTGATCGTTGTTGTTGGGCTGTGCGGCGCACCCGCGTCCGCCGCGGGCTCGCCGCCGGAAGGGCTACCTGAAGGCGTCGAACTGCCAGTCAAGGTCCGCATCGGCCTGCGCGTACTCGATATCACCGAGATCCGCGAGGTAATCGGCCGCGCGCGGCTGTACATCGAAGTCACTCAGCGCTGGACCGATCCGCGCCGGCGGTTCGACCCGCTCGACGCCGGCACCTCGCGGATCGACCGCGTCGGGGCCGAAGCACGCCAGTACATCGCCGGGATCTGGACGCCTGGTCTGGCGATCGACAATCAGCTCGGCGAGCCGCGCGCCAAGGCCGATGCCGTCTCGGTCTATAGCGACGGCAGCGTCGTGCTGGTCGAACGTTACGAGGCCGATTTCCGCGTCGGCGTGGATATGGCGGCGTTTCCATTCGACCGTCAGCGGCTGTCGCTGTCGTTCTCGCTGCCGCGCTACGCCAAACAGGACGCGATGCTGGTGACCACCGAGACCGACCGGCTATTCTCGCGGATCGAACCGAAACTTTCGGTGATCGATTGGCGCCCGCTCGACCTGACGTTCTTCTACGACGAAGCCGCCGGCTGGAATGCACGCGCCTATTCGCGGCTCAACGCCACCGTCGGGATCGAGCGGTTGTCGGAGCGCTATCTGCTGCGGCTGTTCATCCCGATCGTCTCGACGCTGGCGGTGTCGCTGTTCGTGCTGTGGATCCCCGGCACCGCGCCCAAGGATCACGGCAGCCTGGTGTTCTCCGCCCTGCTGGCGCTGGCAGCGATCAGCTTCACCTACGAGGCGAGCTTCCCCGGCTCGATCTCGCTGAACACACCGATCGCGAAGATCATTTCGCTCGGTTATTTCTATCTCGTGGTGGTGGTGCTGATCGACGCGCTGCTCTGGAAACCGCGCAGCGATCCGGCCTCACGTTACCACGTCCTCGCCATGGGTCTGCGTTCGCACTGCCGCTGGGCGCTACCGTCGATCATGGTGATCGTCTGCCTCGCGCTGGTGCTGCGGGGACTACCGGGATAGCAGCCGGTCGTTGCGCCGTCACGGCGGCACCCTGGTCGCAGCGGTGGTGTATTCGGACACCGTGATCAGCTCCGGCTCGCCGCTGCGCGACCGGGCGCTGACCATGTTCTTGACCGTCCAGGTGCCGTCGATGTTGTAGCTGACATTGAAGGCGGTGAATCCCGTGGTCGCGTCGCAGACCGCGGCGGTTGCCGACATTGTCAGGAAATCGATCGCGGTTCCTGCGGTGTACGAACCGATCTGCACGTAAAACTTGAGCGACGGCGTGCAGTCCAGGGCGACGTTCGGCGGCGCCGTGACGAAATTCGACAGCAGGATTCCGCCGGCCAGCGTTTGCATCGCGACTCCCGCATTGTAGGCGACCAGCACAGGATTGAACGCGGCGGTCATGATCCGGAACGCGCCTGTCTGCAGTCCGGCCGTGACCGTCGTCGGAGACAGGCCGAGCGCCGGCGTCACCGTCATCGTCGTGGTGTTACCTGTCGGGGTGCCCTGCGCCGGGGTCGGTTCGATCGCCCGGATCGCTCCGGCCTGCCCGACCGGCTGTCCCGGCTGCGGCGGGGCAATCTGCTGCTGTACCCCCGCATAGGTCTGCAGCGTGATCATGAAGCTCAGGATCGCGCCCGATGAATCGTAGGTCAGCAGCGGCTGGCCCAGCAGGCTGCTGGCATACACCTGCCCGCCGCTCGAATACTGCCCCGGCTGCTGGAAGAAGCAGAAATTCTGCAGCGCCGTACTGTTGTTCTGAAGATTGATGGTGACGGTGGTCATCGGATCCGTGCCATTGCTCCGCCAGCCACGCCAATTAAACGCCAACGGCCGGAAGCCGTCCAGGCCTCCGGCCGCAGTCGCTGCCACGCCGTCCGATCAATCTTCTTTGCATCGGCGGCGCAGCAGTTACTAATCGAACACCGCGGTGGTGCCGGCCAAGTTGGTGCACATCACGCCCTGGTACGGTCCACCGGTGGGGCCGACCTGATACTCGCGCGTCACAGCGATATTGCCCGGCGCGCTGAGATTGGTCACGGCGATCGGCTTCAGGAAGTTCGCCGCGTTACCGGTGGAAACGACGGCGGTACCAGCCTCGTTGAGGATTTCGGCCCGTGCCGCCGCCGGTCCGATCAGCCCGGTGGTATAGACCGACTTCTCGACCAGACCACGGCTACCATCCGCCAGCGTCGTCGAGACCATGTTCTTCACCGTCCAGGTGCCATCGATATTGTAGGTGACATTGAAGGTGGTGAAGCCGGGGGTCGCGTCACAGATCGCCGACCCCTGCGACGACGAGGTGAAGTTCATCACCGTTCCGGCGGTGTAGGTGCCGGTCTGGACGTAGAACTTGATGATCGGCTGACAGTCGAGATTGGAGTTCGGCTGAGCAGAGACGAAGTTCGACAGCGTGACGCCGCCGGCCAGTGTCTGCACCGCCGAACCGGCGTTGTAGGCAGTCAGCACCGGATTGAACACCGGCGTGATGATCCGGAACGAGCCGGCCTGCGGCCCCGTCGTCGAAACCGGCACCGACAGGCCCAGCGACGGCGAGACCGTCATGGTGGTCGTATTGTTGGTCGGCTGACCGCCGGCGGCCGGAGTCAGATCGATCGGCTGACTCGCGGCGAGCTGTCCGGAGGGCTGACCGACCTGCGGCGGCGCCACCTGCTGCTGGACACCCGCATAGTACTGCAGCACCATCGAGAAGCTCAGGACCGCGCCCGACTGGTCGTAGGGCAGCAGCGCCTGGCTGTAGAGGCTGTTGGTGTAGACCTGGGCGCCGCCGGAATACTGCGCCGGCTGCTGGAAGAAGAAGAAGTTCTGAAGCGTGGTGCTCTTGTTGGTGACGTTGATCGTGATCGTCGTGGCCATGATGATCTCCTGCAAGTTGCGGGGTCTCGGGTTGCACCTTCGGAACAAATACAACCGAAGGTTGTGTAAACCTAGCCTCGCTCGCGGAAAGCGACGCAACTTCTGATTGCATATCGCGCAAGATTCGCCCGCGCCGCTTGCGCGCCCCGCAATCAGCTCCGTTCAGAGACCGGTGACCTCGGGATACAACGAGGAAATGAAGGCGACCAACAGCGCCTTGGAGCGATCCGACATGCGAGCTTCCGCATGCCGCACACAGTTCAGCAGCGAGGTTTCGACCGAATCGCTGGTCGCTACCGGCTTGTGGGCGTCGATCCGCCCGCGCCCGGCCAAGAACCAATCGAGCGAGACGTCGAGCGTGTTGCACAGCAGCACCGCGTGATCGACCGAGATCGGCCCGTTGTTCTTCCAGCGCGTGATCGTGCTCTCGTTGACACCCATCGCATGAGCCAAGGCGTGCTGCTTGGTCATGCCCCGGAGCTGCATCGCTTCGATCATCCGTGAGCCGCGACTCGACATGCTCGATGCTCCGCGTTCGGGCGTTCGCGCTGCCGCGGACGCCGCCTCGGCCGATCGCTCCCGATCGCCGCGCCGGATTTGCCTCCGACGCGGATTGCTCTATCACAGCGATGCACGGCACGATCTGCCGCGGCGCAAATCATCCCGGGCAACGGACGGCGCGATGCGGATTGCGACATGGAACGTCAACTCGGTCCGGCAGCGGCTGGATCATCTCCTGACCTGGCTGCAGGACTGCCAGCCCGACGTCGTCTGCCTGCAGGAGATCAAATGCGTCGACGAGGCGTTTCCGCGCGAGCCGATCGAGGCGCTCGGCTACAACGTCGTCACCCACGGCCAGAAGACCTTCAACGGCGTGGCGCTGCTGTCGAAATATCCGCTCGAAGAGGCCAATCCGGGACTTGCCGGTGACGACGGCGACGTCCATGCGCGGTTTCTCGAAGGCGTGGTGTCGTTGAAGCACGGCGTGGTGCGCGTCGCCTGCCTGTATCTGCCCAACGGCAACCCGGTCGGCAGCGAAAAGTACCCCTACAAGCTGAGCTGGATGGCACGGCTGCGCGACTACGCGAAACAGCGGCTGAAGACCGAGGAGCCGCTGATTCTGGCTGGCGACTTCAACGTCATCCCGCAGCCAGCGGATGCCTATAATCCTGCCGTCTGGACCGAGGATGCACTGTTCCTGCCCGAGACCCGTGAGAGCTTCCAGACCCTGCTCGGGCTCGGCCTCACCGATGCGCTACGCGCCACCACCGACGCCCCCGGCCAGTACACTTTCTGGGACTATCAGGCCGGCGCCTGGCAGAAGAACTGGGGCATCCGCATCGATCACCTGCTGCTGTCGCCGCAGGCCGCCGACCGGCTGTGCCATGTCGGCATCGACAGCTATGTGCGCAATTGGGAAAAGCCGTCCGACCACGTCCCGGTGTGGGCGGATCTCGATCTGGAAGCGGCCTAAGCCGAGCCCTGCTTGAAGCACGATCGGCCTGTCAGGAAGCCATCGCGCTTGCTGATCAGATGGATGGTCGCTGCTGCAGACGGCGTTTGCGGCGGCCTCAGTCCCGCCGGCCCTGGACCCAGTGCTCGAGCATCTGCAGCGCCATCACCCGGTCGTCGTCGGAGGCCTTGGCGACCGCCCGGTTGTAGCTGTCCTTGATCCAAGCCTCTTCGGGCGTTGCGGCGTCGCGCGCCAGGGTCAGCCACATCAGGCCACGGGCGGCCTGGCGGGGCAGCTTGTCGCCATTGAACAGAAGCTGACCGAGCATGGCCTGGGCCTGATGCTGCCCCTTCTGGGCGGCGAGGCCGAGCCAGCGCGCGCCGTAGCGGAAATCGCGCGGCACGCCGACGCCGTCGATATACAGCCGGGCCAGATCGTATTGGGCGTCGGCATTGCCGAAATACGAGGCGGCGTAGGACAGCATCTCCCGCGCACGCTCCGGGTCGCGCTTGATCTTCGAATTCGGGATGCCGTCGAGGTAGTAGCGGCCGAGCGCGACGAACGCGTTGGCGACGATCGCGGCCTGCGGCGCCGACGGGCTGTCTTCGGCGTGAGCGTTGGCGATCTTGCTGAAATAGTCGAATGCGCGAAGATCGTCCTGGGCCACGCCGTTGCCGTCGGCATACATCCGGCCGAGCCGCCACTGCGCGATCGGGTGGCCGCCCTCGGCGGCGTATTGCAGGGCGGTGAGCGAGGTCGTCGTCGGCGCGGCCGGCAACGCCTTCTTCAGCGCCGGCGCCGTAGCCGGCTGATTGCTGGCGACCGGGATCGCGGTGTCCTCCGGGCTGACCGGGGTGCCTTCGAACGCGACCGCCGGAAAGGCGCTCGCTCCAGCGCCGATCACCAACGCGGCAAAAACGCTACGCCTAAAATTCCGCATCGCACATCTCGCGGGTCACCCCCGGTGCGGTCGCAACGACCGGCCGGCTCTCCATCCAACACACTCCCGCCCTCTCCTCTGTCGCGGCCACACCCGTTTCGGACGGGTCGATGGCCGACGCTGCGGCGGTCAAATTTCTGTCACGGCCGCGACCGGCCATCGTCTGTTCGACGGTCAGGTTTTCGCGGTTTGAATAGTCGTGACTGCACAAGATCGTCGCCGGGAGCTGGGCATGGTCAGCATCGCCTTGCTGTTTGGCGAGATGACGGCCGAGCCGCCGCAAATCCGCGGCAGACGGTGACTTTTTGAAGACATCGATGGGGGCGCCGACACCCGACAGGCTCGCGATGCCGCCAGTGCTCTGGCGGCTCGTCGGCATCGACCTGATCGGCGTCGTGGCGAACATCGCGAACTCGTCTTTCCGGCCGCCTCGCCGTCGGGCTCCCGGACCTTCCGGTAAGACCATCGACCTGCGCTCGGCTTAGGTCAGATGATCTCATTGACCGGTGTGGCCAAAAAGCGGCGTGTGCAAGAGCGACCGTCAAAGACGGTTAAATGATGCGGAACTGTTGCGGCATAGCAACAAGAGTGTCCTGGCGGACACCCTTTCTGGTTCGCTTAGTTGCCGGGAAGGTCAGGCGTTGAGCACCTTGCCGTAGGCGTCGAGCACGGCTTCCTTCATCATTTCCGACAGGGTCGGATGCGGGAAGACGGTGTGCATCAGCTCTTCCTCGGTGGTTTCGAGGTTCATCGCCACGACGTAGCCCTGGATCAGCTCGGTCACTTCGGCGCCGATCATATGCGCGCCGAGGAGCTGTCCCGTCTTCTTGTCGAAGATCACCTTGACCAGGCCCTGGTCCTCGCCGAGCGCAATCGCCTTGCCGTTGGCGGTGAACGGGAAGCGGCCGACCCGGATCTCCCGTCCCTGCTCCTTCGCCTTGGCCTCTGTGAGGCCCACGGAGGCGATCTGGGGCTGGCAGTAGGTGCAGCCGGGAATCAGGCTCTTGTCGAGCGAGTGCGGATGCAGGCCCTTGATGGCCTCGACACAGATCACCCCCTCGTGCTCGGCCTTGTGCGCCAGCATCGGCGGACCGGCGACGTCGCCGATCGCGTAGATGCCGGGCACGCTGGTCTTGCCGAGCCCGTCGGTGACAATGGTGCCGCGGTCGAGCTTCACCCCGAGCTTCTCCAGCCCGAGATTCTCGACATTGCCGACCACGCCGACCGCCGAGATGACACGGTCGAATTCCTGCGTCTCGGTCTTGCCGGTGCCCGGATCGATGGTGGCAACGACGCTATCAGCCTTCTTGTCGAGCTTGGTGACCTTGGCGCCGGTCAGGATCTTGATGCCCTGCTTCTCGAACCGCTTGCGGGCGAGCGCGGCGATCTCGGAATCCTCGACCGGCAGGATCTGCGGCAGCACCTCGACCACGGTGACCTTGGCGCCCATGGTGTGGAAGAACGAGGCGAACTCGATGCCGATCGCGCCGGAGCCGACCACCAGCAGCGACTTCGGCATCACTTCCGGCACCATCGCCTCGAAATAGGTCCAGACCAGCTTCTTGTCCGGCTCGAGCCCCGGCAGCACCCGCGGCCGCGCCCCGGTGGCGACGATAATGTGCTTGGCCTGATAGCTGCCCGGCGGCAGCGCCCCCTTCGGCGCCTCGGTCTTGGAGGCAGTGACCGTCAGCTTGCCCGGCGCATCGATCGTCGCCGCGCCCCAAATGATCGAGATCTTGTTCTTCTTCATCAGGAAGCCGACGCCGTCGTTCAGCCGCTTCGACACCCCGCGCGAGCGTTGCACGATCGCCTTCGGATCGAACGAGATGTTGTCCGCCGACAGCCCGTAATCCTTGGCGTGCTGCATGTAGTGATAGATTTCCGCCGAGCGCAGCAGCGCCTTGGTCGGAATGCAGCCCCAGTTCAAACAGATGCCGCCGAGATACGACTTCTCGACGATCGCGGTCTTGAACCCGAGCTGCGCCGCCCGGATCGCCGCGACATAGCCGCCGGGTCCGGAGCCGATGATGATGACGTCGAAGGAGGTGTCGGAGTTTTGAACCATGCTAATCGCTCTTCTTCCCCTCTCCCCTTGTGGGAGAGGGTGGATGCGCGCCGTCAGGCGCGCAGACGGGTGAGGGGGACGGCGATGCGGCTGCTGCGATGACTTCGATCACCGACTGCGAGCGTATCAGAATGTCGTTGTTCCAAAACCGCAAAACACGGAATCCACGCTCGAAAAGGTCGTGGTCGCGAACTTGGTCTCGTTCGCTGTCGGCGTGCTGGCTGCCGTCCGCTTCCACGATCAAACGTTGCTCGAAACAGACGAAGTCGACAATCCAAGGCCCGATCGGCACCTGACGACGAAATTTGAAATGGGCAAGCCGCCGCGATCTCAGCAGCCGCCAAAGCGCACGCTCGGCATCGGTCGCGTGAACGCGAAGGCTCTTGGCGAACTGTCTCTGCTGATGCGGTACGCGCTGGATCATGCCCCCTCACCCGCCCTCGCTTCGCTCGGGCACCCTCTCCCACAAGGGGAGAGGGTAAGAAAGTCACACCATCATCATCACGGGATTTTCGATCAGCGTCTTGAAGGCGCCGATCAGTTCGGCGCCGAGCGCACCGTCGACGGCGCGGTGATCGCAAGACAGCGTCACGCTCATCATGGTGGCGATCTCGATCTTGCCGTCCTTGACGACGGCGCGCTGCTCGCCGGTGCCGACCGCCAGGATGGTCGCGTGCGGCGGGTTGATCACCGCGGTGAAGTCCTTGATGCCGAACATCCCAAGGTTGGACACCGCCGTGGTGCCGCCCTGATACTCTTCGGGCTTCAGCTTGCGGGCCCGCGCGCGCGCGGCGAAGTCCTTCATCTGCGCCGAGATCGACGACAGCGACGCCGTCTCCGCGCTGCGGATGATCGGGGTAATCAGCCCGCCCGGCATCGCCACCGCAACGCCGATGTCGGAATGCTTGTGCTTGAGCATCCCCGCCTCAGTCCACGACACGTTGGCGTCGGGAATCCGCTGCAGGGCAATCGCCATCGCCTTGATGATGAAGTCGTTGACCGACAGCTTGTAGGCCGGCTTGCCGTCCTTGTCCTTCGGCGCGGCGGCATTGATGTCCTCGCGCGCGGCCATCAGGCGATCGAGATTGCAGTCGATCGTCAGATAGAAATGCGGGATGGTCTGGGTCGACTGAGTCAGCCGCTGCGCAATCGTGCGGCGCATGCCATCGTGCGGCACGACTTCGTAGGAGCCTTCCGGATACAGCGCACGGATCTGCTGATCGGACATCGCCGGCGCGATCGCAGGACCGGCCGCAGCTGCAGCAGCGGGCGCCTTCAGGCCACCGCCAGACTTGGCCTTCTCGACGTCGCGGGCAATGACTCGGCCATGCGGGCCGGTACCGGTGACGCGCGACAGATCGATGCCGCTATCCTTGGCCAGCCGCCGCGCCAACGGCGAGGCGAACACGCGGGCGCCGTTGCTCGTGCCAGCGTCCTTCGAGACGGGCGCTTTCGCGCCCTCCTCAGGACGAGGAGCTGGGTTTGTTGTTGGCTTTGTCGGAGCCGCTGTCTTGCCGGCCGCACTGCCCTCATCCTGAGGAGCCCGCGCAGCGGGCGTCTCGAAGGATGATGCGGGCTTCGCATCAGCAGGCTTGGCGTCTGCCTTCGACGCCTCCGCCTTGCCGGCCCCTGCCCCCGCAGCTTTCACGTCCTCGCCGTCCTCGGCGAGCACCGCGATCACGTCGTTGACCGGAACGTCCTGGGTGCCTTCGGGCACCAGGATCTTCGCCAGCGTGCCCTCGTCGGCGGCCTCGACTTCCATCGTCGCCTTGTCGGTCTCGATCTCGGCGATGACGTCGCCGCTCTTGACCTTGTCGCCCTCCTTCTTCAGCCACTTCGCAAGGTTGCCCTTCTCCATGGTCGGCGACAGCGCGGGCATCAGAATATTGATCGGCATGAGGGCAGAACCTTACTGCGTCCGTTCGGTGGTCGCGCCGGTGTCGGTCGGGCGCGAAAGCTCGGCGTCGAACATATCGACGATGCGCTCAAGCGCCTCGTCTTCGGTGTATTCGCTCTCCCGCGCATAGGCGCGCGCGGCGTGGCGGGCGATGTCGACCAGCAGCAATCCCCACATCTCCGGATCTTCGAACGCGCGCATGAAGGCGATCGACAGACCGCCGTCGAGCACGAAGGCGCGCAGCACCTCGATCGCGTCTTCGCGGTTTTCGACGTCGGGCGGCAGCGGCTGTTGCTTGGGTCCGGTCATGGGCTCACCGATAGCAGACGGCCTTGGCGGCCTCGACCACCTCGGCGACGCTGGGCAGCGCCAGCTTTTCGAGATTGGCGGCATACGGCATCGGCACGTCCTTGCCCGACACCCGCGTCACCGGCGCATCCAGATAATCGAACGCGTGCTCCATGATCCGGGCGGAGAGTTCGGCGCCGACGCCGTTCTGCTGCCAGCCCTCCTCGACCGTCACCGCGCGGCCGGTCTTCTTCACCGAGGCGATGATGGTTTCGGTGTCGAGCGGACGCAGCGTGCGCAGATCGATCACTTCGGCCTTGATCCCGTCCTTGGCCAGTTCGTCGGCGGCCTTCAGCGTGTAGGTCATGCCGTGCGACCACGAGATCAGGGTGACGTCGCTGCCTTCGCGGACGATCCGCGCCTTGCCGATCGGAATCACGTAGTCGTCGAGCTTCGGCACTTCGCCGGACTGCCCGTACAGCATTTCGTGCTCGAGGAAGATCACCGGATTGGGGTCGCGGATCGCCGCCTTGAGCAGCCCCTTGGCGTCGGCGGCCGAATACGGCGCAACGACCTTGAGGCCGGGGATCTGAGAATACCACGCCGAGTAGTCCTGGCTGTGCTGCGCGGCGACGCGCGCGGCGGCACCGTTCGGGCCGCGGAACACGATCGAGCAGCCGAGCTGGCCGCCGGACATGTACAGCGTCTTCGCAGCCGAGTTGATGATCTGATCGATTGCCTGCATGGCGAAGTTGAAGGTCATGAACTCGACGATCGGCTTCAGTCCGGCCATCGCCGCACCGACGCCGACGCCGGCAAAGCCGTGCTCGGTGATCGGCGTATCGATCACCCGGCGGTCGCCGAATTCCTGCAGCAGCCCTTGGGTGACCTTGTAGGCGCCTTGATACTCGGCAACCTCTTCGCCCATCACGAACACGTCCGGATCGCGGCGCATTTCCTCGGCCATCGCGTCGCGCAGCGCTTCGCGGATCGTGATGGTCGCCATCTCGGTGCCGGACGGAATGTCAGGGTCGGCAGCGGCCGAAACGGTGGGCGCTTCGGGCGCATGCTGCGCCGGCGCAGGTGCGGACTTCGCCTCTGCGGCTTCCGGAGCTGCGGCCGGTGGCGCCGATTGCGAACTCTTGTTCTGCGCCGCCGGTTCGGCCGCCTTGTCGGCATCGGCGGCAGTTTCACCGTCGCCGAGGATGGTGGCGATCGGGGTATTCACCGCGACGTCGTTGGTGCCTTCGGGGATCAGGATCTTGCCGAGCGTGCCTTCGTCGGCGGCTTCGACTTCCATCGTCGCCTTGTCGGTTTCGATCTCGGCGATGACGTCACCGCTTTTGACCTGGTCGCCTTCCTTCTTCAGCCATTTCGACAGGTTGCCCTTCTCCATGGTCGGCGACAGCGCGGGCATCAGAACTTGGATTGGCATTGGGGCTCCGCAGTCATTCAATCAGGCGGGACGCAGCCGCGACACGGCAAGGCGGGGATCAGCGATACACATCGGTGTACAGCTCGGACGGATCGGGCTCGGGATCGTGCTGCGCGAAGTCAGCGGACTCGTTGACGATCTTGCGGACCTCGGCATCGATCGACTTGAGATCGTCCTCGGTCATGTCGAGCGCGAGCAGCCGCTTGCGGACCTGCTCGATCGGATCCTGGTCGTTGCGGACCTTGTCGACTTCTTCGCGTGAGCGATACTTCGCCGGGTCCGACATCGAATGGCCGCGATAGCGGTAGGTCTGCATTTCGAGAATGAAGGGACCGTTGCCGGCACGGCAATGCGCCACCGCCTTGTCGCCCGCAGCCTTCACGGCACGCACGTCCATGCCGTCGACCTGCTCGCCCGGAATGTTGAACGACACGCCCCGCTTCGAAAAATCGGTCTGCGCCGATGAACGGGTCACCGAAGTTCCCATCGCGTAGCGATTGTTCTCGATCACATAGATCACGGGGAGCTTCCACAGCTCCGCCATGTTGAAGCTCTCGTACACCTGGCCCTGGTTGGAAGCGCCGTCGCCGAAATAAGCCAGGCACACGCGGCCATCGCCACGATAGCGGTTGGCGAAGGCGATGCCGGTGCCGAGCGAAACCTGCGCGCCGACGATGCCGTGTCCGCCGAAGAAATTCTTCTCCAGGCTGAACATGTGCATCGAGCCGCCCTTGCCCTTGGAGTAGCCGCCGCGACGTCCCGTCAGCTCCGCCATCACGCCGTTGGCCTCCATGCCGCAGGCGAGCATGTGGCCGTGATCGCGATAACCGGTGATCACTTGATCGCCGTCGCGCAGCGCCATCTGCATGCCGACGACGACGGCCTCCTGGCCGATGTAGAGATGGCAGAAGCCGCCGATCGCACCCATGCCGTAGAGTTGCCCCGCCTTCTCTTCGAAGCGGCGGATCAGCAGCATCTCACGAAAAGCGCCGAGCTCCTGTTCCTTGGTGAAAGGCGGCACGTTCGACGGTGACGCTCCTCCAGCCTTGTCCTGTGCTATTTCCTTCGCGGCGCTCTTCTTGGGTGCAGCCATGGCGATTCCGATGAGAGATGAGATGAGCCTCTCTATCGTAACTTATAGCGCCTTGAAAGGATCGCTATGTCGCTGCGCGCAAATCAATATGCCGCAGTGCAGCGACGCGAAACTTTCGACATCGTTCGTCCAGATTTTTGGAATTTGCGCACTCAGCGCTCGGGCAGCATCCGCACCAGGTCAGCCGGATTGGCGAAATCGAGCTGATAGCGCACGCGTTCGTCGAGCATATCGGGATCGATCCGGTCCGAACGCAGCAACGAGACGCGCTGTTCGGCCTCGGTACGCTGCTGGCGCAGTTGCACCAGTTCGGCGGTGAGCGCGGTGATCTCCTGGTCGAGCTCCTGCTGCGCCGTCAGGCCGAAGCGACCGGTGTAGGCGTTGACGCCGAAATAGCCGATCACGGCGGCGGCGATCGCGTACAGCGCGATGCCGGCGAGGATCGATTTGAGACGACTGCGGGTGACCATGCCGCACCATCGGACAGCGCGGTTAACGCACGGCTAACGCCGCGCTCGTCCCGCCCGCTTTGCAACCGGCGGGACGCTGTGCAACAGCCATTACTTGTGCTGCTGGGCGACGAAGCCGGCGAAGGCGTCGATGTATTTCTGCAGGAACTCGCGCAGCGAGTCCTTCACCAGCGTGCCGTCCTCGGCGAACGCATCGGCGATGCCGCCGACATAGGCCTCCGGCTGTTGCAGCGTCGGCATGTTCAGGAACACCAGGCACTGCCGCAGATGATGATTGGCGCCGAAGCCGCCGATCGCGCCCGGCGAATTCGACAACACGCCAGCGGGCTTCTTGTCGAAGCAGCTCTTGCCATAGGGGCGCGAGCCGACGTCGATCGCATTTTTCAGGACGCCGGGAATCGAGCGGTTGTATTCCGGCGTCACGAACAGCACCGCATCGGACACCTTGATGCTGTCCCGGAACGCGGTCCAATCGGCCGGCGGCGCGTCGGTCTCGAGGTCCTGGTTGTACATCGACAAGCCGTGCAACGTGACGATGTCGAGCTTCAATGAGTCCGGCGCCAGCTTGGCGAGCGCCTGCGCGGTGCGCAGCGAATATGCCTGTTTGCGCAGACTGCCGACGACGGCGGCGACTCGATAGGGTGGAGCCATAGAGAATTCCTCCAGTGCAGAAATGGAAACATGCTCGCGGCGAGCGTAGCCCGCCGCGATGACGGAGAAAGCGCCAGACGCGATAAGGTCACCGTGATGACGCGGTTTTGATGACCGGCCGCGCCGGCATCCGACTGTGCCGGCAGCCCCGCTCGCCTCTGCCGCCCTATTCGGCCGCCGCGCGGTTGCCCAGCACCTCATGGTTGTGCGCGCCGAGCTTCGGCGTGGCGAGCTCGGGATGCGGCCGTTCGCCGTCGAACACAATCGGCAGACCGGCGACCTTGAGGCCGGTATCCGGCATCGTGCGCAGCAGATCGACCGCGGCGAGCTGTTCGGTGGCGGCAAGCTCGGGAATGTCGTTGACCGGACTCACCGGCACCCCGGCTCTCTTGAGGGCCGCGAGCCAAGCCGCGGCGCCACGGCTCTTCAGCACCTCCTGCATCATCATGACCAGCTCGGCCCGATGCGCGGCGCGATCGCGCACCCGCGCGAAGCGCTCGTCGCTGCTCCACTCCGGATGGCCCAGCACGTCGGCACAGCGCGCGAACAGCCGGTCGTTGCCGGCGGCGATCACGATCGGACGATCGGCGGTCTCGAACACCTGATACGGCGCCAGCGTGCCGCTGGCGGTGCCGTGGCGCACCGGCGCCTCGCCGTCGAGCAGATAGCCGCTCAGCGACATGTCGACCCAGCCGACCGCGGTGTCGAACAGCGAGGTGTCGATCACGCAACCTTTGCCGGTGACGTGGCGCTGCTGCAGCGCCGCCAGCGCGCCGATCACGCACCACTGCGCGGTGGCGCGATCGTTGATCGGCGGCGCACAGAATATCGGCGGATGCTCGGGACTACCGGTCAGCGACATCACACCACCATAGGCCTGCAGCAGTGGATCGAAGCCCGGCTCCTTGCTCAGCGGACCGGTCTTGCCGAACGCCCACACCGAGCAATAGATCAGCCGCGGGTTGACTGCACACAGCACCTCCGGACCGATCCCGCACGAAGCGACGACACCGGAGCGCAGGTTCTGGATCAGGATATCGGCGTCCTTGACCAGCTCCTTCAGCCGCACGACGTCGTCGGGGGTCTTGATATCGAGCGTCACCGAGCGTTTGTTGCGGTTGTAGGTGTGAAACAGCAGCGAGTCGCCGTCGACGAAGGGCGGGCCCCAATGCCGGGCATCGTCGCCGCCGTCGTGTTTTTCGATCTTGATCACCTCGGCGCCCATGTCGCCGAGGATCATCCCGGCCATCGGCCCGGCGATCGCCTGCGCGATCTCGATCACTTTGATGCCGGCGAGCGGTCCACCCATTGCGGTCTCCGATTTCGTGTTAGGTTTCTTGGCGCGCACTGTTTCAGCGGCGCGAGGCAAATTGCAAGTGTCTAGCAGAAGCGGAGCACACAATGGTGACTGCCGAATTTCTCATTACCTCGCTGATCGTCGTCGCCTCTCCCGGAACCGGGGTGCTCTACACCGTGGCCACCGGGCTGTCGCGCGGGCCTCGCGCCAGCGCGATCGCGGCGTTCGGCTCGACCATCGGCATCGTGCCGCATATGGCCGCCGCGATCCTCGGTCTCGCCGCCCTGCTCCACACCAGCGCAATAGCGTTCCAGACCTTCAAGTATCTCGGCGTCGCGTATCTGCTCTACATGGCGTGGAAGACGCTCGGTGAGCGCGGGCCACTCAGCGTCGAGACCGACGTCGGTGCTCCCTCGGCGCTGCAGATGACGGTGACGGGCGTCCTGATCAACATCCTCAATCCGAAGCTGTCGATCTTCTTCCTCGCCTTCCTGCCGCAATTCGTCTCCACCGACGATGACCATCCGCTCGGCCGCATGATCGAGCTCAGCGGCATCTTCATGCTGATGACATTCGTGGTGTTCGTGATCTACGGCCTGTTCGCCGCCTGGCTGCGCGACCACGTCATCACCCGCCCGCAAGTGATGACCTGGCTCCGCCGCAGCTTCGCCGCCGCCTTCGTAGCACTCGGCGCCAAGCTGGCGACGGCGGAGCGGTGACGCCTGTTATTAAGCTGATCGTCTCACCGCCGTCATGGCCGGGCTCGTCCCGGCCATGACGAAGGATATCACCTTCGCTAATTAAGGGCGTCAGTCAGGTCCGCGCGCGGATCTCGTTGAGCAGGAAGTTACCGAGCCGCTTGCCGCGATTGCGCAGCACCTTGAGCGGGCCCTGGTCGACGAAGTAAGTCAGCAGAATGCTGTCACGCGTTTCGACGCCCGCCGGGACGGTGTCGGCCGAATGCCAGCTCTGCTTGTCGACAGCAAACGCGTAGCCGGAATTCGGCGCGAACTTCATCTGCCGCGCCTTCGGCATCGAGCCGTCCGGCAAGACATCATGGAAGATCGTACCGATATCGGTATGGGCTTCGTCGCGCGGCAGATAGAGCTGCACGGTGATGCCCTTCCAATGCGTGTCGGTGTGCGGCGTAATCTTGTAGCCTGGAACGTCGCGCGTCAGGATCGGAATCGGAAACATCCCGACATGCTGCGCGTCCGGCCCAAATCGCTTCTCCAGCGCCGGCGCCAGCTTGCGGCGAAACGCGTCCTTCACCGGCTCCGAGCACAGCGCGTCGCCGACCATGCGCCAGACCGAGCGCTTCTCCGGCGGCAGGTGTCGGATGTACTCCGGAAACAGATCGATCTTGACTCGGGTGTGGGTGCCGTCGGCAAGATCATTGCCCTTGCTGCGGCCGTGCATCGGTCGGTAGTCGGTGTTGCGCGGCAGCGCCTGAAGCATCGCCGCGTACACCAGCGCGGGAAAGATCCCGACGAATTCGAGGTGATAGAACGGCTCCATCACCACCGCGGCGGACTCGATCGCCCCGACGATGTGGTTGATCAACGCTGCGGTCGCTTCCGCCAACTCCGACGGACGCCGTTCGGCCATCTGATCCATGAAATCTCCGCTGGGCTGCTTCGTCTTGTTGAGACTAGCTAGCAACTACGATCAGCACCAGCGGATTTCGTTCCCCCGATGGCAGCTATGCGTTGGGGGTGATCAGGAATTTCTCCCCGGTCGCGCGTTTGTTGTAGACCGCGACGGCATCGAGGCTCAGCGCCTCCTTCAGCGACACCGTCCGCGTGTAGTGGCTGGCGAAGGTGGTTTTGATCTCGGCGGCGACACGAGCGCGGAGCTTGGCGGCATCTGCGGCGCCGATCTTCTGCAGGAACGGGAACAGCAGCCAGCCGCCGGCCGCCCAGGCGAAGCCGAAATTGCGCACGATCTCGGTCGGCTTGGTATCGAGGCTGCCGTAGATGTACACCTGCTTCATCACGTTCGAACCGTAGCGGCTGTAGGGGCCAGTGGCGGTCTTGCCGATCGCGGCTTCCATGCAGCTCAGGATTTGGCCGGCGAGCCGGCCGCCGCCGATCGCGTCGAACGCAATGGTGGCGCCCGTCTTGACCAGTGCCTCGGTGAGATCATCGAGGAAAGTCGGCGCCGTGGAGTCGACCACGTATTTGGCGCCGATCTCGCGCAGCATCTTGGCCTGCGCCTCGCTGCGGACGATGTTGACCAGATCGATGCCGTCCTTGAGACAGATCCGGTTCAGCATCTGGCCGAGGTTTGAGGCGGCGGCCGTGTGCACAAGCGCCTTGTGACCTTCCCGCTTCATCGTCTCGGTCATGCCGAGCGACGTCAGCGGATTGACGAAGCATGACGCGCCTTCGGCCGCGGTGGTGCCGTCGGCCAGCTTCAGGCAATCGGCCGCCTTGATCAGGCGATACTCCGCGTACATCGCGCCGCCGATCATCGCGACGGTCTTGCCGAGCAGCGCCTGTGCCGCGTCCGAACTGCCGGCCTTGATCACGGTGCCGGCGCCCTCGTTGCCGACCGGCATCGACTCGTCGAGCCGGCCCGCCATCGCCTTCATGGCGGCTTCGGGCACTTTGGCAGTGATCACCGGCGCATCGGGCGTGCCGGACGCTTTCGCCGTCGACATGTCGGCGGCGCCGAACAGCAGGCCGAGATCGGAGGGATTGATCGGGGTGGCTTCGACCCGGACCACGACCTCGTCGGGGCCGGGCTCGGGAATGCTCACCGGCACCAGCGAAACTTCGAGATCGCCGCTCGCCTTGATCAGCGAGCGCAGTTGCAGTCCGGTGGTGTCACTCACGCGTCGTCTCCCTGCTTGTTGTCAGCGCGGCCGCACCTTGGGACAGCCGCGCGCAGGGTTCAAGACCGCGTTGATAACCTATCCGTCATTGCGAGGAGCGAAGCGACGAAGCAATCCAGTTCCGACATCCTGCCTCTGAATTGCTTCGCTTCGCTCGCAATGACGCGGTTCGAGTTCAGCGGAACGCCTTCAGCGCCGCCTTGCCGGCGTAGTGCGCGTGAGCGCCGAGCTCCTGCTCGATGCGCAGCAACTGGTTGTACTTCGACGTGCGGTCGGCGCGCGCCAACGAGCCGGTCTTGATCTGCCCGCAATTGGTGGCGACGGCGAGGTCGGCGATGGTCGAGTCCTCGGTCTCGCCCGAGCGATGCGACATCACCGCGGTGTAGCCGGCCTTGTGGGCCATCTCGACGGCGGCGAGCGTCTCGGTCAGCGTACCGATCTGGTTGACCTTGATCAGGATCGAATTGGCGCGGCCGTTCTTGATGCCGTCCGCGAGCCGGGTGACGTTCGTGACGAACAGATCGTCGCCAACCAGCTGGCACTTGCTGCCGATCAGATCGGTCAGCTCCTTCCAGCCGTCCATATCGTCTTCGCTCATGCCGTCTTCGATCGACACGATCGGATAGCGCGCGACGAGATCGGCGAGGTACTTGGCCTGCTCCGAGCGCGAGCGGGTCTTGTTCTCGCCGCCATAAACGTAGGAGCCATCCTTGAAGAACTCGGTGGCGGCGCAGTCCAGCGCCAGCATCACGTCGTCGCCGGCCTTGTAGCCGGCCTTGCCGATCGCAGCCATGACGAAGTCGAGCGCCGCATCGGCCGACGGCAGGTTCGGCGCGAAGCCGCCTTCGTCGCCGACATTGGTGTTGTGGCCGGCCTTCTTCAGTTCGCCCTTGAGGGTGTGGAAGATCTCCGAGCCGCAGCGCAGCGCGTCGGCAAAGGTCGGCGCGCCGACCGGCATGATCATGAATTCCTGGAAGTCGATCGGATTGTCGGCGTGCACGCCGCCGTTGACGATGTTCATCATCGGCACCGGCAGGGTGCGGGCCGAGGTGCCGCCGACATAGCGATACAGCGGCATGTCGTAGGACGCCGCCGCCGCCTTCGCTGCTGCCAGCGAGACGCCGAGAATGGCGTTGGCGCCGATCCGGCCCTTGTTCGGGGTGCCGTCGAGCTCGATCATGGTCTGATCGATCTGCACCTGCTGTTCGGCGTCCATGCCGCCGAGCGCGTCGAACAGCTCGCCGTTGACCGCCTCGACCGCCTTCTGCACGCCCTTGCCGAGATAGCGAGCCTTATCGCCGTCGCGCAGCTCGACCGCCTCATGGGCGCCGGTGGAGGCGCCCGACGGAACGGCGGCGCGGCCGACCGAGCCGTCCTCGAGCACCACGTCGACTTCGACGGTCGGATTGCCGCGGCTGTCGAGAATTTCGCGGCCGATGATGTCGACGATGGCGGTCATGAATGCCTCTTGATCGGATGGAGGGAATGGAGTTGCGCCGCTTCTACAGCATGGCTCCGGGCACGAAAAGGCCGCTCGCCCGCTCCATGAGGCCAGACGAACGGCGAACGCACCGTTTTTGCAACGGATTCCCCTGCTCCGGAAAATGCTCTAGGACGGCGGTAACGGAGACCACAAGTTCAAGCCATGTCGAAAACACCCCGCAAGTCCGCCTCCTCCCCGTCCCTGCAGCTCGGCCAGGCGGTCGAATGGCCCGACCGGCCGGAAGCCGCCAAGCTCGACCGGGTGCCGAACCCGCAAAAGGACACCAATTTCCTGGCCCGCTTCACCGCGCCGGAATTCACCTCGCTGTGCCCGGTGACCGGCCAGCCGGATTTCGCGCATCTGGTGATCGATTATGTTCCGGGCCCGTGGCTCCTGGAGTCGAAGTCGCTGAAGCTGTACCTCGCCTCGTTCCGCAACCACGGCGCCTTCCACGAGGACTGCACCGTGGCGATCGGCAAGCGGATCGCGACCGAAATCAAACCGAAATGGCTGCGCATCGGCGGCTATTGGTATCCGCGCGGCGGCATCCCGATCGACGTGTTCTGGCAGACCGGCAAATTGCCGAAGGACGTCTGGGTGCCCGACCAGGGCGTGCAGCCGTATCGCGGACGGGGTTAGTTTCCGACTTCCACCTGCATTACCGCATCCGCCGGCGGGCGCGGCTTGAGGATGCGCGCCAGTGTCAAGCCGAGCATCGCCATCGTCAGCGCGGTCAGCATCAGCGTCGCCGACTTGCCGAGGTGGGACAGGCCGAAGCCGTAGGCGATTGGGCCGGTGGTCTGGCCGATGAAGAAAAAGAACGAGTGCAGCGACATCGCGGTGCCGCGCGCGGTTTCGGTGAGCTCGGAGGCGAACACCTGGATGCAGCCGTGCAGCATGTAGAACCCCATCCCCATCAGGATGAAGGCGAACATCTGCGCCTGCCAGTGCGGGCCGAGCATGATCGCGGCGAGCTGCAGCGCGACCAACAGACCGCCGCCGATCATCATGCCGGTGGTGCCGAGCCGCGGCAGCAACTGCGAGACCGTCAGCGTGTAGATCAGGCCGCCGATCGCAAACCCCGCGATCACGACGCCGGCAATCGACAGCCGCTGTTCGCCCTGCTCGTGCAGAAACGCCGCGACGTAAGGAAACACCCCCATCACGCAGGTGCCTTCGATGAACACCGCGCTGAAGCAAATCGCCGCGTTGGGATTTGAGAAGATGGTGCGATAACCGCGTCGCAGTGCCGGCAGGTCCATCTCGGCACGACGCGGCGGCATGTCCGCGCCGCGCGCGGCAAACCCCACCGCGATCGCCGCGGCGATCACCAGCAGCCCGAGGATCGCCAGCACGCCGCGCCAGCCGAGAAAATCGCCGATCACGCCCGACGCCGAAGCGCCGAGCAGATTGCCGGCCATCGAGCCGCCGAGCACGCGACCGATCGCGATCTGCCGCCGATCCACCGTGACCAGATCGGCCGCAAGGCCGAGCGCCACCGGAAACACGCCGCCGGCGCCGATGCCCGCGAGGATACGGCAGACGAACAGCACCGCGAATGACGACGACAGCGCGCCGAGCAGATTGGCGAAGCCGAGCAGCGCCAGGCAGATGATCATCAACCGCGCTTTGCCGAACAGATCGCCGAGCGCGCCGATCGCAGGCTGCACCACCGCGAAGGTGAAGGCGGTGACCGCCGCGAGCCCGGCCGCGGTGGTGATCGTGACGGAGAAATCGTCGGCGATCCGCGGCAGAACCGGATCGAGCGCGCGCGTCGACAGCGAGGCCGCGAAGCTCGATAGAGCGATGATATTAAGCGCCGGCGGCAGCCGCGAGGACGAAGCGGCACTGCCGGCTGGCGGCATCAAACGCTCCCGACCGCGGATCGCTTCTTGGTCAGCGCGTCGAATTCCATCAGCGTCTTCATCAGCGCTTCGAATTCGCGCAGCGGCACCATATTCGGCCCGTCGGAGGGCGCGTGGTCCGGATCGGGATGGGTCTCGATGAACACACCGGCGACTCCGACCGCGACCGCCGCGCGCGCCAGCACCGGAACATACTCGCGCTCACCGCCCGACGAAGTCCCCTTGCCGCCGGGCTGCTGCACCGAATGGGTGGCGTCGAAGATCACCGGCGCGCCGGTGGTCTTGGCCATGATCGACAGCGCGCGCATGTCCGACACCAGCGTGTTGTAGCCGAACGACACGCCGCGCTCAGTCACCAGCACCTTCGAGTTGCCGGCGTGGGTAATCTTGGACACGACGTTGCCCATGTCCCACGGCGCCAGGAACTGGCCCTTCTTGACGTTGACGACCTTGCCGGTCGCCGCCGCTGACAGCAGCAGGTCGGTCTGCCGGCACAGGAACGCCGGAATCTGCAGAATGTCCACGGCTTCGGCGGCGCGCGCGCATTGCTCGCTCTCGTGCACGTCGGTCAGCACCGGCAGGCCGAGGCTTTCGCGGATTTCGGCGAAGATCGGCAGCGCAGCCTCGAGGCCGAGACCACGGGCGCTGGCCGCGCTGGTGCGGTTAGCCTTGTCGAACGAGGTCTTATAGACCAGCCCGATGCCGAGGCGCGTGGCGATCTCCTTCAGCGCCGAGGCGACTTCGAGGGCGTGACCGCGGCTTTCGAGCTGGCACGGGCCGGCGATCACCGACAGCGGCAACGAATTGCCGAATTTGACGTTGCCCGCCACGACGCTGGTCGCGGGCGCAATGCTCTTGTTCACCGCACTGTTCCTTGTTCGAAGATCAGAGTCGCGCCGCAGACATCCGGCACAATCAGGCGGCCGACATGGCGCGCCGCCGGGACCTTATGGTCTCGCAGCCGCCGTTCAACCACGGCGAGATCGTCCGCGGCAATCCGTAATCCGACCAAGCTCGCACCCTCGCCCACCGACGGAACCGTGACGCCGTATTGGTCGCGCAACGACACCGGTTCGACGATATCGATGTCACCGCGGCCAGTGCCCGCAGTGACACCGATCGACGACGACCGCAGATCGCGCGATCCGGTGAAGGCTCCAAGGAAGATGTGATGATCGGTCGGATTGTCGGCGACCATCACCACCGCGGTCACGGCGCGGGCGCCGTTGACGTGGGTCTGAAACTCCGGATTCCAGAAGTTCTCTGGATAATGGTGCTGGCAAGCGGCGAAACCGGTCTGCGGCGACAATGGATCGCGCGCGAACGCCAGCGAGAATTGCAGCTTCACGACGCTGCCGTCGGGGCGCCGTCCCTCCCGGCCGAAGCTGAACAGATCACCAGCCGCGATGCCCGCGGCGGTGAACCGGCGCAGGTCGGCGGCCGCGTCGTCACTGGCGAGCAGCAGCATCGACAGCCCTTCGCGCACAGCCAAGTAATCACGCTGAAGCGCTCCGAACGACACGACACCGTCGCGCGGCGGCGGGATCTTGTCGGGTTCGCCGATCGTCAGCAGCTCGATGAAGAAGCGATCGAACTGGACGATGCGGTTGTGCGTCCCCCAGGGATGAACATTGCGCGCGCCGACGGTGAAGCCGAGCCGCTGATACAGATCCGCGGCCGCGTCGAGATCGCGCACCGCATGAACGATATGGTCGAGACCGTTGGTCATGAGCAAGACCGTCATCGCCAGGAGCGCAGCGACGAAGCCATCCAGCCTCGTGCCCGGCGCTGGATTGCCGCGCTTCGCGCGCAATCAAGATCGAAACTGATACTCATCCGAATTACTTGAGCGCCGAGAACGAGGTCGGCACCAGCAACTGATTGGTGATGCGCTCGACGATCTGGCCGTCCTTCTCTGTCTCGGCCTTGGCGGCCAGCCATTCCGGATCGGTGGCGAAGGCGGTCCATTTCTGCTCCCGGTCGGCCAGGCTTTCCCAGGCCAGCAGATAGGTCAGTTCCTGATTGGAGGCGCCGACCAGCGTGGTGAAGAACCCGGCCTGGCGGATGCCGTGCTTGTCGAACAGCTTGAGCGTGATGGTCTCGAACCGCTTCAGCACTGCCGGCAGTTTGCCCGGCACGCAGCGATAGACTCGGGTCTCGTAGATCATCAGCTCTCCCCATGCTCGGCGAGCTTATAGCGGTAAGCCACGGGGGTTGTCTTGCGTCACGCGCAGGGAGCAGAGTTGCGCATGCGCCGAACAGATTGTATATACAATGTCGGACTTCGACCCGGCCAAGGATGCGATCAACCTCGCCAAGCACGGCATTTCGCTGGCGCGTTGGGTGGACATCGATATTCAGGTCACGTTCAAGGATAAACGCCGCGACTATGGCGAAGACCGCTATCGCGCCTACGGTTACATCGACGGCCTACCCTACTGCCTAGTGTTTGCCGACCGCAACGGAAAGGTCCGACCCATAAGTCTCCGTCGTGCCCACATGAAGGAGATCCGGCGTCATGTCACCTAGATCGAAAGAACCGGTGTTCGACGACGACAACCCGGAATGGACTGAAGAGGACTTTGCTACGGCGCGACCGCCGGAGGAAGTCTTGCCGCCAGCAATTCTGGCCCAGTTTAAGAACACCCGTGGTCCCCAGAAGGCGCCGACCAAGGTGCCGGTGTCGATCCGGCTCAGCGCCGACGTGGTGGCGCACTACAAGGCGACCGGGCCCGGCTGGCAGTCGCGGATCGACGATACGCTACGCAAGGCCGCGAAGCTGAAGACTGGCTAGGTGGTCCGCACCACGTCCATCTTCGTCCGAGGCCGCGTCACCGTGGCTTCGGCGGAAGTTCGCCTGCAGCCGCTGCGATCTGCGGATCGACCAGGGTGACCTTGGCGCCCGGCTCGGCACCGAACAACCGCCGGAAATGCTCAGGCCCAAGTAGCTTGGCAGCTTCGTCGATCAGGTGCTGGTTACGTGCATTCAGCGCTTCGGCGCTGGGCTGGCCGGTGCCCGGCCATGGCTGCGCTGCAAACCGCTGCACCTCACCGCGCAGCCGCAGCAGGCTGGCGAGCTTCGCCGGCTCGGTCACCAGCAGTTCGGTCGCTCGCCTCTCGAATTCGTCCATCGCAATGCCCTCACCGCCGATCGACACCATCAGGCCGCCCGGCCGCGCCCGGGCCGTCAGTTGTGCGCCGCTGCAGGTCGACACCTTGGCGGCCCAGGCGGTTTGCTGCAGCCCGTAGGTGCCGTAGATGAAGCTCGATAACGGATAGCCGCGCGCTTTACTCACCGTCAGCGGTGGCAGGCCGCCATCCGACGTCGCGTACAGCACCTGATTGGCCAATTGGTGGCACACGCCGTCGACGCCATAGCTGTAGATCGTGCCACGAGCGCCGGGCGCGGTGTTGGAATCGGCGTTCGGCTGCACCACACATTGCGCCAGCTTGAGATTGCCGGCCTGCTGGCCAAGCGCGCCGGTCGGATTGACCGGGGTTCCACCTTGCGGATGAAACGCGCCCCAGCAAAACCAGAACGACTGGCCTGCAACGACGACATCTGCAATCGCGTTATAGGGATGAACCTGATTGTCGTAGCTGGTCACCCAGGTGTGGTCGACCGGAGACTCGGACGACCAGGCCGGAACCGCCCAGGCATAGAGGCTGACCGAAGGTGTCATTTCCATTTCCCCCCAATCCATTCCCCCAAAAGAAGAAGTCTCGCGACACGTTACGGTTGTGCCGGGAGCATCATCTACCGGCCTGAGAATGTCCACGCGCAAGTCGCGGCCATTCACGGAATTTGCCAATCCCCGAAAGGAGCTGAGTATGACCTTCCCGCCATCGACGACGTCCGCTCACCGTTTCAATGCCGAGCGGCGCATATGTCAGGCGCGCTGCCTGCTGGCCGTCGTTCTGGCGCTCGGAAGCGCACCTGCGCTCGCCCAGGCCCCCGCCAGCGGCGCCCCGGGCGTCGTCACCGGCGGTAGTCAGGATGTGATGGTGGGCGGCAGGCCGGCAGCCCGCGCCGGTGACGTCACAACCGACGGCGCAATCGTGGAAGGGTCCAAAAACGTCTTCATCAACGGCAAGCCGGCCGCAATCGGTGGCAGCCGCACCGGCTGCGGTGGCGTGGTGGTCGGCAGCGGCTCGGGCGTGTTCATCAACGGCAAACCGGTGGCACGCACGGGCGACTCCACCACGAACTGCAAGTAACAAGGTCACCCGGTCCGACATGTCAGTCCCGTCAACGCCGCGGCAAGCCGTCGGCGCCCGTTTCGCCGCACGTCTGTTGCTCGCCGCGCTCGCCATTCCGCCGCTGCTGCCGACCCTCACCACCGAAGCGCGAGCACAGCAGCGCCGGGCGCCGACGGAACGCGAGCTGGTGGCGAAGATCAACGACGCCTTTCGCTCGCTGCAGGCCGGCGATCGCGATGGAGGTCGCCTGCGGCTCACCGACGCGCTGCGCGCCGTGCGCGACAGCAACTACGATGCGCTCACGATCCGGGCTTATCTCAGCGCCGTCACTTTCTTCGAGCGCCGACGCGATACCACGACCGCATCGGAACTGTTCGCGGAGGCAGCGAACACCCGCGCCGCACGCGACAGCAGCCCTGACGCAACGACGTTGTGGTTCGAATACGCCCGCTTCCTGGAACGCACCGTCCAGTACGAGCGCGGCATTCCGGTCGCGGTCGAGGCCAGCAAACGGATGCGTGCGGTCTATGGACCGAACAGCGCGCAGGACATCGCCGGCCGCGACATCCTCGCGACGCTGCTCACCGACAACGGCGCGGTGGCGGCCGGACTCAACCTGTCGGAAGAGACCTATCTCGGCGCGCGCAAGGCGCTCGGCGACAAGGAGCCGCTGACCTGGCGCACCGAAAACAACTACGCCGAAGCGCTGCGCATGGTCGGCCATCCGGACCTCGCCGCCAAGATCGATGCACCGCTCCTGAAGAAGCGGATCGCGCATTACGGTGTCGGCAGCATTCAGGCGCTGGTCAGCGCCAGCAACCTCGCGCTCGATCATCTGGCGATGGGCAACGAGGCCGAGACCATGCAGGCGCTCGCGCTGCAGAAGCGCTGCGCCACCGAACTCGCCGATCCCACCTCCGAACACGTCGCCCAGGCCGACACCTGGATCGCTTACGCCAAGGCGTATTTTCATCCCGAGCGCACGCTCCCCGCGCCCGAGCTGGAGGCAATGGCGCGGGTCAAGGACTGGAACGGCGCGCCGGACCTGCTGCGGATCAAATCGGCGCAGCTTGCCGCCGATCAGTACGAGCGCCGCGGCGACACGGAGCGCGCCCTGGCACTGCGGATCGATGCGTATCACCGCGCGCAGGAGACGATCGCGCGCCAGCATCCGATCACCTTCGATGCCCTCCTCGGCGTCGCCGTAACGCGGATGAAGCGCGGCGATGCCGACGCGCTGGCGACATTCAAGGACGTCGAGCAGCAATCGTTCCGCTGGATGCTGCGCGAGGTCGGCACGGCTGGTAACCGCTACGTCGCCGAGACGATGCGCAAGCTCGCCGACGACATCCTGTACGAATACGGCCGCTATGCGCTGATCGATCCGGCAGCGGCGGTCGCCTATGCGGACGCGGTGTCGCGCTGGAAGACCATGGAGGACGGCGAGCGCACGCTGCTGCGGCTGACGCTCGACCGGCTGCCCGACGAGCCGACGCGCGAACTGGCCCGCACGGTGCTGCGGCTGTCCGGCCAGCAGCAGGAAATGCTGTCTTCAGGCAAGCTCGACGACGATGCGCGCGACGTGCTGAAGCGATTGCAGGAGGCGCGGCAGCAGCTTGCTGCGCGCGTCGGCGCGAAGCCGCCGGCCGACGTCCAACTGCCCTCGGTCGAGGACAAGCTCACTGAAACCGATGCCCTGATCGACTTCTTCGTCAGCGACCGCGGCAGCCGCGTCAAGCCGACCGAGCCGAAGCCGGCGGCGCGGCTGCAGGCGGTGGTGCGGCGCCACGGCAAGCCGCCGCAGGTGATCGATCTCGGCCCGCTCGACGGCTTCACTGCGCCGAGCGTCGTCGAGGCCGATCGTGCGCAGCCGTTCCGCCGGTTGTACGCCACGCTGATCGGCCCGCTGAAGCCACAGCTCGCGGGCGTCACGCGGCTGTTTCTGGTGCCGGACGCCGACCTTTACAGCCTGCCGTTTGCGATGCTGCAGGACGGCAACGGCCGCTACCTCGACGAGATCTACGACACCCGCATCCTGACCCGCGCCGACGCGATCGTGTTCGCCGAGCAGGACGACAGGCTGATCGCGGGCAGCAAGGCGGTGCTGGTCGGCGGGCTGGACTATGCCGGCGCGGCCAGCCAGCTCCCTTCGACCAAGACTGAGATCGATCGCATCGCGCCCGATCTGCAGCGTCGGGATATCGCGCGCGTGATGTTGACCGGCGACAGCGGCGAGACCGCGATCCACGATAAGGCCGAGGGCGCGGCGCTGCTCCATCTCGCCACCCACGGCTTCTACAAGGCGGCGACCGATCGCACCGATGCGCTGTGGCGGAGCGGCATCGTCGCCGCCCGCCCCCTGCTCGACCGCCCGCCGCGGCGCGACGGCGACGATGGCGTGATCTACGCCCGCGAATTGATGGACTGGAATCTGTCGGCCGCCGAGCTCGTCGTGCTGTCGGCCTGTCAGACTGCGCTCGGCGATCCGAGCCGGATCGGCAGCGTCCGCGGCCTGCCGACCGCGCTCGCTATCGCCGGCGCACGGCGCTCGTTGCTGACGCTGTGGGAAGTCAGCGACGCCGGCACTGCCAATTTCATGGCCCGGCTGTATCAGGTGCTCGCCGACGACAACCTCGACTACGCCTCGGCACTGCGCAAAGTCCGCATCGAGGCGATCCACGGCAAGATCAAGGCCGCCGAAGATCCGTCGGTCTGGGCGGCGTTCGTGCTGTTCGAGAACTGATCAGGCGTGGGGGTTGGTGCCAGCCCCACAAACACCGTCATGGCCGGCCTTGTGCCGGGCATCCACGCCTTGCGGACGGAGACGCTGAAACGGCGTGGATGGCCGGGACAAGCCCGGCCATGACGAAAGCGTAGAACCAAACCGGCAAGTCGAAACGCGAGCCGGGCCGCTTCATGATCGCGTCCGGGGCTAAACTAGCCGGCTCTGTACCAGTGCCGCTTCGACGAACGAGGCGAACAGCGGGTGCGGGTCGAACGGGCGCGACTTCAGTTCGGGGTGGAACTGGACGCCGATGAACCACGGGTGATCCTCGTATTCGACGATCTCCGGCAGCACGCCGTCCGGCGACATGCCGGAGAACTTCAGGCCATGCTGTTCGAGCCGGTCCTTGTAGGCGGTGTTGACCTCGTAGCGGTGGCGGTGGCGCTCCGAGATCTCGGTGGCGCCGCCATAGACCTGGCTGACCCGGCTGCCGCGCTTGAGCGCCGCCGGATACGCGCCGAGCCGCATCGTGCCGCCGAGATCGCCGGCCTGGCTGCGCTTCTCCAGCTCGTTGCCGCGGACCCATTCGGTCATCAGGCCGACCAGCGGCTCCGGCGTCGGACCGAATTCGGTCGAGTTGGCCTGCTCGATGCCGGCGAGATTCCGCGCCGCCTCGATCACCGCCATCTGCATGCCGAAGCAGATGCCGAAATACGGCACGTTGCGCTCGCGGGCGAAACGCGCCGCCTCGATCTTGCCCTCGGCGCCGCGCTGGCCGAAGCCGCCGGGCACCAGGATGCCGTTGACGTGCTCGAGGAACGGCGCCGGGTCTTCGTTCTCGAACACCTCGCTCTCGATCCAGTCGAGCTTGACCTGGACCTTGTTGGCAATGCCGCCGTGAGAAAGCGCCTCGATCAGCGACTTATAGGCATCCTTCATGCCGGTGTACTTGCCGACGATCGCGATCGTCACCGCGCCTTCGGGATTGCGGATACGCTCGTTGATCTCGTGCCAGCGCGCCAGCTGCGGCGGCTCCTTGGCGGCGATCGCGAACGCCGCCAGCACTTCGTCGTCGAGCCCGGCGGCGTGATACGCCTCCGGCACCGCGTAGATGCTGTCGGCGTCGCGCGCCTCGATCACCGCGCTTTCGCGGACGTTGCAGAACAGCCCGAGCTTGCGCCGCTCCTCCTTCGGAATCGGCCGGTCGGTGCGGCACAGCAGGATGTCCGGCTGGATGCCGATCGAGCGCAGCTCCTTGACCGAATGCTGGGTCGGCTTGGTCTTCAGCTCGCCCGCGCTCGGGATGTAAGGCAGCAGCGTCAGGTGGATGTAGATCACGTCGCCGCGCGGCAGATCGTTCTTGATCTGGCGGATCGCCTCGAAGAACGGCAGGCCCTCGATATCGCCGACGGTGCCGCCGATCTCCACCAGCACGAAGTCGTAACCGTCATTGTCGCTGACGATGAAGTCCTTGATCGCGTTGGTGACGTGCGGGACCACCTGGATGGTGGCGCCGAGATAGTCGCCGCGGCGCTCCTTGGTCAGGATGTCCTGATAGATCCGCCCCGTCGTGATGTTGTCCTGCTTGGTCGCAGGCCGCCCGGTGAACCGCTCGTAATGGCCGAGATCGAGGTCGGTCTCGGCACCGTCGTCGGTCACGAACACTTCGCCGTGCTGATACGGCGACATCGTTCCGGGATCGAGGTTGAGATAGGGATCGAGCTTGCGAAGGCGGACTTTGTAGCCACGCGCCTGCAGCAGCGCACCGAGTGCCGCTGATGCCAGACCCTTGCCGAGCGAGGAGACCACGCCGCCGGTGATGAAGATATACCGCGCCATGGGACTTTACCTTTAATGCCGTCGGTCCGATTCGCCAAAGCGATTCGCAACCCCTCGGGCAGTTTGACGAATGCCTGTGGGTGACGCTGAAAACTCAGCTATTTCAGAGAATTGCTGAAGGGGCCTCAAGCACGACGCGAGGCCCCTTCGGCGCATATCGGCAATGCTTATTGCGACTGCGGCGGGGTCGGCGCTGCAGGCGCGGCCGGTGCCGCCGGCTGCTGGTTCTGCTTCTGATCGGCCTGCTTTAGCGTGTCGAGCAGACCGCCACCCTGCGACAGCGGGGGCGCCGGCTGGCCCGGTGCCTGCTGTTCAACAGGCGCGGCAGTCGGCAGGATCGTCGTCGGCTTACGGTTGTAGCTCGCCAGCCAGGTGAGCAGCAGGCTGGTGGCGAAGAACCCGACCGCGAGAATCGCGGTGGTGCGGGTCAGCAGGTTGGCGGTGCCGCGACTCGACATGAAACCGCCACCACCGCCGACGCCCAGGCCGCCGCCTTCGGACTTCTGCAGAAGCACCACGCCGATCAGGCCCAGCACGAACATCAGGTGAATGACGATAATGACAGTCTGCATCGTACCCTTCCATCGCAAGCCAATGCCGCCAAACGGCCGATAGGCGCCGGCGGGCGGCTGCTCGACAGGCTTGCGGGATAAATGAAGTCGCGCGGTGTCTACACGATCGCGCGGGGATTTGTCACCCCCGCGCGGCGCCGGAAACGCCGCAGCAACGCCGCTCGGCGCGGTTTAGTTAGGGGCAGCCCGCCGCAATCGCAAGGAAATCGGATGCCTTCAGGCTGGCCCCGCCGATCAATGCGCCGTTGACGTGCGGCACCGCCAGCAATTCACGGGCATTCGAGGGTTTCACCGAGCCGCCGTACAGGATCCGCATCGCCTCGCCCGCCGCACCGAACCGATCGCTCAAAGTCTTGCGGATAACGCCATGAACTTCCTCGACATCGGCCGTCGTCGGGGTGCGGCCGGTCCCGATCGCCCAGACCGGCTCATAGGCCACCACCAGATTCGCCGCGGTGGCGCCGTCCGGCAGCGAGCCGGCCAGCATCCCGGCCACGACGTCGAGCGTATGGCCGGCGTCGCGCTCCCCCTGAGTCTCGCCGACGCAGACGATCGCCACCAGCCCGGCACGCCACACCGCCTGCGCCTTGGCGCGGACGATCGCATCGGTCTCGGCATGATCGGCGCGGCGCTCGGAATGGCCGACGATGATCGCCGCAGCTCCGGCATCGGCAAGCATCTCGGCCGCGATGTCACCGGTATGGGCGCCCGACGCGTTGGCGTGGCAATCCTGGCCGCCGATCGCAAACGGCAGCCCCTTGCCGGCCGCCGCGTCCGCGACCCGCGCGGCGAAGCTGGCCACCAAGGTCGCCGGCGGACACACCAGCAGATCGATGCCCTGCGGCAATTGCCCGGCACCCGCGATCATGGCGTCGAGCTCGGCGACCGAGTCCTTCAGGCCGTTCATCTTCCAGTTTCCAGCAATCAGAGGACGAACGGCGGGGACCGGCATGAGCACTCTCGCAATAATGGGTTGAGGCGTTCCGCTAGCAGAGCCGATTGCGAGACTCAAGGAGACGTGAACACCACCGCTGCGGCGATCCGCAGCACCGCCCGCCTGCAACGGGATGGCATCTGCGCCTGCCGCGACATCGGCTGCGGTTGCGACGCCCAAGGCGCCACTTTAGGATGGATTTTCAAGCCGACGACGCTAATTTGCGCACCCGCGCCCAGCGAGCGCGACCGGTTCCCTCCTGACAAAAAGTGACTCCATGCTCCGAGGAATGCGCAAAGCCTCATCCAACTGGATTGGCAAGACCATCATGACCATCGTGATGGGCGTCCTGATCGTCAGCTTCGGAGTCTGGGGCATCGCCGACGTGTTCCGCGGTTTCGGCCGCTCGACCCTCGCCAAGATCGGCAGCACCGAAATCTCGACCGAGCAGTTCCGCCAGACCTACAACGACCGTCTGCAGCAGATCGGCCGTCAGTTCGGCCGGCCGCTGACGCCGGATCAGGCGCGCGCCATCGGCATCGACCGCCAGATGCTGCAGCAGACCATCGCCGAAGCGGCGCTCGACGAAGATGCGCGCCGGCTCGGTCTCGGCCAGTCCGATGCCGACACCATGAAGTCGATCCTGGAGGATCCGAATTTCAAGGGCGCCAACGGCCAGTTCGACCCGAACCGCTTCCAGCAGTTGATCCGGCAGTTCGGCTTCACCGAGCAGCGCTATCTCGCCGAGCAGCGCCACGTCGCGCTGCGGCGGCAGATCGCCGGCACCATCACCGCCGGACTGGAGCCGTCGAAGACGATGTTGGAGGCGCTGAACCAGTTCCAGAACGAACAGCGCGCGATCGACTATCTGAAACTCACCGCGGCCCAGGCCGGCACCATCGAGGCGCCCTCGCCCGCCGCACTCACCGCGTTCTACGACGCCCACAAGGCGCAATTCCGCGCTCCCGAGTATCGCAAGGTCTCGTTCGCGGTCGTGACCCCGGAATCGATCGCGAAATGGACCGAGGTGTCGGACGCCGACGCTCAGAAGCTGTTCGAGCAGCGCAAAGAGAAGATGTCGACGCCGGAGAAGCGGCAGATCCTGCAGATCGTATTCCCGAACGTCGACGAAGCTCAGGCCGCGCGGGCCAAGATCGCGAGAGGCACCAGCTTCGCCGACATTGCCAAGGAGCGCGGAGTCAAGCCGGCCGATCTCGACCTCGGCCTGATCAGCCGTTCCGACATGCTCGACCCGAAGGTCGCTGCGGCCGCATTCGCGCTGCCGCTGAATGAGGTCAGCCAGCCGGTGCAGGGACAATTCGGCACCGTGCTGCTCGAAGTCACCAAGATCGAGCCCGGCAAGCAGCCGGAGTATGCCAGCGTCGCCGAGTCGCTGAAGCGTGACATCGCCCAGGAGCGAGCCCGCAAGCAGGTGCAGGAACTGCACGACAAGATGGAAGACGCCCGCGGCGGCGGCGCCAGCGTGATCGAGGCGGCCAAGCAGCTCGGCCTCACCGCGGTCACGGTGGACGCGCTCGATCGCTCCGGTCGCGGCCCCGATGGCGCGCAGGTGGCGTCGATCCCGCAGGGACTCGAACTCGCCAATGCTGCCTTCAACAGCGATCCCGGCGTCGACAACGACGCGATCAGCTACAAGAACGGCTACGTCTGGTACGACATCCTCGGCGTGACTCCGTCGCACGATCGTCCGCTCGACGAGGTCAAGGACAAGGTCGAGGCCGGTTGGCGCGCCGAACAGATCGGCGAGAAGCTTCGCAAGCTCGCGACCGAGCTGGTGCAGAAGCTGCAGGGCGGAGCCAAGCTCGCCGACGTGGCGCCGGCCGGCGTCAACGTACAGAACGCGGCCGGAATCAAGCGCGAAGGCGCCGACGCCGGACTGCCGAACACCGTGGTGGATGCCGTGTTCCGCACCGCCAAGGACGGCGCCAGCGAGGTTCGCGGCAGCAGCGATACCGACTGGTACGTGTTCCGCGTCACCGGCGACACCGTGCCGCCGGCCGACTTCAACGCGCCGCAGATGCAGCAGTTGAAGGACAATCTGGTGCAGCGGCTGCGCGACGAACAGGTCGGCGAGTACATCGCCTGGCTGGAGAAGGACATCGGCACCAAGGTCAATCAGGAAGCGGTGGCGCAGGCAACGGGGGCGGCGACGAACTGACGGCGCAACGCCGCAGTCCGGTCGCCGAAGGGGACAATGGTTGATTTCAAATCGATTATCGCAAAGGTCGCGACCGGCGCGACGCTGACGCGCGAAGAAGCCACCGACGCTTTCGACGCGATGATGTCGGGCGACGCGACGCCGTCGCAGATGGGTGCGCTGCTGATGGGCCTCCGGGTCCGCGGCGAAACCGTCGACGAGATCACCGGCGCGGTGACCACGATGCGGGCCAAGATGCTCCCCGTCTCGGCTCCGACGGACGCGGTCGACATCGTCGGGACCGGCGGTGACGGCTCGGGTTCGGTCAATGTCTCGACCTGTGCCTCGTTCGTCGTCGCCGGCTGCGGCGTCACAGTCGCCAAGCACGGCAACCGCGCGCTGTCGTCGAAATCCGGCGCCGCCGACGTGCTCGCAGCGCTCGGCGTCAAGATCGACATCACGCCCGAGCAGGTCGGCCGCTGCGTCAACGAAGCCGGAATCGGCTTCATGTTCGCGCCGACGCATCATCCGGCGATGAAGAACGTCGGCCCGACCCGGGTCGAGCTCGCCACCCGCACCATCTTCAACCTGCTCGGCCCGCTGTCCAACCCGGCCGGCGTCAAGCGCCAGATGATCGGCGTGTTCTCACGGCAATGGGTGCAGCCGCTCGCACAGGTGCTGAAGAACCTCGGCTCCGAGGCGATCTGGGTGGTGCACGGCTCCGACGGGCTCGACGAGATCACGCTGTCCGGCACCACTGCCGTTGCCGAGTTGAAGAACGGCGAGATCACCAGCTTCGAGATCAGCCCCGAAGACGCCGGCCTGCCCCGCGCGCCCGCCGAAGCGCTGAAGGGCGGCGACGCCCAGGCCAATGCGGTGGCGCTGCGCGCCGTGCTGGAAGGCATGCCGGGCCCGTATCGCGACGTCGCCCTGCTCAACGCCGCCGCGACGCTGATCGTCGCCGGCAAGGCGAAGGACCTCAAGGAAGGCGTGACAATGGGCGCGCATTCCATCGACTCGGGCGCCGCCGAAGCCCGGCTGAAGAAGCTGATCGCGGTCTCCGCGGCGGCCTGAGCGCCAAACCATCGCTCGTCATTGCTTCGCTGCTTCACTCCTCGCAATGACGAACGCTGAACTGATACTTTTGGTAAAGTCCGGCTCCAGGGAGCGTCATGTGTCCGACATCCTGACCAAGATCGAAGCCTATAAGCGCGAGGAGATCGCGGCCGCCAAGCGCGAGCGTCCGCTTGCCGCGATCGAGGCGATCGCCCGTGAGGCGTCGCCGCCGCGTGGTTTCGTCAAGGCGCTGCGCGCCAAGCAGGCGGCCGGCGACTACGGGCTGATCGCCGAGATCAAGAAGGCCTCGCCTTCGAAAGGGCTGATCCGCGCCGACTTCGATCCGCCGGCGCTTGCCAAAGCCTATGAAGCCGGCGGCGCGGCGTGCCTGTCGGTGTTGACCGATACGCCGTCGTTCCAGGGCAGCCTCGATTACCTCGTCGCCGCGCGCGCCGCGGTGTCGTTGCCGGCGCTGCGCAAGGATTTCATGTACGACACCTATCAGGTGGTCGAGGCGCGCGCCCACGGCGCCGACTGCATCCTGATCATCATGGCGGCGCTCGATGACGCCGAGGCCAAGGACATCGAGGACGCTGCGTTCGATCTCGGCATGGATGTGCTGCTCGAAGTCCACAATGCGCCCGAACTCGAGCGCGCGCTGAAGCTGCGGTCGCCGATGGTCGGCGTCAACAACCGCAATCTGCGCACCTTCGAAGTGACGCTGGCGACCAGCGAGGCGCTGGCGCCCTTGATCCCAAGCGATCGCCTGATGGTCGGCGAAAGCGGCATCTTCACGCCCGACGATCTCGCCCGCCTCGCCCGCGTCGGGATGTCGACCTTCCTGGTCGGCGAAAGCCTGATGCGGCAGCAGGACGTCACCGCCGCCACCCGCGCGCTGCTGGCGCGCGCGGCCTGAGGCGGTAGGTATGGCAAAGACGGCGAAGTCGAAATCCAAGCCAGAAGCGGCGGCGCCTGCCGCCCTCACCCATATCGGAGACAGCGGCGAAGCGCGGATGGTGGACGTGTCGGAAAAGCCGGCCACCGAACGCGTCGCGGTCGCGGAAGGCCGCGTGGTGATGAAGAAGGCGACACTGGAGCTGATCCTCAGCGGCGACGCCAAGAAGGGCGACGTGCTGGGCACCGCGCGCGTCGCCGGCATCATGGCGGCCAAGCGCACCGCCGAATTGATCCCGCTGTGCCATCCGCTGGCGCTGTCCAAGGTCACGCTGGACATCACCCCGGACGCCAAGCTGCCGGGCTGCATCGTCCGCGCCACCTGCAAAGTCACCGGCCCCACCGGCGTCGAGATGGAAGCGCTGACCGCGGTCTCGGTCGCCTGCCTGACGATCTACGACATGATCAAGGCGGCCGAACGCGGCGTCCGGATCGAAGGCATCCATCTGATCGCCAAGACCGGCGGCAAGTCGGGCGACTACGTCGCGAGCGCGAGCCGAAAATAGGCTAGCATCGGCGGGCTCTCGAACGTCAGGTTTTCCGATGCCCGACCTCCCTTCTGCCTCCGACAGCATCCCCGGCCTCAGCGAGCGCGAGGCGGCGGAACGGCTCGCCAGCGAGGGCTACAACGAGCTGCCAAGCCCCGATCGCCGCACCCTGCTCGGGATCGTGCTGGAGGTGGTGCGCGAGCCGATGCTGGCGTTGCTGCTCGGCGGCGGCGTTGTCTACATGGCGCTCGGCGACCTGAAGGAAGCGATCATCCTGCTGATCTTCGCCACCCTGTCGGTGGTGATCACGGTGGTGCAGGAAGCGCGCACCGAGCGCGTGCTGGAGACGCTGCGCGATCTCACCAGCCCGCGCGCCCTTGTCATCCGCGACGGTGTCCGCAAACGCATTGCGGGGCGCGAGGTGGCGCGCGGCGATATCATCGTATTGTCCGAGGGCGACCGCATCGCCGCCGACGCGGTGTTGCTGCAGGCCGATGATCTCCTCGTCGACGAGTCGCTGCTGACCGGCGAGTCGGTCCCGGTGCGCAAGCTCAGCCGGAACGAAGCCGACACCACCGCATCGCACCGTCCTGGCGGCGACGATCAGCCCAATGTGTATTCCGGCGCGCTGGTGGTGCGCGGCGGCGGCCTCGCCGAAGTGATCGCCACGGGCGCACGTAGCGAAATCGGCAAAATCGGTCAGGCGCTCGGCTCGATGCAGACCGAAGCGCCGCGGCTGCAGCAACAGACCCGCGCGCTGGTCCGCACCTTTGGCCTCATCGCTGCCGCCTTCACCGCGCTGGTCGTGGTCCTCTATGGCACCTTGCGCGACGGCTGGCTCGACGCGGTGCTGGCCGGCATCACCGTCGGCATGTCGATGCTGCCGGAGGAATTCCCGGTGGTGCTGACGGTGTTCATGGCGATGGGCGCCTGGCGGATCTCGCAGGCCCGCGTGCTGACGCGGCGTGCCGCCGCGATCGAAGCGCTCGGCTCGGCCACCGTGCTGTGCACCGACAAGACCGGAACGCTGACCGAGAACCGGATGTCGGTCGCCGAACTGCGGCTTCCTTCCGGTGACGTATTTCGCCCGCGGGACAGCGGCGCGCTGCCGCAAGGCTTCGCGCCGCTGCTGGAAGCCGGTCTGCTCGCCGCCGCGCCCGATCCGTTCGACCCGATGGACCTCGCGCTGCACCGGCTCGCCGGTGAGCATCTGCCCAGCCGCAATGGCGCGCGCAGCCTCGTCCACGCTTATGGGCTGCGCCGCGACCTGCTGGCGATCACCCAGGTCTGGCGCGACCCGGACGATGCCAGCAACTACGTGGTGGCGGCGAAAGGTGCGCCGGAAGCGATCGCGCGGATGTGCGGCCTCGATGCCGCCGCGCTCGGCAACGTCTCGCGTACCGTCGATGCGATGGCGGCCGAGGGGCTGCGAGTGCTCGGCGTCGCGCGCGCGTCGCATCCGGGCGAGGATTGGCCGAAGACCCAGCTCGGCTTCCGCTTCGACTTTCTCGGCCTCGTCGGCCTCGCCGATCCGCTGCGCGCGTCTGTGCCGGCCGCCGTCGCCGACTGCCGCACCGCCGGCATCCGCGTGGTGATGATCACCGGCGACTATCCGGCGACCGCCCAGGCGATCGCCCGCCAAGCCGGGATCGATGCCGACGGCTGCGTGACCGGCGACGAGATCGCGGCCCTCGACGACGCCGCGCTGGCCGAGCGGCTGCGCACCGCCACCGTGTTCGCCCGGATCATGCCGGAGCAGAAGCTGCGGATCGTCGAAGCGCTGAAAGCCGACGGCGAAGTGGTGGCGATGACCGGCGACGGCGTCAACGATGCGCCATCGTTGAAGGCCGCGCATATCGGCATCGCGATGGGCGGCCGCGGCACCGACGTCGCCCGCGAGGCCTCCGCGATCGTGCTGCTCGACGACGATTTCGCCTCGATCGTCACGGCGATCCGGCTCGGACGGCGGATCTACGACAATCTGGTCAAGGCGATGGGCTTCATCTTCGCCGTCCACGTTCCGATCGCCGGGCTGGCGCTGCTGCCGCTGCTGTTCGGATTGCAGATCCTGCTCGGACCGATCCACATCGCGTTCCTCGAGATGATCATCGATCCGGTGTGCTCGATCGTGTTCGAGGCAGAGACCGCCGAGGACGACGTGATGCGCCGCCCGCCCCGCGATCCGGAGCAACCGCTGTTCAGCCGGGCGCTGATCGCATGGGGATTGCTACAGGGGTTGCTGGTGTTCACGCTGGTCGGCGGCGTGTTCGTGATCGGCCAGATGCGCGCGATGCCGGATACCGAGCTGCGCGCGCTGACATTCTTCGCGCTGGTGCTGAGCTTCGTCGGACTGATCTTCGTCAACCGCTCGTTCAGCGCCTCGCTGCTGACGGCGCTGCGGCGGCCGAACGCGATGCTGGCGGCGATGATCGGCATCGTCGCTGTGGTGCTGGTCGCCAGCCTGGCGTGGCCGTGGCTGCGCGATCTGTTCCGGTTCGGCCCGCTGCACCCGGACGATCTCGGCCTCACCGCGGCGGCGGCGCTGGTGGTGCTGATCGTACTGGAACTGGTCAAGCCGCTATGGCGGAAGATGATGCGGCAACCGGCGTAGCGCCAGCCGCCGCATCGCAGAACGCGCATCTGCGTCGTTACGCGAACGCGTAGTCCGCGGCCTGCCGGTCGATCACAAACCGGCTGGTATTGGCGCAGTCTTCACAGCGATAGATGTGGCGCTCGAACTCAACCTTGCGTCCGACCGGTCGTGGCTCGACGCGCACGAGCCGCATGGTCGCGCCGCACTCCAGGCAGCGGGACGGGTCGAAACTGGTTGATACGTGGCGCCAGACCATAATGCCTCCTCCATGATGGCCGGTAGTCGTCGGACGGATCATGCTGAGCGGCGCGGTCGCCGCTCAGCCGGATCGAGGCCCCGCCTTTCGGCGGCGGATCGTCGTCATCGAGCCGCTGCAAGGCGTCGAGGATCGCGCGTAGCGGCACCGGAGCACGGTGCCCCGGCGCGAGACGCAGCCACGGCTGCTGCTCGACGGCATTGGCGTCGGACGCCCATGAGGAGAGGATGGCCCGCTTTTCGGCGGTGCAAAGCGCGTCGTCGCGCAGCACCTGATCGGGATGATCGTAGACCGTCGCTGACGGTCTCAAGGCCGTGACGCTGGCGGAGCCAGGCGCGTAACTGTGTTCGAAATTGGTGGATCGCATCTGTGTCCTCCCGAATTCCTCCTTCCAAAACCGGGACGGCCGATGATTTGGACACGGCGTTACCGCTTTCAAGACCCTGCTCGAAAAAATCTTCGAGCCCCTCCCACGGGACTACCACCCTGCCCCTTGACGACGGCGCAACCGCGCCCAAATCGAAGGCACACCCGCGATACGCGGGCGACTTCACGATCACAACTAACAGTATCGAGGACATTCAAGACTGAGTACGAGGAGGCATCCATGAACATGCGCGACATCATCCCCTGGGGCCGGACCAATCAACCCGTGACCCGCTCGTTCGAAGGCGACCCGTTCCTGTCGCTGCACCGCGAGATGAATCGGCTGTTCGACGACGTATTCCGCGGCTTCGACGTGCCGGCCCGTGCCGGCGCTCTGACGCCGTTCAGTACCGGTTGGCCGAAGCTCGAAATCACCGATGGCGACAAGCAGCTGAAGATCGCCGCCGAAGTGCCGGGCCTCGAAGAGAAAGACATCGAGGTCCTGCTCGACGACGGCACGCTGACGATCCGCGGTGAAAAGACCTCGTCCAACGAGGCCAAGGACAAGCAGTTCAGCGAGCACTTCTACGGCAAGTTCGAGCGCCGGATTCCGCTGGACGTCGCAGTCGCCGCCGATCAGGTCAGCGCCAGCTTCAAGAACGGCGTGCTGATCGTGACGCTGCCGAAGGTGGACACCCCGCCCTCGACGGCCAAACGGATCGAAATCCAGAAGGCGAACTCATAACGCGATGCTAAGCGTCCGCGCCCCGGCTCCGTATCGCGG
>NZ_QUMK01000002.1 GCF_010907035.1 Rhodopseudomonas sp. BR0M22
ACCACGGTCAGTCCGTGCTCCAGCGCGGTGGCGGCGATCATCAGGTCGGCGCTGTCGTTGCCGAGCGCGGCGCTCAGCGCGCCCCAGCGCCGGGCCGCGCGGAGATCGAACGGGACGATACGCTCACCATAGACGGTCAGGATTCGGTCGAGCCAGGCGGTGAGGGCGCGGGCGAAGTCCGGATCGGTCGCGCGTTGTCGCGCAATGCCACGCTCGATCTCGCCGATGCTGATAACGCTGAGGAACAGGTCGGCCGTCCGCTGGCGTTCGAACCACGCGACGACATTCGGATTGCGCTGTCGCTTGCGCAAGGCCGACAGCGTGACGGTGTCGATCAGAAACATCAGAGCTCGACGTCGCGCATCCGCACGGGATCACGCGAAAAGTCGCCATCGTCCTGCGGCATCGCCAGCAGCACGTCGGCGAACGACGGGGCCGTGGCGCGTTCGAGTTGCTGGAGTCGTTCGTACTCGGCCACGTCGACCACGACGACGGTGGGCTTGCCGTGCTTGGTCACCGTCTGCGGACTGCGCCGCGCGGCCTCGACGACCTCGCTGAACCGGTTCTTGGCGTCCTGCACCGACCAACTTCGCTCGGCCATTTTGGATTCGTTCTGGCTAGAAAATCTAGCCAGAATATATAGAGCGGAGGCAATCGCGGTCAAGCCGTAGGCGGAAGGCGGGGCGATTGGAGGAGGGCGGTTCGGCGCGCGCAGTGCTCCCTGGATTTCGCTGCGCTTCATCCAGGCTACAGGCCCACGGCGCTGACTGTCGCCCGCCGCTGCACCGCGTTACGATGGAATTGTTAGTCGGTAGCTTAGATCTGGGATTTCAGGCGGGTCGAAGACATGTTGTCTCATTGGATTGCCGTGATGGTTTTGATCCTTGTTTTCTGCGGCGCAATGGCCCTCGCTTGGCCGCTTCGGAAGAAAGGAAGAGATCCATTCGGCGCCGACGTGAGTGGTCCGGGCTCCGCGATCAGCGGAGGCCATTGCCACTCGGATGGGGATAGCTGTTCGGGAGGGGACGGGGACTAGATCGGCAAGCAAGCGCAGCCCGGGTGAGCGGAGCGACACCCGGGATTCTTGACTGAAGCGCTCGCTTTCCCGGATATCGCTGCGCTCATCCGGGCTACCCCTTTGCTGCGCCTCTCCGAACGGATCAATCACCGCAGCCCGTAGGGCGGATTAGCGGAGCGTAATCCGCCATTGACCGAGACAAGTCCTGCGGCTGTTCGGCGGGTTGCGCCTTCGGCTAGCCCGCTCCACGGGCTGCGGGCTGCCGCAGTGCCGCCCGGACTCGCTACGCTCGTCTCTTGACTGAGATCGTCGGTGCGTTCGAACGACCACGCCGGAATGCTTGATCGGGCGATGGGAGCGCCCTAGATACAGGCTCTGCTCCTTCTGACCGTTTGGAACCGCGACGATGATTTCATCCCGAGCCGCAATGCCGACCCGCCTTGCCTCTCGGGAGTTTCATCCTCATGTCCGCGCCAATCGTTCTCTCCAAGCTGACTCTCGCCACGCCTGGTGGCCGACCTCTTCTCACTGACCTGGACCTCAGCTTTGCGCGCGAGCGCACCGGCCTGATCGGGCGCAACGGCGTCGGCAAGTCGTCGCTGCTCGCGGTGATCGCCGGCGAGCGCGCCGCGTTGGCCGGGACCGTCACGGTGGCCGGACGGATCGCGATGTTGCGCCAGACAGCCCAGCCTCGGCCCGGCGAGACCGTCGCCGACCTGTTCGGCGCGCGCGCCGCACTGGCGCTGCTGCGCAAGGCTGCGCAAGGCGAGGCCGCGCCAAGCGAACTGGACGAAGTCGATTGGACCATCGGGCAACGCATCGTGGCGTCGCTGGCGCGGTTCGGTCTCGACGTCGATCTCGACGTCGGTCTTGCGGCTCTGTCGGGAGGGCAGGCGACGCGCGCGCGCCTCGCCGCGCTGACGTTCTGCGAGCCGGATTTCCTGCTGCTGGACGAGCCCACCAACAATCTCGATGGGGGAGGGCGCCGCGCCGTGCTCGAGCTGCTCGCCGGCTGGCGCGGGGGAGCGATCGTCGTCAGCCATGACCGGGAGTTGCTTGAAACCGTCGACGCCATCATCGAACTCACATCGCTGGGTGCGTCGCGCTACGGCGGCAATTGGAGCCGCTATGTCGAGCGCAAGGACATTGAATTGTCGGCGGCAACGCGTGATCTGGCGGAGGCGGAGCGGCGTCTGACCGAGACCGATCGCAAGGCGCAAGCAGCTGTCGAGCGGCAGGCGCGGCGCGACGGCGCGGGCAAACGCAAGCAGGCGCGGGGCGACTTGCCGCGCATACTCCTCGGCGCGCGCAAGGATCGCAGCGAAGATACTGGCGGCGCCGGCGCGCGCACCGCATCGCGCCAGCGTGTCGAAGCGGTGGCCGGCGTCGATCTCGCCCGCCAGCGCGTCGAAGTGCTGCAGACGCCGTCGGTCGTGCTCGCGCCGACCGGTCTTGCCGCCGGCAAGACGGTTCTCGCGCTCGACCGTGTCAGCGTGGGCTATCAGCCGCTTCGGCCGGTGCTGAGCGATCTATCGTTGTCGATCACCGGCCCGGAGCGCATCGCGATCGTCGGGCATAATGGGACGGGCAAGACGACCCTGCTCAAGCTGATCAGCGGCGAGTTGCGTCCGTGGCGTGGCGTCGTCCACGTCACGTCGCGTCTGGCAGTGTTCGATCAGCAGCTCAGCCTGCTGCGTCCATCGGAGTCGGTGCTCGCCAACTATCAGCGGATCAATCCGGATTCGGACCTCAACGCCTGCCGCGCGGCGTTGGCGAGGTTCCTGTTTCGTGGCGACGCTGCGTTGCAGATCGTCGGCCAGTTGAGCGGCGGCCAGGTTCTGCGCGCCGGGCTCTCCTGCGTTCTTGCCGGGCCGCAGCCGCCTTTCCTGCTGGTCCTCGACGAGCCGACGAACCACCTCGACCTGGATTCGGTCCGCGCAATCGAGGCCGGCCTCATTGCGTATGACGGCGCCTTGGTGGTCGTCAGCCACGATGAGCAGTTTCTCGATGCCATCGGCGTGTCGAGCCGGATCGATTTGAACGCTTCACGGCCGGAGATGAAGCTGGGGCCGAACTGAGCCGCAAACCCATCGATGGAGTGTTGTGTGCGTACAGTCGGTCTCGCCGACGGGGACTGCAGCCGTACCGTGCGGGGGAATTGATTGACACGGGTGCAGGATAGTGGTCACGTCGCGGCCAGCACAATGCATCTCTGCGAGGCGGAGATGCCGATCGGTCGACGCTGCTGATGCAGGCGTCGCAAGATTCCCGAAACTCGCAAATCAGCTCCCGCGCAGGTGGACTGCGATGCGGGGCTTGCTGCAGTTCGCGGATCATCAAGGAGGAATGATTGCAGGTACTTGTCCGGGATAACAACGTCGATCAGGCGCTCCGCGTTCTCAAGAAGAAGATGCAACGCGAAGGCGTATTCCGCGAGATGAAGCAGCGGCGCTCTTACGAGAAGCCGTCGGAGCGCAAGGCGCGCGAGAAGTCCGAAGCCGTCCGCCGCGCCCGCAAGCTGGCGCGAAAGAAGGCGATCCGCGAAGGCCTGCTGCCCGCGCCGCCGAAGAAGAAGCCGTTCGAGCGGAAGTCGCCGTTGCCGGAGACCAAAGAGCGCGTCGGCCAGACCGGCGCACAGCCTTCGGCCCACAGCTGAGCAAACCGTCGCCCGCGCTACAGCGCCTCGTATTGCTGATAGATCGCGCGGGCGATGCCGAGCAGGTGGTCGCGGTCGGTCTGCGCCACCACGGCGTAGGACAGCTTGGCATCGATCCAGGAGAACGCCGCCAGTTCGCCGGTGCGTTCGAACCGGAACGCGCTCGGCTCGGCGTCGCCGCCGGGCCGCACATAAACGGTGACGCGGCGGCCCTGGGCGTCTTCGTACATGAACTGCGCCGCCGGGCCGCTGGTGGCCGGCAGCAGCCGGCCGCCGATCAGCTTCAGCCCGAGCGCGTCGAGCTTCGGCGCGGTCAGTTTTCGGCCGAGCCGGCGCGACAGCCATTTCACCAGATGCGCTTCCTGGTCGGCCGAGACTTCGACCGGATGCGCGACCTCGACCGCATAGGTCCGCCACGCCACCATCGCGGCGTCGGCGACCGGCGCGGCCGCAAGGATGGTCGGCGTGCGGTGCCAGCGCTCCGAGGCCAGCCAGCCGCCGGCGCCGCCGATCAGCAAGAAGGCCAGCGCCGCGGCGATGGCGCCGAACCGCTGCCCCGCAAAGGCGCGGCGCTCGCTGCGCAGATGCGCGATGCTGAGCCGCGCCGGGATCGGCTCGGCGGCGACCGCCGCGAGCCGGGCGCGCAGATCGTCGCGATCGGCGATCTGGCCGGCGATGCGGCGGGCGGCCTCGGCGTCGGATTCCAGATAGGCTTCGACCTCCGCGCGGCGCGCGGCCTCGAGCCGGCCGTCGACATAGGCCTGCAGATCGTCCTCGCTGAGAGGGCGACGGGCGGTCATTTCACTCTCCTCAACACGGTGGTGCGGCCGGCCTCGACGCTGTGGCGCAGCGCCTCGCGGGCGCGGCTGAGCCGCGACATGATGGTGCCGACCGGCACGTCGAACACCCGCGCGGCCTGCTCGTAGCTCAATTCCTCGACGCCGATCAGCAGCAGCAGCGAGCGCTGATCTTCCGGCAGATCGCCCAGCCGCGCCAGCGCGTCGCGCGCGATCAGGCTGCGCTCGGGGCCGGCGGCCCCGTCGGTAAACGGGCCGCGGGAGTCGAGATCGACGGCGGGGCCGCGACGGACCGCGCGGCGGCGTTGGTCGAGATAGAGATTGCGCTCGATCGTAAACAGCCAAGCGCGCAGATCGCCGCCCGGCCGCCGCAGCCGCCAGCGCGTCAGCGCCCGCTCCAACGTGCTCTGGACGAGATCGTCCGCGGCGTCGCGATCGTGCAGCAGCGCCCGCGCGTAGCGGCGCAGGCTTGGTATCAGCGGCTCGATCTCGGCGGCGATCTCGTCCAAAGCGGTCTCGTCGGATCAGGGCTTGGCGATGTGCCAGGCGCCGTTGAGGAAGCCGTCGCCGGTGGTGTCGCCCGGCTTGGCGTCCTTGGTCCAGGCATACAGCGGCTTGCCCTTGTAGGCCCACTGCTTGGCGCCGTCGTCGCGGGTGATCACGCTCCAGTCGCCGGAGGCCTGCGCGCTCGCCGCAGCCATCAGCGGCGGCCAGTTGGTGGCGCAGGGGCCGTTGCAGGCCGACTTGCCGCCGGTGTCCTTGTCGAAGGTGTAGAGCGTCATGCCCTTGGCGTCGACCAGCGCCTTGCCTTTGGCGGTGTCGGCGACCTTGGCCGGGGCGGCGGCCTGGGCGAATGCCGCGGTGGCGGCGAGCACGAGAGCGGATGCGAGCGTGAGCGTGCGGATCATGTTTCCTCCTTCGGGTGGGTGGATCCGCAACCAGAGACGATTTCGGTCGGCGGTTATTCCCGAAGGCGCGGTCACGAGCGCGTGAGGACGAAGGCGGCAGGCGCGTGCGCTCACCGCCACCTGTTCACCACCCAGATCGCCCCCCACGCCCCCGCCAGCGTCACGAGCATCGCGCCCGCAAGCGCGACAGCCATCACCGGGCCGCCGGCGGCGGCGAGGGAGGATGAGCCCTGCACGAACGGGGCGAGCAGCATGGTCACGGCCATGCCGCCGAGCGGGGCACAGAGGAAGGCGCCGATGAGGGCGACGGCGATGCTGACGATCCAGCCGAGCGGGCCGCGGCGGCTGGTTCGGGCGTCGTGGATGCCGACCGCCAAGGCGCCGAGCAGGAAGGCCAGCGCGATCAGCATCGGCCCGCCGACGCTGCCTGCGGGGATCGCGCCGGTCGCTTGCAGACACAGGATGCCGATCACGGCACTCAGCATGATGATGGGCATGCGGCGCGTCCTCGCTGCTCGGGCGCCGAGAAGCTCGCGGCGGCCCATCGGCATGATCGAGATGGGGGCGCAGAGCAGCCTGCTGCGGCGTCGGTCGACTTCCCTTTTGTCCGGGAAGCGCGCTTGCAAGTTCAACGCGCTGCGTTCGGGATGATCACCCGGCCGACGGCCGGTTTGTCACGCGATCGGTTCGGCTGCGATGCTGCAGCCACAGTAGCGTCGCGCCGAACAGTGGGATGAGGATGTCGGTGTAGAACACCACGCCGGCGTTGCCCGGGGCGAAATTGTGTTGCGTCACCATCTGATTGATGTGGCCGACGGCGGCGCCGAGCGTGAACAGGCCGGGGCCGACGATCGCAGCGAGGCGAAGATCGAAGCTGCGGAAGGCGGCGAGGAAGCCGACGACCGAGTACCCGAGGCTCGCGGTGGCGACCTCGAACTGGAACGGGCTGTCGGCCCAGCCGATGAACGCCGCCGACATCCTGCCGAAGAAGCCGTGCATCACGAAGTTGTAGAAGTAGCAGACGCCGATCGACCAGAACAGGTGCCAGGCCAGCAACCGGTCGATCACGTCCGGGAATCGCAGCGGCTTCGGCGCGCGCGCGATCGCGACCAGCCCGAACAGCAGGCCGATGACGAAGAAGCTCAGGGAAAAGTTCGACAGCATGAACACGATCGTCGCCTTGATCACTTCCGCCATACCTCGTGCTCCGTGCGGTGATGATCTCCGCAGCCATGGAGCTGAAGCGGCGGGATCGGGTCGATGGTAACACTCATTCGGACAGCAGCCATCAAGGGCGAAGACTCGCCGGACGATCACGGGGCGAGGGCGCGTTGCTACGCGGGGAACCGTTCGACGTGGAGTTCAGCGGAGACGATTTTTCGCAATGCGGGATTAGGTTCACACGCTGTTTTAAACGCAGTTCGATCAAGACAACCCGGCGGGTTCGTGTCTATAACCGATGCGCGGTCGTCCGCCCGGGACGGCTGCCAACGACGCCAAGAAACGCAACCAAGAAAAGCCACGAGGAGCACGCCCGCATGCAGACGGCCTACGTCCCCCGCCAGACCCCTTACACGCTCGCGCCCGAAGACGCGCTCAACGATCTGCGGATGAGCGAGGCCGTCCGGCCGCTCTACGACCATGTGAAGAAGTTCATCGCCGAGACCGTCGAGCCGATGCAGCACGAGTTCGATATCGCGGAAGCGAAGAATCCGAACCGCTGGTCGTTCTCGCAGGAACAGCTTGATCTGCTCGGCAAGGCCAAGGCCAAGGCCAAGGAAGAAGGCCTCTGGAACTTCTTCCTGCCCGACGCCGAAACCGGCGAAGGCCTCAGCAATCTCGACTACGCCTATATCGCGGTCGAACTCGGCAAGGCGCCGCTCGCCTCCGAAGTGATGAACTGCTCGGCGCCCGACACCGGCAACATGGAAGTGCTGGAGCGCGTCGGCACCCCTGAGCAGAAAGAGAAGTGGCTCAAGCCATTGTTGAACGGCGAGATCCGCTCCGCCTATGTGATGACCGAGCCGAACGTCGCTTCGTCCGACGCCAAGAACGTCTCGACCTCGGCGGTGCTCGACGGCAACGAGTGGGTGATCAACGGCGAGAAGTACTACATCTCCGGTCTTGGCGATCCGCGCTGCAAGATCATGATCGTGATGGTCAAGACCGATCCGACCGCCGCGCCCAGCAAGCAGCAGTCGCAGATCCTGGTGCCGGTCGACACCCCCGGCGTCGAAGTGCTCGGCCCGATGCACGTGTTCGGCCACGACCACGCACCGCGCGGCCACATGCACATGCGCTTCAACAATGTCCGGGTGCCGAAGGAGAACATCCTGCTCGGCGAAGGCCGCGGCTTCGAGATCTCGCAGCTCCGGCTCGGCCCCGGCCGCATCCATCACTGCATGCGCACCATCGGCAAGGCCGAGAAAGCGCTCGACCTGATGGTGGCGCGCGGCCTGACGCGCGAGGCGTTCGGCAAGAAGCTGGCGCATCTCGGCGGCAACATGCAGATCATCGCGCAGGCGCGCTGCGAGATCGAAGCGATGCGGCTGATGGTGCTGAAGGCCGCCAAGGCGATGGACGTGCTCGGCAACAAGGAAGCGCGCGTCTGGGTCAGCATGGTCAAGGCGATGGTGCCGGAGCGCGCCTGCAAGATCATCGACCAGGCGATCCAGATGCACGGCGCCACCGGCATCTCGCAGTGGACCCCGCTCGCCGAGATGTACACCGACGTCCGCCACCTCCGCTTCGCCGACGGTCCGGACGAAGTGCACTGGATGGTGGTCGGCCGCCACGAGCTGACGCTGTAAGCGACTGCTATCAGCTTGACGACATCAGGGCCGGGGCATTGTCCCCGGCCTTGTTATTTGTGGGATGCGCGGCCCGAGCCCGGCGTCACGACGAACTCACGCCTCAGCGAAACTTCTTCTTCGCCTTCGTCTTGAACGGCGGGTTCTTGGCCGACGGATCGGCGCGGCGGGCCTTGCTGACATAGGCCGGCTTGTCGCCCTTCGCCTTGCCCGGCTTGAAGCCGTCCTTCTTGAACGGCTTGGCTTTGAAATCGCCCTCGATCGACTCCTCGCCGCGCGGCTTGAAGCCCTTGTCCTTGAAGCCCTTGTCGTTGAAGCTCTTGTCCTTGAACCGCGCCGGCTTGCCGCCGCGCGGAGCCTCGTCGTGCGGCGCGCGCTTGCCCGGCCGCGGCGCGTCCTGCTCGCGCGGATCGGGCAGCGGTTCGCCGGACAGCGGCGACCACGAGTCGGGGCGCTTGCCACGGCGCGCGTCGCGATCCGGCTTGCGGTCCGCATCCGGCCGCGGCGGACGCTTGTCTTCGCGCGGCGGGATCGGCTTGGCGCCGATCAAGGGCTCGATCCGGATGTTGTCGTCGTGATCCGGCCGCTTGATCTGCGCCGCGAACGCATCCGCGGCGGCGGGCGAGATCTCGAACTCGGTGGTGGTGTCGAGGATGCGGATCGCGCCGATGTCCTGACGGGTGATGCCGCCACGGCGGCAGATCATCGGCAGCAGCCAGCGCGCCTCGGCGTTCTTGCGCTTGCCGATCGCGGCGCGAAACCACACGCCGCCCGCCATCGCGTGCTTCTCGCCGGCCTTGGCCGAGCGCGTTCGCGGTGCCTTGTCGCGCGGCTCGTGATCGCGCGGCTCGCGCACAGCCTTTCCGCCGCGCTCGTCGCGGCCGCGAACCGGGCGCTCGCCGGGATCGAGGATGTCCTCCGGCGCCGGCATCCGCGCCCGTACTACCCTGGCCAGCGCCACCGCGATCTGCTCGGGCGAGCGCTCGGCGAGCAGCGCCTGCGCCAGCGCCTGATCTTCGGCGGTCGGCTCCTCGGTGAACAACGGGTCCTGCAGCATGCGCTGCTGATCGAGGCTGCGGATCTCGTCGGCCTGCGGCGCGGTGCCCCAGTTCGCTTCGATGCCGGCGAGCTGCAGCAGCAGCTCGGCGCGCCGCCGCCGCGCCGGCGGAACTAACATGACGCTGATGCCCTTGTTGCCGGCCCGCCCGGTGCGGCCGGAGCGATGCTGCATCACTTCGGCGTCGTTCGGCAGCTCGGCGTGAATGACGAGGCCGAGGTTCGGCAGATCGATGCCGCGCGCGGCGACGTCGGTGGCGACGCAGACCCGGGCGCGGCCGTCGCGCAGCGCATTCAGCGCGCCGGTACGTTCATTCTGGGTGAGCTCGCCGGATAGCGCCACCACGGCGAAGCCGCGCTCCAGCAGAGCGGTCTGCAGATGCGTGACCGCGCTGCGGGTGTTGCAGAACACGATCGCGGTCGGGGATTCGACGTAGCGCAGCACGTTGACCACGGCGTGCTCGACGTCGCTCGGCGCAATCCGGATGGCGCGATACTCGATGTCGGCGTGACCGCCCTCGGCGCCCTCGACCTCGATCCGCATCGCGTCGTGCTGATAGGTCTTGGCCAGCGCGATGATGCCGCGCGGCAGCGTCGCCGAGAACAGCAGGGTGCGGCGGGTCTCGGGCGTGGTTTCGAGGATGAACTCCATGTCCTCGCGGAAGCCGAGATCGAGCATCTCGTCGGCCTCGTCGAGTACCACGGCCTTGAGCTGCGAGACGTCGAGCCGGTTGCGGCGCAGATGGTCGCACAGCCGCCCCGGCGTGCCGACCACGATGTGGGCGCCCTCTGCCAGCTCGCGCTGCTCGCGCCGCGGGTCCATGCCGCCGACGCAGGAGACGATGCGGGCGCCGGCGTGGCGATACAGCCAGCTCAGCTCGCGGTGCACCTGCAGCGCCAGTTCGCGGGTCGGCGCTACGATCAGCGCCAGCGGCGCGGCGGCGGGCTCGAACTGTTCGGCATCGCCGAGAAGATCGCGCGCGATTGCGAGGCCATAGGCCACGGTCTTGCCGGAGCCGGTCTGCGCCGACACCAACAGGTCGCGGCCAACCGTGTCGGGCGCCAGCACCGCGCTCTGCACCGGCGTCGCCTGGAGATAATTACGCTCCGCCAGAGCTCGGGCGAGCGGCGGGGGACTGGTCGGAAATGTCACGAACGACGACCTTCTGGGCGATCACGCCGAATGGGAAAATCCCGTCCTGGCTCTTCTGTTTGAGCCTTCGAACGATGCGCCGCCGCGCGCGGCGGGCAATGACGGGAGACCGGCACGCTTTAAGCCATGCCGGGCCAAAGCGCCAATCTTTCGTGCGGGTGGCGACGTGCCGCGCCCGCTGCGACGTTTACGGGGCGTTAACGACACCCCGTAATTGCCCTGGGGGCATTCAGGAGTTGTTGTCTGCCGCTGTGCAACTCATGGTGTAATTCAGTCGCTGGCGCGTCGCGGAGATCGTGACAATGCACAAGAGACGAACCGAGGAAACGTACCCCTGCGCGGGACCGCCGGATCATCCGGGGGAGAGCGCACAGCTACAGCGCGAGCTGGCCGAGGCCAGGCAGGCGCTGGAGACGCTGTACGCCGCGCTCGACAATGTCGACGCGGGCCTCTTGATCCTGAACGAAGAACTGCGCGCAGTTTACAGCAATCCGGTGCTGCATGTGATGTTCAGGGCCAACAGCGCCGAGGAGATCCGGCAGAACCGGCCGCTTTATGCCGAGATGCTGGCCGCCTCCGCGCAGGCGGTCGCGGTCGATCTCGACGACTATGTGTCGCGGCGGCTGGCCTGGGTGCAGTCCGGCGATCCGAAGCCGATGGATCTGGCGATGACCGACGGCACCGCGCTGCGCTGTCATCTGGCGGTGCTGCCCGGCGGCGGCCGGATGCTGATCTACAGCGATGTCACCGATATCGTGCGCCACGCCGAGGAGCTGGAGCGGCTGGCGACCACCGACGGCATGACCGGGGTCTACAACCGTCGCCACTTCCTGACGCTGGCCGACCGCGAATGGTCGCGCGCCCGGCGCTACGATCGGGCGATGTCGTTCCTGATGATCGACATCGATTACTTCAAGGCGATCAACGACGGATTCGGTCACCAGGTCGGCGACGAAATGATCGTGCATCTCGCCAGGTTGGCGCGCGACTGCAAGCGGGATTGCGACGTGCTGGCAAGGCTCGGCGGTGAGGAATTCGCTCTGCTGCTGCCGGAGACCGATCTGGCGCAGGCGGAAGTGGTCGCAGAGCGACTGCGCCGCGAGGTCGCCGCCAACGCGCTGGTGGTCGCCTCGCATGCGATCCCGGCGACGGTGAGCATCGGTGTCGCCACCGCACTGCCGGGGATGAAAGATGTCTCCGACCTGATGAAGGCGGCTGACCAGGCTCTCTACGACGCCAAACACGCCGGCCGCAACCGCGTCATCTGCCGCGCCTGCCACGATCCGGCGCCGAGTCTGGTCCCGGCCGTGGTGCCCCGGCGCAAGACTGCGACGATCGGGTGAGGCGGCTTCAGAAGCCCAGCGTCTGCGCTCGCTCGATCGCCTCGCGCAGCCGCTCGCGCGAGGGGGCCGCCAGCCGCTCGATCTCCAGGAGTCGCGCATAGACCAGGGGCGGGTCGTCTTCGGCGAGCGCGTGGGTGTGCGCCAACACAAAATCCACCAGCTCAGCGAGGGCGATTTCGGCCAAAGGCCGGCGGTGATCCGGGCCGTGAGGCATGCGGAACGCGACGCGTTCGGTCATCGTGCCGGGCAGCCACAAGAACGCGCCGGACGTTTCATCCGTCCGCTCGTAGTCCTTCAAATGCCGCGACACCTGTTCGCGAATGCGGGCGCCGGTCCGCGACCAGCCGTGCGCCCGCGCGATGCGCTGAGCCAGGACGTCCTCCCTCACCGGTGCTTCGGCGATCATCACCGCATCGACCATCGCCGCGATGGTCGGACGGTACGAGAACTCAAAAAACCGTTCGGCGTCCGTCTTGAATCCCGAGAGATCGGCGATGCGGAAGGTCGTGCAAGTTTCCTTGACGGCAAGATCGAACGAGGCCAGTCGGGCTTCGCCGGCCGGCTGGGCCACGGCGTGGGCAGCCTCCCATTCGAGCTCGCGGAGGTCGTGGTCTTGCTCCGGTTCGTCTGACCTTTGCGCGTCCGGCTGTCGCTCGTCCGGCTCGCCCAGCGTCAGATCCACGCCGTCTGCAAAGCCGGCATTGCTCTCGCTGGCCGGTTCGCCCGCACGTTCGTTGTCAGCATCGGCACGGCTGGCCGTGAGGAGTTCATTCAAGGCGGTATGGACGCGCTCGATCGCATCGGCCGCACTGAACCACCAGTCGGTCGACCATATCCGCAGGATGTTCCAGCCCAGACCACGCAGAACCTGCTCGCGCACCTTGTCTCGATCGCGGGCCGTGGCTGAGCTATGATAAGTGGCGCCGTCGCATTCGATTCCGGCGAGATACAGTCCAGCGTGATCTGGATGCCGGATGCCGAGATCGATCCGGAAGCCGGACACGCCGACTTGCGTCACCACCTGCCAGCCGCGGGCTTGAAGCGCGGCCGCGACAGCCTGCTCGAACGGTGACTCGACCCCGCCGAGCGATCCCTCGTCCTGAGCGGGCAGGGCGATCGCGCCGCGCGCCGCATAGTCGAGAAATGCCTTCAGGTGATGCACGCCCAACGCTTTGCTGCGGTTGAGATCGATATCGTCGGCACGGATGCCGGAGAATACTTTCAGTTCACAGCGGGTGCGTGTAATCGCCACGTTCAGTCGTCGTTCGCCACCTGGCCTATTGATGGCGCCAAAATCCATCGGCAGCTTTCCGGCGGCATCGCGGCAGAAGGTGATCGAGAAGTAGATCACGTCGCGCTCGTCGCCCTGAATGTTCTCGAGATTCTTGACGATGACCGGCTCGATCCGATCGTCGGAGAAGAACCAGTCGAGGTCAGGATCGGCGCGGCACACTTCGTCGAGCAGGTCCTGAATAAGCGACTGCTGCTGCGCATTGAACGTGATGACGCCGACCGTCGGGCGTTCGGCCTCCGGCAAGCCGAGCCAGCTCTTCAGCTTGGCCCGGATGTCGGCGGCGATTGCGCGCGCCTCCTCGGGATTGGTCCGGCTCTTGCCCCGATCATAGACGCCGGTCGGCACCAAGTTCAGGGAGACCGCACGATCCTCCGTCACCGGGCTCGGGAAGGTGACGAGATGATTGTCGTAGTAGTGCCAGTTCGAGAACGCGATGAGAGATTCGTGGCGGCTTCGATAGTGCCATCGTAGATTAAGACGGCGAAGTCCCGAAGCCAGCGTTTCGTCGAGGATGCTCTCGAGGTCACGTTGAAACTCGGGTACGTCGTCCTCCTGATCGTCCGCACGGCCGAAGAAGTTCGTCGGCGGGAGTTGCTTGGGATCTCCGACGATGATGGTCTGTCGGCCACGCGCGATTGCACCGACCGCGTCCCAGGTGGCGATCTGCGACGCCTCGTCGAAGATCACGATGTCGAACAGCGCCTGATCGGGCGGAAGATACTGCGCGATCGATAGCGGTGACATCAGCACACACGGCGCGAGTTTGCTAAAGCTATGTGGCATCGCCGCGACCATCTCGCGAATTGATCGGCTGGGACGTGTTAGACCCATTTGATGGCGCAGTTGTCCGAGCTCTGATTGCCGAGGCACCGCAGCTGACGGGGGAAGGCCATGCGCCAGCGCGCTGACCACCTTGTCACTGGCATGGGCGCGGACCAGATCGTCCACCGCTCTGAAATCGTCGATCGCATTCTCGTGGGCGAAGCGGCGGAAGCTCCGCAGCTCTTTGCTGTCGTCGATCGCGAGCGGCAGCCACCAACGTGCGTAGCCGAGCCTGAACGCCGACACGCTGCTGTCGGCCGGCACGGCACCGGTCTCGATAGCTTCCACGAGGGGCGCTAGTCCGCGCGCGATGGCCCGCTTCCGGACCGCGCACCACGACGACCAATCGCGAAACAACGCGCGGGCGTGTTCGATCTCGTCCATCTGCCGGATGATGGAGCCGAGAAAATCGTCGGTATTGCGCTCGAGCGGCAGGCCGGCAGCCTGTTCGAACCGGCCAATGCAGGACTGCAGCTCCTGGTAAGAGGTCAGATAGGTCTTGGCGGCTGCAAGCTGCGGCTGATTGACCTGTCCCTTCAGGTTGGCGGCGATGCTGGCCGCCACCTTTTGTACGTCGCCAGCGAACTCGCCGAGCTGCACCAGCGAAGTTCGCAGCCGCTCCGCTTTTTCCAGATGACCCGTCAGCGCCTTGCAGTCGGTATCGAGTCCTTTGAAGGCCAGCGGGGCCTGGGCGATCGCATTATTCTGGATCGATTGAAGCCGCGCCTGCAATTCGCGCAGCAGCCCGATGTCGGTGCCGGGCTCCGCGGTCTTGGTTCCGGCGTAAGATCCGAGCAGGCGTCTCACCCGCCGCGTCCCAAGCCAGGATTTCGGCCACATCGCCGCCTTCGCCTCGTGCCAGTCGCGATCGATCTCTGTGATCGGAATGCGCGCGACGGTGTCTGGCGCGTAACGTGCGGACAGACCGGTCTCGCTATGGCGGTAGGCCGAAATTGCCGTTTCGAGCTCGGCCAGCGCTCTGGCCAGCGCGGCGAAGTCGCGGTGCAGGATGATGGTGTGATCCTCGCCGGAGGTCGCGATCAGATCCTGGGCGAGGTCGGCGAAGTATTTCAGGCCATCTGCTCGGCAGTCCTGAAAGCCGTCGAGACCGAGCCGCGGACTGATCGCGGCCAGCGCGGTCCGTGCCGCGATCGCCGCTTCCGCCAGTGCCTGTGCGGCCGCGAGCAGTTTTTCCTGCCACGCGTTGGTCCACTCCTCGACATGCAGCAGGCTGAGCACCGGGCGGACGGTTACGGCCGCATAGGTCAGGCCGAGATCGCGGGCGAGATCCTCCAACTCGCCGTAGGCCCGAGCGTCATGAGAGTCCTTGCTCGGCCACTCGAATTTCGGGGCGTGCTCGTCGCTGCCGAGGGTTGCAATCCCGATAGCGAGGTAAGGTGTTAGTCCGTTTGGTGACTTGCTGTGGAGCGCTTCGACATAAGCATTCAGCTCGTCGCGGCGGATCTGCAGCCGATGATTGAGCTTCACCCATTCGGTTTCGTTCTTGGCGGCGCGCTTCTCCCACGAATTCTTCAATTGGCCGAAGAAGTGCTTCCGGTCCGCCTTGCTGGAATGCAGCTCGAGGCAATGGTCGCCGAGCCGGTGCTCGCGCAAGCGCCGATACACGACGTCGAGAGCCGCCGTCTTTTCGGCGACGAACAGCACGGTCTTGCCGGCTGCCAGGCACATCGCGATCATGTTGGCGATGGTCTGGCTCTTGCCGGTGCCGGGCGGCCCGATGATGACGAAGTCGCGCCCTTGTGCTGCCGCGAGGCACGCGGCGATTTGAGACGAGTCCGCCGGAAGCGGCAGCACCAGATCGGCCGAGGCGTACTGCCGATCGATATCGGCTTCGTCCGGAAAGGGCTGGTCGGCACCGTCGAGGATGCGATCGGGATTGTCGATCAGGTGTTTGACGACGCGATTCTGACGCAGCGCTGCGACGCGGTCGGTCAGATCCTTCCACATCAGGTATTTGGCGAACGAGAAGGTCGACAGCGCGATGTCGTCGACGACTTCGAAGCTCGGGACGTCGCGGACGGCGCGTCGCACCCCGTCGAGCACCTTCGACACGTCGATGCCCTTTTCGTCCTGCGGAAGGCTGCCGCGAAAATCCGGAAGCGAAAGGTCGAAATCACGCTTGAGAAACTGCAGCAAGGTGGCGTTCAGCTGCGGTTCGTCTTCGTGGAATTTGAGGCGGAAGCGATCGGATGCCCCCGAGCGTTCGAGCTTCACCGGGAGCAGCAGCAGCGGGGCGCGATAGACACGCTCATCCGTCGGCGCTTTCTTCCATTTCAGGATTCCGACCGCGAGATACAGCGTATTGGTGCCACCTTCGGTCAGGTCATTCTTGGCCTGACGATACAAATCCGTGAGGCGAGCCGACAGATCCTTGGGCTCGAGCTTTGAAGACAGTTCGTCTCGCTTCAGCGCTTCGGCCGCGAAGGTCCGGTGCAGGTCGTCGCCGCGCCGATCGCGATGCAGGGACGGGTCCCGGTCGCCCAGCGGATTCTGCTGGGGCAGCGAGATGATCTTGATCGAAATTCCCTCGGCCAGACGATCTTCGAGATAGGCGACGTCCGGGCATAGGAACGGGATCGCCCGTTTTCCCTCGGAGAAGTTCAACAGACGATTGCGGAGCGACAGATCGAGCAGCCGCGATCGCCACCGCTCGATGCGTCCGTCCGGTGTGGTCGGCTTCTCGTCGACCAGATCGGCCGGGGAAAGAATGTCAGGTGCGGGAGGCAGAGGGAGTTCGGCGGACGTTTCTTCCTCGTCGATCCCCGCCTCCATCCTCGGCGTGTGGGATGCCAACGGCAGGATGCCGGACGAGCGCGAGCGCGCGACGTCGACTGCAGCAACAAACGGCTGCAGCGCCTCTTCCTTGAGTTTGTCTTCGCCGACCTTCCGGGCTTGTTCGAATGTCATCGCAGGCCGGTGCGTGACCCCGGTCGTTTCGAACACGATAAACTCGCGGGCAGCGATTGCCTTGCGGAGTTCGCTGACATCGTCTTCGATGGTTCTCGGCAGGGTGCGCTTCACGAGCCACACGCCGACAAACGCATGTCCGTCGAGCAAGACGGTGACAGGATTCAGGCCGACGGCCTCCAGGGCCGCAGCGAACAGAAGAGTCACGTCAAGGCAGGTCCCGAGCTGATCTTGGATCAGCTTGCTCGGTCCGCGCACTTTCTGCCCGCGCTTCTCGAAACTCGCAGGCGGCTCGGCGTAATGCAGTCCCAGTGCCGCGATCGCCGAATAGACCGCTGCCGCCAGCATGTAGGCGCGCTTCGGATCGCTGCTCTGGTAGCCGTCCAGGGCCGATGAGTGGCCATGGGAGGCAAGGCGTTCGGCAGCCGATCGCAGGACTCTGTGAATGGCCGGGTCGTTCGGCATCACAAACGCCGGAAGGAGCTGTGCCATGTCGGACACGCCGCCCCATTCGTCGCGGGCCAGCAGGCGCACTGGCAGGATGGCCTCAGCAACGAGGGTATCTGCCTGCAGCAGCCGCAACGTGATGTCGCCTGCCTCTGCTTCATCAAGTCCGGCCAGATACGAGGGATCTAAATCCACGCGCCGGTCGCTGAGGGTATGCCTGTCGCCCGCGAAAATCCTGTCGATTGTCCAGGTCTTCGGCCGAAGAAATTTGGGACTGGAGACCAGCTCCAGACGAAGCTTCTCAAGCGGCTCTTGGCTCGCGTTGACGATCGCAACCGCGCGGAGGACAGGAATCGAATTCTGATGCGAGGCGAAGGTGAATTTCTCAGCCAGATCGGCTTCGATCTTTACGGTTTGGTCTTGCGCACTCGAACTTGCACCGTCAGCTGCAAGCTCGGCCAATTCACGTTCAGCCTTCATCACCCAACATCACTCCTCACTGCAATCATTGCGGCATTGAAAAATCATCCGCAAGCATGAAGTGTGTGGTCTTCAAAGGGTGAGAGTGGTTCTCCAGAGTATTCGGCCAGCGAATAGCCTTCGGACGGAGCGGTCGGTGGGCTTCCTCTGATCCAGTCTGCCGATCCTTGCGCTCGCTCGGTCGTCAAGTCTTTTGAGATCGCGCCCTTATTCCGGCTGTTCAACCGCCATTAATAGCACCACTCCAATCCCGGCTTTCTTCCGCCGGTACGAGCCGTGGAGCTGCACGTCCGCGCGCCTGAACAGCGCGCTTTCATCCCGCCTGTGTTGCCGGTGAGGCACGCGCGATCGTGGCTTCCGCGGCGCACGGCGTGGGCTGCAAGGTGTTGCAGCCGACGCTGATCGATCTCGAAGGTCGCGCCGGCAATGCCGGCCGGATCGCAAGGCTACCGGCTGACGGTCAATCGGACGATCCGTCAGGCCGGCTGACCGATCGTCACGTTCAGCGTTCCGATCCCGTCGACGCCGGAGGCGATGGCATCCCCTGGTGACAGCGCTGCGACGCCGGCCGGAGTGCCGGTCATGATGATGTCACCGGCGGCGAGTTCGACCTGCGCCGATAGCTTGGCGATGATTTCCGGCACGTTCCAGATCATCTCGGAAAGATCGCTGGCCTGCCGCTCGGTGCCGTTGACCGACAGCCAGATCTTGCCGGTGGCCGGATGGCCGATCTCGGAGGCCGGGCGCAGCGCGCCGCACGGCGCCGAGGCGTCGAACGACTTGCCGATTTCCCAGGGCTGCTCCTTCTTGCGCGAGGCGATCTGCAGGTCGCGGCGGGTGAGGTCGATGCCGACCGCATAGCCCCAGACGTGATCGAGTGCCTTCTCGACTGGAATGTTCAGCCCGCCGCTCTTCAGCGCCACCACCAGCTCGACCTCGTGGTGCAGGTCCTTGGTCAGCGGCGGATACGCGATGGTTGCACCATCGGGCGCGACCATGTCGGCGTGCTTGGCGAAGAAGAATGGCGGCTGGCGCTCGTCATTGCCCATCTCGCGGACGTGTTCGAGGTAGTTGCGGCCGACGCACCAGATCCGGCGCACCGGAAAGCGGTCGCTCGTCCCGGCAACGGCGAGACTGGGCTGCGGCGGCAGGGCGATCACGAAACCAGCGTTGCTCATGAGTGTCTTTCGCAAGCTAAGGGGACGAAGAGGGCGGGGCGGGATCAGATCATCAGGTTAGGCGGAGGCTTCGGCGGGCGCCAGAGGCGTCGCGTGGCGCTGCTGCAACCGGAAGAACGAGGCATAGCGCCCGCCGCGGCGCAGCAGGTCGTCGTGCTGGCCCTTTTCGACGATCTCGCCGGCTTCGACCACCAGGATGGAATCGGCATGCATGATGGTGTGCAGCCGATGCGCGATCACGATGGTGGTGCGGCCGCGGGCGAGACGGTCGATCGCCTCCTGCACCAGCTTTTCCGATTCCGAATCGAGCGCCGCAGTGGCTTCGTCGAGCAGCACGATCGGCGCGTCGCGCAGCAGCGCGCGGGCGACCGCGATGCGCTGGCGCTGACCGCCGGACAGCTGCGCGCCGTGTTCGCCGACCGGGGTGTCGTAGCCGAGCGGGAAGCTCATGATGAAGTCGTGCGCGCAGGCGGCCCTGGCGGCGGCGATGATTTCGTCGTCGGTGGCGCCGATCTTGCCGAACGCGATGTTGGCGCGGACGGTGTCGCGGAACAGATAGACGTCCTGGCCGACATAGGCGGTCTGCCGGCGCAACGATTCACGCGATTTGCTGGCGATCGGCTGACCGTCGATACGGATCTCGCCGCCGCCCGGTTCGTACAGTCTCAGCAGCAGCGCCAGCACGGTCGATTTACCGCCGCCGGACGGACCGACCAGCGCGGTCATCTTGCCCGGTTCGGCGACGAAGCTCATCGCATTCAGCACCGGCTCGTCGGGCCGATAGGCGAACGAGACCTGGTCGAATTCGACCCGCGCGTCGGTAAGTTGCAGCGCCGGCTTGTGGCTGTCGTCCGGCTCGCTCGGCGGGCTGTCGATGATCTCGAGCAGCATCCGGGCGCCGACCAGACCGCTGTTGAGCTCAATGTTGAGCCGCGCCAGCCGCTTCGCCGGCTCGTAGGCGAGCAGGAAGGCGGTGAGGAACGAGAAGAATTCGCCGGGCGTTGCGCCGGTCGCGACCACGCGATAGCCGCCATACATCAGCGATGCCGCCACCGCGAAGCCGCCGAGCGTTTCCATCAGCGGGCTGGAGCGGTTCGACACCTTCGCCATCTTGTCGGCGTTGGCCTGCACCGCGGCGATGTTGGCGTCGATCCGGTCGCTCATGGTCTTTTCGAGCGAGAACGCCTTCACGGTGCGGATGCCCTGCAGCGACTCCTGCATCGTTTCGAGGATCTGGGCGTTGCCGGTGAACTGCGTCAGCGCCAAGCCCTTCACCCGCTTCACCAGCTTGCGCACCACGAACGCCGCCGGCGGCGCGACCAATAGGCCGAACAGCGCCATGAACGGATCCTGCACCACCATCACGATGACGAGGCCGATCAGCGACAGGAAATCCCGGCCGATCGCGTTGATCAGCAGGTTGAGCACTTCGGTGACGGAGTTGGCGCCGGCGGTCAGCCGCGCGAGGAATTCGGAGGAATGCCGCTGCGAGAAAAAGCCGATGCTCTCGTTCATCAGCTTGTGGAACATCCGCCGCTGATTGTTGGCGAGGATCGCATTCTTGATCTGGGTGAGGATCACCGACTGCCCGTAGGTCGCTGCACCCTTCAGGGTGAAGACCACCAGCGTGACGATCGACCAGAACATGATGCCCTGCAGGTCGCGGTCGACATAGGCCTGGTTGATGACCTTGCCGAGCAGGAAGGCCGAGCCGGAGGTCGCAGCCGCAGCGATCGCCATCAGGCCGAACGCCAGCGCGTAGCGCCGCCAATAGGCTGCGGCCTGTTCCATCACCAGGCGGCGGATCAGCTGCCACGCGCCATACGGGTCGTCAGTGATCTTGCGTGGGGCTTCGGTCATTCCCGCATTCCATCGACGGCGTCGGACAAGGGTCGCGCGCGAGGAAGGCGTGCGTCTTGGCGGAGTCCTTGCCCCCGATGGGCCGGATTTTCAAGCCAAAACGGCGGAACCGGTCCCGCTTTCAGGCCGGAATGGCTTGTAATTCAATCCCTTGGCGCATGCGCACCAGCTTTTGCTCCCACGCCAGCGCATGCGTGGCGATGGTCTCAAGGTCGTTATAATGCGGTGTCCAATCGAGTGTATGGCGGATCCGGCTGGTGTCGGCGACCATCGTCATGATGTCGCCGGGTCGGCGTCCTGCGGAGGCGACAGCGAAATTGCGCCCCGCCACGCGTTTGACGGTGTCGATCGTTTCGAGCACCGAATAGCCGCGGCCGTAGCCGCAATTCAAGGTCACCGGCTTGCCGCCTGCGCGCAAATATTTGAGCGCGGCGCAGTGAGCCTGCGCGAGGTCGGCGACGTGAACGAAGTCGCGGATGCAACTGCCATCGGGAGTGGGATAATCGGTGCCGTAGACGTCGATCCGTCTGCGCTGGCAGGTGGCGGCCTCCACGGCGATCTTGAGAAGATGCGTGGCGCCGGCGGTCGCCAGACCGATCCGCGCATGCGGATCGGCACCGGCGACGTTGAAGTAGCGCAGTGTCACGTAGTTGATGCCGCACGCGATCGATGCATCATGCAGCATGATTTCGGTCATCAGCTTTGAGCGGCCGTAGGGTGACGCCGGGCGCGTCGGCGCGTCCTCGCCGATCGGAACCTGATCTGGATTGCCGTATACGGCTGCGGTCGACGAGAACACCAGGCTCTTGATGCCGCGCCGCGCCGCGGCACTCAAAACGCTGCGCGAAACCGAGGTGTTGTTGCGATAGTAGCTGAGCGGATCGCGCATCGATTCGGAGACGATCACCGAACCGGCGATATGGATGATGGCATCGACCTGGTGCGAGGCGATCACACCGTCGACCAGATTTTCGTCGCCTGCATCGCCGATGAACAGCGGCACGCCTTCGGGAACGAACTGCGAAAAGCCGGTGGATAGATTGTCGATCACCACCACGCTTTCGCCGGCCTCGACCAGCGCCAGAACCGTGTGGCTTCCGATGTAACCGGCGCCGCCGGTGACGAGTACGGTCATCTTGGTTTCCGTCCAAGCTGCAGGTTCGTCGAACGCATCAGGGCCAGCCTGTCGACAAACAATGGAATTGCGGTATAGCGGGGCCATCGAATGCGCGAATTGCCAGCGGTTTCGCCGGGGATTCGACTCTATGGTTGTCAATCTGTAACGAGGACCGCGGCAATTGCGGGCCTTCTGCGTCAATGTCGGACATCCTCATCATCAAGACCTCTTCGCTCGGTGACGTGGTGCACCAGATGCCCGCGATCGCCGACGCTGCGCGCGCGATGCCGGGCTTGCGGATAAGCTGGGTGGTGGAAGAGGCGTTCGCGCCGCTGGCGCAGCTCCACCCTTCGGTTGCCGAGGTGATCCCGGTGGCGACGCGGCGCTGGCGGTCACATCTGACGAGCCGCGCCACCTGGCGCGAGATCGGCGATTTCAACACCCGTTTGCGCGAGCCCGAGTTCGACAAGGTGATCGACACGCAGGGCCTGATCCGCTCCGCGATCATCGCGCGGCTCGCGCAGGGCGAGCGCCACGGCTACGACGCACAGAGCATCCGCGAGCCTCTGGCGTCGCGGTTCTACAACATCCGTCATAGTGTCAGTCGGGCGCTGCACGCGGTGGCGCGCAACCGTGAGCTCACTGCTCTGTCGCTCGGCTATCGTCCCCCTGACGAGATCGACTACGGACTGATCAAACCGGGACGCAGCGGTGACGCGCCTTATGCGCTGCTGCTGCACGGCACTTCGCGGACGTCGAAGGAGTGGCGCGCCGAGGATTGGATCGAGACCGGCCGTTGGCTGCACGCTCGGGGGCTGCAGGCCGTGCTACCTTGGGGCACCGAGACCGAACGGCAGACCGCCGAATTGCTGTCGAACGAGATTCCGGGCAGCCGCGTGCTGCCGCGTCAGCGGCTTGATCTCACCGCGGGCGTGATCGCGCGCGCCACGGTGATCATCGGCGTCGACACCGGCCTGTTGCATCTTGCCGCCGCGTATCGGGTGCCGCTGGTCGGGATTTATGTCGCGACCGATCCGGGACTGACCGGGCCGGTCGGCAGCGGCGCGATGCGGGTGCTCGGCAGCAAGAGCGGCGGTCCCTCGGTACGGCAGGCGATCGAGGCGGCCGAGCAGTTGCTCGGTTAGTTGGATGCAGTGGTGCGCTGCATCTCGATCAGCACCTGTTTGACGAAGCCATCGATATCTTCGCTCTCGAAGCGAAAACCGGGAATGCCGGCAGCTTGTGCTGCTTCGATATCACTTGCGCTGTCGCCGATCACGAAGCTGCGCGTCATGTCGACCGGCCAGGCCTTGGCGAGATCCAGGATCATGCCGGGCCCCGGCTTGCGATGCTCGCAGGCGACCCGATAAGCGTCGATCGTTCCGTCGACATGATGCGGGCAAAACCGGATATCGTCGATCTGCGCGCCTTGAGCCCGCAATTCATCCTGCATCCAGCGATGCAAGGCACGGACGTCGTCCTCACTGAACATGCCGCGCGCGACGCCGGACTGGTTGGTGATGATGAAGACGTAGTAGCCGGCCGCGTTAAGCCGCCGGATCGCCGCGGCGATGCCCGGCATCCAGCGCAGGCGCTCGCGCGTGCCGACATAGTGATCGTTGTAGTTGATGACGCCGTCGCGATCGAGGAAGGCGGCGGGCCGGCGCGGCGCGGACGCGGTCATAGCGCCGGCGTGCCGAGCGCTGCTTCGATCTCGTCGCAGATCGCGTGTGCTGCCATCAAGTGGATTTGCTGAACCAGCGCGGTTTCGGGCCCCGGCGCAATCAGAACATGATCGCACAGCGCGCCCATCGATCCGCCGCTCGGGCCGGTCATGCCGACGGTGACGAGGCCGCGCTGCCGCGCGACTTCGAGCGCCGCGAGGATGTTCGGCGAGCGACCGGAGGTGGTGATGCCGATGAAGACGTCCCCGGGCTGGCCTAGACCTTCGACCTGCCGGGCGAAAACGCGCTCGAAGCCGTAGTCGTTGGCGATCGCCGTGAGTGCCGAAGTGTCGGTGGTCAGCGCCACTGCGGGCCAGGCGCCGCGCTCGCGCTTGTAGCGGCCGATAATCTCGGCCGCGATGTGCTGGGCGTCGGCAGCGCTGCCGCCATTGCCGGCGAGCAGAATCTTGCGGCCCTGCTGCAGCGCCTTGATCGATGCCGCTGCGATGGCCCGCGACGCGGCCAGCAGAGTTGCATCGCCGGCGGCAGCAGTCATCGCGGCAAGCGAGAGCTGGAAATGGGCGGCGATCTTGTCCTGGCTCACGTCACACCTGAAGGCTGAAACTGATGGCTCTGGTAAAGCGCAGGGCGGGGGCCGGCGCAAGCCAAGGGGCTCAGACCGCCGGTGCGATGCCGGCGGCCTGCAGCGCGCGCAGCGCCGCGGTGGTCACGTCCCCGACCGCGATGTCGCGCATGCAGCGGTGATGCTCCATCCGGCAAACCGGCTTGTGGCAGGGCCGGCAGGGGATATCCCCGGGCGCCTGGATCACCGTCTCGATCGGGTTGAGCGGGGCATAATGCCAAGGGCTGGTCGGGCCGAAGATGCCGATGGTCCGGCTGCCGATCGCGGCGGAGACGTGGAGCAGGCCGGAATCGTTGGAGATCACCAGATCGGCCGCCGCCAGCGCCAGGATGCCGTTGCGCAGGTCTGTGCCGGTGAGATCGCGGACACGCGGGCCGCCGGCTTCGACAATTTCCTGCGCCTTGGCGGTTTCGCCCGGGCCGCCGACCACCCACACCTCAAAACCGCGCTCGGCCAGCGCCTTGCCGGCTTCGACGTAGTAGCTCCAGCGCTTCGCCGGACCAACCGCGCCGGGCGCGAGCGCGACCACGGTTCGGCCGTGCAGGCCGTTGGCTTGCCGCCAGGCCGCGATCTCGGCCTCCGGCACCTGAAGCTGCGGTTCGGGCCAATCCAGCGGTAATTCGGGCAATGGCGGCAGTGCAAGGGCGGCGCAGCGGTCGATCATCCGCGGCAGCGCCTTCTCGCCGCGTCGCCAGTCATTGAGCAGACCGAACCGGACCTCGCCAATGAAGCCGGTGCGTTTCGGGATACCGGCAAGCCAAGGAGCGATGGTGGACTTGAAGGTGCGCGGCATCACCACGGAGGTGCCGTAGCCCTCCTGTCGCAGCCTTGCTGCCAGCGCCCGCTCCTGAGACAGCGAGATCTTGCTGCGCGGCAGATCCCAGACAATGCCTTGGCGCACCCCGGGCATATAGTCGACCAGCGGCGCGCAAAGCGTGGTGGTTAGGACGTCGACCGGCCGGTTCGGCCAGCGGTCTTTCAATACCCGTACCACGGTGTGGCAGCGCACGAAATCGCCAATCCACATATATGGGACCAGCAGGACCGGGCTGGTTTCATCGCGGTCGGGCGCTTTGGCCAAGCTGGCTTTGAGTGATTCGTAATTCATCGCTTGTTCTGGGTGCCCTGCTGGGCAGGGACTGGTCGGCCCAGCCGGTTAGCGCCTGCTGCGGCCGGCGTCTAGCCGGCATTTCGCGCGCGAGACGCGCTCCATTCACAACAATTCAGGGTTGAAAGTTGCCTGCTTGAGCGGAGTGGGGCAAAGCTGGCCACGCAAATCAAGGCGGAGAAGTCATGCTGCTGGTCACCGGCGGAGCCGGATTTATCGGATCGAATCTGGTCGCGGCGTTGAACGAGGCCGGGCGGGCCGATGTGGCGGTGTCCGACTTTCTCGGCCATGACGGCAAGTGGAAGAACCTCGCCAAGCGGCAGCTTGCTGATTTCGTTCCGCCTGCGGAACTCGCCGAATGGCTGAAAGGCCGCAAGCTGGACGCTGTCTTCCACATGGGGGCGATCTCCGCGACCACCGCCACCGACGGCGACATGGTGATGGAGAACAATTTCCGGCTATCGCTGCGGCTGCTCGACTGGTGCACCGAAACCGGCACGCCGCTGATCTACGCCTCGTCGGCAGCGACCTACGGCGACGGCGAGCACGGGTTCGATGACGATTTCTCTCTGGCCGCGCTGAAGAAGCTGCGGCCGATGAATCTCTACGGCTGGAGCAAGCATCTGTTCGACCTGGTGGTGGCAGAACGGGCCGCCAAAGGTGAGAAACTGCCGCCGCAATGGGCGGGCTTGAAGTTTTTTAACGTGTTCGGGCCGAACGAGTATCACAAGGACACCATGGCCAGTGTGCTGGCGCGGCGGTTCCACGACATCAAGTCCGGACGGGTGGTGCAGTTGTTCAAGTCGCACCGCGATGGTATCGCCGATGGCGACCAGAGACGCGACTTCATCTATGTCGACGACGTGGTGCGGGTGATGATGTGGCTGTTCAACTCTCCAGATGTCAGCGGCATCTTCAATGTGGGCACCAGCCACGCCCGTAGCTTTCGCGACCTGATCCTGTCGGCTTACGCCGCGCTCGGAACGCCGCCGCAGATCGAGTACATCGATATGCCGGAACAGATTCGCGGCAGCTATCAGTATTTCACCCAGAGCGAGGGCGACCGGCTGCGCGCCGCAGGCTACAACGGCGGCTTCACCCCGCTCGAAGAGGCCGTCGCGTCTTACGTTAAGGGTTACCTCGACCGCAGCGATCGCTTCCGCTGATCGCGCAAACTGTTTGGAATCGGATGTTCAGTTTCGACGCCCTGCTGCAAACGATCGCTCGTCAGACCGTCCTGTGCGTCGGCGATCTGATGCTCGACGAATTCGTTTACGGCGAGGTGTCACGTATTTCGCCGGAGGCGCCTACGCCGGTGATCGCCGTTCAGCGCAGCGAGACCAATATCGGCGGTGCCGGTAATGTCGCCCGCAATATCGCGGCGATCGGAGCAAGCTGCATCTTCGTCGGACTCATCGGAGATGACGTCACCGGTCGGGCGCTCGAGGCCGAACTCGCCAACGAGCCGCGGATCGAACCGGTACTGGTGCGCGATACTTCGCGGCCGACGACCCGCAAGGTGCGCTTCGTCTCCGAGCACTTCTCGACCCATATGCTGCGTGCCGACTGGGAGACCGCTTCTGCGGCCAGCGGGGAAGTCGAGCAGCGTTTGCTTGAAGCGATCCTACCGCAGCTGTCGCGGGCAGATATCGTCCTCCTCTCGGACTATGCCAAGGGCGTGCTGACCGCGCGAGTGATTCGCGAGACCATCGATGCCGCTAAAAAACTCGGCAAGCGGGTTATCGTCGATCCGAAAAGCGCCAACTTCGAGATCTATCGCGGTGCTACGCTGTTGACGCCGAACCGCAAGGAATTCTCCGCTGCGACACGTAGCGCAGCGGCGACCGACGCTGAAATTGCCGCGGCGGCCCAAGACGCGATGGCGCTTACCGAATGTGAGGCGATGCTGGTGACCAAGAGCGAGCACGGCATGACGCTGGTGCCGCGCGGAGGCGAGCCGATTCACGTACCGGCGCTACCGGTAAAGGTTCGAGACGTCTCTGGCGCTGGTGATACGGTGGCGGCGGTGCTGGCGGTGGTGCTGGCGTCCGGAGCGAATTGGGCCACCGCGATGCGGGCAGCGAGCGCCGCTGCGGCCGTGGCGGTGAGCAAGAACGGCACCGCGGTGGTGACGCCTGGTGAACTGCGCCGACGGATCCTGCCGCATGCCTCGCTGGCGGCGGAAGAGAAGATTATCGGTGGTGACGCGGACCTCGACGAGCGGTTGAAACAGTGGCGCCGGGAAGGCTTGCGGGTCGGCTTTACCAATGGCTGCTTCGATATTCTGCACCCAGGCCACGTCAAAGTGCTCACCGCCGCGCGCGGCGCCTGCGATCGGTTGATCGTCGGCCTGAACAGTGACGCCTCGGTGCGACGACTGAAGGGCGAGAGTCGCCCCGTGCAGCACGAACGCGCCCGCGCCGAAGTCCTGGCCGCGCTCGAGGCGGTCGATTTGGTTGCAATCTTCGAAGAGGATACGCCGCTGCGGCTCATCACGCGGATCGAGCCGAGCGTGCTGGTTAAAGGTGGCGACTACACACGCGAACAAGTTGTCGGCCACGAGATCGTTACGGCCAAAGGCGGGGACGTGCTGCTGGTCGACGTGCTGCCTGGTTTCAGCACCACCTCGCTGGTCGCGCGGGCGCGCGAGGGGCAATCCTGACCATGTCGGCCATTCCGGATCATCGCGAGAAGAACATGCAATGCTGACGTCGATCCGGTCGTTCACCTACCGCAATTGGCTGATCGCATTGCACGATCTGCTCGCGACGGCGGCCGCAGTGCTGCTCAGCTTCTATTTGCGGTTTGATGGTGAGAATCTGTGGGATCGTTTGCCGCTGTTGCTGACGATTCTGCCGTACTTCGTGGGCTTCAGCTTTTTCGTCTGCTATCTGTTTCAGCTTACGACCACGAAGTGGCGCTTCATCTCGATCCCGGACCTGCTCAACATTCTGCGGGTTGCGAGCGTCCTGACGATTGCGCTGCTGGTGCTAGACTACATCTTTCTGGCGCCAAACATGTACGGGACGTTCTTCCTCGGGAAGATGACAATCGTTCTGTATTGGTTTCTCGAGGTGTTTTTCCTCGCTGGTTCGCGCCTCGCATACCGTTACTTTCGCTATACGCGCACGCGCAACAAGGCGCGCCGGATGGATGCAGCGCCGACGCTGTTGATCGGTAAGGCCGCCGATGCCGAGGTGTTTCTGCGGGGGATCGAAAGCGGCGCGGTCAATCGGCTTTGGGCGGTCGGTATTTTGTCGCCGGCTTGCTCGGATCGGGGGCAGTCGATCAGAAGCATCCCGGTGCTCGGTGGGCTGGATGATCTGCAAGACGTCGTGGAGGATTTTGCCGGTCGCAATAAGCCGATCCGCCATGTCGTGATGACGCCGTCCGCATTCGAGGAGGGAGCCGAGCCCGAGGCCACTCTGATGCGCGCGCGCAAGCTCGGTTTGTCGGTCAGTCGGCTTCCCTCGCTTGAGGAGAGCGGTGACTCCCCGCGGCTGGCGCCGGTCGCGGTGGAAGACCTGCTGCTTCGGCCAAGCGTGGATATCGACTATAGGCGTCTCGAGGGGCTGCTGAAGGGGAAGTCTATCGTCGTTACGGGGGGCGGAGGTTCGATCGGCTACGAAATTTGCGACCGCGTTGCGACTTTCGGTGCTGCGCGTCTGTTGGTAATCGAGCATTCCGAGCCAGCTCTCTACGCCGCGACGGAAGCGCTGGCGGCAAGAGCCAGCAACACCAAGATCGAGGGGCGTATCGCCGACATTCGTGATCGCGACCGCATCTCGAAGCTCTTCACCGAGTTCAAGCCCGACGTCGTGTTCCACGCCGCAGCGTTGAAGCATGTACCGATCCTCGAGCGGGATTGGGGCGAGGGTGTCAAAACCAATATCTTCGGATCGGTCAATGTCGCGGAGGCCGCCCGCGCATCGGGAGCCGAGGCGATGGTGATGATTTCAACCGACAAAGCGATCGAGCCGGTGTCGATGCTCGGCCTTACCAAGCGGTTCGCCGAGTTGTATTGTCAGGCGCTTGACCGCGAACTCGCGTGCGCCTCCGGCGAAAAGCCGCCGATGCGACTGATTTCGGTGCGCTTCGGCAACGTGCTGGCGTCGAACGGTTCGGTGGTTCCGAAGTTCAAGGCACAGATCGAAGCCGGCGGTCCGGTGACGGTGACGCACCCGGACATGGTGCGTTATTTCATGACCATTCGCGAGGCCTGCGATTTGGTCATCACGGCAGCGACCCACGCCCTGAAGTCACAACATGTCGACGCGTCGGTCTTCGTGTTGAGCATGGGCCAGCCGGTGAAGATTGTCGAATTGGCCGAGCGCATGATCCGGCTGTCTGGTCTGCAGCCGGGCTATGACATCGAGATCGTGTTCACCGGCGTCCGACCGGGAGAACGGTTGCACGAGATCCTGTTCGCCGAGCACGAGCCCACCACCGATATCGGCATCCCCGGGATTATGGCTGCGTGTCCGAATGAGCTGCCATTGCCTACCCTGCACCAGGGGCTCGCTGCACTCGAAGCGGCCGTCGTGGCGGGGCGGCACGACGAGGTCGTGGCGATCCTGAAGGGGGCGGTGCCTGAGTTCAGGATCGAGCCGGCGCCGTCTGCGCCACTGTAGAACTGCAACAGGCGTTCAAGCCCTGCGGTGCGCGAACCGCATCAACAGCGTCACCACAATGGCGCCGCCCAGGGCGAGCAGCATACAATCGGCGGCAATGGACTTAAGTGCGATCGACGCTCCAGCCAGCACAGCCAGCGCGAGGTTGGTCAGGCATACCATCCCGACGACCTCGCGTACCGAAAACCCATTGTCGGTGGCTTTTTGATAGAAGTGCGAACGATGTGCGAGCCAGAACGGCTCGCGGCGCAGCATGCGCCGCAGCAGTGTCAGAGTGCTGTCGGCAAGGTAGTACAACGGCAGCAGCAGCGCCGCGGCGATAAACCCCTGCAGGGCGAGCTGCAGCAAACACCAGCCGAGCAAAAGTCCGATCGGCAGACTTCCGACGTCACCGAGAAATACCTTGGCGCTCCCAGGCCGGTTGAATGGGGCAAAACCGAGCAGAGCGCCGCCGAGAGCTGCCGCCAGAAGCATCGAGGGCTGTGACAGCGCTCCGAACAGCCCGAACACTACAAGGGCAAAAGTGACCGGCACGCCCTCTGCGACTGTCATCCAGTCGAGGCCGTCCATGAAATTGACGAGGTTGACGAACCACAGACCTCCGATCAACAGGACGACGCGTTCGAGCCACAGCGGGAGAGCCTGGATAATTTGCTGGTCGGCGGGCATGGTGAACACCACTGCGCCGACGCACAGTGCCTGGAGAGCAAAGCGCGGAAGTACGGGGATCTGCCGGATGTCGTCGGCCGCGCCGACAATCCCGATCACGATCGCTGCGGCAAACAGAGGCATCAAAGCCAGCAACGCGGGAGCGCTCGATCCGAGAGCGAATGTGGTGACGATCAACGTCGCGGTGATGATGGCAATTCCGGCGCCTTGCGGCGTAGGGATCTTGTGAGACGACCGGGCATTCGGTCGGGCCAATGCGTAGCGCGCCAGCAGCGGCATCAGCGCCCAGGTGAGTACGGAGCAGCCTACGGCTGCGGAGATGATGGCGAGCAGCAAGACGAGATCTGGCCCGATCATTCTTTTCCCCCAGCGCGGGAACGCAATGCGCCGTTCGCGGTAGGTCGCATCGAGCTACTCCGGAACCTCGATGGGGGAGTCACCCTTCGCCGCCTTCTCTGCGCTTACGATCCAAATGAGGCCGCCGATGCCTCCCACGAGGAAATAAACTGCTCCGAACAGCAACGAAACAGCCACGCCGTCACCGGGGGTGAGGCCGGCGTAACCAAATGCCAATCCCATGCTGGCTTCGCGAACGCCCCAACCCGCGATTGAAATCGGGATCATGGTGATCAGCATGATCGGGGGAACGAGTTCGAGCAACAGCGCAAAACTCGCCGGCGCCTCGATCGCCCGGGCCACGCACCAAGCAATCACCACCGCCAGGATGGTAATGACCAAGGACGTGACGACGAGGATGGCTGCGCTTTTCGAGGTTGAGAGCACTTTCACGGCGACCTCGGAGCAGGCGCGCATGTGGCGAGTGGCCCAGATTCGGTCAAGCAGGCCGAACCGCAGAAAGGGCAAAGCCAGGAACACCGCACCGGCACCGAGAGCCGCGAAGTCCAGCAGCATCAATCCGAGCCGTCCGTCGGCATCTTCGATCAAACTGAGTGTCCATGGCAGCGTGACGAAGATCATCGCCGACAAGGCGATCAGGCCCATCGCGCGATCGACGAACACCGAATAGGTCGCCGCCCGCCAACCAGCGCCGGCTCGCGCGAGCAGCCACACCCGCACCGCGTCACCACCGATCGCCGACGGCAGCGTCTGATTGAAGAAAGCGCCGATCATCGTGTAGCGCATCGATCGGGCGGTCGTCAGGGGCGCCTCGCAGCACTCACCGATCGCCCGCCAACGCAGGGCGTTGACGAACAGTTGAAAGATCGTGGCAGCGACGGCTAACGCCAGCCAGCCGAGGCTTGTCGCGTCGATCCGAGCAGCAAGAGCGACGAAGTCGGTGTTCCGAAGAGCCAGATAAAGCAGCGCTGCTGAAACCAGGATCTTGGCTGCTGAAAGCAAAAACCGGCGCATAAGACGATAGCTCGGGTGGGTAGTTAACTGGTCGTCAGGAGCGAGCGGCGCCCGGCCATCGCGAAAGTTGCCGCCTTCGTAGGGACTTGCGCCCGATCTGGCAATAGTGCCGCGGGCGACGGGCCAGCAACTTCTGCTGATGTGCAGGGGGTGAGCGGGATCTCGGTTTCCAGCCCTCGATCCCGATCGAGGGCCGCGTCCATGCCTTCGCCGCCTGGTTTCGGGACGACCTTCGGCTGCAGCTTATTGCGTCTAATTCGCGTCTTGGCTGATCGGTGTAATTAACTGAATCAAAACGTGTTTGGGAAAGTTTCCCGAACGTTCGCCACATCTGTGGCCGCATGGTAGGAAGCCGCACCTTCAATTTCCCAAGGCGCGATGCCATGACTTCCAGCACTGAAACGGCCAAGACCCCCTCTCTCCGGATCGGCGTGATCGGCGCCGGGGTGATGGGAACCAACCACGGCCGGGTGCTGGCGGGACTGCCGGGAGTGACGCTGGTCGGGATCGTCGATCCGCTGCCGGAGCACCGCGACCGCGCGGTCGAGCTGATCGGCTGTAAGACCTTCGCAACGCTGGACGAATTGCTGCTGGCCGGGGTCGACGCGGTGACCATCGCGGCACCCACCCATCTGCATCACGACGTGGCGCTGACCTGCATCGGTCGCGGTATCCATGTCTTGGTCGAGAAGCCGATCGCCTCGACGGTGGCAGAAGGCCGCGAGATCGTCGCCGCCGCCAAGAAGGCCGGGGTCACCCTGATGGTCGGCCATGTCGAACGCTTCAATCCGGCGGTCGCAGCGATCAAGCAGGCGATTCGTGACGAGGACATCCTGTCGATCGGCATCACCCGGGTCGGCCCGTTCCCGCCGCGGATGTCGAATGTCGGCGTCGTCATCGACCTCGCCGTCCACGACATCGACCTGATCCGCTGGTTCACCGACTCGGAAATCACCGAGGTGCAGCCGCAGCTCTCCAGCGCCATCGCCGAGCGCGAGGACATCGCGCTGCTGCAGTTTCGCACCGCTTCGGGTGTGCTCGCGCACATCAACACAAACTGGCTGACCCCGTTCAAGGCGCGCACCGTGACGGTCGCGACCCGCGGCAAATACGTGATGGGCGACCTGCTGACCCGTCAGGTCACCGAGTGCTTCGGCTTCAAGGCGGACGGCAGCTATTCGATGCGGCATCTGCCGGTCGGGCACGACGAGCCGCTACGCGCCGAGCTGATCGCCTTCGTCAATGCGGTAAGCAGCAACGGCACGCCCGCCGTGACCGGCGAGGAGGGCGTCGCCAGCCTCGAGATCGCGATCCAGTGTCTCGATCAGCCCGCACGGCCCGCGGCGACCGCCGCTGCGCCCCGCCGCGCGGCCGGTTAGCCCAACGCGCGACCGATCTTCAGCGCATTCCCGTCATCCGAACCCGGCAAGGCCCCATGAATCAGCATCTCCGCAACGACCCGGTGCCCTTCATCGATGTCGGCGCTCAGCGCCGCAGGTTGGGGGCCGGCATCGACGAGGCGGTCGGCAAGGTGCTGAACCACTGCCAGTTCCTCAACGGTCCGGAAGTGATCGAGCTGGAGGCGAAGCTCGCCGCTTTCGCCGGCGCGCGTCACGTCGTGACCTGCTCGAGCGGCACCGATGCGCTGTTGATGGTGCTGATGGCCAAGGGCATCGGTCCCGGCGACGCCGTGCTGTGCCCGTCCTTCACGTTCTGCGCAACGGGTGAAGCGGTGGCGCTGACCGGTGCGACGCCGCTGTTCGTCGATGTCGACGAGGTCACCTTCAACATCGATATCGCATCACTGAAGCGCGGTATCGGTACTGCCAAGAAGCTCGGCCTAAAGCCGCGCGCGATCATCCCGGTCGACCTGTTCGGTCAGGCCGCCGACCACACCGCGGTCGGCGCCCTTGCGGCGGATGAAGGGCTGTTCGTGCTCGACGACGCGGCGCAGGGCTTCGGCGCCAGCCATCGCGGCCAAAAGCTCGGCAGCTTCGGCCTCGCCACCGCCACCAGCTTCTTCCCGGCCAAACCGCTCGGCTGCTTCGGCGATGGCGGCGCGATCTTCACCGACGATTCCGAATTCGCCGAGGCGCTGAAGAGCGTGCGCGTCCACGGCCAGGGCAGCGACAAATACGACAACGTCCGGCTTGGCCTCACTGGCCGTCTCGACACCATCCAGGCGGCGATCCTGCTGCAGAAGCTGACGATCTTCGAAGACGAGATCGCCGCGCGCAACGTTGTTGCCGAGCGCTATTCGGCAGCATTGGCCGATGTCGTCACCGTTCCGCGGCTTGCCGAGGACTGCACCTCGGTGTGGGCGCAGTACACCATCCGGCTGCCGCACGGCGTCGACCGCGACGGTTTTGCCGCGGCGCTGAAGGCGCAAGGCATCCCGACCGCGATCTACTATCCGAAGTCGATGCACCAGCAGACCGCGTATCGCGGCTTCCCGGTTGCCGACGGCGGCCTGCCGGTGTGCGAGCGGCTGTCGCGCGACGTCATCGCCCTGCCGATGCACGCTTATCTCGACGCGCCGACACAGGACCGCGTCATCCACGCCGTGCGCGGCGCGCTGGGGCGGTAAGGCACCGCCGTTCGCGTGGTCGGGCACTGAGCCTGCTCGTCATTCCGGGGCGCTCGCGTGAGCGAGCGAACCCGGAATCTCCTGGCTGCGGATAGGGCGCTCACACCAACCTCTGGATTCCGGGTTCGCGCGCCTGCGGCGTGCGCCCCGGAATGACGGGCGGGTAGGGCGCGCGCCGTCTTGCATTCCTGTTTTGCGCTGTCGCGACTTCCTGTAGAAGCGCCCCATGCTCAAGCGCATTTTCACCGTCGGCGGCTTCACCCTGCTGTCGCGCCTGACCGGGTTTGCCCGCGACATCATGCTGGCGGCGATCCTCGGCGCCGGTCCGGTGGCGGATGCGTTCTTCGTCGCGCTGCGGCTGCCCAACCATTTCCGGGCGATCTTTGCCGAGGGCGCGTTCAATGCCGCCTTCGTGCCGGCCTATGCGCATGTCCATGGCGAGAAGGGCGAGGCCTCCGCCAAGCTGTTCGCCGACCGCATCTTCACGCTGCTGTTTCTGTCGCAGCTGGTGCTGCTCGCCATCGCGCTCGCCTTCATGCCGCAGATGATGAGCATTCTGGCGCCGGGTTTCACCGACGATCCGGAGCAGCGCGCGCTGGCGATCGAGCTGACGCGGATCACCTTTCCATACCTGCTGCTGATCACCCTGGTGACGCTGTACGGCGGCATCCTCAACGTGATGCAGCGCTTTGCCTCCGCCGCCGCCGCTTCGATCTTCCTCAACATCTCGATGATGGCGACGCTGGCGCTCGCCGCGTTCTTCCCGAGCGCAGGCCATGCTGCTGCTTGGGGCGTGCTGATTTCGGGCGTGCTGCAGTATCTCCTGCTCGCCGGCGATTTGTCGCTGCACGGCGGACTGCCGCGATTCTCCAAGCTGAAGCTCGACGAGGACGTCCGTGCGTTCTTCCGTGCGCTGGGGCCGGCGACAGTCGGTTCGATGGGCACCCAGATTGCGCTGTTTGCCGATACCATCATCGCGACCTTCCTGCCGGCCGGCGCGCTGTCGGCGTTGTATTATGCCGACCGGCTCAACCAGTTGCCGATCGGCGTGATCGGCATCGCGATCGGCACCGTGCTGCTGCCGGAGATGTCGCGGCAGCTCACCGCCGGCGACGATGCCGGCGCCAAGGCATCGCAGCGCCGCGCGTTCGAATTCACGCTGCTGTTCTCGGTGCCTTTCGTCGCCGCATTTCTCACCGTCCCGGACGAGATCATGCGGGCGATGTTTGCGCGCGGCGCCTTCACCCGCGCCGATGCGATCTCGGCCGGCACCACGCTTGCTGCCTATGCGATCGCGCTGATCCCGTTCGTCTTGATCCGCAGCGCGGTGGCGCCGTTCTATGCCCGCAAGGACACTGCGACTCCGGTGAAGGCGGCGCTCACCGGTGTCGCCACCAACGTGGTGCTGAAATTTGCCCTGATGGGCTCGCTGGCGCAGGTCGGCCTGGCGCTCGCGACCGCCGCAGGCGCCTGGATCAATCTGCTGCTGGTGATCTTCTTCTCGGTCCGCGCCGGCTACCTCGAGTTCGACCGCGAGCTGGTGCGCGCGATCCTCAAGTTCGGCATCATCGGCGTGTTGCTCGGTGCCGCGCTGTGGCTGACCGCCTGGTTCGCGCCGACGTATCTCGCATTGCTGCCCGCGCTGCGCAGCGAGGCCGCGCTGGCGCTGTTGATCGTGGTCGGCGCCGTGGTCTACGGCGCCGCGCTCCTGGTGCTGTTCGGGCCGCGCTGGATCAAGCGCCTGCTGCGCGGCTGATCAAGCCGCGGTGGTCGACCGCACCAGATTGGTGACGTCGGAATACACCTGCAGCACCGGGTTGATGAAACGGTGCGCCTTGTTCTTCGACACGATGGTGTCGTGCATCACCAGATGATCGATGCCCGTCGTGAGGAAACACGCCATCGCGTCGCGAGGCGTCTCGACGATCGGCTCGCCCTTGATGTTGAACGAGGTGTTGACCAGCACCGGGACGCCGGTCAGCGCTTCGAACTCCTTCAGGATGTAATAGAGATCGGGGGCGGTCTCTTCGTCCACCGTCTGGACGCGGGCCGAGCCGTCGACGTGGACCACCGCCGGAATCCTGTCGCGCCACGCCGGCGCCACCGGTTTGGCCATCAGCATGAACGGCGAGTCGCCCTTGCCCTCGAAGATCTCATCGGCGCGCTCCTTGAGGACGATCGGCGCGAACGGGCGGAACGGCTGGCGATGCTTCACCCGGCTGTTGAGAATGTCCTTCATTTCGGCGTTGCGCGGATCGGCGAGCAGGCTGCGATGGCCGAGCGCGCGGGGCCCGAATTCCGAGCGGCCCTGAAACCAGCCGATGACCTTCTGGTCGGCGAGCAGTCGTGCCGTTTCCTTGTAGACCTCGCTGGACCGAACGATGTTGATCTGCGGCTTGACGAAGAACCGCTGCGTCGCTTCCTCGACCTCGGCGTCCGAATACGGCCGGCCGATATAGGCGTGCTTCATCTCGAAGCTGCGCTGCTTCTGCTGGATCACCAGATGACCGTAGTAAGCGCAGCCGATCGCGATGCCGTCGTCGCCGGCCGCGGGCTGGATCCAGACATTCTCGAAGCCCGCCTCGCGGGCGATCCGGCCGTTGGCGACGCAGTTCAGCGCGACGCCGCCGGCGATGCACAGGTTCTTGGCCCCGGTGGTCTCGCGCAGCCAGCGTGCACGTTCGAGCAGCACCCGCTCGGTGTCGTCCTGCACCCGCCAGGCGAGATCTTCCCAGTGCCGCATCGACGGGTTGTCTTCCCACTTGCCGGGGCTGTCCATGATGTAGGGCTGGTTCAGTTCCGGCGTCCAACGCGGCACGGTGAGCTTGTTATTCTCGAACTGCAGCATCGGCGGGATGGCGTCGGGCCGGCCGTAAGGCGCCAGGCCCATCAGCTCGCCGCATTTGTTCCAGTCGCCGAACACGTAGGTCGAGGCACGGCTGTAGTAGGCGCCAAGCCCCGGCATGTTGTAGAACTCGTCGCTGAGAAAGCCGCGCTCCGGCTCCATCCAGACCTTCTTCAAGCACTCCAGCTTGGTACCGCTGAATTTGTAGTAGCTCTCGGATTCGCGGGCGAGCGGCGAGGCGTCGTCGCCAGGAAACTGCTCGTCGACATCGGCCCGGTAGCTGCCGACGCCGTCGACGATCATCACCACGCCTTCTTCGAACGGGCACGGCGCGAACGCACTGTAGGCGTGCGCGAGGTGATGCGAGATCGTCGCCACCTTGTTGGTGTGGTTGCGGAACAGCGGGTGGCTGCGGGCGGTGCCGCGCTCATGCTCGGGCAGGAAGCCGGGCATGTCCTGGAAGATCAGCCTGTCTTCCATCTCCGGCACCGGTAGAATGTAGCAGTTGCGCACCACCAGATCGACGTCCGCCATCGTGATGCCTTCGGCGCTCAGGCAATAGTCGATCACCTCCTTGTAGAATCCGGATGCGTGCTTCTCGCGGGTGATGCGCTCCTTGGCAACGCCGAAGGCGACCTCGCCGTCTCGCAGCAGGACGGCGCTGACGTCGTGGTCGTAGGTGTTGAGGCCGAGAACGTAGGTGTGCTGACGGGGCATGGGCTACTTTTCTGAAGGTGCGGCGTCACCGCGGACAAAGGCGAAGGGTGTCTTTCTGAGTGTCGATCTGCACCTGGATGCGGTTCACTTAAATTGCAATAGAGCCTGTACGCGAAACGTGGGCACGCCGAGGCATTCGCGACGATCTTGCGGAACATACGCGGATATCGTCGTTGCCGCACCGCACCCGTGCCACAAATGCACTGTTCACTCCGTTGCGGAACAACTGTCGCGGCCGCTCGTTGAGTCGCCTCGAGTCCAATCGCGGCTTGACCAAAACCGTAGCTTGATCATAACCTTGATACCCAATGCCGATGACGGGGACGCTTCGAACCCCGTGCATTTGAACCGTCTTCCCGCACAACCGCACCAACGACGGGACACACGGCAACCTGCTTAACGACCGGGAGAAGAATCCATATGGCTCAGACTGCTTCCAAGGCCCGTAAGGGATGGACGACGCGCATTCTCGCTGCTGTGACGCTGACGGCGATCTACTGCTTCAGCCTCGTCGGCACCTCGGCCCTGTTCCTCACTGCCAGCACCAGCAAGGCTGAAGCCCAGCGCGGCCGCGGTCGCGGCCGTGGGCGCGGTTATTATGGCCGCGGACGTGGCCGTGGCTACTATCGTGGCCGCGGGCGCGGCTACTATCGCGGCTATGGTGGTTGTGTGTTCAACCCGGTGTACGGCCGGGTGATCTGCTACTGACGTCGTTACGGTCGGGCGACTGCGCCTGACATCATTTGCGAAAGGTGCATCGGGCGACCGGTGCACCTTTTTGTTTGAGGGGCCTCTTATCTGGCGTGTTTCATTCCCGGCTGAGGCGCGGTGCGCAGAGCCTGTGCGTGTCGAGCTCTGGACCGGCCTGCTACCGGAGGGGGAGCGAGCCGCCGTCGGCGGGTTCATATTTCGGTGTTCCATCGCGATCAGCCGGCCGGCGTGTTTGCTCCGGTCATCGATCCGCTGCAAGATGACGCCAACTCGTATCGGAGGTCACGACCCTATGGCTCCAACCAAGTTGGCTCCCACGAAGTTCGGCGTCGGCCAGAGTGTGCTCCGCAAGGAGGACGATCCCCTGATCCGCGGCAAGGGGCGCTACACCGACGACTACGCGCCGCAATCATCGGTACAGGCGCTGGTGCTGCGATCCCCACATGCGCACGCCACCTTCGAACTCGACACCGCCGCGGCGCGCGCCTTGCCCGGTGTGCTGACGATCCTGACGGCGGACGATGTCGCGGATCTCGGCGGGTTGCCGTGTCTGTTCAATCTGCCGGACAAGCCATTCAAGAGCCCGGACTATCCGATCCTGGCGCGCCATGAGGTGCGCCATGTCGGCGATGCGATCGCGTTCGTGGTCGCCGATACGCTGGCTCATGCCCGCGATGCGCTGGAGGCGATCGAGGTGGAGTGGACGCCGCTTCCGGCGGCGATCGGCGCCGCCGATACGGTGAAGCCCGGCGCGCCGCAGGTCTGGCCGGAGCACGCCGGCAACGTGCTGTTCGATGCCGGGATCGGCGACAAGAAGGCGACCGAGGCCGCGTTCGCCAAGGCGCACGCGATTGCCGAGATCAGGATCGTCAATCCGCGCATCGTCACCAACTATATGGAAACCCGCGCCGCGGTTTGTGAGTACGACGCCAAACGCGATCACTTCACGCTCACGGTCGGCAGCCAGGGCAGCCATCGGCTGCGCGACATCCTGTGTCAGACCTTGCTGAAGATCCCTGTCGAAAAGATGCGGGTGATCTGTCCGGATGTCGGGGGCGGGTTCGGCACCAAGCTGTTTCCGTATCGCGAATACGCGCTGCTCGCGGTCGCCGCCAAGAAGCTGCGCAAGACGGTGAAGTGGACCGCCGACCGCGGCGATCACTTCGTCGGCGACTCGCAGGGACGCGACAACGTCACCACCGCGCGGATGGCGCTGGCGGAGGACGGCAAGTTTCTCGGCATGGACGTCGATCTGATCGCCGATCTCGGCGGCTATCTGTCGACGTTCGGCCCGTATGTTCCCTATGGCGGCGTCGGCATGCTGCCGGGTCTGTACGACATCCAGGCGTTCCACTGCCGCATCCGCACCGTGTTCACCCACACCGTGCCGGTCGATGCCTATCGTGGCGCCGGACGCCCCGAAGCGGCCTATGTGGTCGAGCGTCTGGTCGACGCCTGCGCGCGCAAACTGTCGATGTCGCCGGATGCGATCCGGCGCAAGAACTTCATTCCGCCGCGCAAGCTGCCCTACACGACTGCGACCGGCAAAGTGTACGACTCCGGCGACTTCGCCGCACATCTGAAGCGCGCGATGGAGATCGGCGACTGGAAGGACTTCAGCAAGCGCGCCAAGGCCGCCAAGAAGGCCGGGCTAGTGCGCGGCATTGGGCTCGCGTCCTATGTCGAGGTCTGCGGCACCATGGGCGAGGAAACCGCCAAGGTGGTGCTGGATCCGGATGGCGACATCACGGTGCTGATCGGCTCGCAATCGAGCGGGCAGGGACATCAGACCGCTTACGCGCAGATTGTCGCCGAGCAGTTCGGCGTGCCGCAGGAGCGGGTGCGGGTGGTGCAGGGCGACACCGACCGGGTCGCGACCGGCCTCGGCACAGGCGGCTCGGCCTCGATCCCGTCCGGCGGCGTCAGCGTGCAGCGCGCCACCCATCGGCTCGGCGAGCAGCTCCGCGACATCGCCGCCGATGCGCTGGAGACCAGCGCCGCCGACCTCGAGATCAGCGACGGCACCATCCGGATCGCCGGCACCGACCGCTCGATTTCGTTCGCCGATCTGGCCAAACGGTCCGGCGTCGATCCGGCCAAGCTGAACGCGGGCGCGACGTTCTCGAGCGCCGATGGCACCTTCCCCAACGGCACGCATCTGGTCGAGATCGAACTCGATCCGGCAACCGGCAAGATCAGGATCGTGAACTACGTCATCGTCGACGATTTCGGCGTGACTCTGAATCCGCTGCTGCTCGCCGGCCAGGTCCATGGCGGCACCATTCAGGGCATCGGTCAGGCGCTGATGGAGCAGGCGGTCTACAACGCCGAGGACGGCCAGCTCGTCACCGGTTCGTTCATGGACTACGCGCTGCCGCGCGCGGCCGATGGCGCGCCGATCACGTTCGAGACCCACAACGTGCCGTGCGCCACCAATCCGATGGGCGTCAAAGGCGCGGGCGAGGCGGGGGCGATCGGCTCGTGCCCGGCGGTGATGAACGCCATCATCGATGCGCTGTGGCGGGAATACCGGATCGACCACATCGACATGCCGGCGACGCCGGAGCGGGTGTGGATGGCGATCCGCGAACACGAACGCCGCCACCGGCTTTAGGCAGGCTGGCCGGCGAGGTGACAAGACGAAGCGAGGGGAGGCGGCGCCAAGCCGCCCCTGCGGTGAGCCGCGGAACCGGCGGCGCGTGACCAAGTTCAAACACCCAGCGGGAGGACGTCTTGATGTTGCGAACTGTGATCGTGGCCGGAGCCTTGGTGCTGACGGCGAGCGCCGTGATGGCGGAGCAGGACCTGGTCGATAAGACCCAGAAACTGATGAAGGACAACGGCCGGAACATGATGGTGCTCGGCGCCATGGCCAAGGGCGAGAACCCCTACGATCAGGCCGCGGTCGATGCGGCGCTGAAGCAGTTCGACGAGACCGCGAAGGATCTCCCCAAGCTGTTCCCGGACAGCGCAAAAGGCCTGAAACCGTTCGACGGCAAGTACAGCGCTTCGCCGAAAATCTGGACCGAGCGTGCCAAGTTCGACGGCGAGATCGCCGACTTCGCCAAGGCCGTCGACGCCGCCAAAGGAAAGATCAAGGACGTCGACACGCTGAAGGCGGCGATGCAGCCGATCGGCAAGGCCTGCGGAAGCTGCCACGAGAACTTCCGCCAGAAGGAAGGTTAGCGAGCCGCCGGCAGCGGAGATCGCCGTGGCCAGGACAATTGGAGCCGCGATTCTGATCGCGGCGATCATCGGTGTCGCGGCGCTCTGGCTGCTGACCATACCGGCCACGGTGTCGGCCGACCGGCTGCCATCGCGCAGCGCCGATCTGGAGAACGGCCGCACCGTATTTATCGCGGGCGGCTGTGCCGAATGCCATGCCACGCCGAAGCAGGGCGACCGCACCCGGCTCGGCGGCGGGCTCGCGCTCACATCCGAATTCGGCACGTTCCATGTGCCGAATATTTCGCCTGACCCGAACGACGGCATCGGCAAATGGACCGAGGCGGAGTTCGTCAGCGCGGTGATGCGCGGCACCGCACCGGGCGGCGTGCATCTCTACCCCGCGTTTCCGTATCCGTCCTACGCGCATGCCCGGCTCGACGACGTCCGCGACCTGTTCGCCTACATCAAGACGCTGCCGGCGGTGGCCGGACGGGCGCCGCCGGACGAGCTGCCGTTCCCGTTCAACATCCGACGTGCGGTCGGCCTGTGGAAGCTGCTGTTCTTCGACGACGCGACGTTCACGCCGGACCCGGCGCAATCGGCGCAATGGAATCGTGGCGCTTATCTGGTGAACAGCTTCGGCCACTGTGCCGAGTGCCACAGCCCGCGGAATGCGCTCGGCGGCATCGTGGCGTCGCAGCGCTTCGCCGGCGGGCCCGATCCGGAAGGCAAGGGCTGGGTGCCGAACATCACCCAGAAAGGCCTCGGCGACTGGAGCGCCGGCGACATTGCCTATTTCCTCGAGACCGGCATGACGCCCGAAGGTGACAGTGCCGGCGGATCGATGGCTCAGGTGATCCGCAACACCTCGCAGCTCGGCAAGGCCGACCGCGAGGCGATCGCCGCTTACATCAAGTCGCTGCCGCCGGTGCAGGGGCCGGTCCGGCCCCCGCGCAAAGCCAAGGCCGAGTGATCGGCGATCACTTCGGGCCGAACGCCTTGAAGGTGATGATGGTGTGGGTGTCCTTGATGCCGGGGACCACCTGGACCTTCTCGGCGACGAAATGGCCGATATCGGTCGAGCGGTCGACATAGAATTTCACCAGCAGATCGTAATCGCCGGCGGTAGAATAGATCTCCGAGGCGATCTCGGCTTCGGCGATCGCGTTGGCGACGGCATAGGACTGGCCGAGCTGGCATTTGATCTGAACGAAAAACGGCACCATCGCGGGTCTCTCCGGCAGCTTGATTTGCGCCATCAAGCCTAAAACACCGTGTCGGCGCAAGCTCTTGCCGCTGCGGCGCGGGCGCGCTACGACCGCGGCAGACTGCCGGTCCGCAGCTTTTCAATCGAGCACGTTGATGGCCATTCCGATCGCACTCACCATCGCCGGCTCCGACTCCGGGGGCGGCGCCGGCATTCAGGCCGATCTCAAGTCGTTTTCCGCCAACCACGTCTATGGCGCCTCGGTGATCACCGCGCTGACCGCGCAGAATACGCGCGGCGTCACCGCGATCCACGACGTGTCGGCTGCGTTCGTCACCGCGCAGATCGATGCGGTGTTCAGCGATCTTGCGGTCGCCGCCACCAAGATCGGAATGGTGGCGCAGCGCTCGGTGATCACCGCGATTGCCGAAGGGCTGGACCGCTGGCATGCCGCCAACGTCGTGCTCGATCCGGTGATGGTCGCGACTTCCGGCGACCGGCTGATCGCCGACGACTGCGTCGAGGCGCTGCGCACGGCGCTGATCCCGCGTGCCCGCCTCATCACGCCGAACCTGCCGGAGGCTGCCGCGCTGCTCGACGAGCCGGTTGCCGCCGAGCCGGCCGCGATCGAACGCCAGGGCCGGCGCCTGCTCGCGCTCGGCTGCGAAGCCGTGTTGATCAAAGGCGGTCACGGGACCGGACCGACCAGCACCGATTACCTGTTTGTTGGAACCGATGTGCAGGCGCTCGCGGCACCGCGGATCATCACCGACAACACCCACGGCACTGGCTGCTCGCTGTCCTCCGCGATCGCCGCCAATCTCGCGAAAGGCCAGTCGTTGCAGGCTTCCGTGGCGGCTGCCAAGCAATGGGTGAGCGCTGCGATCGCCGCGGCGGACAGGCTTTCGGTCGGGCACGGCCACGGCCCGATCCATCATTTCCACGACTTCGACTAAGGCACAAACCGAGGCGCTGTGCGCTGTCGTCCAGTCGTCGTACTCGGCTGATAATCCGAATTCGTAAGTAATTTACGATTCGTGACGGAACCGATGACGCCCGACCTCGACAAGTCTCTGATTGAAACCGCCTACGCTCGCTGGGCTCCGATCTACGACGCGGTGTGCGGGCCGGTGATGGTGAAGGGACGACGCGCGGCGGCGGCTGAAGCGCGCGCGCAGGGCGGCAAAATTCTCGAAGTCGGAGTTGGCACCGGCTTGTCGTTCGACGATTACGACGCCTCCACCGAAATAACCGGTATCGATCTGTGCGGGCCGATGCTGGAGAAGGCGCGCGCCAAGATGGCGTCGGGCCGCTATCCGTGGGTCAAGGACGTGCGCCAGATGGATGCGCACGCGATGGACTTCGACGATGCGACGTTCGACTGCGTCGTGGCTCAGTTCGTCATCACGCTGGTCGCCAATCCCGAACAGGTGCTGTCGGAATGTCACCGCGTGGTGAAGCCCGGCGGTCGCATCATTTTGGTCAATCATCTGTACTCTGAAGTCGGCGTGGCGGCTGCGGTCGAACGCTGGGCGGCGCAAAAGACCCGCGCGCTCGGCCTGCGTCCGGAGTTTCCGTTCGCGCGGCTGCAGGCCTGGGCGCAGGGCACCTCCGACGCAATTCTGGTCGAGCGGCGCAAGCTTAAGCCGTTCGGCATCTACACGCTGGTGTGTTTCGAGCGGACCGGCACGCCGATGGCGGCGTGAGTCCTGTCTCGAAACGTCGCCGCCCGCGGGCGGCCTTGAATAGGACAAGACCGATGAGCGACGACGGTCCCGAACGACGGTTTCGCACCCTGTTCATTTCGGACGTCCATCTCGGCGCACGAGGATCGCAGGCCAATCTGCTGCTGGATTTCCTCCGCGTCCACGATGCCGATACGATCTATCTGGTCGGCGACATCGTCGACGGCTGGGCGCTGAAGTCGAGCTGGTACTGGCCGCAATCGCACAACGACTTCGTGCAGAAGATGTTGCGCAAGGTCCGCAAGGGCGCGCGGATCATCTACGTACCGGGTAATCACGACGAGTTCCTGCGCTCGTACTACGGCACGCATTTCGGTGGCATCGAGGTGGTCGAGAACGCGATCCACACCGGCGCAGACGGTCGCCGCTATCTCGTCATCCACGGCGATATCTTCGATCTGGTGGTACAGAACGCGCGCTGGCTCGCTCATGTCGGCGACAAGGCCTACGACCTCGCGATCCGGCTCAACCGCATCGTCAACGCGTTCCGCCGCTGGTTCGGCGTGCCGTATTGGTCGCTGTCGCAATGGGCCAAGCACAAGGTCAAGAACGCGGTGAACTACATCGGCGCGTTCGAGGAGACGCTGGCGCAGGAAGCCCGCCGTCACGGCACCGACGGCGTGATTTGCGGCCACATCCACACCGCCGCGATCCGCGACTTCCACGGCATCAACTACATGAATTGCGGCGACTGGGTCGAAAGCTGCACGGCGCTCGCCGAGCATGAGGACGGCCGGTTCGAGATCATCACCTGGACCGATCTGCTGAAGCGCAATTTGCCGGTGCCGACGGTCGCGGCGCGGGCCGCCTGATGCGCATCCTGATCGCGACCGACGCCTGGCACCCGCAGGTCAACGGCGTGGTGCGGACGCTGACGATGATGGCCGAAGCGGCGAAGTCGCTCGGCGTCGAGGTCGTGTTTCTCACGCCCGAGACGTTTCCGACGGTGGCGTTGCCGAGCTATCCGGATCTGCGGATCGCGATCCCGAATCCGATCCGGGTCGCGCATCTGATCAATGCGGCGCAGGCCGACTGCGTCCATATCGCCACCGAAGGGCCGATCGGGCTCGCGGCGCGGCGCTATTGCCGCAAGCGCGGTCTGCGCTTCACCACCAGCTTTCACACCCGGTTCCCCGAATACGTCTCGGCGCGGGCGCCGATCCCGGAGTCCTGGGTGTGGTCGCTGCTGCGCCGGTTTCACGGCGCCAGCCATGCCGTGATGGCGGCGACGCCGGCGCTCGCCGACGAGCTGCGCGGCCGCGGCTTCCGCAATGTCGTGCTGTGGCCGCGCGGCGTCGACGGGCATCTGTTCCATCCGCGCGAGGGCGCCGATCTCGGCCTGCCGCGGCCGGTGTTTCTCTCGGTCGGCCGGGTCGCGGTCGAGAAGAACCTCGAGGCGTTCCTGTCGCTCGATCTGCCCGGCACCAAGGTGGTGGTCGGCGACGGCCCTGCGCGTGCGTCGCTGGAGCGCGACTTCCCGAACGCGGTGTTTCTCGGCGCCAAGCAGGGCGAGGCACTGGCGGAGGTCTACGCCGCCGCCGACGTGTTCGTGTTTCCGAGCAAGACCGACACTTACGGCTTGGTGCTGCTCGAGGCGCTGGCGAGCGGCGTGCCGGTCGCGGCCTATCCGGTGACCGGGCCGCGCGACGTCATCGGCGACGAGCCGGTCGGCGTGCTCAGCGAGGATCTGCGCACGGCCTGCCTCGGCGCCTTGGAAATCTCGCGCGACGCATGTCTGGCGTTTGCGGCCGATCACACCTGGGAAGCCTCGGCACAGGCCTTCATCGACAATGTCCGCCGCGCGGCCATGCTGGAATCGGCCCGGCTCGGCCCGCACGGCGCCAAGCCGCACCGGGTGGTCGCTTAGCGCGGATGGAGCGCGCAGCTTGCCGGCGCGCGCCGCGGCGCGTTACATGCCGTGTCATGACCAATTCCCCTGTGCTGCCCGTTTCCGTTGCCGATATCGATGCGGCTGCCGAGGTGCTCGCGCCCGTCGCGGTGCGGACGCCGCTGCTGAGTTCACCCGCGCTCGACGCAGCGACCGGCGGCCGCGTGTTCCTCAAGCCGGAAGTTCTGCAGCGCACCGGCTCGTTCAAGTTTCGCGGCGCCTACAACAAGCTGGCGTCGCTGTCGCCGGAACTCCGGCGTGCCGGCGTCGTCGGGTTCAGCTCCGGCAATCATGCCCAGGGCGTCGCCGCGGCGGCGCAGCTGCTCGGCATTCAGGCCACGATCGTGATGCCGTCGGACGCGCCGGCTTCCAAGCGCGAGCGCACCGCCGGCTACGGCGCCGAAGTCGTGCTGTATGATCGGGAGCGCGAAGACCGCGAGGCGATCGCCCGCGACATCGCCGAGCGCAGCGGCGCGACACTGGTGCGGCCGTTCGACGATCCGATGGTGATCGCCGGGCAGGGCACCGTCGGCCGCGAGATCGCCGAAGACCTTGCCGCGCTCGGTCTCGCGCCGGATCTGGTGATGGCGCCGGTCTCGGGCGGCGGGCTGGTCGCCGGCACCGCGCTGGCGATCAAGGCACGTTTCCCGCAGGCGGCGGTGATGTCGGCTGAGCCCGAGGGCTTCGACGATCACGCCCGCTCGCTGGTGGCGGGACGCCGCGAATCCAATCCGGCCGGCGGACGCACGATCTGCGATGCCTTGATGATGTCGATCCCGGGCGAACTCACCTTCGCGATCAACCGGGTGCTGCTCGCCGGCGGCGTTGCGGCGTCTGACGCCGAAGTCGGCCGTGCGGTCGGTTTCGCATTCCGTGAACTGAAGCTGGTGGTGGAGCCCGGCGGCGCGGTGGCGCTGGCGGCAGTGCTGGCCGGCAAGCTGGATGTTCGCGGCAAGACCGTGGCGATCGTGCTGTCGGGCGGCAATGTCGATGCGGATCTGTTCGCTCGCCTGATCGCCTGATCGTCTCAGACGTGCGGGCTCATCGGCTCGTTACGATTCGCTGATTACGAAAAGAAAGCGATCTTTTCGGACTGGCTCATCCGCCGGAACGGCACCAGCGTGTCGCTGCGCATCTGCGATGGAGCCGCCACCGCGCCGCTGGCGATGGCTGCTGCGCCGAGTGAGGCGGGGGCAGCGGCGATCGCTTGGTCCGCGACGGCGCTCGCAGCAGCCATCGGGGCAGCCGGCATTGCGGCAGCGCTCATCGAGGCCGCGGTCGGTGCCGTCATGGCCGCCACCGGGGCGGCTTCGCCGATTTCGCCGACCGGGCCGAAGTCCGGTTCTGCACTGGCGACGGCTTCGTGTTCGCGCTCGTCCCGTTCCGACTCGGCGGGCGCTTCGAGCGCGTTGGCTGCGAATTCGTCGACCGCAAAGCTCGGGGCTTGGTCGGCCGGGATCGGCTCCGGCGCGGCCGCGATCTCCTCGTTCAACGCCTGCTGCAGCGCTGCGATATCGGACTCGATTTCCTCGGCCGTGCTGGCCGCGGCGGCCGCGTAAGCGTCGTCCTCGGGCCGATAAGGGGCAGAGACCTCGGGCGACGACATCTCCTGCGCGACCAGATCGAGAACCGCGTCGTCTTCGGCGGCTTCGGCGTCGAGCGCCACCACCTCGTCGAGCAGATCGGTGGCGTCGTTCGGCTGCGCGATCAGCCCGATGCCGGCCGATGTCCCGGCTGTGGCCGGGGTCGGCTCGGCGATCTCGTCCGCTGCCTGCTCTGCCGTCTCGACGAACTCGACCTCATCCGCCTCGACGCCCGTCACCATGGTCAAAGCCGCCTCAGTCGGCGGCTGCGGTGCGGCGAGGGAGGCCGGCTGCGGAGCTTCGGCGAGCTGCGGGGCCGCCGGCTGCGGTGCCGGAGCGGGGCTGTGCTGCGCGGGGGCGGCCGGTGACACCGTGTCCGCGGTCGCGGGGGAGGCGGCTTTGGCTGCTGCCGCGGCAGGCGCGGCCTCCGCGGCCGCACCTGAGATCGCAGCGACGTGCTGCAGCATCTGGTCGAACGCCGCTTCGATCGCGCCGCGGTCGATCGTCGCCACCAGCCGGTGGCCGCCTTCGATCGCTGCGACCTGCTGGTCGAGCAGATCGCAGATCCGCGCGTCGGCGCCGCATTCGCGTAAAGTCGACGCCACCTCGCTGACGGCACGGGCACCGCGATGCGCCGCCGTCAGGGTCGCTGTGTCGTCCAGCGCGGCGATCGCCTTGGCGACCCGGGCGCGCGCTTCGCCGACCATCGCGCAGAGCGCGATCAACGATTCGCCGGCCGCTTCAGCCTGCGCCTGCTTTTGGGCGGCGAGTGTCTGTTCGATCCGCGCCACCGCGTCGAGCACCATGGTGGTGTCGGAGTTGCGGTTACGCTTGGCATACTCGTTGAGAAACCAGCGCCCGCGCGAAGTCTCCATGAAGGCTTCGCGGATCGCGTCGTAGTCCGCATCACTCGGCATTGCCGCTCGGGCGGAGATCGGCGAAAGGGCGAATGCTTCGTCGGCCATCATGGACTCGTTGCACAAATCACTGCGCGTCACGATAACGATCACCACGATCCGCGTCGAATCGCAATTGAATTGATGTCTTTCGAATCACAAATCCCCACCCCATCACCAGTTTCGAGCCGATTCGCAGTTCGGCTCGCGATGTTCTACGCGACCACCTTCACCGTCACCGGCACCTATCTGCCGTTCTTCACGGTGTGGCTGAAAGCCGTTGGAATCGAGGCTTCTTGGATCGGCGTGATCGTCGCCGCGCCGGCGGTGACGCGCTTCACGCTGCTGCCTTTCATCACCGCCGCGGCCGAACGGCGCAACGCGATCCGCGCCGCAATGATCACTACCGCACTGATCACCGCGCTCGGATTCACCCTCCTCGGAATCCTACGTGGGCCGCTGCTGATCTTGGTGATGTTCGTGCTCACCGCCTGCTTCTGGACTCCGATCGTGCCGCTGACCGACGGCTACGCGCTGAAGGCTGTGGCGCGGTACGGGTTGAACTACGGACCGCTGCGGCTGTGGGGCTCTGCCGCCTTCATCGCCGCGGCGCTGATCAGCGGCGCGCTCGCCGATGTGGTGGCGCCAGAGCATCTGATCTGGTTGATCGTCGCCGCCGCATGGCTGGGCGCGGCCGCGAGCTTCGGCCTGCGACCGCTGGATGCGCCGGCGAAAGCTGTGGCGCAGCAGCGCGGCGCCGCGCTGCTGCGCAATCCCACCTTCCTGGCGATCATCATCGCCGCGGCGCTGATCCAAGGCAGCCACGCGGCCTACTATACGTTCGCATCGATCGTCTGGCAGGACGCCGGCCTCGGCGGCACGACGATCGCTGTGCTGTGGGTGCTCGGCGTCGTCGCCGAGATCGTGGTGTTCGCGCTGTCGCCGCGTTTCACCTGGTCGCCGATGTGGCTGATGCTGGGTGGCGCATTGAGCGCTGTGCTGCGCTGGCTGATCACCGCGCAGGATCCGTCATTGCCGCTGCTCACGGCGGTGCAGTTACTGCACGGCCTGACCTTCGGTCTGACCCAGGTCGGCACCATGGGGCTGCTGGTCCGCCATGTACCCGGTCCTGTGATCGCGCGCGGGCAGGGCTACTACACCGCCGCGACCGGATTGGTGATGAGCTCCGCCTCGATCGCCTCCGGCGCGGTGTTCGCCCGCTATGGCATGGCGGTGTACGACATGATGGCGATGATGGGCCTCGCCGGCGCGGTGGTGCTGGTGCTGATGCGCCGGCGATTGCTCGCGCCGGCGGGCGCCATTCAGCCCCACAGCGCCGGTTCGGGCGGATAGACCGTGCTGCCGTCGTAGCGCAGGCCGTCGTCGCGGTCGCGCGCCAGCAGCAGCGGGCCGTCGAGATCGACAAAGCGCGCGACCGGCGTCAGCAGCGTCGCCGGTGCCATTGCCAGCGAGGTCGCGACCATGCAGCCGACCATGATCTGCAGGCCGAGCGCCTGCGCGGCCTCGGCCATCGCCAGCGCCTCGGTGAGTCCGCCGGTCTTGTCCAGCTTGATGTTGACCGCATCGTAACGGCCGCGCAGCGCGGCCAGCGAGGCGTGGTCGTGAACGCTTTCGTCGGCACACACCGCGATCGGGCGAGAGATCTCGCTCAGTGCGTCGTCGCGGCCGGCCGGCAGCGGCTGCTCGACCAGAGTCACGCCGGCGTCGGCGCAGGCTTTGAGATTTTGCACGAGATTGTCAGGCGTCCAGGCTTCGTTGGCGTCGACGATCAGTTCGGCATTCGGCGCGGCACGGCGCACCGCCGCAATCCGTGCATCGTCGCCATCGCCGCCGAGCTTGATCTTCAGCAGCGGCCTTGACGCTGCCTTGGCGGTGGCCTCGGCCATTGTCTCGGGCGTGCCGAGCGAAATGGTGTAGGCGGTGACGGCGGGGCGCGGCGGCGGGCTGCCAAGCAGCTCCCAGGCGCGCCGGCCGCCGACCTTCGCCTCAAGATCGATCAGCGCGCAGTCGAGTGCGTTGCGGGCTGCGCCCGGCGGCATCGCGGCCTGCAACCCGGCTCGGTCCAGACCGGCCGCAAGCGGAGCGCGCATCGCCTCCAGCGCGGCGAGCGTGGCCTCGGGCGTCTCGCCGTAGCGCGCATAGGGTACGCATTCGCCGCGCCCGAGGTGGCTACCGGACCGCAACTCGGCGACCACGACGACCGCCTCGGTCTTGGCGCCGCGGCTGATGGTGAAGGCGCCGGCGATCGGCCAGCGCTCGATGCGGGCCGTCAGGTCGGACGTGATGGGGGAGGACATTTGCAGGCCTTGTCAGCTCAATCCGAGGGTTGCCCGGAGCTGACAAGTATGGCTGGTAAAGCGCTTGTCCCGCAAGGCGACGGTCGAAACCGGATTGGCTCAAAATGACACAGCAGATAGCGTTGGAGGGCGGCCCGTCGCTCGAACGGATCGCGCGTGGCGAAGGGCTGGCGCTGTGCGCGTCGGGATCATGGACGGCCAGGTTCGCGCCGGCGCTGGAGCGGCTGGTTGCCGAAGCCGAGCAGATCGCCGACAGCAAGCCGAACGTGTCGATCGATGTCTCGGGTATCGCGCGGCTCGACACTTTCGGGGCCTGGCTGATCGAGCGGCTGCGGCGCAATCTCGGACAGGACGGGGCTGAGGCGCGGATCTCCGGCTTGTCGACCAACTACGCCAGCCTGGTCGACGAGGTTCGCCAGGTCGGCACGGCGGAGCTGCCGCCGAAATCGGGATTGTCGCTGCGCGGGCCGATCGAAAAGCTCGGCCGCACCATGTATGCGTTTTTCGACGACATCGTTGCGCTGATCAGCATGATGGGCGCAGTGCTGGCCGGGCTTGGCCGGATCGTGATCCGGCCGACCTCGTTCCGGCTGACCTCGACGGTGCACCACCTCGAACAGGTGTGCTGGCGCGCGGTGCCGATCATCGTGCTGATCACCTTCCTGATCGGCTGCATCGTCGCCCAGCAGGGCATCTTCCATTTCCGCAAGTTCGGCGCCGATGTGTTCGTGGTCGACATGCTCGGCGTCCTGGTGCTGCGCGAGCTCGGCGTGCTGCTGGTCTCGATCATGGTCGCCGGCCGGTCGGGCAGCGCTTATACGGCCGAGCTCGGCTCGATGAAGATGCGCGAGGAGATCGACGCGCTGCGCACCATGGGGTTCGATCCGATCGACGTGCTGATCGTGCCGCGGCTGATCGCGCTGGTGTTGGCGGTGCCGATCCTCACCTTCCTCGGTGCGATGGCGGCGCTGTATGGCGGCGGCCTGGTCGCCTGGGTGTATGGCGGTGTCGATCCCGAGGCGTTCCTGCTGCGGCTGCGTGACGCGATCTCGATCGACCACTTCACCGTCGGCATGATCAAGGCGCCGGTGATGGCCGCGGTAATCGGGATTGTCGCCTGTGTCGAAGGGCTGGCGGTGCAGGGCAGCGCCGAGTCGCTGGGCCGCCACACCACCGCGTCGGTGGTGAAGAGCATCTTCTTCGTGATCGTGATGGACGGCGTGTTCGCGATCTTTTTTGCGGGAATTGGAATCTGACGATGACGGAAGCGGCCGATCCGATCATCCGGGTGCGCGACGTCACCGTGCAGTTCGGCGCCACCAAGGTGCTGAACGGGCTCGATCTCGACGTTCGCCGCGGCGAGATCCTCGGCTTCGTCGGCCCGTCCGGTGCCGGCAAGTCGGTGCTGACCCGGACCATCATCGGCCTGGTGCCGAAGCTGAGCGGCAGCATCGAGGTGTTCGGCATCGACCTCGACAAGGCGGGCAAGGCGGAGCGTCGCGGCGTCGAGCGGCGCTGGGGCATCCTGTTCCAGCAGGGCGCGCTGTTCTCGTCGCTGACGGTGCGGCAGAACATTCAGTTCCCGGTGCGCGAATATCTCAAGCTGTCGCAGCGACTGCTCGACGAGATCACCATCGCCAAGCTGGTGATGGTCGGCCTGAAGCCGGACGTGATCGACCGCTATCCGTCGGAACTGTCCGGCGGCATGATCAAGCGTGTGGCGTTGGCCCGCGCGCTGGCGCTGGATCCCGAACTGGTGTTCCTCGACGAGCCGACTTCGGGGCTCGACCCGATCGGCGCCGGCGATTTCGACGAGCTGGTGCGCACCCTGCAGCGCACTTTGGGCCTGACGGTTTTCATGGTAACCCACGACCTCGACAGCCTGCACACCGCTTGCGATCGCATCGCGGTGTTGGGGGATGGCAAGGTGATCGCGGCCGGAACCATCGCCGACATGCAGGCCTCGCAGCATCCGTGGCTGCGGTCCTATTTTCACGGCAAGCGCGCCCGCGCAGTGGTCGGTTCGCCATGATCGGGGCGCGTCCGGAAATTTCGATCGTCGCACCGTTGGTGCGTCGTTTTGCTTCCGCAATCTGCGCTCAAAGCCTGCCGCATGGCGCGGTGCGCTGCGGGCCGGCGGCGCCGCGGACTGGTGTGGAGTAAAGGCCAAATGGAAACGCGTGCGAATTACTTCCTGATCGGCACGTTCACCCTCGCGGTGATCGCCGCGGCGTTCGGGTTCGTGGTGTGGTTTCAGAGCCAGCACACCACCAAGGCGCGCAGCCCGCTGCGGATAATCTTCGAGGGCGCGGCCTCGGGCCTGCGCAACGGCGGCAGCGTCAACTTCAACGGCGTCCGGGTCGGCGAAGTGGTGTCGGTCAAGCTCGACAATCCGCGCCGCGTGGTGGCGCTGGCAATGGTCGAGAACACCGCACCGATCCGCAAGGACACCCAGGTCGGCCTCGAATTCCAGGGTCTGACCGGCGTCGCCGCGATCTCGCTGAAGGGCGGCTCGGAAACCGCGCCGCCGGTGCCGCTCGACGACGACGGCACCCCGGTGCTGACCGCCGATCCCGAACTGCTGCAGGACATTTCCGAGTCGATCAAGGCGACGCTGCGCAACGTCAACCGCCTGGTCGCCGACAATCAGGAGTCGGTGAAGACCTCGCTGGAGAATCTGCAGACCTTCACCTCGGGCCTGGCGCGCAGCTCCGACAAGATCGACAGCATCGTGTCCCGCGTCGACAGCGTGATCGCCAAGACCGACAGCGTGATGCAGGGTATCGACGCGCTGGCCGGCGGCAAGGACGGCGGCGAACTGTTCCAGGCCGTGAAGTCGTTTCGCGAACTCGCCGACAATCTCGACAAGCGTTCCGGCATGCTGATCCTCGACGGCCGCCGGACGCTCGCCGACATCAGCCGGGCGGTGAACAATTTCGACCGCAACCCGACCCGGGTGCTGTTCGGCCCGAGCAACACCGCCCAGCAGGCTCCCCCGGACGCCCGTGCCGAACAACCGCGCCCGCCGCGCCGCCGGGCGCAGTAGGAGGCGCGGGGCAAGGGTGTCCCGTGATCGGCCATGAGACACGTCATCCCGAGAGGTTGGCGTCGCGAGCTTCCAAGGGGCATTCGGCTCGTGGGTCTGGTTATCGCCGAGATCGCCATGTGGTGTCCCTCGAAACGTGGCTGTTGCGCCGGACTTTTTTTGAATCGTTGTAACTGATCGGCATACGGTGGATATCGCGATCTCGGAGGTCTAAGACAGCGCCCCCGGGAAACAGCGACGACCGCAAGAGGGCCGCATGCACGATGACGGTTCTGGACCAAGCCCTGCCGTCGAGATCTTGCGCAACCATGTCCGCGCGGATTGGCGGTCTCTGTCGGTCGTCGTAGTCGTCGTCGTGATCTCCAGCGCCGCCAGCGTGGCGGCGCCGTATCTGTTCTCCCGCGCGATCGATCAACTGCCGAAGGCCGGCGCGTCCGGCGAGCTGCTTTACACCCTGTTCACGTATGCGGCGCTGATCGGGATCGCATCCGTCTTGAGCAGAGTGGTCCAGTATCTCTCGGTGATCATCTCCGAGAACCTCGGATATTTCGTCTCCACCGAGCTGTTCACGCGAATCCTCAGGAAACGCTCGGAGTTCTTCATCGAGCACAATCCGGCCGAGATTCAAAATGCGGTCGGGCAGGGGCGAGGCGCCCTGACGACCATTGCGAATATCGCCCTGATCGTCTGGCTGCCGAGTGCCACGCAAGTCGGGCTGACGCTGTTCACGCTCGGCTATCTGCTCGATCTGCAGATCGTCCTCGCGGTCGCGGTCTACGGCGTGATCGTCGTCCTCGCCACATTCGGATCGACACGGCGGTCGCAACAGCTTCTGGACGCTGCGATGGCCGCCAGCCAGGACAACGCCAAGTTCGCCGGCAACGCGATGAATGCGATGGAGACCTTGCGCCAGCTCGGCAGCTCGACCTGGATGAGCCGGCGTTTCGCCGATCGGGCAGGCGCAGTGAGGGACGGATGGCGGGCCTACATGCTGAGGCGAGCAGGAACCTCGGCTCTGCTGGGGCTCGGGCTCGCGGTTCAGTCCGCGATCAACTTCGCGCTGTTGCTGCCGAGATATCAGGCGGGACTCGTCAGTGTCGGCGACATCGTGCTGTTCAACGCTCTGTTGCTACAGCTCAACACGCCGTTCGAAATGATCGCCCAGACAATGGACAGCTTTGCCCGGTCGCGCGCGCAGTTGGGACCGTTGACCCGTTTGTGGAACGCTCCCGAGGAACGCGACGATCGGTCGTCCGTCCCCTTCAGCATGTCGGGCGGAAGGATCACGTTTGAACAAGTCGGCTATGATTACGGCAACGGCCGCGGCGTTTCAGGAGTCGGATTCTCCGCCGTCCGCGGCGCCATCACCTTCATCGTCGGCGAGACCGGCGCTGGAAAATCGACCGTGTTCAAGCTCGCCGTGAAGTCTATCGAGCCTCAGCAAGGTCGCATCACGGTGGATGGCACCGACATTCGGCAGATCGCGCGTGCCGATTGGTTCAAGATGATCGCGGTCGTTCCGCAGGAGGTGATCCTGCTCAACGAGAGTCTGGCCGACAACATCCTGCTCGGCCGGGAGCGGGACGACGTCCGACTACGCGATGTAGCGATCAAAGCCGCAATTCTGAATCTGATCGAGTCTCTGCCGGACGGTTTCGACACCACTGTCGGCGAACGCGGCCTCAAACTGTCCGGCGGGGAGCGTCAGAGGATAGCGATCGCGCGTGCATTGTACGGCGCCCCGGCGATGTTGTTTCTCGACGAGGTCAGCTCCGCCCTCGATGAGGATACCGAGCGCGACATCATGGATCATATCAGAGCCATCGCCTGCGACGTCACGGTACTGGCGATTACTCACCGCCGATCGTTCCTGAGGCCAATGGACAATGTCGTTGATCTCAGCGCAAGCCGTGCGGCCAGCAGGGCGCACACGAACGATTGACGCGGATCGACGTTGTCGCCAGCCTGAAAGGAGCTGTCGGTGAGTACCGTAGCTATCCGGGCATTGACCTGCTATCCGACGAACACCGGCGGATATTTGCCAGCCCAGGGCTGAGCCTCTTCCAATTGATACGCAAGCTCCAGCAGCGTCTTTTCGCCGCCGCGTGCTGCGGAAAACTGGCTGCCGATCGGCAGGCCGGCCTCGTTCCAGAACAGCGGCACCGACATCGCCGGTGTTCCGGCGAAGTTGTGCAAGGCGGTGTAAGAGGCGTAGCTGAGCGCTCTGTCGCGCAACGTCGCGTAGGGGACCGTCGGGCTCAGTTCGCCGAGCTTCGGCGGTGCGCGATCGACCACCGGCGTCAGCCAGGCATCATATTTGGCGAAGAACGCATCGAGATGTCGGACGACCTCGTGCCGATAGGCGAGCGCCTTCGGCACGGCATCCTTCGGCAGCTTTTCGAATACGGCGGCGTTGCCGATCGTCCAAGGCTCCAGCACAGAGGAGGGATCAAGCCCGCGCTTCTTGGCGAGTTTGACGAGGGCGGCTGCGTCTGTCGCGAACAGGGCGATATAGGCATCGATGATCTGGTGATCGCCGGCCAACGGGTGTTTGGCCGGTATGACCTCGTGGCCTAGATCGGCACAGAGCTTCGCGGTCTGCTCGATCGCCGCTTTGACGTCGGCCGCGGGGGATGCTCCGAGGGCGTTATCGAGCGTCAGTGCGATCTTCAGCTTCCTGTTGCCGGGGCCGGAGACGTAACCAATCGGTGCAAAGGTCGCCTTGCGGCCGGTGGATTCAGTGATGGACAGCGCCATGGCACTGTCGCGCACGCTGCGCGTCTCCATGTGATCGGCGACCATCACGCCGGAAACGTCGGTATAGCCGAGATCGATCCGGCCGAAGCTCGGCTTCAGCCCGAACACGCCACAGCACGAGGCCGGAATCCGGATCGATCCACCGATGTCGTTGGCGTGCGCAAACGGCACCATGCCGGCGGCAACGGCCGCTGCGGCGCCACCCGACGAGCCTCCAGTCGAATGCTCGGTATTCCACGGATTGCGGCAGGGGCCGAGCAAGAGCGACTCCGTCGTTGGCAGGAAGCCATATTCCGGCGTGTTGCTCTTGCCGACGAAGATGATGCCGGCGCCGTCGTAAGCAGCCAGCAGCGGTTCAGTCTTGGTCGAGATGTTGTCAGCAAACAGCCGCGACCCGAAGGTGGTGCGAACGCCCTTGTAGTCGTTGACGTCCTTGGCCAGGCTCGGAACGCCGGCAAAGGGGCTGTTGGGGAGCGGCTTGCGGGCGGCCTTCCGCGCCCGGTCGAACATCGCGGTCACCATCGCGTTGAGCTTCGGATTGACTTGATCGATGCGCTGGATCGCGGCGTCGACGAGTTCTAATGCGGTCACTTCGCGTTTGCGGACCAGTTCGGCCTGGGCCAGAGCGTCGAGCCGAGCAAGATCCGGTGCACCGGATGCCTTGGTGGCGAAACTGGGAATTGCGGAGGCGGCCACGCAGGCGGTGGTCGATTTCAGGATGAAGCGACGGGTGCAGGACATCGGTGGCCTCTGAGAAATCAACAACAGAACGCCAGATCGGACGAATGCGTCGCTCTCGAACGACGGGCGGAAACGCTGCGCGTCGCTCCTTCACCTTACAACCGACGACGGATAGGCCCGAGGTGAGTCTGTCGATTATTGCCGTAACAAACTAATCAATTGTCGCGTGATAATCGATCCTCGGAATCTAACGCTATCAGCTTTCAGAAAGATAAAATCGCAGTGATGGTTGCCGCCGGGTGAGTACGTGCCGAAGTGATGGAAATGCGGTATTCAGGTGATGTGTATCGCGCTCGCTCCGGGTATCAAGATCGGTCGATACAAACAGATGCACGCGCCGCTCCGCGAATCTCGCGCCGGATGGTCAGGTCGCAGGACTTGCGGTTCGTCGGGCGTCCGGTCTCGCGGAGCGCTTTCGCGGAGGCGTCGTTTTGGCAGGAGGCGCACCGGTCGGTTTCAGGCGGATCCGCATCGAGTGGCCGCTCTGATCCTCCAGCTCGAAGGCGTTGGTCTTGCGCACGAGGTCGCTCAGTTTGCGGAAGCCGAAGGTTCTCGGATCGAAGTCGGACGCCAGATTGGACAGGTGCTTGCCGACCTCGCCGAGCGATACCCAGCCGTCTTCGCTTGCCATCTGCTTGATCACCCGCTCGATGATCGGTGTGGCCGCGCTCGGCGGCTGAAGCGACTTCGCGGCCGATGCGGTCCCTCTGCTGTCGGTCGCTCCGGCGATTAAGTTCTCGGTGTAGACGAAGCGCCGGCATGCCTGCCGGAAACTCTCCGGGGTTTTCTGTTCACCGAAGCCGAACACATCGACGCCCTGCTCGCGAATCCGGGAGGCGAGGCGGGTGAAGTCGCTGTCGGACGACACCAGGCAGAAGCCTTCGAACCGGCCGCTGTGAAGCAGGTCCATCGCGTCGATCACCAGCGTGATGTCGGAGGCGTTCTTGCCGGTGGTGTAGGCGAACTGCTGCTGCGGAATGATGGCGTGTTTCGCCAGAATATCGGCCCAGCCCTTCGAGCGCGGGGTGGAGAAGTCGCCATAGATCCGGCGAACGCTGGCTTCGCCGATTTTCGCGATTTCCTCGAACAGTCCGTCTGCGATCTTGGCGGATGCGTTGTCCGCATCGATCAGAACGGCAAGGCGAGGCGAGCGGGGTTCGAAAGGCATGGTGCGTCCTCGGCCTGATGCGGATCGGAAACTGGAAAGCGTCTCGGCCTGAGATAGCGATGCAGCCCGGCTTCCACAACGCCAAACGAAAAAGCGGGAGCCACCGGCCCCCGCTTCGGATCGATTACTTGAGCGCGCTGCCCGGACCGGGCAGGGCGCCATCTTACCCCAGTCGTCCGGCCGCGTGCGCCAGCAGCGTGTAGACCAGACCGGTTTCCGACGCGAGGTGGCTGCGCAGCGCCTGCGGGGCGTTGTCGTCGCGGGCCACCTCGTCGAGCAGACGCTCGAACTCGGCGATGTAGCGGTCGACGGTCTGCTTGAAGCTGCGCTCGCTGCGATATTTGCGGGCGACTTCGTCGAACGCCTTCTGGCCGGCCGGCGTGTACAGCCGCTTGGTGAAGGACTTCGCCTCGCCGCGCTGATAGCGCTCCCACATTTCCAGCGCGAGGTTGCGATCCATCAGCCGGCCGATGTCGAGCGACAGCGATTCCAGCGGATTGCCGCTCATCGCGGTCTGGGCCTGCGGGGCACGGCCGCGGGGCGGCTCGCGCTCGGCCGTCGTGTCGGCGCGGTTCAGCAGCTCCGACAGCCAGCCGTCACGGCCCTGGTCGGCATTGCTCGGCGCGACCGGCGGCGCTTCGGTCCGGCGCGGTCCGGCCGGCAGGCCGAGATCCGGCGGCGGCAGCGTGGCGGCGCTGGAGTCGCGGCCGCGCGGCGCGGGACGGGCGACGACCGCTGCTTCGCTGCGGGCGGCACTGGCGGTGGCGAGTACCGGCTCGGCCTCGCGGGTGGTGACGGCGGCGGCGCGGGTCGGCGTCACCACGTCCATGCCGCGGCCGTGGCGGGCGACGATGCGGTTGAGTTCGGCCAGCGCTTCGATCTGGTCGACGATCACCTTGCGCATCTGCGAGGTGCTCTCGGCAGCCTCCTGCGGGATTTCGAGCACGCCGCGGCGCAGCTCTTCGCGGGTTGCTTCGAGCTCGTGGTGCATTTCCGAGGCCATCTGCTTGATGCCCTGGACGATCGAGGTGAAGCGATCGGCCGATTGCTTGAACAGCGCGTCGGCTTCCTGCGTGCCCTGCTGATACACCTGGTGCATCGCCTCGACGGTGAGGCGGCGCTCCTGTTCGGCGGCACTGCGCACCGCTTCGAACTGCTGCGTGATGCTGGCGGAGCCGGCACCGGCGGTTTCGGCGACGATCCGGGCGACATCGCGGGCGCGCTCTTCGGCGGCGGCCAGCGATTCATCAAGCAGGTTGGTGAACCGGCCGAGCCGCTGATCGAGGTCGGCGGTGCGCAGATCGATGGTGGTCACCAGCGATTCCAGCGCTTCCCTGCGATCGTTCACCGAACTCGACGCCGCGCGGTTGCTGTGCTCGAGCAGGTCGGCGGCCTCGGCCAGCGCGCGGCCGTGGGCTTCGAACTGCTCCGACAGCGCGCCGAGATCTTCCAGCGCCTTGGAGGTCTTGCTGTGGAAGCCGGTGAGCTGGTCTTCCAGCGTCCGGGTCGCGGTGCCGCTGCGGGCGTTGACCTCGTTCATGGTGGTGACGAAGTCGGCGACCCGGGTGACCAACGCGCGCTCCAGCGAGTTGAGGTTCTCGTGGGCGCCGGTCAGCACCTCCTGCAGCAGGATGTTGCCTTCGCGTAGCCGCTCGAACAGCGCCACCGTGTCGGTGCGCAGGATCTTGCTGGTCTCCTGCATCTCGGTGACGGCGGTGATCGAGACCTGGCGCGACTGTTCGATCGCCGACCGCGACGCGAGGTCGAGGTCCTTGAGCGATTTGTTGATCGCGCTCGTGGCCAGATCGCCGGCGCCGGTGATCGAGCGGGCGACCTCGGTGCCGTTGGTCAGGATCGAGTTCGAGAAGGTCTTGCCGCGGGTTTCGATGGCGTTCAGCGCATCGGAAGTGACGCGGTCGATCTCGACGGTGAGCTGGCTGGTCTTGCCGGTGAGGGCTTCGACCAGAACGCCGCGCTTGCCGTCGATGATCTGCGACAGCCGTTCGGCCTGCTGCTGCACGTAGCCGACGATTTCCTCGCTCTTGGCGGTGATCGTCGAGCCGAAGCTGCCGCTGGCCGCGAACACCGAACGCTCGACGTCGGCCGAGGTCGATTTGATCTTGGCGCTGACCTCGTTCGACATCGCCACCAGGGTCGATTGCGCCGCCGAGGCGCTGACCTGGATCTGGTCTGTGGTGTTGCTCGTCACGGTCGACAGCGTGTGCTCGATCTCGGCGGAGATCGCCTTGATCTGGCCGGCGACGTCCACCGAGCTCGCGGTCAGAGTCGACTGCACCTGGCGGGCGCTGTCGAGAATGGTCGAGGCGGTGGCGGCGCCGACGCTGGTCAGCGTCCGTTCGACATCGATCGCCAGCGACTTGACGTGGTTGGCGGCTGCGTCGGACGCGGCAGTGAGCGTCGTCTGCGCCTCTCGGGCACCAGCCAGAATCGAGTCCGCGGTGCTGCGGCCGGCAGAGACGAGGGTGCGTTCGACATCGCCTGCCAGCGACTTCACCTGCTCGGCTGCCTCGGTGGAGGTCGTCACCAGGGTGGTCTGCGCCTCACGCGCGCCGGCCACGATGGTTTCGATGGTGCTCGAACCGGCCGCCGACAGGCGGCGTTCGACGTCGGCCGTCAGCGTCGTCACCTGGTTGGCGGTCTCCGACGACACCGTGACCAGCGTGGCGTGAGCCTCGCGCGCCCCGGCGATGATCGCGCTGGCGGTCGAGCTGCCGGCTTCGGTCAGCGTGCGTTCCACCTCGGCGCTGAGCGCCTTGACCTTTTCGGACGACTCTTGCGAGGCCGAGACCAGAGTCGACTGCGCCGCGCGGGCACCGCCGAGAACGGCTTCGGCAGTCGCATTGCCGGCTGCGTACAGCGTGCGCTCGATGTCGGTGGACAGGGAGCGGATCTGGCCGGTGACTTCGGACGAAGCGGACACCAGAGTCGCGTGCGCCTCGCGCGCGCTCGCCAGCACCGAGGCCGAAGTGGTGTCGCCGGCTCCAGTCAGGGTGCGTTCGATGTCGGACGCCAGCGACCGCACATGATTGGCGACGTCGGTCGACGTCGTCGTCAGCGCAGTCTGCGCCTCGCGTGCGCTGCCGAGCACCGAAGCTGCGGTCGTGTCGCCTGCGCTGGTCAGCGTGCGTTCGATTTCCGAGGCCAGCGACTTCACCTGGTTGGTGACGTCGGTGGAGGTCGTGGCCAGCGTGGTCTGCGCCTCGCGGGCGTGGGCCAGCACGGTCGCGGCAGTGGCGGTGCCGGCGGCCGACAGCGTGCGCTCGATGTCTTCCGAAACCGAACGGAACTGCATTGCGGCCTCGCTGGAGACCATCGTCAGCTTGGCCTGGGCTTCGGTCGCACTCGACACCACCGTGGCGGCGGCCGTGGTTCCGACCGAGGTCAGGGCGCGTTCGATCTCCGCAGAAGTCACCTGCAACTGAGCGGTGACGTCGCTCGACACCGACAGCATCGATTCCCGCGCCGTCTGCGTGCTGCTGCGGATCGTGTCGGTGGTGCCGACCACGAGGCTGGTCAGGGTGCGTTCGGCGTCGGCGACGTTGGTCTTGATGCCGACCGAGAGCTCTTCGGCACGCGCCATCAGCATCTCGCTGGCTTCGCGTCCGCTGGTCTCGAACCGGCCGGCCACCGCTTCGATGCGTGAGCCGAGCAGGTCTTCGAACTGCGTCACCCGGACGTCGACGTCGTTGATCACCGCGGTGACGCGGTTCTCCAGACCGTCGTGGATTTCCTGGAAGCGGGCGCTGACCGTGGCGCTGAGATTGGCGGTGCGGCCGTCGATGGTCTCGGTGACCGCGCCGATCCGGCGGTCGATCGCGTCGATCGCCTGCGCGGTGCCGTCGGTGAGCGAGTGGGTGAGGTGGGTCAGCCGCGAGTCGATCGCTTCGATCGCCTGCACCGCACCGGTCGACAGCGTCGTGGTGAGCGTGGTGATGCGGTCGTCGATCACTTCGGCGGCGTTGGCCGCGCCGGTCGAGAGCGTGGTGGTCAGCGTCGCGATCCGGCCGTCGATGATGTCCGCTGCACTCGAGGTGCCGGTCGACAGCGTGGTGCTGAGCTGCACGATCCGCGAGTCGATCGCTTCCATTGCCGTGGCCGCGCCGGTCGACAGCGCCGAGGCGAGTTTCTCGATCCGGCCGTCGATGTTGCCGGTGACCGCCTCGGTGCGGGTGTCGAGGATGCGTTCGAGCGAGTTGAGGTGGTTGCCGACGGTGTCGTCGAGCGTCTTGAGGCGGGTGTCGATCGCGCCGTCGATGCTTCCGACGCGGGTGTCGAACAGGCTTTCGAACTGGTGCAGACGATCGTCCAGCCGTGCGGTGATTTCGCCGGAGGTGGTGGTGACCCGCTGATCGAAGCTGTCGACGTAGGTCTTCAGGGTCTCGTTGATGTCGAGGGTGCGCTGGCCCATCCGCTCGACGATCTCGCCGCCAAACGTCTTCACGGTGCGGTCGAACTCGGAGATGTGGCGGGTGATCAGTGCGCCGAGCGAGCCGCTGTCGCGCGCGAACTTCTCGGCGAGTTCGGTGCCCTGCTGCTTCACGAGATCGTCGAACGCGCTCATCTGGATGCTGAGCGTGTCGTGGGTGGACTCCGTCTGGCTGACAACCTTGGCGACCAAAGTGTTCACGGTGACGTCGAGCGCTTCGCTCGCCTTGTCGCCGCTGGTCAGGATCTGGTCGGCGAGGCGATGGCCGGCGTCGTCGATCTTGCTGACCAGATCGCCGCTGCGCAGCTCGAGCTCGAGCAGCAGCGAGTCGCCGGAGTTCTTCAGCGAATCCTGCACCTGCTCGGTGCGCTCCGAAATGCCGTCGATGATCGTCGAAGAGCGCTGCTCGAAATCGGTGGTGATGCGGTCGAGCCGCTCGTTCATCATATCGTGGACGCGATCGGCGAGTTCGACGAACTCGGCGTGCACATGACCGGTCTTGAAATTGAGGCTGGTGGTCAGCCGTTCGCTGGCATCGAGCACCGCGCGCGTGGTCTCGGCGCTGGCCTCTTCAAGGCGGTCGAGCAGTTCGCCGCCGCGCTCGCCGAGCGCCAGAATCATATTGTCGCCGGCGTGACCGAGTGCGCTGGTGATGTGGGCGCCGCGCTCTTCCAGCGCGCTGGTGATGCTCTTGGCGACTTCGTCGACACGGCTGGCGATCGCGTCCGAGATCAGCGCGATGTCGTGCCGCAGATCGATCTGTACGCCGGAAATCGCGGTACGGACCTGCTCGGCCTGTCCCACCAGATTGTCGCGCTGATGCGCGATGTCCTGCAACAGGGCGCGGATGCGGACTTCGTTGTCGGAGTAAGCGCGTTCCAACGCCGACACTTCGTTGGCGACCAGGGCTTCGAGTTCGCTGGCGCGCGCGATCGCGCGCTCGACGCCGTCGCCCATCGCCGCAACCTCGCGGCGGATCGCCTGTCCGACCGTCACGACCGAATCGCTGGCGGCGATTTCGGGCTCGGAGAAGCGGATTGCGACCTGCGCCATCGACTGCGCGATCATCCGCAGTTCCTGACCACGCCAGGCCAGACTGGCGAGGAAGTAGAACAGCATCACCGGCGCGAAGAACAAGGCGGCGAGGCCGGCCAGCGCCAGCGTGCCGCCGCTGCCCTGGCCGATCATCGCCTGCAGCGAGGGCAGGAAGGCGACGGTGAGGGCGATGCCACCAATCAGCCAGACCGCGGCGAAAACGGTGGCGAGGGTGTAGACGTTACGCGTGGTGCGTCCCTTCTGCAGCGACTGCAGCAGTTGGCCGATGGTCTCGCGGTCGTCGTTGGCGGGGCGAGAGGCGAAGCTGCGATCGGCGACCGGCTCGAAGCTCGGCGCAGGCGGCGCGAGCCGAGGCTCGGCCGTCTGTTCCGGCAGATCGGGCAAGCTCGGCTCGGTGTCCGAAATTGACGCACTTTCCTTTGGCCCATCGGCCTGATCGTCACCGGCCGGCGGCGCATCGGGGATATTCAGGGCTTCCTGAATCGCCGATAGCGCGACTTCGGTCGGATCTTTGATCTTCTTGGGATTGTTCGCCATTTTGATTTACGCCCTTGTTACGCATCCGGGGACGTCGGTTCAGTGGAGACCGCAGAAAGGCCCCTCGGTGCTCCCCCAGCACGGCGAAGTTGAACCCCATTCCCACCGCGCTTTTGTCCGCCACTTCCTGAAACATCCTATTGGCTGGATCGAGCGAATGAAATGGTTCGGATTAAGACTTTCTTAATCATCGTTAACGGCATCCGCCGCTAAGCCCTTCGGCGAGCGGAAAAATCCTACGCGCCCGAGCGGTAACGGTGGCATTTTAGCGACATTGGCGCGGCAACTCCGCGACGCTGTCCCAAAACGGTGCATCGGCACCGGCAAGAATGCGTTAACCAGACTCATGGTTCGCTTCTCGGCCTGGATTGCTCCGATGTGGAAAACCGCAATTCTGTGCCGAGGTGAACGTGCCGCTACAGGTCGAACGGATCGAATGGATGCCATCGCCGCCGCTGGTTCCGGACTTCGAGCCGATCGATGATGCGCATCTCTATAAGATGACCCTCGGCGATCCCGCCCTCGAGCGCGAGGTCCTGCTGCTGTTCACCGCGCAGGCAGCGAGTCTGATGGCGCTGCTCGCCTCCTGGCCTCCGGATGCCGCAGCGCTCGCGCATACGTTGAAAGGGTCGGCGCGTGCGATCGGCGCGTTTGCGGTGGCGGATGCTGCCGCTGCCGTTGAAGACGCGCTGCGCCGCAATGACGACGCCGCCGAGCCGCTGATCGTACTCGAAGCTGCGGTCGAGCACGTCCGCGCCGTGATCGACGCGCGCGCCAAGCCGACCGGTTCCGGCTTTTGACCGGTGCGACGGCTGGCGGAACGCCGGCCGAGACGCTATAGGACTGACGCGTCAGCCCATAATTCATAAAACGAGCAAAGCGTCCGACGAGCAATCATGGCCAAGATTCACTTCGTTGATCACACCGGTGAAACACGTACTGTCGACGTCGAGGAAGGCGCGACAGTGATGGAAGCGGCGATCCGCAACGCCATCCCCGGCGTCGAGGCAGAATGCGGCGGCGCCTGCGCCTGCGCGACCTGCCACGTCTATGTCGACGAAGCCTGGCGCGAGAAGGTCGGTGCCCCGTCGCCGATGGAAGAAGACATGCTCGACTTCGGCTACGACGTGCGTCCGAACTCTCGGCTGTCGTGCCAGATCAAGGTCTCGAGCGAGCTCGACGGGCTGGTCGTGACCACGCCCGAACGTCAGGCCTGAGCAAGAGCCAGTCTCAATCACCGGCGGCCGTTGCACGGGCTGTTGTGCAACGCCGCGTGAACCGGCGTTGCCATCGCCGGCTGATCCTGCCGCCGCGCGTCACGGCCGGACGATGCGAACTGTCATCCGGCCAAGAAGTCCCGATCAATCGTGCTCGACGCCGCGGCGCCACCATGGCGCCAGATTGGCAATGATCTGTTCGGTCAGCGGTGCAGGCTTGCGGCTAGTCTCGTCGACCAGCACGGTGACGGCGCGTGCCGAAGCGACGCAGACCCCCTCCGAGAACACGACCTGATCGAAATGCGTCGAGGTACGCCCCAGTTTGACCAGGCCGAGCCCAAGCTCGATCTTGCCCGGCCAGTGCAGTTCGCTGCGGAAGTGAATGTCGAGCCGTACCAGAACCCAGGACAGTCCGGGCGGGATTAGTCCGTTGTTCGGGTCCTTCATCAACGTGACCCGGCCGGTCTCGAAATAACTGGCGTAAACCGCGTTGTTGACGTGGTTATTTGGATCGAGATCAGCGAAGCGGACGTTGTCCGCCAGACGGAACGGGAAGTCGGCGAGCTGCGGCAGCGCGTGGTCACGGGATCGTGCGGTCAAGGGCCATTCTCCGGGCTTTTTAGAACCATTGAACGCAAATCTTGCGCTAGAACAAGATACCAATGGCCTTTTATGGCTTTTCTCCCCTGCCTGCCTTGGTTAGACAGGCCGCGACCGGACGGTCCGCGTCCGACCATCTTCAACCCATAAAGAAGCAAAGATGACCGAAACGATCAAAACCGACGTGCTGATTGTTGGCGCCGGTCCGTGCGGACTATTCGCCGTATTCGAACTGGGTCTGTTGGACGTCAAAGCGCATCTCGTCGACATTCTCGACAAGGTCGGCGGCCAGTGCGCCGAGCTCTATCCGGAGAAGCCGATCTACGACATTCCCGGCGTGCCGATGATCACCGGCCACGGCCTCACCGAAGCGTTGATGGAGCAGATCAAGCCGTTCAATCCGACCTTCCATCTCAGCGAGATGGTCGAGAACGTCGAAAAGATCGGCGATCCCGGCTTCCGTGTCACCACCAATGCCGGCACCGTGTTCGAATGCACCGTTCTGGTCGTGGCGGCCGGCGGCGGCTCGTTCCTGCCGAAGCGTCCGCCGGTGCCCGGCGTCGAAGCCTACGAGGGCAAGTCGGTGCACTACGCGGTGCGCAAGATGGAAGACTTCCGCGGCAAGGACATCCTGATCGTCGGCGGCGGCGACTCTGCGCTCGACTGGACCCTGAACCTCAACCCGATCGCCAAGAGCATGACGCTGGTACATCGCCGCGACGACTTCCGCGGCGCGCCGCATTCGGTCGAGCAGATGCGCCAGCTCGTCGCCAGCGGCAAGCTCGATCTCAAGATCGGCCAGATCACCGAGCTGCAGGGCGACAACGGCCAGCTCACCGGCGCCACCGTGAAGCTGAACGACAATTCGACCGCGCAGATCAAGTGCGATGCGATGCTGCCGTTCTTCGGCCTGACCATGAAGCTCGGCCCGGTTGCCAATTGGGGCCTGGATCTGGAGAACAACCTGATCCCAGTCGATACCGGCACGTTCGAAACCAACGTCCCCGGCATCTTCGCGATCGGCGACATCAACACCTATCCGGGCAAGTTGAAGCTGATCCTCTCGGGCTTCCACGAAGGGGCGCTGATGGCGCAGAAGGCCGTCAAGTACGTCTACCCGGACAAGCGCGTCGTGTTCCAGTACACGACGTCGTCGACCAATCTGCAAAAGAAGCTCGGCGTGAACTAATCGCACCGGTCAATTACGGCACGTATTCGAAGGGCGCGCCTGCAGGTGCGCCCTTTGTCGTTGGGATTGCTCCGCTTGCGATCGCAAGGTGGATAGTTCAACTCCGCAGTGGAGTGCTATTTGTCGCCGAGCAGCAGCTTTGCCGCCTTCACCGGCCCGAGTCGAAGCAGAAGCCTCCACAGCGTCGTGTGCGGGACGGGAAGGCCGCCACGGCGCAGCAAGTTCAGCACCGCGGCCTGGGCGAATTTTCGTTCGCCGGCGGTGAGGGTTCGGAGCTGCGAGGTGATGGCGTCGAGGTCGACCGCCGAGGCGGGGATAGTGGCGGCAACGGTCGGGTCGGCCAGTTCGAGCATCCGGAACAGTCGCGAGCTGTCGCGTTCGAACGGTCCGGGCGCGGGATCGTGCCAGTCCGGCGGCGCCGACAGCGCGGTGGATGGGTCCGGCCTGCCGGCCTGCCGTGCGGCGGCGGCGAGTTTGGCGAGGCGGGCCGAGTAGATCTGGCGTAGCTGCCGGGTGCGGGTGACACTGCCGCCGTGCTCGCGATAGCAGATCAGTAATTCCGGCAGAATGGCGACCTCACCGATATCGGCGAGCCGCAGCCAGAAGTCGTAGTCTTCGCCAGCCTCGAATGCGGCGTGATAGCCGCCGACCCGGCGTGCGGCCTCGGCGCGGAACATCACGGTCGGATGAATGAACGGGCTCTTCTTCATCAGCGTGGAGCGCAGCGCTTGCGGGCTCGGGCGCATGTCGCGGCCCTTCTGCCGCCCGTTCTCGTCGATGATCGTGGCCCAGCCGCCGAGCAGCACCACGTCGGGGTGGCGCTGCATGTAATCGACTTGCTGCGCCAACCGGTCGGGCAGGGCGATGTCGTCGGCATCGAGCCGGGCGATCAGCGCGGCGCGGGCCGTCGCCAATCCTCGGTTGAGGCCGGCGACGAGGCCGTCTCGCGGCTGCCGCAATACGATGACGCGCGGATCGGTCGCCGCGACCTGCGCCAGGATCGCCGGCGTCGCGTCGGTGGAGCCGTCGTCGATGACCAGGAGTTCGAAGCCGGCAAATGTCTGATCCCGAACGCTGCGGATCGCCTCGGCGACCCAGCGTTCGCCGTCACGGACCGGCATGATCACCGAGACTTTGGGCTGCTCCGCCGGCACGCCATTCCTCATTTTGCTCCGCCCAAGCAAGGGCGGCGGAGGAACTTAGACTGCGGGAGAGGAGGCAATGCAAGCGGCGGCATTGACGCTGTAAAGCCGAAACCGCTAGACCCGCCGGTCAGCGGCCGTCAGGCCGGACACCGAAGATGGACAGCACCTTGGACCAGCCCGCCGACCGAAACGATCAGCCTTGGCTGTGGATGGACGTCTCGACCAGCGCGCGGGCGCGCTCCGGCCAGATGAACGGCACGCTCCGGGTCGAACAGAGTTACATTCGGGCCCTGTCGGCCGAAATGGCGCCAGAATTGCGGTTTTGCCGCTACGACCCATTGCGGAGCGAATACGTCGCGGTCGCGTCTCCGCCCGACCTGAGCGGCAAGCCGGTCGCCGGCAAGCCGAAATCCAAACCGGCCGGCGGGATCGCCGCCGTGCTGAAACCGATTGGGAAATCGGTCGAGCGCACGGTCAAAACCGCGGTTCGCGGTGCCACCGCATCGCTGTTGCGCAAGACCAGCCAAGCCGAGCCACTGCCAAAGCTTGGCGGGGAAGGTCTCGGCGAAGTGCTGTTTCTTGCCGGCGAAAACTGGTCGCGGGTCGATTTCGCAGCCGTTGCCCGGATGCGCCGCGAGCGCGGCACCAAGGTTGCGGCTTTGTGCCAGGACTTCATCCCGGCGGTTGCGCCGCAGTTCTTCGCCGGCGGCGATTTCGTTGCCAAGTTCGACGCCTATGCGCAGTTCCTGATCAAGGAAACTGACCTCGTCGTGTCGATTTCGGAGGCGACCAAGCGCGATATTCTCGGCTATGCCCAGCGCCACGGCGGGATGCGCGGCGACGTCGAGGTTGTTCATCTCGGCGCCGATATTCCGGCGCCGCAGACGGCACGGCGACCCGAGGCATTGACTGATGCGCAGGCCGCGCGCTTCGTGATCAGCGTATCGACCATTCAGTCGCGCAAGAATTTCGATCTGCTGTACCACCTTTGGCACCGGCTCACCGAGCAGAACACGCCGAACCTGCCGACGCTGGTGATCGTCGGTCAGCCCGGATTCGGGAGTGCCGACCTGCTGTGGCAGATCGGGAATGATCCGGTCACGGCGCATTCGATCGTTCATCTGCCGCGGGCAGGTGACGACGAGCTGGCATGGTTGTATCAGCACTGCTTGTTCACGTTGTACCCCTCGTTTTACGAGGGCTGGGGTCTGCCAGTGTCCGAAAGCCTCGCCTTCGGTAAGTATTGTCTCGCCTCGGACGCCTCGTCGCTCCCCGAAGCAGGGGCCGGACTCGCCCGGCACCTCGACCCCCTCGATTTCGCCGCCTGGCGTCAAGCCGTCCTTGACCTGATTGCGGCGCCCGAGCAACTTGCCCGCCACGAAGCCGCGATCCGCGACGGCTATCGCTCCGTTACCTGGACGCAATCAGCGACGCGGCTCGCCAGCGTGCTGCGCGGTCTGGCCGCGACGGGGTCCTCTGCACACCCCAGATAGAGGTTTCATGGTGTCTGTTACCGCCCATTCGTCGCCGCCGACTTCGGTGTTCGACCGGAGTCGTGCGTGGCTGTTGGCCGTCAAAGCGCCGGAGCGGCTGTTCGTGCAGGTGCTGTGCCTGATGTATGTGATGCACAACATCTGGCTGTCGCGGACCATCCTTTGGTTCTTGGTGCTGCCGACGCTGCTGATCACCGCGCTGCCGCTGCGCAGCCTCGCGCCGATCGTCAAGTCAGGGGTCTTCCTCGCGACGGCCGCTTTCCTGACCGTTATCATCGCTACGTCGCTGCTCGGCGACGGCGTGCCGGCCGCGCTGCTCTGGAAAAACATCCGCTACGTCGCGGCGGTTCTGGCTTTCGTCGTCATCGTGGCTCATCTGGCCAGCCGCGACGGCGACTTTCTTCGCTTGTTGTTTCTTTGGCTCGCGCCGGTCGCCGCACTCGCGGCAATCCGCGATGTCGGCTCGTTCAGCCACTGGTCGGTCTCTGAGATGCTGACGGTGCGATTGCAGGGGACCAAGGGACTGAGCCTGTACTACAATTCCAACGTCGTCGGCCTGATCTACGCGATGCCGTGCGTCGGCGCGGTGGCGATCATGGCGACGCGCCGGCTGCGCTCCTGGCAATTCATGTTGCTGTTTGTGTCTGCGCTGGTGCTTCTGGCCGCCGTGCTGCTCTCGGGCAGCCGGGGATCCTTGATGGCGGCGCTTGCCGGAATTGGTGTTGCGGTGCTGCTCGCGGCGAATTGGCGGATCTCTGCGGCGATCGCGGGGCTCGTTGCGATCGCGGCTGTCGCGACGTTGCTGACGCCGCTTGCGGGTGAATTGGTTCAGCGGAAGGACAGTCTCCGGTTCGAGCTGTGGCCGGTGTATCTGCACATGGTGACGCTGAAGCCGTGGTTCGGCTATGGCCTTGCCTTCGATCCCCGGGTCACCCTGCCGAACGGCATCGAGGTGATGAACGGCCACAATATCTTTATGTGTGCGGCCATTCGCGGCGGCGTGTTTGCGGCACTGGCGCTCGCAGTCGTGGCGCTCACCGCGTTGGCGAGCGGCTGGCGCGCGTTCCGCCGAACCGGGGAAGTGACGGCGCTGGCGCTGCTCGCGGCTGCTCTGGCAGCGAGCTCCGTCGATTATGAGATCATCCCGAGCGACCTCAGCTATCTCTATATTCTGCTCTGGTTGCCGGTGGCTGTCTGTCTCGGCACCGCGCTCGCTCCCGCGAAGCGAGTTCCCGCCGCACGCCCTGCTACCTCTTCGGCGGACATCGCCGCGTCATAAAATAGATCCCGATCCGCCGCGCTCTGCTCACTGGATTGCCGGATCGATCCGCCATATTGTCGTCTCATCGCGGTGTTTCAGGTGTTGCCATGATCACACATCGACCGACTACACATCGACCGATCCGATTAGTCGCGCGGGCCGCTTTTGCGGCTTTCGCGCTGTTGCTATCCGCGGCCGCCCCGTCGGTTGCCGCGGAACCCACCGCCGCAGGCCTTTGGCAGCGCACCGACAACGGCAAGCCCGGCGGCAAGCCGGTCGTCTGGGTGCTGATGCTCGATCGCGGCAACAACGTGTACGAGGGGGTCGTCGCCAAGAGCTTTCCGCAAGCCGGGCAACCCAACCTGACGACTTGCGACGAGTGTGAGGACGACCGCAAGAACCAGCCGATCCTGGGCATTTCGCTGATCCGCGACATGAAGCGGAAGGGCCGTGTCTACGAGAACGGCAACATCCTCGATCCGCGCAACGGCGACGTGTGGAAGGCGATGCTCACGGTCAGCCCCGATGGACAGACCCTGACGTTGCGCGGCTATCTGATGACGCCCGCGCTCGGCCAGGATGAGGACTGGTTCCGGCTGCCCGACAGCGCTGTCTCTCAACTCGATCCGGAGATCGTTGCTAAGTTCATGCCCGAACAAGCTGCGACCCAGGCGGCGCAGGCCGGCAAGCCGGTCGCTGCTCCCGGGACGGCCGGAAAGGCGAAGGCGCCGCCGCCGGCCCACAAGGGCGGCGCAATGGCCCCGGCAAGGTAAACGCCATCGTCTCCCAAATGGATTGAACGGTTACTGGAGCCCTGCTTCCCCATCAGTCGGAAGCGGGGCTTTTCATTGTCGGGTCGGTGCGGCTTCGGCACGCGAGATGCCGCCTCGGTACGACGTGGTCCGACGATTGCCACCACGGTCAGAAGTCCACCGTCATTGACAACCACAGCGTGCGCGGCATGCCGAGGATGAGATAACCGGATGGGTTTGCGGTCCAGTAGTGCTTGTCGGCGATGTTGGTCACGCTGGCCCGGAACGTCGTTGGTCGGCCGCCCAGCTTGGTGAAATAGCGGGCTCCGATGTCGAACGTCGTCCAACTCGGCACATCCTGCAGATTGTCGCCGCTGACATAGGCCTTGCTGGTGTACACCGCGCGGGCCGTGGCGGTGAGGCCGGGCACGAACGGCGTGTCCCACTCGACGCCGAGATTGCTCTGCAGATCGGGCGCCGCAATGGCGTGGTTGCCGTCGTTGAGATGGCCCGCGGTCTGGGTGAGCCGTGCATCGAGCCATGTCACGCCTCCGAGAATACGCACGCCGGTCGCGACCTCGCCGAAGGTCGTCAGCTCGATGCCACGGTTGCGCTGCTCGCCGTCGAGGCCGAAGTTTTTGCTGACCGGATCGAGCACGCCGTTCGGCTGACTGATCTGGAACGCCGCCAGGGTGGCGCCGAACCGGCCGAAATCGAGCTTGGTGCCGACCTCGTACTGCTTGCTTTTGAACGGCGCGAATACCTGATTGGGGTTGGCGGCGCCGGACGGCGGGGTCGGGCCGGGCGACAGCCCCTCAATGTAGCTGGCATACAGCGACAGATACTGCAGCGGCCGCACCACCAGCGCGACTGACGGCGACGTCGCGCTCTGATCGTAGGCCGCCGTGGAGACGCCGGTGATCGCGGCGTAGCTGTCCGATATCACCTGCTGCTGGCGGACGCCGACGGTGAGCTGAACGGCGCCGTTCAGAACCGACAGCGTGTCAGCCACCCCGGCGCTGCGCAGTTCGAGCTTGCTGGCTTTGCCTTCAGGAAAATACCCCACTGGCACACCGGGGCCGGTCAGCATGGTCGGGGCGTAGATGTTGGTGAGGTAGTTGCCGTAGCGGGTTTGTCCAAGCCAGTTGGTCTGGGTCAGCGCGGAGCCGCTGACGACGACTTCATGGTCGATCGGTCCGGTGGTGAAGCGCGACCTTACGCCGGCTTCGCCGGAGACCGAGTCGGTCTTGCCTGTTTGAAACGTCGAGGTCGACTGCGCGGCCCCGGCCGAATTGAGAATCGTCGGGCCCGGCGACTCGCGCTTGTCGAAGCCGAACAGATTGCCGCCGATCGCGCCAAACACTGTGACGTCGGGCGTCAGATCGTATTCGGCGCGGGTCAGGCCGGTGATGCTCCGCGAGCGCGAGTAGTCGAACGGCTGGGACAGGTTGATCCGCGGATTGGGCGCCGCCGGCACGACGATGCCCGGCACCGGACCGTAGCCGCGCGTGCCGGATTTCAGCCAATCGTCCTGATAGAGCAGGTCGGCCGACCACCTGAACCGTTCGCTGCGATAGTCGACGCCGAGGGAGCCGGCTCCGTCGCGGATCGACTGCCCGTCGATCGCCGGCCAGCCGCCTTCAAACGCGCCGTTGACGCGCACGCCCCACTGTTTCTGATCGCCGTAACGGCGCGAGACGTCGAGGTTGTTGGTGAATCGGGCGTCTGACATGTAGCCGGCCGTGTAGCGGGTCAGCGGATCGTCGCCGGCGCGCTTGGTCACGACGTTGACGTTGCCGCCGATGGAGCCGCGCGGCGACATCCCGTACAGGAAAGAGGCGGGACCCTTCAGCAGCTCGATGCCCGCGATCGGCGCCGGGTTGATGCGATAATTTGGCACGAGGCCATACAGCCCATTCAGCGCGAAATCGCTGTTATCGACGCGAAAGCCGCGGATCGTCAGCGCGTCGTAGCGGTTGCCGGCGCCGATCGCGGCGCGCACCGACGGGGCGCTGTTGGTCAGCACTTCGGCGACGCTGGTGGCCTGCTGATCGCGGATCGTCTGGTCGGTGTAGCTGGTCAGGCTGAACGGCGTCGCCATGTAGTCTTTGTTACCGAGCAGGCCGAGATGGCCGCCGCGCGCGACTTGGCCGCCGGCGTAGCTTGGCGGCGAAGCCGCCCGCTGCGCGCCGAGCGATAGCACCGGAGCTGCGGCGAGATCGTTGCGTGTGGTCCGTCGGCTGTGCGCGGCCGGTTGTGCCGGCGCGGCCGGCTTCCTTTGTGTTCGGGCGACCGTCCTGCGCCGAGGTGCATCGACGACGACCGACGGCAGCGCCTGAGCATCGGACGATGCACGGTCGGCGGAGACGGCGGGGCGCGGCGCTGCGGGATTGCTTGGACCTGGTTGTTGAGCCTGCGCGACATGCGCGGTGAGCAGGATCGATACGCAAGCCAGCGGTAGCGCTGCCGTGCGTTGCGAATTCAGGTCGTTCAGCATGCCGTCCCCAAGGTTTCTTCGTGCTTGACTGCGTCGGGATCGATCAGAAGCAATCGATCCCGACGGCCGCGCACGTTAGGGATGACGGTATTCAGTTCCTAATAGAGCCGTTCCAGTTGAGACTGGTTCTCGCGTTAAACGCTGTGGTTGTGTTTGGTGATCAGCGTGCGGCGAACTGGAGCAACGGCATTCTGCGCGTATTGCGAAGTGATGCCGTCGCACCGGGAGCGTGCGGTGACTCAGTTCTCGGTGGGCGCTGGCGCTTGCGGCGGCGGCAGCGGCAGGCTCTCGACGTCGGGGCCGCCGGGCTGCAGTGACAAGACCGATTCCACTGCCGGCAACGCGGCGTCCGCCATGGCGGCGTGGCCTTCGGCGGTGGGATGGATCGCTCCGCCGTACACCGCCGACACCACGCCCCAGGTGGCGTCGTGGATATCGGCCGGCTGAATCGCAGCGGCCAAACCTTGCGGATAGGTCATCGCCGCAAAGTAACTGTCGTTGGCGTCACGGATCCAGCGCGCGCGCGGCAGATAGGCACGGTAGTTGCTCGCCCCGGCGCCGCAGGTCATCGGCGAGCTTCCGGCGGTGACGATGTCGGGATTGAAGCTCTTGCCGCTCTGCGAGAAGCAGACGCGATCGAATTCGGGGTCGGTCGCGGCGCGGGCGCAGAATCCGTGCTCGGCGAACGCCCGCTGATGAGAATCGACGAAGGTCATGCGGTCGGACGACGGATCGCGGCACAGCACCCCGTTGGCGCATTGCGCCAGATCTTTCAGCCGCGGCAGGAATTCGTTGTCGACGAACGAACTCACCGCGCCGAGCCGGGTCGGATCGGCATTGAACGAGGGATGGATGTCGAACCCGGCCGGACCGCCAGGGCAGGGCGTGCCGCGGTTCGCCAGCGCCGGATTGGCATAGGCGACATAGACCACCCGCGACAGATCCTCGACCATCGGCTTCAGCGCCTCGCGCAGCCGGGCGAAATCCCGCGGCAGGGTGCGGGCCAGCGCGCTGCGGGATTCGTCGACTGAGCCGATCACGCCGGATCGCCGGAACAGCGCGCGCTCGGTCGGGGAGTCGACGATGACGTCGGCGACCAGACCGGAGAAATTGATGTCGTTGGCGCCGATCGACAGCAGCACCAGATCGAGATTGCGGTTCGGCTGGCGGCGATGCGCGGCCGTGAGCGCGGCGCGCAATTCGCCGAGCTGACCGTCGACACTGCCGGGGCAGGTTGTTCCGGATTTGGTGCGGAAACACTCCCGTGCCCGCTGCGAGCCGAACAGGCCGTCGCTGATGGTCGCGCCGGTGCAGGCCAGCGGCAGGTAAGTGACGGCGATGTGCGGATGTCGGACCGCGAGCGCCAGCGCGGTGCGGGTCTGGTAGCTGTAGAGCGAGCGGTGGCAGGCGGCATTGAACCAGGTCGCCGAATAGCGCTGCCAGTTCGCCAGCGTGTCGGGCGCCTCGCAGGCGCGGCCTCCCTTGAAGCCGGCGCGGCTCGGTCGGTAGAACTGGCCGGTGCCGCTGCCGAGGTAGGATTTGAAGCAGAAGCCTTCATCCGACAGCGCGATGGCGCGGTCCGGGTTGCCTTCGCCCGAGCCGATCGAATCGCCGAGGCCGGCGATGAAGAAATCGCGGACCTGGATTGGGGCGGTGACCCGCAGCGGCGCGTCGGCGCCGCTGGTGACGTCGACGGTGGCGATCGTCGGCTTGCCGTAGCGGGCGCGGAAATTGATCGGCTCGGCGCAATCCTGAGTGGCGTTGCGCGGACCGTCGCCGTCGTCGAACGTCCACGCGCAGATCGCGCCGACCGGGATCGCGCCCGTCAGCCGTACCGTCACCGGATGCTCGGTCGGCGTCAGATAGCTCTCCTTGATGCCGTCGCGGGTGCAGGGTTCGTTGACCCGGCCGGCGAGGTCGATGCACAGCCGATTGACGACGTTGCGAGCCCAGCCGCGGCCCTCGCTTTGCCGTCCGAGAGTCTCCTCCGAGGCCAGCACGGTCAGCCCGTTGAGCGCGTCGACCTGCTCGCGGAAATCGCGTTCTTCCCGGAACAGCCTGAAGCGGTTGCGCACCTCCCAACTGATCTGCATCGAGCCGTCGGTGACCGGCACCGCCGCAACCGGTGGGGCCGCTGCCGGCGTCGCCGCGGGAGCCGGCGCTGCCACCGGTGGCGCAGCGGCAGGTGCCGCTGCTGCGGGCGGCGCAGCGGCGGGGGCGGTCTGGTCGGGAGTGCTCGAGCCGCCGAACAGCGAGAATTGAGCAAAAGCGGAGGGCGACCAAGCGCCTGCCGCGCCGGTCAGCAGCAACAACAACGCCAAAGAGCGGAAACGGGACATGTCACCACGCGGCCAACAAGGATCGCGGCCATTGACGCTGCGGTTGAGGCTAAAATATGGGGCCGGCCGCAGCGACGGAGGAATCTCTCGATCAGAGCTTGGGGGTACGGTGCAGCGGCTGTGCGACCGGTGCCCGGACCGGCGCGGCGGCGGGCGTGGGCCCGGCCGCAGTGGCCGGATGGCCGTCGCAGCCGCTGCGGCGTTCCCGCCACGGTTTGATCACGCTCAGCCAGATCTCGCGAATGCCCATGATCGAAATTGCCACTCCGAACGGCAGCAGGAAGTACAGCACGCGGTAGATCAGCAGCGTCGCGATCACGTCCTCGCGGGCGAACATCGGCAGCGCCACCAGCATCGCGGCGTCGAACACGCCGAGGCTGCCCGGCGCATGGCTGGCGAAGCCGAGCAGGGTGGCGAGAATGAACACCACCGCCAGCGAGACATAGTCGATATACGGCTCCGACGGCATCAGCAGGTACATCGCCAGCGCGCAGAAGCCGAGATCGACCACGCCGATCAGCACCTGGACCAGTGTCAGCTTGGCCGACGGCAGCACCACCTTCCAGCCGTTCTGGCCAAGCTCGCGGCGCTTCTTGCCGGTCGCCAGCCAGACGAAATAGGCGGCGATGCCGACCAGACAGGCGACCCCGATCAGCCGGTTGATCTGGTCGGGCAGCAGGTCCATCGCGCTCGCGGCCGCCGGATGCCAGATCATGCCGATCCCGAGCACGAACAGGTTACCGAGCCAGAAGGTCAGACCGGAGATGAAGCAGATCTTGGCGACATCGATCGCCGACAGGCCGTAGTCCGAATAGATCCGGAACCGGATCGCACCGCCGGTAAACACCGTGGCACCGAGATTGTGGCCTATCACGTAGGAGGTAAACGCCGACATCGCGGCGATGCGATAAGGGACGTGCAGCTTGCCGATCGTGCGCAGCGCGAAGAAATCGTAGAACGTCAGGGTGCAGAACGCACCGACCACGCACAGCGCCGCGAGCCCGATCTGGGCCGGGCTCTTGTCGGTCAGCGCGGTCAAAATGACGTTGTGATCGACCCCTTTGAGGGTGCGGACCAGCGACGAAATCGCGAAGCCGATAATCAGGATGCTGGCGACGATACCGACGCGTTTCCAGCCGATATACGTCTTGAAGCCACGCCCCAGCGCGCTCAGCAGTCGATGCATTCGTCCTCCCGGCGGGGCGGCAACGCGACGGACGCCGCCTGCAGCACGACCCTGCTACCAGCGTCCGACTTACTCATCCACGCAATTCCTTAGGGCATAAAGGGCCCGTCGTGCAATCCGCCGTACTGTCGCGTGCGGATCGCGCATCCATGGGACGGGCGGCGGTCGGCGCCTTTGACGTGGCACAAACGAGCCGTCCGGCGGCTGCATGGCCGTTCCCTGTCTGGGGCACCCATGCTCGCCGAGCCTGCTGCATATAGGGCCCGCGCGCGCCCGGCGCCATCGCGACATGATCGCCCAAGGAACCGCGGAACGGCGATCGCTGCCGCTGGTTAACGACCCGAACGCCGTGGAAGGGCGTCGGGCGGATCGCCTTCCAGCTCTCTCCGGCCAACCAGAGAGGAACCGAAATGGGACTTTTCACCAAGGACATCAAGACGATGGACGACCTGTTCGTGCATCAATTGCAGGACATCTACTACGCCGAGAAGCAGCTGTTGAAGGCAATCCCGAAGATGGCCGACAAGGCCACCGATCCGATGTTGAAGCAGGGGTTCCTGAGCCATCTGGACGAAACCAAGGGCCATATCAGGCGGCTGGAGCAGGTGTTCGAGATGCACGGCGTTCGGCCCAAGGCGGTCGAATGTCCGGCGATCGACGGCATCATCGAGGAGGCGGACGAGACCGCCGGTGAGGTCGATGACAAGAAGGTTCTCGACGCCGCATTGATCAATGCAGCTCAGGCGGTGGAGCACTACGAAATCGTGCGCTACGGCAGCCTGGTATCATGGGCGAAGCTGCTCGGCCGTAACGATTGCGCTGCGGTGCTGCAGAAGACGCTCGACGAAGAAAAAGCGACGGACAGAAAGCTCAATACGCTCGCCGAAAGCCAGATCAACCTGCGCGCGGCCGTCTGAGTTGGTTGCGACAATCTTGTGACGTCATGATGAGGCCAAAGGCCGCGCGATGATCGGCGCGGCCTTTGGTGTTTTCAACAGCTTGCGTACCCGGGGCGCGATCACACTTTGCGCAAAGCGAAATAAGCGCCGCAGAACGCCATCGCGGCGCCCAATAACAGCGTAGCCAAACCCGCGATGACGCCCGCGGCGGTCGGCACAGCGGAGGGCGCAGAGGCGGCTTGGCCGGCAGCGGCCAGCACCAGGACCAGCACGGCGATCAGAAACTGCCGCAGCCGGGGTGGAATCTGTCCGGCCACCGCATGGTTCATCAGCCTCGCGGTGAAGTAACCGCCGGCGAATCCGGCGGTCGCGACCAGCCACCACGCCAGCGCTGCACTCGCCGGCATGAAGCTGCCGGCATCGTTCCGCCACAGCCCGCCGAGATCGAGCCCGATGCGCTGGCCGAGCATATGCAGCGCCAGCGCCAGCAACAGGCCGGACATCAGGGCGCCGCCCAGGATCAGGTGGCGAGGATAGGGAACGGCTTTGGTGTCGGGCATGGCGGGGTCCGTGCGAGGCTTGGATTGTAGAAAACCGCGTTGCCGCCCACAAGCTGCACGGGCGAGCCGGTCGTGCGCGGGCTGAACGCCGCATTGCGCCGCCGCTCCGGCTCCGGCAATGACGTCGGAGGGCAGGAGGTGCTTTGGCTGTGAGGTCACGATCCGATTCAGACCAGCAAGGCGATGCAGGCGCGGCTTACGCCTACAAGGCCTCGCTGATCGGTGCAGCGCAGCAATTCGAACTCGGCGACGACGGCTTGATCTGGCGGATCGGGCCGAAGGCCGGGGTGTGGCCTTATGCGACCGTCGCCAAAGTGCGGTTGAGCTACCGGCCGGTGTCGATGCAGTCGCGCCGCTACCGTGCCGATATCGAAGATGTCACCGGCGGACGGCTGCGAATCCTGTCGACCACCTGGCAAACCGTTGCCCTGATGGCGCCGCAAGACCAGGCATACCGGGAGTTCGTGCTCGACCTGCACCGCCGGATGCGCGATGCAGGCAGCCGTGCCGAGCTGATCGGCGGTCTGCCGCCGGCAGTTCACACCGCTGCGTTGGGGCTGATCGCGTTGGTTGCTGTGGCGCTGACCGGGCTGCTGGCCCGCGCGGTAGCCGTCGGATCGTGGTCGGGCGCGTTGTTCCTTGCCGGCTTCGCGCTGCTGTTCGGCTGGCAGGTCGGCGGCTTCATCCGCCGCAATCGCCCGCGTCGTTACACCTTCGACGACGTGCCGCGGGATCTGCTGCCGTAAAGCGGTTCTGTATCGCTCGGCGTCGGGCTATGTGCCCTCCCGCACCACCAGCACCGAGCAGGGTGCGTAGCGGACGACGTGGCCGGCATTGGAGCCGAGGAAGTAGCTGCGCATCGCCGGCCGGTGCGAGCTCATCACGATCAGGTCGGCGCTGATCGCCGCGACCTCTTCGAGAATTTCGTGATAGATGCCGCCCTGGCGAACGCTGGTCGACAGCCGCTGCGAGGGGACGCCTGAATTGCGCGCGATCTCGGCCAGCGCTGCCTCGGCCGACTGCCGTTGCTGATCGTCGAAATCCGCCGGAACGTATTCGGCCAACATCACCGGGGTGATCGCCGAGACGTGCAGGAGACGTACTCTGCCGTTGTAGCTGTCCGCCAACTTCGCCGCCGTTGCGATCGCCGGCTGCGCCAATGCGGTTTCGACCAGATCGATTGGCACGAGGATGGACTTGAACATCGCCGTTACCTCCTGATCGCCGGAACGGAGCGATCGTCTTCGGTCAGCTCGCCTCGCGCAACACTTTCGGATTGACGAAGTGTTGCAGTTTACCGGTGCCGAACGATGCATCGGCCCAGTCGGCGATCGGAAAATCGATCACAGCCACGGCGGCGGTCGGCATGCTGCCGGAAATCTGTCGGCGTTGCGCCTCGTTGCAGGTGCAGGTGCAGGTGAGCGCCAGCGCCAGCTCGTGCAGCCCGGGATTGTGCCCGATCAGCATCAAGCGGTTGATGCCGGCCGAGACCTCGTGGATGGCCTGCAGCAATTGAGAGGAACTCGCGCTGTACAATTCCGGCAGATACTCGACCTGCGGCGTACTGCTCGCCGGGAACAGTTCGGACAGCACGTCCCAGGTCTGGCGGGTCCGGGTGGCGGTCGAGATCAGCACCTGGTCGGGGACCAGATGTTCGGCCGCGAGCCAAGCGGCGATCTCGGCGGCGTCGCTGCGTCCGCGGTCTTCCAGACGGCGATCGTGATCCTTGCCGCTCGGCGCATCCCTCTCGGTTTTGGCGTGTCGCAGCAAAATCAGACGGCGCATGAGTTGTTTCCAGCGGGTGGAGCTTGCGGATTAATCGAGACCGGCGGCGAGGACAAGGTGACAACCGCCTGCGCTGTCCGTATTGAACGCGTATCTCGCAAAAACGTAACCCCTGCTTGCGGATGCGCTCTTTAGGAAACGGCATGGATTCGCTCCCGACAAGTGCGACCAATGGACTGGGCTTCGCCGCCGACACCGCCACGGAACCGCACGCGCGCCTGAACTTCGACCTCGACGTCGATCTGTGCGTGATCGGCGCCGGGCTGGCCGGGCTGTCGGTGGCGTTGGAAGCCGCGCGGGCCGGCCTCAGCGTCGCCGTGCTGGAAAGCGGGCGGATCGGCTGGGGGGCTTCGGGGCACAATCTCGGCACGGTGATGCCTGGCTACGGTGTGCCGATCGCCGATCTGATCGATCGCGTCGGGCTCGACCACGCCAGCGCGTTGTGGGCGCTGACGCGCGAGGGCATGGAGATCGTCCGCGCCCGCGCCGCCGACGAGGCGATGCCGGACCTTGCGCTGTCTGACGGCGCGCTGGAAGTCTCCAATGTCGATATCGGCGACCGATTGGTTGAGCGTCTGCAGACGCTCGGCGTCGATTTCGGCTCCGAAGTCGAAGGTTGGGCCACCGACAAGGTTCGCGATGTGCTCCGGACCAACCGCTATTTCCACGGCATCTACTATCCGACGGCGTTCCAGATCGACGGTCGCGGTTACTTGCACGGGGTGGAGCGGCTGGCGCGGCGGGCAGGGGCTCGGATTTTCGAAGAGACCCCCGTCGTCGAGATCGACTTTTCCGGCATCCGCAAGCGGATCTTCACGCCGAGCGCTCGTCTGCGAGCCTCCGACATCGTGCTGGCCGGCAGCGTACATTTGGGGGCGCCGTCGCGACGCATTGCGGAGACCTTGCTGCCGGTGTGGCGCGCCGCAGTGCTGACGGCGCCACTCGGAGGCCGGCTGGCCGATGCGGTCGGCTTTGCCGGCTCGATCACCGACACGGGCGGGGTCGATCACTACCGCATCGTTGGCGGCGACCGGCTGTTGTGGGCGAGCGGCGAAACCACCTTTGAAGTTGCCCCGCAGCGGCTGGAGAGGATTGTGCGGCGCCGGATCCGGACCGTGTTTCCTCAGCTCGATGAGGTTGCGATCGATCGCAGCTTCAGCGCTGCGGTCGGCGTCACGGTCCATGGCATGCCGCAGATCGGCGAATTACGGCCAGGCCTGTGGGTTGCCAGCGGATTCGGCCGGAATGGGCTCGCCACCACGGCGATCGCCGCCCGGCTGATCGTCCGCGGCCTGACCCATGCCGATGAGCGCGTCAGGCTGTTTGCGCCGTTCGACCTGGTGTGGGCTGGAGGCAGAATCGGCCGCATCGTCGGACAAGGCGTGTATCTGGCTGCGCGGGAGGGTGCGCTGGCCGCCGGTACGTTGGCGCGATATCGGGAACGAACGATTGCCCGCTCGCGGATCAAAAGCGAACAGGCCGAAATCAAGCGCGAGGAGCGCCGGACCCGTCTCGAACAGCTGCGTGCCGCGGAGCGCTCGAGCGCTGCGGCGCGTCGCCCCGTTCCGCCACCCTCCGAATAGCCGGACATCCTCGCTCGCAACAATGTGAGCGGGCCGCACTGCCGCCGGTGTAACCTGAGGTGCTGCGGCTGCGTAACTGACGGAAGTGCCGCCGGGGCGCCCGCGCCCGTCACGCAGGGAACACCATCATGATCGACCGCCGCATGCTGCTCGCTTCCGCCACCCTCGCTGCCGTGTTCGGCTTCCGCTGGCTGCGGCCGGATGCCGCCAGAGCGGCCGAAAAGTTCGAGATCGAGAAGACGCCGGAGGAGTGGCGCAAGCAGCTGACGCCGATGCAGTACCATATCCTGCGCGAGGAGGGCACCGAGCGGCCGTTCTCCAGCCCGCTGCTCAAGGAGCATCGCAAGGGCACTTTCGCCTGCGCCGGTTGCGACCTGCCGCTGTTCTCGTCCGATACCAAGTTCGATAGTGGCACCGGCTGGCCGAGCTTCTGGCAGCCGCTGCCGAACGCGGTCGGCGAACGTACCGATAGCACCCTCGGCATGACACGCACTGAAGTGCATTGTCGCCGCTGCGGCGGCCATCTCGGCCATGTGTTCGACGACGGCCCCAAGCCGACGGGGTTACGCTACTGCATGGACGGCTACGCGCTGACCTTCCATCCGGCGACACCGAACGCGAGCTGACGCGCTGGTTGTGACAATTGCGTGAAAGACTTGTTTCCGCGTCTCAAACACTGCGGCTGACGTGGGGAAGTCGGCCGCCTCAGTTGACAAGCTGAGCGCCGCCCCCGCATATCCCGAGCACATTAACTTTCAGAAATGTGGCGGCCGGCCCTGATGCAACCTGTGGTGTCGCAGCCGGGGGGCTCCCGTAGCCTGCTGGCCATTCTCGCGGTGGCGATCGTTCTGCCGGTGGTTCTCGCGGCGATTGTATTTCCGACGCCGCTCTACGACACCCGCGAACTGGTCGCCTGGGGGCGCCACTTCCCGCTGATCACACCGGTCCATCCGCCGATGATGGTGTGGGCCGGCGGTTTGGTCGACCGCCTGTTCGGGCCATCCGGCACCGCCATCGTCGCCGCCAATCAGGTGCTGATGGTGATCGGATTCGCGTATCTCTACGCGATCCTGCGGCTCCTGGTCGAACGGGCGATGGCGACCTATCTGGTCGTGCTCGCCGGCACCTCGTTCTATGCGGTGTTCGCGCCGCTATCCTGGGCGCTCAACGCCGACATCCTCCAGCTCACCTCGTGGCCGGCGGTGATCTATCACTTCCTGCGTGCGCGGCAGGACAACCGCTGGCTGGACTGGATCCTGCTCGGCGTGTGGGCGGCGATCGCCGCGCTCACCAAATACAACGCGGCGGTGCTGTTTCTGGCGATGGCGATCGGTGTCGTCGCGTTGCCGTCGTTTCGTCGCTGTCTGGCGCGTCCTGGGCTGTACCTGGCGATGCTGATCGCCACGGTGCTGCTGCTGCCGCACGTCGTTGCCGCGCTGAAATTCGGCAGCACTATCGCCTATGGCGAGCGCCACTTCACCGGCTTCGGTTCGATCGGCGATACCGCCCGCCGTATTGGGCTGCTTATTGCCGGCTATCTGCCGATGCTGCTGCCGGGCGCGGTGATCGTCGCGGTGTCTAGTCTGCGGCGGATGATCGTGGTGCGCGTGCCTCGGTTCGCCGAGGGCAGCGACGAGTTGAAGTTCCTGGTGATCGTCAACATCGCGATGATGCTGACTCTGCTCGGCATGATCGTGGTGCTCGGTCTGGAATACATCGCTCGCTACGGCGCGCCGTTCTCGCTGCTGGCGGTGCCGGCTCTGGCGCCGCTGCTGCGCTGGAACGAGGCGCGGCGCGAGACTTGCGAGCGGCAGACCGGCTGGACGCTGGCGGGGCTGTACGGCGTGCTCTCGGCTGCTGTGATGATCGCTTATCTCGGCCCCGCTTCGCACAGCGGGTTGCAGGAGCCGACCGCGGATGCGGCACGTCTGATCATGAACGATTGGCGCAGCCAGTATGCGTGCGGTCCGGGCTATTTCCTCGGCGACCGTCAGACCGTGTACGGCATCGGCATCGCCGCGGGGCCGGAGGGCGACTCGATCACCGTCCACTTCATTCCGGCGACCCGCTGGTTCGATCCGCGCAAGCTGGAAGACAAGGGCGCGGTGCTGGTCTACACGCTGCCGCAGGTGCCGGCGCATTTCCATGCTGCCTATCCCGCCATGGCAATGTCGGACGAAAAGCGCATCGACGTGCCGGTGCTGCGTACTCACAACGGCAAGACCAAAGAGTATTTCTACCGCTTCGTCGCGCCCAAAGCCTGCGGCAAGTAGCGGTCGGGATTCAGCTCGGAAGAATCGGCCGCTGGCTCAACCTGCCAGCGCACGCCATTTTTCTGCGGCGTCGATCGCGGCGGGACGGAGGCTGTCAGCGGGCAGGCCGCGATGCAGGGCCTTGGCGTATTCGCAGATTGCCATGAAGGTCGACGAACGGGCCTCGTCGATAGCGCAGGAATGCACGTTTCCGGCGCCGTGGATGTAGCTGATCAGTCGCTTCAGCGACGACACAGCCGAATCCGGTTCGGCCGTTTCGGTCTGGTGCAGGCAGGACAATACCTGCTGGGCGATCTCGATCTCGGTCATGGTACGCTCTTGGCAACGTTCGCGGACAAACATGCTCGGGCCGGAATGAGGCCTCGATGCCACGCTTGAATGTCCGGAGAAATGATCTGGCTCAATGCGATAGCGCAGGCCCGGCGGGCTGGCGATCACATTGGCGCGAACGATGCTTCTCCCAGTCTGTAGCGGTTCCGGGAGACGGAACAGACGTCAGGCCCGTTCCGCCATCGCCTTGCGCAGGACTTTCGACAGATCTTCGACCGAATAGGGCTTGTGCAGCAGGTCGAACCCATGGTCCTCGTCGGCGAGCATATGGGCGTAGCCGGAATTCAGCACCACCGGCAGTTCCGGCAGACGCTTCTTGATTTCGCGCCCCAACGTCACGCCATCCATCCCCGGCATCGCCACGTCGCTGAGTACCAGGTCGAAGCGTTCGGCGTCCTCGCCGAGTAACGCCAGCGCCTGCTCGCCGGAGGAGGCCAGTACGGTCTGGTAGCCGAGGTCGTGCAGCAACTGGGTGGAGAATTCGCCGACCTCGGCGTTGTCCTCGACCACCAGGATGCAGCCGCGCTCCCGGGCGTCGACCGCATTGATGCCGTTTCCCTGACGGAGCGGGATCGGCTTGTCGCTCCGCGGCAGCCGCAGCGTGATCGTGGTGCCGCGGCCGATCGCGCTGTCGACATTGATGCTGCCGCCGGACTGCTGAACGAAGCCGTAGACCTGCGACAATCCGAGGCCGGTGCCGCGACCGATATCTTTGGTGGTGAAGAACGGCTCGAAAATCCGCTCGATCTGCTCGCGTGGAATACCGCAGCCGGTATCGGCGATCGAGACCTCGACGAAGCCATGGTGGCCTGCGGCGGCTTCGTGCTGTGTCGCGGCGGAGTGCGCCACCGAAATTGTGAGGGTGCCGTGGCCATCCATCGCGTCGCGGGCATTGGCGACGAGATTGACCAGCGCCGCATCGAACTGATTGGTATCGGCTTCGACCGGGAGCGGTCGTTCGGCGATGTCGAGACGAAACACCGCGCGCGAGCCCAGCGCAGTCTTCAGCATGTCGGAGACGTGCTCGAGATGAGCGGCGGCGTCGAACACTTCGCGGTTCTGGGCGTGACGGCGCGCAAAGGTGAGAAGTTGGCCGGTGAGCTTGGCAGCGCGATCGGCGGTGTCGGAGATCGCATCGACGTAGCGGCGGATCCGCTCGGGAGGAAGCTCGCGTCTGCGGAGCAGATCCGCGGAGGAGCGGATTACTGTGAGCATGTTGTTGAAGTCGTGAGCGACGCCGCCGGTGAGCTGCCCGATCGCCTCCATCTTCTGCGCCTGCCGGAATGCCTCCTCGGCTTTGCGCCGCTCGGTGATGTCGACCGCTTCGGGGACGATCGCGATCACGTTGCCTTTTGCGTCCTGAACCGGGCGCAATTGGAGGTCGAACCAACGCCAGCCGCTCGCCGACAGGTTGACCTGGAGCTCGCGGCGCACGGTTTCGCCCGCCGCAACCGCGGCGATGTCGCTGCGGATCATGTCCGGCAGTCCCGGCGTTCTGCCGATCCACGGTGTGTCCCAGAGCGGCTTGCCGACCACGTCCTCGAGCTCGGCGCCGATGCCGGCCAGTGCGGTGCGATTGGCGTCCAGCACCTTGCCATCGACATCGAGGAGCGCCTGATAGGTGTAGCTCGCGGCGAATATGGTCCGCAGCCGCGCTTCCTTCTTCTGCAGCTCTGCGGTTCGCTCGGCGACCTGCTCTTCAAGCTGCTCGTTGATGTCACGAAGCGTCGCCTCGGCTTTCTTCTTCTCGGTGATATCGCGGAAGTATACCGAGATGCTGTTGCCGTTGGTCGGGGAGACCTGCAACTCGAACCAGCGCTGGCTCGGCGGATGATAGCTCTCGAATTCGCACGCGACCCGCTCGATCATGGCGCGCTGATAGGCCCGCTCGATGTCGGTGCCGAGCATCGTCGGGTAGACGTCCCAATACACCTTGCCGATCAGGTCGCTTGCCGTTCTCCGAATCAGCCGTTCGGCGGCGGCGTTGACGTAAGTGAAGCGGTACTCCCCATCGAGCGCGATGAAGCCGTCGCTGATCGAGGCCAGAATGCTTTCGGCCTGTTTCCTGGCCGCCTGCGCCTCCTGCCTCAGCGTGTATTCGGTGCGCAGTGCCGTTCGCCGGATCGCCGCGGTGTCGAGATTGGCGCGGACGCGAGTCAGCAGTTCGCGGGCGCTGAACGGTTTGCTGAGATAATCGTCGGCACCTGCCTCCAGTCCCTCGAGCCGAGCTTCTTCGCCGGCGCGGGCGGACAGGAAGATCACCGGGAGGTCGGCGAGCGCAGGGTCGCCGCGTAGCGCTTTGAGCAAACCGAGACCGTCGAGCTGCGGCATCATCACGTCGCTGAGCACCAGATCCGGCCGGCGTTTCTTCGCTGCTTCGAGGGCCGCAGCGCCGTCTCCGACCGCTTCGACCTCGTAGGCATCGCCGAGCAGCCGGGCGACGTAGTGGCGCATGTCTTGATTGTCGTCGGCCAGCAAGATGTGTGGCCGACCGGTCGGAGGCGCGGTGACGAGCCCGAGATCCTGCGCACCCGACGCCGTTGGCCGGCCGCCGTCGCCGTTGTCGTCGAGCCAGCCGATCGCCTCGTCGAGATAGGCCTGGGCCCGGACATTGGTCGAGACCTGCAGCGCGCCATGCCGCGGTCGCTCGGCGGGGAGGTGGGTCGAGCCGAACGGCAGCGTCACGCGGAAGCTCGACCCGCGGCCCACTTCGCTCTCGACGCTGATCGAACCGCCGTGCAGCTTGATCAGCTCCTGGACCAGCGCGAGCCCGATGCCGCTGCCTTCGATCGAACGGCCGCGCGCGCCTTCAACACGTCTGAACCGTTCGAACAGATGTGGGATTTCGGTCGCCGGAATGCCGGTGCCGGTGTCGCTGACTTCGATCACCGCATGAGTGCGGTCCGGATCGGTATCGACGCGGACCGCGATCTCGCCCTCGAAGGTGAACTTGAACGCGTTGGACAGCAGGTTGAGGACGATCTTCTCCCACATGTCGCGGTCGACATAGACCGGTTGCGGCAGCGGCGGCGCATCGATCACGAAGCGCAATCCGGCGCGGTCGAGCGCGGAACGGAAGTTCGACGCCAGTTCGGCTGTGAACGACGACAGCTCGACCGGGGTGAAATGCGCGGTGACGCGGCCGGCTTCGATGCGGGCGAAATCGAGCAGCGTGTTGACCAGTTTCAGGAGCCGCAGGCCGTTGCGATGGGCGATTGCCAGCAAGGACTGCTGTTCCTCCGGGAGGCCGTCGCGGCCCAGCGCTTCTTCGAGCGGGCTCAGCATCAGCGTCAGCGGCGTGCGGAATTCATGGCTGACATTGGAGAAGAACGCGGTTTTGGCGCGGTCGATCTCGGCGAGCGCTTCGGCGCGGCGGCGTTCCTCCTGATAGGCGTTGGCGTGGGTGATCGCCGCCGCGATCTGGCCGGCGACCAGCGCGAGGAAATCCTGATAGGCGGTGTCGTACAGTCGGAACGGGTTGAGCCCGGTGATTAAGAAGCCTGAGCGGCCGGTATCGCCGCTCGCCGGGATCGGCAGCACCACCGCCCTGGTCGGCGGCTGGCGCCAGCCGCCGCTCGGAAACGCGGCGCCGAACCGCGCTTCGAGATCCTCGACCAGGACCGCCGCATCTTGTCGGGAGGCTTCGGCGACGGGCCAAGGCTCGGCGGTGTCTGAGAGCGACAATGTCGGCCTCACGGCCGGGTGAGCCCCATCGAACCCCGCCGAAGCGGCGAGCTCGGCGATGTCGCCGTTCGCGCCGGTCAGATAGATCAGCGCGAATGGCAGGTCGCGGGAGTCGGTAGCGAGTGCCGCCGCACTGCGTTCGCAAACCTGACCTATGCTCCGCGACTCCGCGGCGCTCGAGGCGAGATCGCGCAGCAGCGACAATTGCCGTTCGGTGATGACGCGCTGGGTGTCGTCGGTGTTGGCGCAGAAGATGCCGCCCGGCGAGCCGTCGTCGGTCGGAATCGGGCTGTAGGAGAAGGTGTAGTAGGTCTCTTCCGGAAATCCGTTGCGCTCCATGATCAGGAGCTGGGCCTCGACGTAAGTGCCCTCGTTGCCGCGGGTGGCCTTGGCGAGCAGCGGTCCGATGTCGTCCCAGATCTCCGACCAGACCTCTGAGATCGGGCGGCCGAGTGCCCACGGGTGCTTGCCGCCGACGATCGATTTGTACGGGTCGTTGTACAGATAAGTCAGCTCTTCGCCCCACCCGATCCAGATCGGCTGTTGCGACGTCAGCATGATGCGGACTGCCGTCTTGAGCGCCTGCGGCCAGCTCGCGGGCGGTCCGATCGGGGTCGACGCCCAATCGTGCTCTCTCATCAGCGAGGCGAGTTCGCCGCGCCCGAGGAAAAGACTGTCTGTTCCGGCTTCGCCGAGACGCGGTCGCCCACCCGGCAGGTCTTCAGCAGCCAAGCGATCCCCCGATCAACCCCCGTGCTGTCCGATCGCAAACGCGCCTGCCTGAATTTGGTTCCGCCGCACCCAGGACAGGGGCGCGTTTCGGGCGCTCGCCCCGGCAATTGTTGCCCGACTCGGCAAATCCGCCCCGGCAACACGGCCTTCAGTTCCTAATCAAGTATCTGAAATATCGACAATTTATCCGTTGGCACGAGGCTTGCGGAGAGACTGTCCGGTATCTCGCAGTCAACAGCCGACGCAGACGGTCGCAACGGGAGAAGTCAGTAATGGGTATTTTCGGCGCTCTCACCACTTCGGTTGCGGGCCTCCGCGCCAACTCCTATGCGCTGGAGAACATCTCGGGAAACATCGCCAACTCTCAGACGACCGCCTTCAAGCGGATCGACACCTCGTTTCTGGACCTCATCCCGCAGACCGGCAACAACGCCCAGCTCGCCGGTTCGGTGAACGCTGAATCTCGGTCGACCAACACGCTGACCGGCTCGGTGCAGTCGGCAGCGGTTGGAACCTACATGGCGATCAACGGCGACGGTTACTTCGTCGTCCAGAAGCCGGCCTCGTTCACCGACAACAATCCGATCTTCGCCGGCGTCAACAACTTTACCCGCCGTGGCGACTTTTCGCTCGACAAGAACGGCTACCTCGTCAACGGCGCCGGCTATTATCTCCAGGGCGTGCCGATCGATCCGACCACCGGCAACCCGGCCGGCAGCGTGCCGCAGATCCTGAAATTTCAGAACGACTTTCTGCCTTCGCAGCAGACCACCAAAATCGACTATCGTGCCAACCTCGCCAACTATCCGTTGACCTCCAAGGCCAACAAGTCGGTGCTCGGCTCGGAATTGTTGCGTCCTGCCGATTTCGTGTCGAATCCGCTTCCGCTGGGTACGCCGGCGGCGCCTTACACCAACACCAGCATCCTCGGCTCGGCCAGAACCAATTTTCAAACCCCTGCGGTCGCGATCACTGGCGCAACGCTGCTGAAATCCGCCAGCGGCACCGACTCGCTGCAGGCGGGATTCAGCGCCGGTGACACCCTCACGGTGAAGACGACCACCGGCGGCGTCACGACCACCAAGACGGTCGCGTTCTACGACTCCAGCGCCGGCGGTAGCGCCGGTTCGGCCCCCAACACCGCCTATGTCGATCTCAACGGCGGCAGCGTCTCGAGCCTGCTGACCGCGATCGACGGTCTGACTGGCAATGCCGCGCCGAACCTCTCGAGCGTTTCAGGCGGTGTCGTCACCATCAACAGCGGTCTCGCCAACGACATCCAGCTGTCGTCGTCGAGTTCGGCGGCGTGGAACGCATTGGGCTTCACCGGGACCATCACCGGGTTGCGAGGTGGCGGTGGCACCGCGGGCACCGGCGTGGTCATCGGTTCGGACAATCAGGCCTTTCTGGACGAGTCGGTGGCGGGCGGTGCGCTCACCGCCTATGACGGCAGCGGCGCTCCGGTCAGTCTGCAGTTCCGTTGGGCCAAGGTCGCGTCGTCGACGGTCGGCGGCACCGACACCTGGAACCTGTTCTATCAGACCAATCCCAACGCGACGGGATCGGCGACCAGCTGGGTCAACGTCGGCACCAACTTCACCTTCAGTTCCAACGGTCAGATGCAGCCGGTGGTCGGACAGGTCACCCTGCCGGGCGTCACGGTGAGCGGCGTCAGCCTCGGCAACCTGACGATGTCGTTCGGCACCGGCGGCCTGACGCAGTTTTCCGACAGCAACGGCAACGTTCAGGTCAACCAGTTGCAGCAGGACGGTTACGCCGCCGGCCAGCTCGTCAGCGTTTCGGTCAGCAACGAGGGCCGGGTCGTCGGTGCCTATTCGAACGGTCGCAACATCGACCTGGCACAGGTCTCCGTCGCCACCTTCAACGGCGCCAACTTCCTCAAGCGGATCGACGGCGGTGCGTTTGAGATCACGAACGAATCCGGTCAGCCGCTGTACGGCAAAGGCGGCAGCATTTCGGGAGCGTCGCTGGAATCGTCGAACACCGACATCGCCGACGAATTCACCAAGTTGATCGTCACCCAGCAGGCCTATTCGGCCAACACCAAGGTGATCACCACCGCCAATACGATGGTGCAGGATCTGCTCAACGTGATGCGTTGAGCGGTCGCGCGGCGTCGTCCTCGAACCCGGGTAGCCAGTCATGAGTCTCGGAGACGCACTATCGATCGCAATGGCCGGCCTGCGGGTGAACCAGTCCGCGATCTCGCTGGTATCGTCCAACGTCGCCAACGCCGAGACGCCCGGCTACGTCCGCAAGACTCTCAACCAGGGCGTCACGGTGTCCGGCCAGACCGGAACCGGCGTTCAGGTCAACGGCATCAATCGCCAGCTCGACGACTACATCCTGGCGCAGCTCCGCACCGAGACGTCGGGGGCTGCCTATGCGTCATTGCGCTCCAGCTATCTCAACCAGCTTCAGGGGTTGTTCGGAGATCCGAACTCGACCGGCACGCTGGAGGACGCATTCAACGGTCTGACCACCGCGATGCAGGCGCTGTCGACCAGTCCCGACAGTACCTCGGCGCGGATCGGGGTGCTGAATGCCGCGCAGGCCATGGCCAGCAGCCTGAACTCGATGTCGAATGGCATCCAGACGTTGCGGGCAGGTTGTGAAACCGGTCTCACCGACTCGGTGAGCACCGCCAACAATCTTCTCAAGCAGATCGCCTCGATCAACAGCCAGATTCGCACCAATCCGCAGGGTGGTACATCGACCGACGCCGCGACTGCGGCGCTGCTGGACCAGCGCGACCAGGCGATCAATCAGCTTTCGCAATTGATGGACATCCGCGTCGTCACCAACGGCGCCAACCAGGTTACGGTGTTCACCGGCTCCGGCGTGCAGCTCGCCGGCATGGAAGCCGCGACGCTGTCGTTCAACGCGCAGGGCACCGTCAATCCGTCGACCACTTGGTCGTCGAACAGCCTGACAAGTAAACTCGGCTCGATCACGGTAAGCTACGACAGCGGCTCGTCGATCGATATCACGTCGTCGCTTAAGTCGGGCCAAATGGCGGCCTATGTCGAGCTTCGCGACAATACGCTGGTGACGGCGCAGACCCAGCTCGATCAGTTTGCCGCGACGTTGTCTAGCTCGCTGTCGGACAAGACGACGGCCGGCACCGCGGTGACCTCGGGGCCTTCGTCCGGCTTCGCGGTCGATCTGTCGGGCATGCAGAACGGCAATACGATCAACATCGCCTACACCGACACGGCCACCGGGCAGCAGCACACGGTCACCGTCGTCCGGGTCGACGATCCCACTTTGTTGCCGCTGCCTCAAAACGCGACCAACGACCCCAACGATTACGTCGTCGGCATCGATTTTTCCGGTGTCTCCGGTTCGGCGATCTCGCAGCTCAATTCTGCTCTCTACACCAAGAACCTGCAATTCTCCGGAACCTTTCCGGGGGCCGTCAATGTGCTCAACAATCCCGGCTTCTCGACGGTGAATTCGGCGTCGGTGACATCGACGGTGACGGCGCTGGCCGGCGGCAGCGTCGAGGTGCCGCTGTTCAACGACAACGGCGCGGCCTATTCGGGGGCCCGCAGTGCCTCCGGCAATCAGATGACCGGCTATGCGCAGCGAATTTCGGTCAACTCGGACCTGCTGAAGGACAGTTCCAAGCTGGTGGTCTATTCGACCTCACCGGCGACCGCCGCCGGCGATACGGCTCGGCCCGACTTCATGATCAAGCAGATGATGAAGAGCCAGTACTACTACTCTGCGTCCACCGGTATCGGGTCCGACAGCGCTCCGTTCAAGGGTTCGTTGCAGAGCTTCCTGCAGCAGTTCGTCGGCCAGCAGGGTTCCAACGCGGCTGCTGCCAAGCAATTGTCGGATGGCCAGAGCGTCGTGCTGAACACCTTGCAGCAGAAGCTGTCGACATCGTCCGGCGTCAACATGGACGAGGAAATGGCGCACCTGCTGTCGTTGCAGAATGCCTACGCGGCGAACGCGCGGGTGATGTCGACCATCAACCAGATGTATCAGACCCTGATGCAGGCGATTTGAGGCGAGCCATGGCGATCGACGGCGTAAGCGGGCGTACTTCCTACATCGGTTCCACCATCCTCAATCTCCGCAGCCAGATGGAGACGCTGAGCCAACAGCTCGCGACCGGACGGGTGTCGCAGACCTATGCGGGCGACGGTACAGGCCGCAGTCTCGCGATCGGCCTGCGCGCGCAGGTGGCGAACATCGCCAGCTACAGCGACACGATGACCAACATCACCACCCGCATCAGCACGGCGAACCTGTCGCTGCAGCGGCTAGCCGACATCAGCAGCGAGGTGAAGGGCGCCGCGGTCAGTGCTGGTTCGACGCTCGACAACACCGGGCAGACGCCGGGACAGCGGACCGCGGGGCTCGACTTCTTCGATTCCGTCGACGTGCTGAACGCCAAGGTCGGAGATCGCTATCTGTTCGCGGGCCGTGCCACGGACACCGCGCCGGTGGTGGCGGCCGACGTGATCATGAACGGCGACGGTGCTGCGGTCGCCGGCCTCAAGCAGGTGATCAGCGAACGCCACGATGCCGACGTGGGTACCAGCGGGATGGGACGGACCATCGTCTCGACCGGAGCGACCGCGACCACGGTTCAGATCGGCGAGGACTATGCCGCCAATCCTTACGCAGTGCCGCCGACCACCGCATCGCCGTTCGGGATGAAGTTGAGTGCGGTCTCGACGACGATCAGCGGAGCGGTGGTGACACAGCCGACCGAGACGCCGCCGACGACCCCGCCGGCCACCCCCAATCCGGTGGCAATGTCGGTCGACCTCAACGGTGCGATTCCGAACGATGGCGATGTCGTGAAGTTCACCTTCAACATGCCGGATGGAACCCAGGAAACCATCGCGCTGACGGCATCCTCGAAGACGCCGCTGCCGGACGGCAGCTTCGCAATCGATCAGGGAAACCCGACCGCGGTTCCTCCTGTGGCGCCGTCGTCGGCCCTGACTGCGGCCAACCTGCAGACCGCGTTGACGTCGGCCGTGAAAAAACTGGCCAACGGGCCGCTGGCTGCAGCCTCGGCCATCAAGGCGGGCGATGACTTCTTCAACAACACGCCCCCGCTGCGGGTGGGCGGCAGCGCGCCGTTCGGCGCCGCCACGACGCAGGTTGCAGGAACCAAGGCCAATACGGTCTTCTGGTACAACGGTGAACCGGACTCCGCGAGCGACCCGGCGCGCGGCACAGCGGTCGCCAAGATCGACGACACCATCACGGTGCAGTATGGCGCGCGCGCCGATGAGCAGGCCCTCCGCAAGCAGCTGCAGACCGTGGCGGTGTTCGCTGCGGTGACCACGTCGGCAACCGACCCCTACGCTTCGGGCAAGATCGCGGGACTGAATCAACGGGTTGCCGCCAACCTTGCGGTCGTGCCGGGGGAGCAATCGATCCAGACCATCCAGGCCGACCTTGCCGGTGCTCAGGCGTCGATCAAAGCGACCACTAATCGTCAGGTGCAGGGCAAGGCATTGGCTCAGACTATGCTGAGTTCGATCGAAGGCATCAACAACGACGAGGTGGCGACCAAGCTCCTGGCGCTGCAGACGTCACTGCAGGCGTCGTATCAGACGACGGCTCAGCTCTATCAACTCAGCCTCGTCAAGTTTCTGTAGTTAATTATCTCTGAACGGTGAGCCGCCGCCCCGGCGGCTCCTAGGCCTCGAATTCGAGGCGCAACAGCTGCCGTAGCCAAGGCGCAACCCCCACTAAATACTCGCTGATCTGGACTAATCACGTAGCCTTACGAGGCTGCGCGGATCGTCCCGGCGCGTGTCTCGTATTGCGCAGGCCCGTGATAATACGGGCGATTCCTTCCGTTAAAGCCGCTGATCTCGTTTTACGCATTCTTAGAGTCTGGCGGTCAAGGTTCCGCGGCCGATCAAGAAGATCGCGTTTTGCACACCAGGAAGGTAGCAACACAATGTCCGGTATCGTTCTATCCAACGCCGTTCGTCAGAACCTCTCGTCGCTCCAGGCCACGGCTGATCTGCTCGCCACCACCCAAAGCCGCCTGTCGTCCGGCAAGAAGGTGAACTCGGCGCTCGACAATCCGACCAACTTCTTCACCGCCACTGCGCTCGACAGCCGCGCCAGCGACATCAACAACTTGCTCGATGGCATCGGCAACGGCGTGCAGATTCTGCAGGCCGCCAATACCGGTATCACCTCGCTGAGCAAGCTGGTCGATAGCGCCAAGTCGATCGCCAACCAGGCTCTGCAGACCACGTCGGGTTACGCCACCAAGTCGAACGTGTCGGCGACCATCGCCGGTGCAACCGCCGACGACCTGCGCGGCACCCAGAGCTACTCGAACGGCGTTGCCACCGGCAGCGTGATCTTCGACGGCACCGCCGGCGGCACCACTGCTGCGTCGGGCACCGATACGCTCGGGGGCGCGATCGTCAGCATCGCGGCTTCGGCCGCCGTCACCGTCGTCGGCGCTGCCGACAACACGGCGCTCGGCAGCGTTCTCAGCGTCGGCACTGCCGCCGCGACCGCGGCTGGTACCAATCTGATCAGCGAGCTGACCAACGGTTCGACCACCACGGCGACCGGTCCGGCTGCGGGCGACTCGATCACCGTCAACGGCAAGACCATCACCTTCACGACCGCCGGCACCGCCAGCAAGGACAGCTCCGGCAACTACACGATTGGTCTCGACCAGACCATCAATTCGCTGCTCGACACCATCGACACCATCAACGGCAATACCAGCCTGTCGTCGACGGTGACGGCCGGCAAGCTCGAGCTGCATTCGGGCACCAACAGCCCGTTGACGATCGGGGACAATTCGGGCGGCGCCGTTCTGGCCAAGCTCGGCCTGACCGCGCAGACTGTCGATACCGTCGCTGCGACGTCCTCGGCGAACATCTCGGCCAGCACTCAGTTGTTCAACACCAACGGCGGCCTGACCACCACGGCGATCGCCGACGGCACCACGCTTTCGGTCAACGGCAAGACGATCACCTTCAAGACCTCCGACGCTCCGCAGGGCAACAACATCCCGTCGGGCACCGGCGTTCTGGGTCGTATCGGCACCGATGGTAACGGCAACTCGACGATCTATCTCGGCGACCAGAGCAAGTTCACCAACGCGACTGTCGGTGACCTGCTGACCGCGATCGATCTCGCCAACGGCGTCAAGGCTGCGTCGATCTCGAACGGCGTTGCCACGATCAGCACCAATTCCGGCCAGACTGCGTCGGACGTCTCCGGTGGTATCACCACCATCCGCAGCTCGACGGGTGCCGATCTCAATGTCACGGCGTTCACCGATCTGTTTAAGAACCTCGGCCTGACCACCTCGTCCGGCACCGGTCCGCTGACGCTGACCAAGCAGCGCACCACCAGCGGCACCACCATGGGCACGCTGATCGCCGACGGCTCGACGCTGAACGTGAACGGCAAGACCATCACCTTCAAGAACGCCGCGGTGCCGACCGCGTCGGCGAGCCATCAGGGCATCTCCGGCAACGTCGAAACCGACGGTCAGGGCAACTCGACCGTGTACTTGCAGAAGGGCACGATCGACGACGTCCTGAAGGCGGTCGACCTCGCCACCGGTGTCCGCACCGCTGCGCTCGGCGTCTCGGGAGCGACGATCTCGACCGCCAACGGCACGGCCAACTCGTCGATCACGAGCGGCTCGCTGAAGCTGTCGACCGGCCTTGCGGCGGACCTCAGCATCACCGGCACCGGCAATGCGCTGGCTGCCCTCGGCCTCACCGGCCCGAGCGGCAACTCCAGCTCGTTCACCGCGGCTCGCGGTGTTGCGGCCGGCAGCCTGAACGGCAAGACGTTGACCTTCTCGTCGTTCAACGGCGGCGCGGCGACCAACGTCACCTTCGGCGACGGCACCAACGGCACGGTCAAGTCGCTGGCCCAGCTCAATGTCGCGCTGGCTGCCAACAACCTGACAGCCTCGATCGACAACGCTTCGGGCAAGCTGACGATCTCGGCATCGAACGACTACGCTTCCCACACTCTGGGCGGCGCGGACGGCGGCGCGATCGGCGGCACTCTGGCTTCGACCCTCACCTTCTCGGTGCCGAACGCACCGGTGGCTGACGTCAACGCCCAGAACACCCGTGCGGGCCTGGTCAAGCAGTTCAACGACGTGCTGAACCAGATCGCGACGACGGCTCAGGACTCCTCGTTCAACGGTGTCAACCTGCTGAACGGCGATAACCTGAAGCTGGTGTTCAACGAAACCGGCAAGTCGACGATCTCGATCCAGGGCGTCACCTTCAATCCGACCGGCCTCGGTCTGTCGAACCTGTCGTCGGGCGTCGACTTCATCGACAACAAGGCCACCAACGCGGTCCTCGACAAGCTGAGCGCCGCCTCGACGACGCTGCGCTCGCAGGCCTCCTCGTTTGGTTCGAACCTGTCGATCGTGCAGGCCCGTCAAGACTTCTCGAAGAGCCTGATCAACGTGCTGCAGACCGGCTCGTCGAACCTGACGCTGGCCGACACCAACGAGGAAGCGGCGAACAGCCAGGCGCTGACCACCCGCCAGTCGATCGCGGTGTCAGCGCTGTCGCTGGCCAACCAGTCGCAGCAGAGCGTGCTGCAGCTCCTCCGCTAATCGCGGCGTAGCTGATCGAACAATCGAGGGCGGCGGGGGTGACTCCGCCGCCTTCTCTTTTGCACCCGCTGCTCCCGTCCCGAGGTTCGTGTTGCGGGCGGGGATGCAGTAAGGTGCAGGTGATTCGGGTTACCCTAGAAACGGCGCCGTTGCATGACCGACATCGCCCCGACGGCAGATTCCAGCCCTGCATTCTCTGGCGCGCCGATGCCGCATGCGCCGGGGCCCGACCGGATCCTTGCTGACCTCATCGCTGCGCTGCCCGAGCTGGCGCGGCATCACGCGCCGGGCGGGGCCGCCTACACGGCGCTGGCATCGGCCGCGCGCAGCGCCGTGGTGGCGTTGTTTGCTCGCGGCGGCAGCGACGTGCCGTTCGGCCCGTTCGGGTCGATCAGCTTTCCCTATCATCGGATGGGGGCTGTGGACTCGCTCGACCTGTTCGGTCTCGACGAGCTGATCCTGTTTTCGTTCTATTGGCAGAACCGAGGTCGCTACCGGCGTGTCGCCGATATCGGCGGCAATATCGGCTTGCACAGCCTGGTGATGGCGCGCTGCGGCTTTACGGTCGAGACCTATGAGCCGGACCCCGAGCATATCGCGCTATTTCAGGCCAATATGCGCGCCAACGGCGTCACCACGGTTCATGTCAATGAAGCGGCCGTCTCGGGGCAGGCGGGTGAGGCGGAGTTCCTGCGGTTGCGCGGTAACACGACCGGCAGCCACATCGCCGGCGCCAAACTCGATCCCTATGGCGAGATCGATCGCTTCAAGGTGCGGCTCGCTGCCTTCGACGACATCGCCGCAAACGCCGACTTCGCCAAGATCGACGCCGAAGGCCACGAGGCGGTGATCATCACCTCGCTGCCCAAGGAGCGCTGGCAGACCCTCGACGTCATGCTGGAGATCGGCAGCGAAGCCAACGCTGCGGTGATCTTCGACTATGCGCGCGGTGCCGGCGTGCAGCTGTTCACGCAGAAGAGCGGCTGGCGCCGAGCCGAGACGCTGGCCGACCTGCCGACCTCTTACAAGCAGGGCAGTGCCTTCCTCACCGCCAAGGACGCGATTCCGGGGCTGCCGCCGTCATGATCCTCCGCGGTTGCCAAGTAAGATCCCGAGGCGTCGGACATGGTGCGGCTGCGACCGGTCATGATTTACACATTGCTAACGAATCACGCGCAACCGTGATGGCTCGGAATGCCGAGGACGCCGATGACGCAATCGCGTAACAGCACCGCCCCCGTGCCCGACGACGTTTCGGATGAAGTCGTCGCGACGCCGTTGCTGTCGAAACGGCAGATGTTCGGCTATTACGATCATCTGCGCGCCACCCTCACCAATGCCGAGGTGTCGGATTGCGACGGCCGGCCGTTCGCGCAGGAGGTCGCCGCCTCGCTGGTGATCGCCTGGGCCCGCGAGGTCCATGCCGATGGCCGCAAGCTGATGTTCATCGGCAATGGCGGCAGCGCAGCGATCGCCAGCCACATGGCCACCGACTACTCCAAGAACGGTGGCATGCGGGCGCTGTGCCTCAACGACGGCGCGATGCTGACCTGCCTCGGCAACGATTACGGCTACGAGCAGGTGTTCGCTAAACAGATCGAGCTGTTCGCGCAGGAAGGCGACCTGTTGATCGCGATTTCCTCGTCCGGTCGCTCCGCGAACATTCTCAACGCAGTCGCGGTGGCGCGCGAGCGCGGCTGTCGCGTGATCACCTTGAGCGGATTTTCCGCGGACAATCCGCTGCGGCGGGAAGGTGACATCAATTTCTATCTGGCCTCCGACCAGTATGGTTTCGTTGAACTCGGCCATCTGACGATTTGTCATGCGATCCTCGACTTCGCCTGCGGTCAGAGCGTGCCGCTGTCGGCGGCGGGCTGACGGCTGGCCGCGACCGGCGGCCCGCGCAGTGCTATTCGGGGATGCAGGAATGCGTGTATCTCTTGCATTCAGGGTTGCAATTGATTCGCCGGGGCCGCGATGCGTCGTGCCGGGGGCGGGCTAATCTGTGGGAATCGCACGATGAAGATCCTGGTGACCGGCGCCTGCGGCTACGTCGGAACCACGCTGGTGCCCAAGCTGCTGGCACGCGGCGACGAGGTGGTGGCGTTCGACATCATGTGGTTCGGCAACGATCTGCCGCCGCACCCCCGGTTGACAGTGGTCCGCGGCGACGTCCGCGATACCAAGTCGATTGATCTTTCCGGCATCGACGCGATCGTACATCTGGCTTCGGTCGCCAACGATCCGTGCGGCGATCTCGATCCAAAACTGACCTGGGAGATCAGCGCGCTCGCCACCATGCAGCTCGCCGACCGTGCCGCGCGCGCCGGCATCCAGCGCTTCATCTATGCGTCGTCCGGCAGCGTCTACGGCATCAAGGACGAAGAGCAGGTCACCGAGGACCTGACGCTGGAGCCGATCTCTGAATACAATAAGACCAAGATGGTGGCCGAGCGGGTGATGCTCAGCTACGCCGGCGACATGGCGGTGCAGATCGTGCGGCCGGCGACGGTATGCGGGCCGTCGCCGCGGATGCGGCTCGACGTCTCGGTCAACATGCTGACGATGCAGGCGCTGACCAACGGCGAGATCACCGTGTTCGGCGGCAATCAGGTCCGCCCCAACATCCACATCGACGACATCACCGATCTGTATCTGATGCTGCTCGACCGGCCCGAGCTGCGCGGTATCTACAATGCCGGCTTCGAGAACATCTCGATCCTGGACATCGCCCAGATGGTCGACGCCCAGGTGCCGACCAAGATCACCGTCACCGCCTCGAACGATCCGCGCTCGTACAGGATCAATTCCGACAAGCTGCTGGCGACCGGCTTCAAGCCGAAGAAGACGGTGAACGACGCGATCCGCGAGATCATCGTCAAGTTCCAGCGCGGCGAATTGAAGAACGAGGATCGCCACTACAATCTGCGCTGGATGCAGCGGAGCCTGCAGGCGTGACCGGAATCGTTCCCGCGTCCGCGCCGTGTGCGATGGCCCGCGCGGGCTTCGACAAATATCTAGTGATCGGTTCGAACTCGTTCACCGGCGCCTCGATGGTCAGCTATTTGCTCGACCAGGGCGCCGACGTCGTCGGCATCAGCCGCTCCGACGAGCCGCATCCTGCGTTCCTGCCGTATCGCTGGAAGAAGGCCGATCGCTTCCGATTTCACAAGCTCGATCTCAACCACGATCTCGACGCGATCATGCAGCTGGTGACCGCCGAGCGTTTTCCCTGCATCATCAATTTTGCAGCCCAAAGCATGGTCGGTGAGAGCTGGGCCAACCCGGACCATTGGTTCATGACCAATGTGGTGTCGACGGTGCGCCTGCACGAGCGCCTGCGGACCTGCGACTTTCTCGAGCGCTACGTCCACGTCACCACGCCGGAGGTCTATGGCAACGCCACCGGCACGCTGACCGAGGACGCGGTGTTCGATCCGTCGACGCCCTATGCGGTGTCGCGCGCGGCCGGCGACATGAGCCTGCGCTCGTATTTCCGCACCTACGGCTTTCCGGTGCTGTTCACCCGCGCCGCCAATGTCTACGGCCCGGGGCAGCGGCTGTACCGGATCGTGCCGCGCACCATCCTGTTCATCAAGCTCGGCCGCAAGCTGCAGCTGCATGGCGGCGGCACTTCGGAGCGCTCGTTCATCCATGCCGCTGATGTGGCCGATGCGACCCGGCGGATCGCCTGCAACGGCAAGATCGGCGACAGCTATCACATCTCCACCGATCGCATCGTGACCATCCGCGCCCTGGTCGAGATGATCTGCGCGACGATGGGCGTGCGGTTCGAGGACCAGGTCGAGATCGTCGGTGAGCGGCTCGGCAAGGACGCCGCCTACAAGCTCGACAGTAGCAAATTGCGTAGCGAACTCGGCTGGAGCGACCAGATCACGCTGGAGCAGGGCATCGAACAGACGATCGCCTGGATCGATCGCTGGTTTGAAGAACTGAAGAGCCAGCCGTTCGACTACGCGCACAAGCCTTGAGGACCGCAATGGGTCAGGAAATCGATCTCCTCGTCAATTACCCGCGCACCAAGCGCAATGTCGACGAGCGCGGCCAGACCAAGTCGGAAGAGGATCGCGCGATTGCGCGGCGCTTCGGCAAAGAATTCTTCGACGGCGACCGCCGTCACGGCTATGGCGGATTCAACTACATGCCCCGTTTCTGGCAGCCGGTGATCCCGACCTTCCAGCAGCATTTCGGCCTCTCGGCGTCGTCTTCGGTGCTCGATGTCGGCTGTGCCAAGGGCTTCATGCTGCACGACATGGCCGAGCTGATCCCCGGCATCACCGTGAAGGGCGTCGATGTTTCGGACTACGCCATCGCGCATGCGATCGACGACATGAAGCCGCATGTCAGCGTCGCCAGCGCGACGAAGCTGCCGTTCGCCGACAAGTCGTTCGACGTGGTGATCTCGATCAACACCGTCCACAACCTCGTCCGAGACGACTGCGCAGAAGCGCTGCGCGAGATCGAGCGGGTGGCGCGCAAGGGGGCGTTCATTACCGTCGACGCCTATCGCGACGAAGAAGAGAAGCGCCGGATGATGGCGTGGAATCTGACCGCGCAGACCATCATGCATGTCGACGAGTGGAAGGCCTTCTTCGCGCAAGTCGGCTACACCGGCGACTATTACTGGTTCATCCCATGAACCCCGAGACGTCGCGCCGGTTGCTGTTCGACATGCTGCGGATCCGCAGCGTGGAGGAGACCATCGCGGCGCGCTACGGCGAACAGAAGATGCGCTGCCCGACGCATCTGTCGGTCGGGCAGGAGGCGGTCGCCGCGGCGGCCGGTGCGGTGCTGAGGCCGACCGATCTTGCGGTCAGCGGGCATCGCGCCCATGCGCACTATCTCGCCAAAGGCGGATCGCTGAAGGCGATGATCGCGGAGATCTACGGCAAGGTCACCGGCTGCGCCCGCGGCAAGGGCGGCTCGATGCATCTGGTCGACGAGAGCGTCGGCTTCATGGGCTCGACCGCGATCGTCGGCGGCACGGTGCCGGTCGGCGTCGGGCTGTCCTATCCGATGAAGCTCAACAAGACCGGCCAAATTTCCTGTGTGTTCCTTGGCGACGCGGTGCCGGAGACCGGCGTGTTCTTCGAGTCGGTGAACTTCGCGGTGGTGAAGCGGCTCCCGGTGTTGTTCCTGTGCGAGAACAACGGCTACTCGGTGTATTCGCCGCTGTCGGTGCGGCAGCCGCCCGGCCGTAAGCTGTCCGAGCTGGTCGCCGGCTTCGGCCTCGAGACGCATCATGGCGACGGCAATGATGCGCGCGCGGTGGTTGCGGCGCTCAGCGAAGGCGTGGCGGCGATCCGGGCCGGCGAGGGGCCGCGGTTCTACGAGTTCGAGACCTATCGTTGGCGCGAACATTGTGGCCCGAACTACGACAACGACATTGGCTATCGGGCCGTCGCGGAGTTCGAGGCGTGGAAGCAGCGCGATCCGGTGCCGGCGCTGCAGCGCGCGTTGATCACCGAAGGGATCATGACCGAGGCCGACGTCGCCGACATGCAGGCCGAGATCGATGCGGAGATCGGGGAGGCGTTCGCGTTCGCAGAAAGCTCGCCGTTCCCGCCGCCCGAAGACGCCTTCACCGACGTCTACGCGTCGGCAGCAGGCTAGGGAGGGCGGAATGGCAACCACCTTCGCTGCCGCGATCCGGGATGGACTCGCCACCGCGCTGGCCGCCGATCCGAACGTGATCTGCTTCGGCCTCGGCACCGACGATCCGAAGGGCGTGTTCGGCACCACACTCGATCTGCACAAGCAGTTCGGACCTGAGCGCGTTTTCGACATGCCGACTTCGGAAGCGGCGATGACCGGTTTTGCGATCGGCGCGGCGCTGAACGGGATGCGGCCGGTGATGACGCATCAGCGGCTCGATTTCGCGCTGCTGTCGCTCGACCAGCTTGTCAACAACGCCGCCAAATGGCGCTTCATGTTCGGCGGCAAACGCGGCGTGCCGATCACTATCCGGATGATCATTGGCCGCGGCTGGGGCCAGGGGCCGACGCATTCGCAGAGCCTGCAATCCTGGTTCGCGCATATTCCCGGCCTGAAGGTGGTGATGCCGACCACGGCGGAAGATGCCAAGGGCTTGCTGCTCGGCGCTATCTTCGACGACGATCCGGTGATCTTCCTGGAGCATCGCTGGCTGCACAACATGCAGGGCGAAGTGCCCGCTGGCGATGTCCGTACCCCGCTCGGCAAGGCCCGTGTCGTACGCCAGGGCGATGCGGTGACGATCGTGGCGATGAGCTACATGACGGTGGAGGCGCTGCACGCCGTCGATCATCTCGTCGCCCAAGGCATCGCCTGCGAGTTGATCGACCTGCGCATCATTCGTCCGCTGGACTGGCCGACGGTGATCACCTCAGTGCAGAAGACCGGGCGCCTGCTGGCGCTCGACAGCGGACATCTGACCGGCGGTGTGGCCGGCGAGATTGTGGCGCGGATCGCCACCGATCACTTCGCCAGCCTCAAGAGCGCGCCGCAGCGCCTCGCAGCGCCGGACGTGCCGGAGGCGACCAGCCCGGCGCTGACCAAGAATTATCACGTCCGCGCCGAACACATCGCGCAAGCGGTCGGCCGCATACTCGGCCGCGACGTCGAAACTGCCTCGCTGGTCGCCCAGCGCACCTTCCCGCACGACGTGCCGGGCACCTGGTTCTCAGGACCGTTTTGAGGGCGCGATGATGGCACAACCTGACACTGTCATTGCGAGGAGGCGAAGCCGACGAAGCAATCCAAGGGCCCAGTGCACGGGGCTCCTGGATTGCTTCGCTTCGCTCGCAATGACGGGGACAGTGCGGGCGTCTGCACAGCGGAGGCCGCCATGCCCGTGACCTTCCGCGCCGCGGTGCTTCACGAACTCAATCAGCCGCTCTCGATCGAGATGGTCGAGGCGCCGCCGCTCGCGGCCGGGCAAGTGCTGGTCAAGCTGGCTTACTCCGGCGTCTGCCACAGCCAGGTGATGGAAGCCCGCGGTGGGCGCGGACCGGATCGCTATCTGCCGCATATGCTCGGCCATGAAGGCTCGGGCGTCGTCGTCGAGATCGGCTCCGGCGTCAGCAAGGTCCGCAAGGGCGACCGAGTCATTCTCGGCTGGATCAAGGGCCAGGGCAGCGACACCCAAGGTGTGCGCTACGCCGGCGGCGAGCGCGTCATCAATGCCGGCGCCGTCACCACCTTCAACGAATATGCCGTGGTCGCGGAGAACCGCGTCACGCTGCTGCCGGCTGGACTTCCGATGGACGTTGCAGTGCTGTTCGGCTGCGCGCTGCCGGTCGGCGCCGGCATCGTGCTCAACATCGCCAAGCCGCAGGCCGGCAGCACGCTGGCGATCTTCGGTCTTGGCGGCATCGGGCTCGCCGCACTGATGGCCTGCAAACTGTTCGCCTGCAAGCAGGTGATCGCTGTCGATGTCGAAGCCGCCAAGCTGAAGATGGCGACCGAGCTCGGTGCGACAACCGTGATCGATGCGTCGGTTGCCGATCCGGTCGAGGAGATCCGTAAGCTGACCGGCGGGCTCGGCGTCGACTACGCGATCGAGTCCGCCGGCCTCACCCGCGTGATCGAGCAGGCGTTCGACGCCACGCGTCGGTTCGGCGGGCTGTGCGTGTTCGCCTCGCACCCGCGGAGCGGCGAGAAGATCGCGCTCGACCCGTTCGAGCTGATCTGCGGCAAACGGATCCTCGGCACCTGGGGCGGCGATGCCAAGCCGGAGCGCGACATCGAACTGCTGGCGGGCCTGTACCGCGACGGCAAGCTGCCTCTCGATGCGATGTTCACCCGCCGCTACAAACTCGACGAGATCAACGAGGCGCTGGACGATCTTGCGCAACGCCGCAGCGTGCGCCCGCTGATCGAAATCGATCCGTCGCTGAGGTGACGCTGATGCTGCATCCCGAGACCGATACGGCGCTTGCCGACATCCGCAAACAGGCCGGACGCCGACGCAGCATCGTGTTCGTCTCGGGCAATTTCAACATCGTCCATCCAGGCCATCTGCGGCTTCTGAAATTCGCCGCGGATTGCGGCGACTATCTGGTGGTCGGCGTCACCGCCGAACCCGGTTACGACTGGATGCTGCCGGCCGAACTGCGGCTCGAAGGCGTGCGTGCCATCGGCGTTGTCGACCACGCCTTCCTGCTGCACGATGCGCCGGAGGATTTTGTCGCTGCGTTGCGGCCTGCCGTCGTGGTCAAGGGCAAGGAACACGAGGGCGCCGACAATCCGGAGAAGGCGGTACTCGACGGCTATGGCGGCCGCCTGGTGTTCTCCTCCGGCGAGGTCGCGTTCTCGTCGCTCGATCTGATCAAGCGCGAGTTCCGCGAATTCAATCCGTCGTCGATCGTCAAGCCGCTCGACTATCCGCGTCGGCATCGCTTCGAACCGCTCGACCTGAAGAACGTGCTGGCGGGATTTCCCAAGCTGCGGGTTCTGGTGATCGGTGATCTGATCGTCGACGAATACATCGCCTGCGATCCGCTCGGCCTGTCGCAGGAAGATCCGACGATCGTGGTGACGCCGGTGCTGCGCGAATTGTTCGTCGGCGGCGCCGGCATCGTCGCCGGTCATGCGGCCGGCATGGGCGCGCAAGTCGGCCTGCTCACGGTCGGCGGCGGCGACGCGATGGCGGACTTCGCCCGCGAGCGGCTGGCGTCGTACAACGTCGACGCCACGATCCTCACCGATGAGAGCCGGCCGACCACCACCAAGCAGCGCTTCCGCGCCGGCAACAAGACGCTGCTGCGGGTCAGTCATCTCAAACAGCACGACGTCGATGCCGATCTACAGACGCGGATGCTGGAGACGATCGAGCATCGGCTGCCGACGACTGATTTGGTGGTGTTCTCCGACTTCAATTACGGCTGCTTGCCGACCCGGTTGGTCGAGACGGTCGGTCAGGCGTGCCGAGCGCGCGGTGTGCCGATGGTGGCCGACAGCCAATCGTCGTCGCAGGTCGGCGATATCTCGCGCTTCACCGAGATGCTGCTGATCAAGCCGACCGAGCGTGAGGCGCGGCTGGCCATGCGCGATTTCGATTCCGGTCTCGTCGTGCTGGTCGAAGCGTTGCGCGAAAAAGCGCGGGCCAAGAACGTGATCCTGACGCTGGCGGCCGAGGGCCTGTTGGTGCACGCCGAAACCGGCAGTGCCGGCACCGTGGTGACCGACCGGCTGCCGGCGTTCAACACCGCACCGAAGGATGCGGCGGGCGCCGGCGACTCGTTCTTCGTCTGCGCCGCGCTGGCGCTGGCGATCGGCACCGACATCTGGCGCAGCGCCTATCTCGCTTCGATCGCCGCCGCCTGCCAGGTCGGCCGGATCGGCAACATCCCGGTCACCGCGCGCGACATCATCCGGGAGCTCGACGCGTGAGCGGCAGCCCCAAGGCGCTGCTGGTCGCGGCCGGCCTCGGCACGCGGCTGGCGCCGCTCACCGATGTGCTGCCGAAATGCCTGATGCCGGTCGCCGGCCGCCCGCTGCTCGGGCTGTGGCTGCAGATGCTGAGCGAGGCAGGCTTCTCGGAGATCGTCGTCAATCTGCATCACCATGCGGATCTCGTGAGCGAGTATATCCGCCGCAGTCCGTGGGCACAGCGCGTGATCCTCGCGCCTGAGACCTCGCTGCTCGGCACCGCCGGCACGCTGCTACGGCATCGCGAGCGCTTCGTAGGTGGGCCGACGCTGTTCGCCCATGCCGACAATCTCAGCCTGTTCGATCCGCGCGCCTTCCTCGCCACCCATGCGGGGCGCGCCCCAGATACGGCAATGACGATGATGAGCTTCGTCACCGATCATCCGCAAAGCTGCGGCATCCTCACCCTCGATCCCGCCGGCCGTGTGCTGGAGATGGACGAGAAGCCGCAGCATCCCAAGGGCAACCTTGCCAATGCGGCGGTGTATATCGTCGAGCCAGAGGTGATCGACTTCATCGCCTCGCTCGGCAAGCCGGTGGTCGATTTCTCGACCGAAGTGCTGCCGGTGTTCATGGGACGCATCTTCGCGTTCCACAACGGCAGCTATCACCGCGACATCGGCAATCCGGCGAGCCTGGCGCTGGCGCAGATCGATTTTCCGTTGGCGGCCATTCAGTTTGAAGCCTCTCCCCGTCATTGCGAGGAGGCGCCGCCGACAACGCAATCCAGCCCCGCGCATGGCGCCTCTGGATTGCTTCGCCTTCGGCCCGCAATGACGGAGACCAATAACGACGATCCCTGGTATGGCCTGATGACCGAGAACAACGGCGCCTTGGCGCAGGCGTTCGCGCAGGCTGCGGCAAAGACCTATGGGGGCCAGCGATGAGCGGCAGCGTCGTTATCGCGGCGATCTCCAGTGACATCGGCGTCAGGCTGGCGCAGCTCTATCGGGCGCAGGGCTATGACGTCATCGGCACCTATCGGTCCAGCGAGAATTTGAGCGAGCTGAAGTCTGATGCCGGCATTCATCTGGTGCATTGCGATCTGACGGATGCCAGCAGCGTGCGCAGCGCGGCGGCGGAGATCGCGGCGCTCGGCAAGCCCTGGGAGCGGCTGATCAGCGCCGCGGGGCAGTTGTCCCCGATCGGGGATTTCTTCGGGCGCGACTTCGAGGAGTGGGCGGCGTCGCTGTCGCTGAATTCGGTCGCGCAGATGCGGCTGCTGCACGCGCTGTATCCGCATCGCGCGCAGGGGGCGATCACCAAGGTCGCGTTCCTGGTCGGCGGCGGAATCAACGGCCCGTTCCGCAACTACTCGGCCTATTGCCTCGGCAAGGTCATGCTGGTGAAGCTGTGCGAATTGCTCGACGACGAATATGCCGATGTGCACGCGATCGCGGTCGGCACCGGCTGGGTCAACACCAAGATTCATCGCCAGACTGTGGAGGCCGGCGACGACGCCGGCATCAGTCTGCGCCGCACGCTCGAGTTCCTAGACTCGGGCGCGCAGGGCACGTCTTACGAAGACATTCTCGGCTGCATCGAATGGGCGTTCGATGCAGGCCGAGCGGCGACCGGCGGACGCAATTTCTCGGTGGTGCACGATGCCTGGCGCGGCGCCGGCGGCGCGGCCCTGACCGAGCGGCTCGTCACTGATCCGAACATTTACAAGCTGCGCCGCCACGGCAATTGATCGGCCGCGCAAGGAGGACAAGCGTGAAGCTCTCCGACTATGTCATCGATTTTCTGGCGCGGCGCGGCGTCACCCATGTGTTCGGCATTTCCGGCGGCGCGGCGGTGCACATGTTCGATTCCGCCCACCGTCACCCGGACGTCACGCCGATCTTTCCGCAGCACGAGCAGGCGGCTGCGATCGCCGCGGACGGCTATGCCCGCGCCACCGGCAAGCTCGGCGTCGCCATCACCACCTCGGGGCCCGGCGCTACCAATCTGCTGACCGGGGTGTGCTGCGCCTATTACGACTCGGTGCCGACGCTGATGATCACCGGGCAGGTCGCCACCCATCGGCTGAAGGGAAAGAACCAGATCCGTCAGCTGGGTTTTCAGGAAACCGACGTCACTTCGATCTTCGCCACCGTGACCAAATACGCGGTGCAGATCTCCGACCCGACCACCATCCGCTATCATCTGGAGAAGGCGTATCATCTCGCATTCGAGGGGCGGCCCGGTTCGGTGCTGATCGATCTGCCGGACGATCTGCAGCGCGCCGAGATCGATCCCGAAGCGCTCGCTGGCTTCACGCCGGAAACGGCAACCGCACCCGGTGATCTCGACACCGAGATCGCGGCGCTGCTGCCGCTGATCGCGCGCGCGAAACGTCCGGTGCTGATCCTCGGTGGTGGGCTATCGACGCCACGGATCGGGTCGATGCTGGATCAGCTCGTCGACCGCCTCGGCATGCCGGTGCTGACCACCTGGGCGGCCACCGATCTGATCGCAGCCGATCACCCGCTGCGGGTCGGGCCGTTCGGCGTCTATGGGCCGCGGCTCGGCAACTTCACGGTGCAGAACGCCGATCTGATCCTGTGCCTCGGCAGCCGGCTGTCGCAGAACGTCACCGGCGGCATCCTGCCGTCGTTTGCGCGCGAGGCGACGATCGTGATGGTCGACGCCAGCCGCGGCGAGATGGACAAGTTCGATGATCGCGGTATCCGCATCGCGACCCGGATCGCGGCGCGGCTCGATGCCTTTGTGCCGAAGCTGCTCGCCGCAGTCGAGGCGGCGCCGCCGCGTGAGGCTTGGCTGAATACGATCGCGCGTTGGCGGGTCGCCTTGCCGGACGATCGGCCGGGCCCCGCGCCCGGCAATGCCGGCTTTGTCGACGCTTATGATTTTATCGACAAGCTCAGCGACGCTGCGCCCGCCGATGAACTGATCTATGTCGACACCGGCGGCAATCTCACTTGGACTTGCAACGGCTTCCGCATCAAGCGCGGACAGCGGTTGATTTCGGACTGGAACAACACAGCGATGGGTTACGCGTTGGCGGCATCGATCGGTGCCGCGGTGCAGGCGAAGGGCGGCGTCACCTGCATCATCGGCGATGGCGGCTTGATGCTGTCGCTCGGCGAGCTGGCGCTGCTCAAGCGGCACGAGCTGCCGGTGCGCTTGATGCTGTTCAACAATCACGGCCACGGCATCCAGAAGCAGACGCTGGAGACCTGGCTCGATGGCCACTATGTCGGCGTCGATGCGCCGAGCGGATTGTCGTTCGTGGACTTCCGCAAAGTTGCCGAGGCGATGGACCTGCCGGTGGTCACGATCAGCCGCAGCGCCGATATCGCCGGCCAGCTTCGCGACGTCTATGCGCGTAAAGGTCCCGTGTTCTGCAATGTCGAAATCAACCCGGCGCAGAAATTGTACCCGGTGCTGAAGTTCGGCGCGCCGCTGGAGAGCCAGCTACCGTCGATCGACGATGACCTGATCAAGCGCGAGATGCTGATCGCGCCGTTCGTCCCCGGCTCCGCGCCAAAACACAGCGGCGGCGCGGGCGTGTAACGGAAATGGGGCTCAGCGCCCGCGGCGCAGCGCCCGATCCTTGGCTTCGTCGAATGGCGTGGCGCACCAACGTTCCCACATCGTCCGGTACGCGTCTTCGACCGCGCGTGTGTAGGCGACCGGACCACAGCGCTGCAGGATGAAGTCGCGCAAGCCGCGGCGGATCGAGCGCAGCCGCTCGAGATCCGGCTTGCTGGCAATCTCGATGTAGCGCGTGTCGTCGGTCGCGATGAAGTCCGGCAGCCCGGCGGCGGCGAGCACCGCACAGCCGACCCGGCTGGGCACGGTGGTGCCGAGCCGGCTGACCACCGGCACCCCCATATGCAACGCTTCCCAGGTCGAGACGCCACCGGCCTGCGGGAACGGGTCGAGGCAGAGATCGACCTGCCTGAGCGTTTCGAGGTGATCCTGCCGTGAGCTGGAGCCCAGCAGGGTGATCCGATCCACCGCGATGCCGCGTGTTCGGAACTTGTCGAGCAGGGTCTGGCGCACCGACGGATCGTCGATCTGGTGATCCTTCAGGATCAGCCGCGCCGTCGGCACCGTGGCCAGCAGTTGCGCCCACACCGCGATGGCTTCGTCCGACATCTTGGAGATGCGGTTGAGCGAACCGTAGGTCAGATAACCGTTGCGATCGAACGGTAGTTCCTGCGAGCGCCACTGGTCTGGGGTTGGCTCGATGATCACGATCGATGGCAGATCGTAGATCGTCTCGGCGTAGAAGTGCCGGTCCTCGACCGGGATCGCCACCGGGTCGCCGAGCAGATAGTCGATCACCGGCAGACCGGTGCCGGTGGCATGGCCCCAGGCGCTGATCTGCACCGGCGCCAGCTTGCGGGCGAATACCCGCAGCCGGTTGCCGCCCGAGTGGCCCGACAGGTCGACCAGAATGTCGACCTTGTCTTGCCGGATCGCGTCGGCGAGACGATCGTCGGGCCATTGCGAGGAGTCGCGCCATTTGTCGGCGACAGCCATGAAACTGCTGGTGGTGTCGTCGGGAATGATGACGCCGGAATAACAGACGACCTCGAAATTCTGCTTGTCGTGATGCGTCAGTACCGGGCGGAACGAGAACGCGGCCGAATGCGCGCGGAAATCCGCCGACACGTAGCCGACGACGAGTCGCCGGTCCGGATCGCGATCATTGACCGGGGGCACCGCGCAGGCGCGGTAGATCGGCGCGCCGACTTTGGTCCACCAGTTCTTTCGGGCCGCCTGCTGCATCTCGATGGTCGAGCCGGCGCTGAAGTCCATCGCGAAGATCTGGCTCGAGATCGCCGCTTCGTAGTGAGGCGCCAGCTCCAGTGCGCGGCTGTGCAGCTTGATGGCGGTCTCGGCATCGCCGAGCGCGGCCATGCAGTTGCCGAGCAACGTCAGGGACGGCACCGAATTCGGCTCGACCTTCAGCACCGCGGTGCAGGTCGCCATCGCGTCCTTGACGTTCCTCATCGCCAGCAGCGTCTCGGCGCGGAAGATCCCGGCCTCGACCGGGCGCTTGCCGATCGACAGCGCACGGTCGTAGCTGGCGAGCGCCAGATCGAACTCTTTCAGCTCCTTGAAGGTGCTGGCGCGGTTCATGAAGGCGGCGTCGTTGAGCGGATCGATTTCGATCGCCTTGTCGTAGCTCGCCAGCGCATCCTGATAGCGGCCGAGCTTGTGCAGTGCATTGCCGCGGTCGTTCCAGCTGTCGGTGCGGTCAGGCACCAGCTCGATCGCCTTGTCGTAGCTGGCCACGGCTTCATCGTAGCGGCCGAGGGCGGCCAGCGCGAGGCCGCGGTTGGCATGCGCGAGCGCAAGGTTCGGGTCGAGCGCGATCGCCTTGTCGGACGATGCGATCGCCTCCGCAAACCGGCCGGCAGTGAGCATCAGAATGCTCATGTCGGAGTGTGCCTGCGCCGAATTCGGCTCGATCAGCAGTGCGCGCTTCAGCGACCGGATCGCAGGCTCGATATTGCCGCTCTGGTACTCGGCTAGCGCGTAGAAGTGCAGCGCGCCGAAATTGTCCGGCGCCTTCTTCAGCACCTTCTTGTAGGCCGAGCGCGCCTCGTCGAGCTGCCCGTTCTGATGCAGCAGCCGCGCGCGCATCAACAGCATCACCGGCTCGTAAGCCTTGTCGGTCTGGCTGCGGGGAGGAACGGCCTTGCTGCGTCCGGGCTGCATCTGATGATCCGAATCTGGCTGAGGGATCGTATCTCCTCGGGTCCTGTCGCGCACCTGAGAGACGCTCGTAGGCGCGGCATCCTCCGACAGGCGTGTAAATAATTCATAAACCATGATGGCCGCCGCGCCAGCAGCCGCACAGGGCGCGAGAGAATCGGCCGGCGGCAATTCCCGCCGGCCGAAAAGTTAAGCGAATCACCTCTGGCGAAACCTCATGGCGGCGGTCCGAACCGGGCGCTCTCCGGTTTCGCCTTTGATTCAACTCGATTTTTTCTCCTTAAGATGCTGTTAACCATATTTTAAATGGCCGCGGCCATAGTCCCCGGTGCTCAGGAAGAAGGTAGGTCGAGAATCGGCCGCGTTGATCCGGTGCGCACTTGTGTCGTGCAGCCGAGGTCCCTCTCCAGAACAGGCGTCTAAACACAACCGGCAAGTGTCGCAGCGGCAACGACCGTTCGACGCGAGCAGCGACGTGCGACTGAAGGTCGACGTCCAGCGCGGATCAGGAAGGTTTGCACCATGTCCGATGTGGTTCTCTCAGCAGCGGTTCGCCAGAATCTGCTATCGCTGCAGTCGACTGCAGATTTGTTGGCGACGACGCAGAACCGTCTTGCTTCCGGCAGGAAGGTCAACACCGCGCTCGACAACCCGACCAACTTCTTCACCGCGGCGGGGTTGGACAGCCGTGCAGGCGACATCAACAACCTGCTCGATGGCATCGGCAACGGCGTCCAGATCCTGCAGGCCGCCAACACCGGCATCACCTCGCTGAACAAGCTGATCGACACCGCCAAGTCGATCGCCAACCAGGCGTTGCAGTCGAACGTCGGTTACAGCACCAAATCCAACGTTTCGACCACGATCGCCGGCGCTACGCCGAACGATCTGCGCGGCACCCAGACGTTCGCCAGCGCGATCGCGACCAGCAACGTGGTCTATGACGGCACCGCCGGGGGCACCAATGGCGTGTCGCCGACCGATACGCTCGGCGGCGGCGTCGGCAGTCTGTCGGGCGGCTCGATCTTCAGGAACGTCGCGGCCGACGCGACCGCGACCGGCAGCGTGCTCCATACCGGCACCGCGACCGCGACCGCGACCAGCGCCGACCTGATCAGTTCGCTGACCAACGGCTCGACCGTGACGCCCACCGGCCCGCAGGCTGGCGACGTCATCGTCGTCAACGGCAAGAACATCACCTTCACGACGACGGGCACGGCGACGGCCGACAGCAACGGCAACTACACGATCGGCATCAATCAGCCGATCAGCGCGCTGTTGGCGAGCATCGACACCATCAACGGCAACACCAGCAATCCGTCCATCGTCGATGCCACCGGTCATATCCAGCTCCACAGCGGCACCAACCGTTCGCTGTCGATCAGCGACACCACCAACGGCACGGTGCTGGCGAAGCTCGGCTTCGGCTCGACAGTTTCGGTGCCGCTCGGCACCGGCGCTTCCACCGCAATCACGGCGACCACCAAGCTGTTCAATTCGGTCGGCGGTCTCGGGCCGGCGATCGCCGATGGCACTACGCTGACGGTGAACGGCAAGACCGTCACCTTCAAGGCAAGCGATCCGCCGAGCCCCGCGGGGCTGCTGGCCGGCTCCGGCGTGCTCGGCAACATCGTCACCGACCAGTCGGGTAACTCGACGATCTATATGGGGACGAGCAACACCTACACCTCGGCCACCGTCGGCGATGTGCTGACCGCGATCGACCTTGCCAGCGGGGTCAAATCCGCGACGATCGCCAATGGCGTCGCCACCTTCTCCGCCAACGGCACGCCGTCGCAGATCACTGCGGGTGGGGTGACGCTGGAGACGTCGACCGGTGCGGATCTCAGCATTACCGGTCCGGCCGACTTCCTGAATTCGCTGCAGCTGACCAACTCGACCGGTCCGGGCCCCGCGACGCTCACCGCGACCCGCTCGACCGGCGCCGGCACCATCGGCACGCTGATTCAGGACGGCTCGACGCTGAACATCAACGGCAAGACCGTTACCTTCAAGAACGCGCCGGTGCCGACCGCATCGGCCGACCACACCGGCGTCACCGGTCACGTCGAGACCGACGGCGTTGGCAACTCGACGGTGTATCTACAGGGCGGCACCATGGCCGACGTGCTGACCGCGATCGACCTTGCCACCGGGGTGCAGACCGCGAAGCTGTCGGCGGCGGGGGCCACGCTGACAACTCAGAGCGGCTCGGCGAACTCGTCGCTCTCCAGCGGCTCGCTCAAGATCTCGACCGGCAGCGCGTCCGACCTCACCATCAGCGGCACCGGCAATGCGATGCTGGCGCTTGGCCTCGCCGGCAACACCGGCACCTCGACCGAGTTCAAGGCGTCGCGCGCTTCCGGTGCCGGCGGGGTGTCCGGCAAGAACCTGACCTTCACCTCGTTCAAGGGCGGCACCCCGGTCGACGTCACCTTCGGCGACGGCACTGGCGGCACGGTGAAGACACTGGCCCAGCTCAATGCCAAGCTGGCGCCCAACAACATGATCGCGCAGATCGACGCCAATGGCGTGCTGACGATCTCATCGAACAACGACTATGCCTCGTCGACGCTCGGTTCGATCGCCGACGGCGGCGAGCTCGGCGGCAGCATTGCTGCGACGCTGACCTTCACAACGCCGAATCCGCCGGTCGCAGATCTCAACTCGCAGACCGCGCGCGCCAAGCTGGTGGAGCAGTACAACAACGTGATCGCGCAGATCACCACCACCTCGCAGGATGCCTCGTTCAACGGCGTCAACCTGTTGAACGGCGACACGCTGAAGCTGGTGTTCAACGAAACCGGCAAGTCGACGTTGACGATCGTCGGCACTGCGCTGTCGCCGGCGGCGCTCGGCCTGCCGACGCTGGTGGCCGGGACGGACTTCATCGACAACGCCGCGACCAACAAGACGCTGGCGGCGCTGAACACCGCCTCGACCACGCTGCGGTCGCAGGCGTCGTCCTACGGCTCCAACCTGTCGATCGTGCAGATCCGCCAGGAGTTCGCCAAGAACCTGATCAACGTGCTGCAGACCGGCTCGTCCAACCTGACGCTCGCCGACACCAACGAAGAAGCGGCCAACAGCCAGGCGCTGTCGACCCGGCAATCGATTGCGGTATCGGCGCTGTCGCTGGCCAATCAGTCGCAGCAGAGCGTGCTGCAGTTGCTGCGGTAAGCAAGGCGGTCCCGGCCTGGCGCCGGGACGCCGGCCGCAGCGGCGCGCGGATGCCGGCGCGCTTCGGCGCCGCGCAATCGGCTGTAGCGGTTATCCCCCTCAAACGACGGCGCGTTTGTACTGGATCGATTCGCAAAGCCTGCGCATAAGGAAAACGGCTTGAGAATGAGTCGATTTTGGTCCGGTGACCGACCGTAGGAGAAGGGAGACACGATGCCTCTGCGAGTCGAATTGAAGCCGTTTGAGCGGATCGTGATCGGGCAGAGCGTGATCACCAACTCCGACACCCGCACGACTTTCCTGATCGACGGTGATGCGCCGATCCTACGTGAGAAGGACATTCTCACTGCGGAGACCGCCAACACGCCGGTCAAGCGCATCTATCTGTGCGTCCAGATGATGTATCTGCAGAACGACATTCCCGCGTATCAGGAATTGTACCTGGGCTTCATCAAGGAACTGCTCGAAGCGGTTCCGAGTTTTCGCGAAACGATCGAAGCGACCAGTAATCATATCTTAAGCGGCAATCTCTATAAGGCACTCAGAGAGCTGCGCCCCCTCATCAAGCGTGAAGAAGAACTGTTGTCGAGGTAGACGATGTCGAGTGCCGCGCAAGCCTACGCCCGAACCGCGCAGAGAACCGCGTCTCCTCGCGAAATCGAAGCGCAGGCGTTGTTGAAGGCGGCCAAACAGCTTCAGGACATCGTCACGAACTGGGAAGAGAAGGGCGCGATCGGACTTCAGGAAGCGCTGATGTTCAATCGCAAGCTCTGGTCGATCTTCGTCACCGAAGCGATGCGCGACGACAATCCGCAATCGATCGAGATCCGGCAGAACATCGCCAATATCGGGGTGTTTGTTCTCAGCCAGTCCAGCGCGCTGCAGATCAAACCGGAAGTCGAACGCCTGCAGGCGCTGATCGACATCAATCGCAACATCGCCGCCGGACTCAGCGGTCGCGCTTGAGTCTTGCCTCTTGCTCGATCGTGCGCTGTTTCGCCGTCGGCTGTTTCGCTGTCGATTGTCGCAGGCAGCACGAAATTCCCGCGCCTGCAACCGGCAGGCCGGGAAATTCCCGTTAGACAATCCGAGTGCGCGTCAGACGACGCGGTCGGTTGCGAGCGATCCGATCCGGGCGGTCTTGGACTGATCCAGCTCGCGGAAGTACGCGCGTGCCTTGAGCTGCCAGGACTCCGGGTATTGGCTGATGACCGCTTGCGTGTTCTGATCGACCGCGACGTAGACCATCTCGGCCGCCGCCCGATCGAAGATCACCTGACGGGCGATCGTCGAAGGGTCGGATTGAGACCTGACTGTCGTCGAGCCGGATCCGCTGTCTGCCGCAGTCACGCTTTGTGGCGCGGGCAGATCAGTCGGTATCGCAGTTCGCGCCGCTTCAGGCTCCGGCCTGACGATCGGCGTAATCACCGGCGCCCCCACCGGCTTGACGTTGAAATCGATACTCATGTCAGCCTCCTGGCTTCCATCAGGTCAATCCCACACCTCCTCCATCATCGTGGCAAACAGTTCTGAAATTCCTCCTGCAAAGACTCCGATGATTTGAATCGAAAGTGACCGATCGCGCGAGCTTGCTCGCGCGCGGGCCAGGACGCCAGCCGCAGCGGGAGAGCCGGTGTTCGGAAGGGGCGGCGTTACAGCGAGCGGCTGACGGCGATCGGCGTGAGTTGACGCGGGCTCGGGGCGGTGTGCCGGCCGTAGGCGGTGTAGGTCTGCGGTCCGTTGCGCTTCTGCACTTCGGCATTGACGCCGCGCACGATGCCCTCCGAAACCGCGTGCGCAGTCGCGAGGACCGTCAGATTGACCTGCAGCATGGCGCGGAAAACTTCGTGATGCCGATGCAGCGTGGCGAGCAGATCGGGCGTCGCTTTGGCCATGTAGGGCTGGCTGGCGCGCACCAGCGTGATGGCGCTGATGTAGCGCTTGGTGCGCTCTGTCTTGTCGCTTTCGAGCTGCATCGCTTCGGCGATGTGTCCGGCGCGGACCAGTTCGGTCTCGCGCTCGATCAGCTTCAATAGCCCGTCCATCACCGAGATCAGGGTTTCGGCGAGCTTGCGGGCGTCGGCCGGGGTGGACACCGGCTGTGCGGCGGCGGGCTGAACTTGCTGAGAATGCGTGGAGTTCATGGCGTCGTCCTTTGCGGGTTCAGGAGCGCGCGGCCTGTTGCAGGATCAGCGAGCGGTAGACGTCGCTGGCGATGCCGATGCCGCCGGCCTTGGCGATCATCTGCGAATGCTGTTCGGTCAACATCGAGCGCCAGACGCCGGTTCCGACGGTGTCGCCGAACGGTCCGTCGCCTTTCAGGCCGACCGTCATCTGCGAGAACATGGTGTTGATGAACATCGCCTCGAAGTCGCGGGCGTTGGCCTGCGCCTTTTGCTGGACCTTGGCCGGCACTTTCGACAGCGCTTCGGCGAGCGCGAAGTCGGGACGACCGTTGTAGGTCGGAAGGGTGGGGCCGTAGGTGGTGGCGGTTGTCATCACATCACCTCGATGTCGGCTTCAATGGCGCCGGCAGCCTTGATCGCCTGCAGGATGCCGATCAGGTCGCGCGGGCCGATGCCCAGGCTGTTGAGGCCGTCGACGAGCTGCTGCAACGACACCCCATCCTTGACCACCGCGAGCTTCTTGCCGTCCTGTGTCACCGATACGCGGGTGTTGGGCGTGACGACGGTATTGCCGTTCGCCAGTGGTCCGGGCTGGCTGACCTGCGGGCTTTCGGAGATCGACACCGTCAGGTTGCCTTGGGCGACCGCCACGGTGGCCACACGGACGTCGCGCCCCATCACGATAATGCCGCTGCGCTCGTCGATCACAATCTTGGCAGCCTGATCGGGCTCGACCTGCAACTGTTCGATTTCGGTCAGCAGCGCTACGGCGTTGCCTTTGAACTCGGCCGGGATCGAGAGCTGGACGGTGGAAGGGTCGAGCGGTTCGGCGCATTTGGTGCCGAGATAGTCGTTGACCGCGGCGGCGATCCGCTTGGCGGTTGTGAAGTCGGCGTTACGCAGTGCCAGCCGCACGTTCGGCAGCCGGTTCAGGGCGAATTCGATCTCACGCTCGATGATCGCGCCATTGGCGATCCGTCCCACGGTCGGAACACCCTGGGTGATGCTGGCCGCGGCGCCGGCAGCCTGGAAGCCGCCGATCGCCAGCGAGCCCTGCGCGACGGCGTAAACGTTGCCGTCGGCGCCGAGCAGGGGGGTGACCAGCAGGGTGCCGCCCTGCAGGTTTTTGGCGTCGCCGAGCGCCGAGACGGTGACGTCCATCCGGGTGCCCTGGGTGGCGAACGGGGGCAGATTACCGGTCACCATCACGGCGGCAACGTTGCCGGTACGGATGGTGGCGCCGCGGATATTGACGCCCATCCGCTCCAGCATCGCCTGCAGCGATTGCTTGGTGAAGGGGATGTTGTTGAGGGTGTCGCCGGTTCCGTTGAGGCCGACCACCAGGCCGTAGCCGATCAACTGGTTCTGGCGAATGCCTTCGATATTGGCGAGGTCTTTGATTCGCGAAGTCGCGTTCGCCGCCACGCCGGTCAGCAGCAGCGCGCACAGCACCACCGATGCCAGCTTCAGAATTCGGGTGGTGGGACGCGGCATTCACGGCTCCTGTCGATCCGCCGACGGCTGTCGCCGACGACGTGGGTCAGCCATTCCTTGCCAGTCCTGTGCCACTCCGCAAATCGGCGCAACTTGTTGATTGTACGGGGGTAAGTTCCACTGGCCAGAGCCGGCCCCGGGTTCCCGCCGCGCCGAAACTGCCGTCATCGGCAATTCTTGCCGGGTCGTTTACTCGCCGTTAACCATAAACCGGTTTGCTGTGGGTCGGGGGCCTCAGCCCTGTTGCCGCCCTGGGTGTAAGCTGTTTCGCGGCGAGCCTGGACACGGCGAGAGAAACGATGCGCATTTACGGTCCGAACGGCACCACCACATCGACCGGCTCCGGCACTGTCCGGCGCGCCGGGTCGAGCACGTTCTCGCTACCCAGCGCCCCGACGCCGCAGGAGGCCAAACCGGTCAGCGCCCCGCGCCCGCCGGCCGCCCTCGATGCGTTGTTGGCGATGCAGGGCGTCGAGGATGCCACCGAGCGGCGCAAGCGGTCGGTGAAGCGCGGCCGGACCGCGCTGGACGCGCTCGACGATCTGAAGATCGGGCTGTTGTCCGGTTCGCTTGACGCCGCCACGGTGGCGCGGTTGCGGGCCGCCGCCGCTGAGCTGAAGGACTCCTCCGGCGATCCGGGCCTCGATGCGGTGCTGGCGGAGATCGAGTTACGGGTCGAGGTCGAGCTGGCCAAGGCCGGCCAAGGCTGAGCCCTCCCTGTCCTGTTCCCCAGCTATTCCGCCGTTCCACTGTGAACGCTGCGGTCGATATTGTCTGTCACAACTCAGCGCTATATAAGCTGCCGCGCAGGCGGGGTGTTTACCGCCTGATGTGGATCATGGATTGCCCTTGGACAAGTTGAAAGACTATCGACCATCCGAGAAAGAGCCGTTCATGAACGAGCGGCAGCGCGAGTATTTTCGCGCCAAATTGTTAGCTTGGAAGGACGAGATCCTGCGTGAAGCCAAACTCACGCTCCAGGCACTACAGGAAGAGAACGTCAATCATCCCGACTTGGCCGATCGCGCCTCTTCCGAAACCGACCGCGCTATTGAGCTGCGCGCTCGCGACCGTCAACGCAAGCTGATCGCCAAGATCGACGCAGCGCTGCAGCGGATCGAAGACAACACCTACGGCTATTGCGAAGAAACCGGCGAGCCGATTTCTTTGAAGCGGCTCGAAGCGCGCCCGATCGCGACGCTCTCGGTCGAAGCCCAGGAGCGCCACGAGAAGCGCGAAAAGGTGTATCGCGACGAATAGGCGGGTCGCCTGATCGAAGTTTTACGGCGTCGTTTCCAACCGGAAGCGGCGCCGTCGTTTTTGGTAACTGCTGGGATGTCCTGTCCAGGCTCTGCAGCAGGATGGTCGCCTGGGGCGGTGCCTCAGTGCCGGCGATGCCGGAGCTTCCGCGTCGGAGGCGGAACGTCCTGCGGTTCGGAGAGCTGCTGACGCGCACTGAACGCGACGACGGGATTGATGTCGCAATACGCCCGGGTGCCGGAAGCCGTCACCATACACTGCTGGTAGGAGTCGAACTGGCAGTTGCCGGGATACCCCCATTCGCCGCCCTGCAGGCAGTAAGGGAAATCACGGGCCGAGGCCGGAGCCGCCGCCAGGGTGAGAATGGTCGCTGCCGCGAATACCGCGGCGCCGGTCTTGGTCATCTGGTCTCTCCATTGGGCCCGACTGTCCGACGCAAGGAATCATCGAGCGCCGGCGAACGTAGCGTTCCCCGGTCGCGATACAACTACGATCGCGGGATGCCGTCGATGCGCCGGATCATGTCTGCCGATGTCTATGCAAGCGAGTTGTGATCGGCCGTGATGTGCCGTGTTCACAACCTGCGTCACGACCTGCGGCTCAGTCCTTTCGCGTCATCGCAACGAGACGCGCCAGCAGCTTCTTGCGGTCCATCCGCAGGTCGGGGGCGAGGTGGGTGAGATCGGCGAGCCAGGCACCGTCGGCGGCGAGCCGGACGATCTCCAGTGCGGGCGCAGAGTCGGTCTTCTTGTGGTTGGTCAGCCGCGTCCGCATCCAGATCGACCAGCGCGGTCGCAGTACTGGATCGGTCATCATCGATACCGCCAGCGCGCCGCCGCACTGGTTGTCGTCCTGGTCGCTGAGGTTGAAGGTCGCCCGGACATAGGCGCGGGTGAAGCAGCCGTAGCTGGAATGGTCGTCCTGCATCGCCTCGTCGATCGCGGAACCGAAGATGTCGAGCTGGGCGTCGAATACGGCCTCGATCAATCTCTCCTTGGTCGGGAAGTGATGGAACAGCCCTCCCTTGGTGACGCCGGCGGCCGCGGCGACGGCTTGGACCGTAACCGCCTGCAGGCCGCGCTCCAGCGCCAGATTGGCCGCACAGTCGATCAGAGCGCGGCGGACGACTTCCGGTTGTTTCTTTCGCTCATAGGCGCTGCTCATCGCGGCGAGAGACTTTCGATGTGACGTTCGGATGAATCTACACGGGGGGAGGTTGTTATTGTCAATGATCTAATATACCAACCGGCCGGTATCTTTGAGCGGTTGCGATATGGCTGGGGGGCGCGCGACCGCGCCGAGCGATGGTGATCTGCGTGACAACGAAGACAAGGGCCGCCCTCCGGGCCGCATGCGCGTTTGGTGTGGTGGTGAGTCTGGCCGGCTGTGGTGACGGTAAACAGGCCGGGGCCGACCAGCAAACACCGCCGGTGGCGGTGAGTGTAGTTGCGGTTGCGCCGGAAACGTTGCGCATCGTCAGCGATCTGCCCGGCCGCATCGCGCCCACCCGGATCGCCGAAGTGCGACCGCGCGTTTCCGGCATCATCGTCGAGCGGGTGTTCAAGCAGGGGACTGTCGTCCAGCAGGGCGACGTGCTTTACCGGCTCGATCCGGCTCCATTCCAGGTTCGTGTCGCCAGCGCCAAGGCAGCGCTGCAGCGGGCGGTGGCGACGCGCACGCTCGCGGCACAGCAGGCCGAGCGTCAGACCCGGCTGAAGGATCGCGACGTCACCACCGGCCAACTCTACGACAAGGCGGTCGCCGAACTGGCGCAGGCTGAGGCGGACGAGGCTTCGGCGCGCGCCGGTCTGCAGGCTGCCGAGCTTGATCTGCAATACACCGAGGTGCGTGCGCCGATTACCGGCCGGATCGGGCGCGCGCTGATCACCGAGGGCGCGCTGTTCACCGTCGGCGGCAGCGAGAGTCTGGCGACGATTCAGCAGCTCGATCCGGTCTATGCGGACTTCACCCAGTCGGCCAACGAATTGCTGGAGCTCAAACACGCCGCGCAGCGCTCGGCGAAGCCGGGCGATGCGATCGAAGCCGAGGTTCGCCTGCGCTTCGACAACGGGACGAACTACGCCTATCGCGGCCGGCTACTGTTCTCCGAAGCCTCGGTCGACGCCACCACCGGGCAGGTGACGCTGCGCGGCGAGTTTCCCAATCCCGACGGCGATCTATTGCCGGGCATGTACGTGCGGGTGCTGCTCGTGCAGGGCGAGCAGGCCAATGTGCTGGCCGTGCCCGACCGCGCGCTACGCCGCGATCCCGGCGGGCAGGCACAGCTCTATGTCGTTTCTGCCGACCGTAAGGCCGAATTGCGCCCGGTGACGCCGTCGCGACTACTCGACGGCCGCTGGATCATCGCCAGCGGATTGAAGGCCGGCGATGCGGTGATCGTGCAGGGCTTCCAGGCGCTGTCGCCAGGTGCTTCGGTCGATCCGAAGCCGTGGCCGCACGCGGCGGCTGGCACGACCAGCGCCGCCTCGCAGGCAAAGTGAGGCTCTGCGGTCATGCCCGATTTCTTCATCGCGCGGCCGGTGTTCGCATGGGTCGTCGCCATCTTCATCATGATCGCCGGCGCGCTGGCGATTCCATTCCTGCCGGTCGCGCAATATCCCAACATCGCGCCAGCCAAGATCTCCGTCACTGCCAACTATCCGGGCGCTTCGTCGGAGGAGATCTATCAGGGCGTCGTCCGGCTGATCGAGGATCAACTCGCCGGCATCCCCGGCCTGATGTATTTCGAGTCGACTACCGACGCGACCGGCCAGATCTCGATCGAGGTATCGTTTCAGCCCGGAACGTCGCTGGCCCAAGCCACGGTAGACGTGCAGAACCGCATCCGGCGCGTCGAGTCACGGCTGCCGAGCGCGGTGACTCAGCGTGGTATCCTGGTGGACGAAGCCTCCAGCACCTTCCTGATGTTCATCTCGTTGCAGACCACCGACGGCTCGCTGGATAGCGTTGCGGTCGGCGACTACATCACCCGGCACATCATCAGCGACATCCGCCGGGTCGAGGGGGTCGGCAAGGCGCAGTTGTTCGGCACTCAGCGGTCGATGCGGGTGTGGATCGATCCGGACAAGCTGTTCGGTGTCGGCCTGACCGTCAGCGATGTGTCGGCGGCGATCGCCGCGCAAAACGCGCAGGTCGCGGCGGGACGGATTGGCGCGATGCCCAACCCGGTCTCGCAGGAGGTCACCGCGCCGGTGCTGGTCAAGGGCCAGCTCGGCACGCCGGAGGAATTCGGCGCCATTGTATTGCGCGCCAATCGCGATGGTTCGTCGGTGCGGCTGCGCGACGTCGCGCGGGTCGAGGTCGGCGGCGAGGACTACAATTCCGAGAGCCGGCTGAACGGTCAGCCGGCCGCCTCGATCGGCGTCCAACTCTCGGCGACCGCCAATGCACTCTCCACCTCCCGGGCCGTCACCGCCAAGATGAAGGAGCTGTCGCAGTTCTTTCCCAAGGGCATGACCTACGAGATTCCCTACGACACGACGCCGTTCATCAAGGCGTCGATCGAGAAGGTGCTGTACACGCTCGCCGAGGCGATCGCGCTGGTGTTCGTGGTGATGTTCCTGTTTCTGCAGAACATCCGCTACACTCTGATTCCGACCCTGGTGGTGCCGATCGCGTTGCTCGGCACCTGCGCGGTGATGTACGCCACCGGCTTCTCCATCAATGTGCTGACGATGTTCGCGATGGTGCTGGCGATCGGCATCCTGGTCGACGACGCCATCGTGGTGGTCGAAAACGTCGAACGCCTGATGGCGACCGAGGGGTTGTCGCCCCGCCAGGCGACCATCAAGGCGATGAAGCAGATCAAGGGCGCGATCGTCGGCATTACGTTGGTGTTGACGGCGGTGTTTCTGCCGATGGCGTTCTTTCCGGGTGCAGTCGGGATCATCTATCGCCAGTTCAGTCTGACGATGGTGGTCTCTATTCTATTCTCCAGCTTCCTGGCGCTGACTCTCACACCGGCGCTGTGCGCCACCTTCCTCAAGCCGGTGCCGGACGATCACCATGAGAAGGGCGGCTTCTTCGGCTGGTTCAACCGCAGTTTCGCGCGCGTCTCCGGCCGGTATCGCAATGGCGTCCGTTGGGCGACCGGGCGGACCGGGCGCTTGATGGCTGTGTATCTGGCGCTGCTCGCCGGCCTCGGCTGGGCTTACTTGCGGCTGCCGGCGGCGTTTCTGCCGACCGAGGATCAGGGCTATCTGATCGTCGATATGCAGGCGCCGACCGAAGCGACGCAGACCCGTGCGATGACCTCGGTCGAGCAGGCCGAGCGCGTCTTCCTCGCCGATCCCAGCGTGTCGCAGGTGTTCACCGTCGTCGGCTTCAGCTTCTCCGGCAATTCGCAAAGCGCCGCTGTGGCATTCGTCACGCTGAAGGATTGGAGCGAACGCCGCCACGACAGCGCGGCGGCAATCGCGCGGCGCGCCAATGTCGAACTGGCGAAAATCGGCGATGCCGCCGTGATGGCGTTCGAGCCGCCGCCGATCGACGGTCTCGGAAACTTCACCGGCTTCACTTTCCGGCTGCAAGATCGCGGTGGTCGCGGCAGCGCGGCGCTCGACGATGCGGCGACGCGGCTGACCGCTGCCGGTGCGGCCAGTCCGCTGCTCACCGGTGTGCGCGTCGAGGGCCTGGCCAATTCGGCTCAGCTTCATCTGGTGATCGACCGCGAGAAGGCGAACACACTCGGCGTATCGTTCGCCGACATCAACGCCACGATCACGGGCAGCCTCGGTTCGGCTTACGTCAACGACTTCCCCAACGCAGGCCGGATGCAGCGCGTGACGATCCAAGCGCAGGATGACCGCCGGATGCATGCGGACGATTTGCTCAAGCTGAACGTCCGCAACGCCGCAGGCGGCATGGTGCCGCTGTCGTCCTTCGCGCGCACCGAATGGTCGAAGGGGCCAATCCAGGTGATCGGCTTCAACGGCTATCCGTCGGTGCGCTTCGCAGGCGATGCGACACCGGGCCACTCGTCGGGGGAGGCGATCGCCGAGATGGAGCGGCTCGCCAAGCAATTGCCGCGTGGCTTCGGTTTCGAATGGGCTGGGCAGTCGCTGCAGGAAATCCAGTCCGGCAATCAGGCGCCGTTCCTGCTCGGGCTCAGTGTGCTGTTCGTGTTTCTGCTGCTGGCGGCGCTGTATGAGAGCTGGTCGATCCCGCTGTCGGTGATGCTGGTGGTGCCTCTCGGTATCATCGGTGCGCTGCTGGCGGTGATGCTGCGCGACATGCCGAACGACATCTACTTCAAGGTCGGCCTGATCGCGATCATCGGCCTGTCCGCCAAGAACGCGATCCTGATCGTCGAATTCGCCAAGGACCTGCACGCCGACGGCAGGTCGCTGCGCGAAGCCGCGATCGAGGCGGCGGCAGTGCGCTTTCGCCCGATCATCATGACGTCGCTCGCCTTCATCCTTGGCGTGACGCCGCTGGCGTTCGCGACCGGCGTCAGCGCCGGCAGCCAGAACGCGATCGGCACCGGCGTGTTTGGCGGCATGCTATCCGCCACCGTGCTGGCGGTGCTGTTCGTGCCGGTGTTCTATGTCTTCGTGCTGCGCCGGGTGGAGCGGCGGAAGGCTGCGGCTGGCCAGGACGGGGCGGGGTAGGGCAAGTCGTCGCCGGCGGCGATCGTGTGGCCGTGATGGGAAAAGCGCCAGTCCGGGCATGACCGGAGGCATCGCGAGGAAGATGCGGCTGCGCCGCCTCGAAACGACCGCGGCCTCCGTCCGGAGGGAGAGCCGGACGGAGGCCGCGTTGGAACACCTGACCGCGCCTAGGTTCGCGGCCGGGTGTGGGAGCTCGTTGTCAGGTCATGACGGTCAGAACGGGAGCAGTACGTCCATCACCTGTTGGCCGTAGCGCGGCTGCTGCACGTCGGTGATCTGGCCGCGGCCGCCATAGGCGATGCGGGCCTGGGCGATCTTGCTGCTGTCGATGGTGTTGTCGCTCTGGATGTCTTCAGGCCGCACGATGCCGGCGACGATCAGTTCGCGGATCTCGAAATTGACCCGGATCTCCTGCTTGCCCTCGACCACCAGATTGCCGTTCGGCAGCACCTGCGTCACCACCGCGGCGACGTTGGTCTGCAGCGCTTCCTGGCGTTGCACCGAGCCCTTGCCGTCGGTCGAGGAGGTCGAGTCGGTGGTGAGGATGCGGCCGGGCAGCACTGCGGTCGCCGGCGTCGTGATCGTCTTGCTGCCGATGAAATCGGTAATGCCGGAATCTTCCTTGCTGGACCGGCTGCGCTGGGTCTCGTTGGCGATGTTGGCCTTGTCGGTGAAGTTCACCGTCACGGTGAGAATGTCGCCGATCTTGGCGGCGCGCTGGTCCTTGAAGAATGCGCGGCTGCCGTTCCGCCACAGCGAGTTGGCGTTGTAGGACGCCACCTCCGGCTTCGGCATCGGCATCTGCACCGGCTTGTAGCCGGGCTGCGTGGTCGGGTTCTCGATCGGGGTGAGCGCCGGCCGTTCGCCGATCGCGGCGAGACGATCGATCGAGGAGCAGCCGCCGGCGAGACCGCCGGTCGCGACCAACGCGACGACCAGAACGATGCGTTGCAGCGGCACTGACTTCGACATGAACTTTACTCGGGTTTGGTCGCGCTGGCGACGAGGCGCGGAGAGATGACGGTGATGGCGACCTGGCCGCGGCCGATGACAGTGCCGGTGATGGTGCGCTTGGATTGCAGGTTGAGCACACTGACGACGTCGCCCTCGGCGCCGGTGTCGAGCGCCTTGCCGCGCGCAGTGAGATACAAGCCGGCGGCACGGTAGATCAGCGTGACGCCCTGATCGCGCACCACGAGGTCCGGCTTGGCGAGGTCGGCGCTGCGCAACACTTGGCCGCCGCGCAGCGTCTGGCGGACCTGCATGCCGATCGCAGCATCGTGCGAGACCGCGTCGGAGGCGACTTCGCTCTTCGGCCGGCGCTCGGTTGCAATGTCGGATGCCTTGATCACGTCGTTACGCTGCACCGGTCGCGTCAGCACCGTGGCCATTACGGTTTCGATCGCGGTGCCGGTGACGCGCATCCGCGCCGGTGCGGTGCTTTGTCCGCCGGAGATCTCGTAGCTGATGTCGAACCGGCCGCTGCGCAGGTCGAACCGCTCGCTGACAAGCTGCAGTGCGCCGGCATAGATAGCCGGCAGCGTCTTGGTTTCTACGTCGCGGTCGAAGCTCACCGTGATGTCTTCGGCCTCGCCGAGATTGTGGCGCTGCTGCAGGGTGCGGATCACCTGCTGCTCGATTTCCTTCGCCGCCAGCGTGCGCGCCAGCCGGGTCACGGTGATCTCGGAAATGTCGCGGGTGTCGACACCGATCACCTGATGGGCGCGCAGCGCGGCGAGCACGGTGGCGGTCGGCAGCGCGCCGGTGGTGCCGAGATCGGGCGAGCGATAGATCGCGATGTCGGCTGCCGGCCCGGCATTGTCGATCACGTCGCCGATCCGCACCAGCTCGCCTGTGACTTCGACGTGAGGCCGCAGCACCGGCGTTTTCAGGACTTCGCTCGGCTTCAATTCGGCGGCCGGTTGGGCCTGCGGAACGGCGGTCTGGCCGGAGGCGGTCACACCGGCGGCAGCAACGAAGCTGGCCGCGAGCAGGAGAGTGCGGATCATCTGACGCCTCCCTCAGCGGAACATGTTGGAGGTGGACTGCAGCATCTGGTCGGCGGCGCTGACCACCTTGGCGTTCATCTCGTAGGCGCGCTGCGCCGAGATCAGGTCCGAGATTTCGGTCACCGCTTCGACGTTGGCCTGTTCCAGAGTCTTCTGCATGATGTCGCCGAGGCCGTCGGCGGTGGCGATGCCGTCCTGCGGCGTGCCCGAGGCCGGGGTTTCGACGAACAGATTGTCGCCCTGCGGCTGCAGGCCGGCCTTGTTGATGAACCGCGTCAGGCCGATCTGGCCGAGCACGGTCGGCGTCGTCGAGCCGGAGACCGTCACCGACACCTGGCCGTTGGGGGCGACGGTGATGCTGGTCGCGCCGTTCGGAATCGTGATGGTGGGCTGCACCGGGTTGCCGCCGGCGGTGACGATGCGGCCGGTGTTGTCGGTGGTGAACGAGCCGTCGCGGGTATAGGCGAACGTGCCGTCCGGCATCTGAATCTTGAAGAAGCCTTCGCCGCGCACCGCCATGTCGAGGTCGTTGCCGGTCGGCGACAGCGTGCCCTGGGTCATCAGTCGCGGCGTGCCGACGGTCTTGACGCCGCCGCCGATATCGACACCGACCGGCAGGATCGTGCCCTGGTCGGACGCCTGCGCGCCGACGCGACGGACGTGATCGTAGATCAGGTCCTGAAACTGCGCCGTCTGCTTCTTGAAGCCGGTCGTCCGCATGTTGGCGATGTTGTTGGAGATCACCTGGACGTTGAGCTCCTGGGCCGCCATCCCGGTCGCTGCGGTGTAGAGTGCGCGCATCGTCAGTCTCCGTTAGGCCGGCACTTCGGCAAGCCGCTCGATCGCAGTCTTCCGCAGCTCGCTCTCTTGCTGCAGCATCGCCGAGATCTGGGTGTAGGTGCGGGTGACGTCGATCATTCGCGTCATTTCCATCACCGAGTTGACGTTCGACTTCTCGACGTAACCCTGGCGCAGCATGGATTTGATGTCCGGCGTGCCCTGGTCCGAGGTCGCCGCGAACAGATTGCCGCCTTCCTTGATCAGGCTCTGCGGTCGGTCGAACGACACCACCCGCAGCTTGCCGCGCAGCGAGTCGATGATCGAGGTGCCTTCCAGCACGCTGACGCGGCCGTCCGGCGAGATCGACACTTCCTTGTCGGTCGGCTGCAGCACGATCGGGCCGCCGGTGCCGAGCACCGGGTAGCCGGAGCCGTTAACGAGTTGGCCCTGAGCGTTGATCTTCAGCGAGCCGTCGCGGGTGAAGCGCTCGCCCTGCGGCGTCTGCACCACCAGGAAGCCCTTGCCGTCGATCGCGACGTCGAGCGGGTTCTTGGTCTGCTCCAGCGGACCGGTGGACAGGTCATGGTAGGTGGCGCGGTCCTGCACGAAGCTGACGCGCCGGTCCGGCCGCGCGAAGTTGTCTTCGTGCGCGCGGGTGTTCAGAAACTCCTGAAACATCGACCGCTCGGCCTTGAAGCCGGTGGTGCTGATGTTGGCGAGGTTGTTCGCGACGACATCCATCTGCCGTTCGAGCACGACCTGCCGTGACAGTCCGACGAGAAGAGCATTCTCCATCGGTGGTTCTCCCTTCAATGACCCGCCGCCAAGCCCTCCCAGACCGGTGACGGATCGTGCGAACCGCAGGTGCTCTCCCAAGCGTGCGGTTCGCCGAATACCTTGCGAACCCCGTGCCAAGACGGAAAGTTTCGCTATTTCAATTGCTTGATCATTTTCGAAGGGGCGCCAGGGCGGCAATAAAGGACTTGTTGACCATACCGGCCGGCAAATTCTTCCTAGCTGGGGACGCTTGGAAAGGTTCCGTTAACCATTGCACCATAGCGTCGTGTCATCAGAGCCTTGGGCGCTGGCGGCGTTAGTCTCGCGTTTACGGTTCGCCTCGGCTGCGGCTCGCATTTTTTGGGATACGGGCGATTCGGCCGATGGCGGACGCAGAGAAACCGGAAGAAGGCGCGGAAGCCGGTGAAGGCGGAGCGCCGAAGAGCAAGAAGAAGCTGATCATCATCATCGCCGCGGCGGCCGTGCTGTTGCTCGGCGGTGGCGGCGGCGCCTATTTCTTCCTGTTCGCCGGCCACGGCGAAGACGCCCATCAGGCCGAAGCCGCCAAGGAAGTTAAGCCGCCGAACTTCGTCGAAGTGCCGGAGATCATGGTCAACCTCGCGGGCCAGCCGGGCGAGCGGGTGCAATATCTGAAGGCCAAGGTCGTGCTCGAAGTGAAGGACGAGAAGGTGGCCGAGCAGATCAAGCCGAACATGCCGCGGATCACCGACCTGTTTCAGACGTACTTGCGCGAGCTGCGCTCTGGCGACCTCAACGGCTCGGTGGGGATGTTTCGGATGAAGGAGGAGCTGACCCGGCGCGTGAACCTGGCGGTCGCGCCCGCGCAGGTGTCGGCGGTGTTGTTCAAGGAAGTACTGGTGCAGTGAGCTGAGCATGGCCGGGCAGGACCAACTCGACCAGGACGCAATTGCCGCCCAATGGGAAGCCTCCATGGCGTCGGAGGATCCCGAGGCCGCGGCAAAGGCGGCAGCGGAGAACGAACTCACCGGGACGATGGCGGAACAATGGGCCGCCATGGTCGAGGATGGCGGCCGCGATCTGTCCGGCGGCAAGAACGGCGGCGAGCGGGTGCTGTCGCAGGAGGAGATCGACAACCTCCTCGGCTTCAGCGTCGGCGAGGTGCATCTCGACGAGAATTCCGGCATCCGCGCGATCATCGACTCGGCGATGGTCTCCTACGAGCGTCTGCCGATGCTCGAAATCGTGTTCGACCGCCTGGTGCGGTTGATGACGACGAGCTTGCGCAATTTCACCTCCGACAACGTCGAAGTCTCGCTCGACCGCATCACCTCGGTCCGGTTCGGCGACTACATGAACTCGATCCCGCTGCCGGCGGTGCTGTGCGTGTTCAAGGCCGAGGAGTGGCAGAACTTCGGGCTCGCCACCGTCGACTCCAGTCTGATCTATTCGATGATCGACGTGCTGCTCGGCGGCCGTCGCGGCCAGGCCGCGCTGCGGATCGAGGGCCGGCCCTACACCACGATCGAAACCAATCTGGTGAAGCGGCTGCTCGAAGTGGTGCTGGCCGACGCCGAGCAGGCGTTCCGGCCGTTGTCGCCGGTATCGTTCTCGATCGACCGGCTCGAGACCAATCCGCGCTTCGCCGCGATCAGCCGTCCCGCCAACGCCGCGATCCTGGTCCGCCTGCACATCGACATGGAAGACCGCGGCGGCAATATCGAGCTGCTGCTGCCTTACGCCACGATCGAACCGATCCGCGGCGTGTTGATGCAGATGTTCATGGGCGAAAAATTCGGCCGTGATCAGGTCTGGGAAGGTCACCTGGCCACCGAGATCGTACAGGCAGATATTTCGGTCGATGCGGTGCTGTACGAAGCGGAGCTGCCGCTGCGGCAATTGATGGCGCTGCAGGTCGGCGACACGCTGCCGCTCGAACTCAGTGCCGACGCCACCGTGGCGGTTCGATGCGGCAATGTCACCTTGACCGAGGGCCGAATGGGCCGGGTCGGCGACCGCGTCGCGATCCGCGTCACCAAACCGTTGCGCAGGCCGCTGACGACCTACGCGATGTTCGAGCGCACCGACGAGCAGAGCAAAATGATGGAGGCACAATGAGCCACACGTTCGCAATCGTGATCGAAAGTCTGGTCGCCGTGCTGCTGCTCGTCACCGTCGCGTATTGCTGGCTGCTCAACAAGCGGCTGCTGCGGCTGAAGGCCGACGAAGCGTCGCTGAAGGCGACGATCGGTGAACTGATCACCGTTACGGAAATCGCCGAACGCGCGATCGGCGGTCTCAAGCTGACGGTGCGCGAGGTCAACGAAAATCTCGGACGCGACATCGCCGCGGCGTCGGCGCTGTCCGATCAGCTCAAAAAGCAGCTCGGCGAAGGTGACAACGTCCTGCGGCGGCTGTCGAAGATCGTTGCGGCGGCGCGGCCGAGCGGCGAGCCGCAGCCGGTGTCGGCGGCTCAGGCCAATGCGGCGGCTGCGCAGGCTTTCGCGGAACGTAGGCGGCAAAGCGGTTTGGCTGCATGAATGCATTCCGGGACATTCGCATCCTGCCGGTGGTGCTGGTCGCGATCTTCGGCCTCGCGGTTCTGAAGATCGCCGGACTGGTGCTCGATGGCGGCTACGTGTTCGATTACGATCCGAACGCGACCAAGCCGTCATGGGCCCAGGAGAACCTGAACTTCCCCGGACGGAAGCCGATCGATCCCGACATCACCGGCTCGGTACATGGCGAGCCGAAGAAGAAGGAAGAACCCAAGCCCGAGGTTGCGGCGCCGGAACAGACCAAGCCGGCCGAGACCGAGCCGGAGACGCCGCCGATCTCGGCAGCCGAGCGGGCCATTCTGGAGCGGCTGCAGGCGCGTCGCCAGGAACTCGACGCCCGTGCGCGCGAAGTCGAAATTCGCGAGAGCCTGCTCAAGGCGGCCGAGAAGCGGATCGAATCCAAGGTCCAGGAGATGAAGACGACCGAGGGCCAGATCGGCAAGGCGACCGAGGAAAAGTCGGAGGCCGAGGCGGCGCGCTTCAAGGGTATCGTCACCATGTACGAGGCGATGAAGCCGAAGGACGCCGCGAAGATCTTCGACCGGCTGGAAATGCCGGTGCTGATCGAGATCGCCACCCAGATCGCGCCGCGCAAGATGTCCGACATCCTCGGTCTGATGTCGGCCGAAGCCGCCGAGAAACTCACCGTCGAAATGGCGCGACGCGCCACAGGCAAGGCTTCCGTCGCTTCGACCGTGGTGCTGCCGAAGATCGAAGGACGTCCGACGCCGCGGCCTTGACGGGCGCGACGCGTCTTGCCGAACTACCCGCAGATCCGCGTCAGCACCGCCTTGAAGCAGAGCGAGGGGGCCTCGGCGGCGATGCCATCGACTTGCGCATAGTCGCCGATCGTCGAGCCGTGGAAATCGATGCGGACCTCGTCGACACCGAAGACCGATTGGATGGACGGATCGACGGTATGTCTGCGCGCCGTGATGGTGCCTTGGATCGTGTGGCCGCTCTGCTCGAACACTCCGATATAGGCGAACGCCGAGCTGCCGCCGTGCAGCTTGCCGTCGGAAGCGAACAGCACACCGACCGCCTTGCGGCGTGGCGTCTCGAATTCAACCTTGTAGAGCCCCTTCAACATCATGATGTGGTCGACCGGCTGGAGATTGCGGGACGCGTCTGTCGGTTCGCGAGACGTCGGCGAACGGCGATCCGGAGCTTCGACATGCAGCATGGCAGCCGAGTCGATGGACAACGGTCTCGCGCAGCAAGACGCGGCGAGTATGGTCATGGAATTGAGAGTTCGGATGGTTGCATTCTCCGCCCAGGTAATACTACCAAGAGCGTGTCTGTTCCGACAATCTAAATCTGTGATTGTGAAGGCGGCGGTGATCCGACCGAGCGGATAGGGTGCCGAGCTCTGTGGTCCGGCACCGCCGTCCGCGAAGGTTAAACCACCGTTAACAGCTTGTATGTCCTAGTGAAGCGAGGCTGCGGTTCTGCGCGCTTCCGCCGCGCCCGATCGCATGCTCGGAGTGTGTATGGATAGCGAGCGGCGAAGCCGCTCAGAATCGGCCGACGGCAGGGTCGTCGACCGAAAGACACGACGGATGGCGCGAATGGCTGCCGCTGGAGTTTGGTCACAGGCGCTGGTCGGGCGCGTCGCAAGGCTCTGCCTTGCGCTCGCGCTGCTGATCGCAGCCGTGCTGACCGCACAACCGGCGGCCGCGCAGGTTCGCGGCGAGGCCAGTTTCGAAGCGAAGGGCGGTTACGGCCGGCTGCAGCTCAAGCTCGCCGAGGACGTCGAGTCCGATGTTGCGACCGCCGGCCTGATCGTGGTGATCCGCTTCAAGCGGCCGGTCGATATCTCGGTCGACAAGCTCGCCGATTCCGCACCCGGCTACATTGGTTCGGCGCGCGTCGATCCTGACGGCTACGCGATCCGTCTGGCGCTGACGCGCAAGCTCGGCGTCAACGCGATAGCGGCCGGTGAGCGGCTGTTCGTCGATCTGCTGCCGGAGACTTGGACCGGGGCGCCGCCGGGGTTGCCGCCTGACGTGGTCAAAGAACTCGCCGAACGCGCCCGCGCGGCAGAGCGTGCGTTGCGGGCGCAGCGCGCTGCCGTGGAAGTGAAAAAGCGTCCGCCGATCCGGGTGCGGACCTCGGTGCAGCCGACCTTCGTGCGCTACGTGTTCGAAGTGCCGTCCGATGTACGCGTGTCGTCGACGCTGACCGATCGCAAGCTCAGCGTGCAGTTCAACACGCCGCTGATGTTCGATCTCGCCGACGCCCAGCTGGCATCGCCGCCGAGCGTCGCCTCGATCGCCCAGGCGATCAACGGCGGCAATTCCTCGGTCGACTTCTCGCTGATCGGCGGCGCCGACGTGCATTCGTTCCGCGAGGAAAAGAACTTCATCATCGACGTCGGCTTCCAGCCAACCGGCACCGACGGGCCACAGACGATGGGGCCGTCGGCGCTGAAACTGCCTGAGGCCGCCAAGCTGGATCCGAAGGCGCTGCAGGCCGAGATCTTGAAGCAGGACGCCCAGCCGGAAAGTGGCCGCAAGTCGGACAGCAAGGACGCGGGGCATCAAGCGGACGCTCATCCGGCGCCGGTCATTGCGGAAGCCAAGACGATGAAGCCGGCGAGTCCTGCCGGCCCCCAGCCTGCGCCGGCTCCGTCCGTTGCCGCGCCGTCGCCGTCAGCGGCAGGCCCCGCGGCAACGCCGTCGCCGGCCGGGCCGCCGGCCAAGGACAGCCAGGTCGACGCGACGTCCGCACCCGCGGCGCCGAGCATCGCTCCGCCGCAGACCGCTCCTGCCGCGGTTCCGCCCGTCGCCGCCGAACCGGCGGTGGCGCTCAAACCCGTTGCGTCGACCATCGCCCGTCCGGTGGACGTGCAGATGCGCACCGATGGCCTGCATCTGAATTTTGCCTTCGCTGCGCCGACGCCGGTGGCACTGTTCCGCCGCGGCGACATCCTGTGGCTGGTGCTCGACAACACCGCCCCGTTCGATCTGTCGGCGATCCGGCGCGAAGGCAGCGCCGTGGTCGCCGATGCCAGCAGGGTGACGCTGGCCAATGGCCAGGCGATCCGCATCCGGCTCAACCGGCCGCAGATCGCGACGCTCGGCGAAGAGGACGGCTCCGGCCGAAGCTGGTCGGTGACGCTCGCCGACGCCGGCCGCTCCGCGTCGCGACCGCTCACTGCGGTCCGCAATATCTCCGATCCGGGACGCGCCAGCGTTTCGGTGGCGCTGCCGGCGCTCGGCCAGGTGCAGCATCTCGTCGATCCCGACGCCGGCGATACGCTCACAGTAGTGACGGCGCTGCCGCCGCCGCGAGGCTTCATCAAGCGGCAGAATTTCGTCGAGTTCAGCCTGCTGGAATCGATCCACGGCGTGGTGATCGATCTGAAGTCCGACGATGTCCGTGTCGAGACCACCGCCGATGCGGTGGTGCTGACGCGGCCCGGCGGGCTGACTCTGTCGTCGGCGCCGGAGAGCAACGGCGATGCGAGCGCCGAGCGGCCGTTCTTCGACGTCCGGCAGTGGGAGAAGGATCAGACCGGCAGCTTCAACGAAGCACTCGATGCCCGCCTGAAAGCGTCCTCTGTCGCCGGCGGTGACGACAAGCTGCCGGCCCGGCTCGATCTGGCGCGGTTCTACATGGCGCGCGGACTGTATCAGGAGGCCAAGGGCGTACTCGACCTGGCGCTGTCGGCCAGCAAGCCCGGGCAAGAGGACCCCGCGGCGATGATGGGGCATGCCGCCGCCAGCGCGCTGATGTGGCGACCCGATCAGACGCTGAAGGACGTCGCCAATCCGGCGATCGCCTCGACCTACGACGCGCAGATGTGGAAGGGCGTGGCGCTGGCGCGGCAGGGCAAGTGGCCGGAAGCGCGCGAGAAGCTGAAGAGCGTGCAGTTCGCCGTCACCGCGCTGCCGCTCGACATCCAGCGCGCGGTGCTCGCCGCTGCGATGCGCGCATCGCTCGAGGTGCGGGACTACGCCGGGGCCGCCAAGCTGAGCAGCGATTTCGATCTGGTCGGCGTGTCGCCTGAGATCAAACCGCAGGTCGCGTTCATGCGCGGCTGGCTCGACGAAGCGCTCGGCCGCGAACCGGACGCGCTGAAGAAGTACAAGGACGCGATGGCCTCGACCGATCGGCAGGCTGCCGCCGAAGCGCGATTCCGCGACATCCTGCTGCGCATGAAACGCGACGAAATCACAGCGGCCGAGGCGTTGCCCGAGCTGGAGCGTTTGTCGGTCAATTGGCGCGGCGATCTGCTCGAAGTGAATACCCAGCAATTGCTGTCGAAGATGTACGCCGACGTCGGACGCTATCAGGACTCGCTGCAAGCGGCGCGGGTCGCGACCCAGCTCGCGCCGAATTCGGAGGCCGCCCGCAAGGCCCAGGACGATTCCCGCGCATTGTTCTCGGACATCTTCCTCGGCACCAAGGGAGACAGCCTGCCGCCGATCGAGGCGCTGGCGATGTTTTACGAGTATCGCGAACTGACACCGATCGGGCGCCGCGGCGACGAGATGATCCGCCGGCTCGCGGACAGGCTGGTTGCGGTCGATCTGCTCGATCAGGCCAGCGAACTGTTGCAGTACCAGGTCGACAAACGGCTCGAAGGCGCGGCGCGCGCCCAGGTCGCCGCCAAACTGGCGATGATCTATCTGATGAACCGCAAGCCGGACCGCGCGATCGCGGCGCTGCATTCGTCGCGGATCGCCGATCTGGCCGGCGAGCTGCGCCAGCAGCGGCTGCTGATCGAGGCTAGGGCGCAGAGCGACATCGGCCGGCACGATCTGGCGCTCGACATCATCAGCAACATCGGCGGACGTGAGGCGATCCGGCTGCGCTCCGACATCTATTGGGCGGCGCGGCGCTGGCGCGAATCCTCCGAGCAGATCGAGTTGTATCTCGCCGACCGCTGGAAGGACTTCACCCCGTTGTCGCCGGCGGAGAAGAGCGACGTCATTCGCGCGGTGGTCGGCTACGCGCTGGCCGAGGATTCGCTCGGGCTGGATCGCTTCCGCGAGAAGTTCTCGCCGCTGATGACAGATCCGGCCGATCGCGCTGCGTTCGATATCGCCAGCAAGCCGACGGCCGGCAACAGCGCCGCTTTCGCAGCGATCGCCAAGATGGCGGCCAGCGTCGACACGTTGGATGGCTTCCTGCGCGAGATGAAGCAACGCTTCCCCGACGCATCTGCCCGCGCCACTCCGCCCGGCGCCGACATGACCTCGACCGGATCGCTGCCTCGGGTCCCACCGAAGATCCGCGTCATCCAGACGACGCGGTAGAGGCAACGCGCTGGACGCGAACTATCGGCGCCTTGACCCGTGGAGAGCGGGCATGCGCAGCTTCGATGTGGGCGAACTACCCGCCGCCGGTGTAGCTCTGCACCAGGCTCCCGGCGACCAGCGACCAGCCGTCGACCAGCACGAAGAAGATCAGTTTGAACGGCAGTGACACCACCACAGGCGGCAGCATCATCATGCCCATCGACATCAGGATCGAGGCGACGACGAGGTCGATGATCAGGAACGGCAGGAACAGCAGAAAGCCGATCTCGAAGGCGCGTTTCAGCTCGGAGATCAGGAATGCCGGCATCAGGATGCGCAGCGACAGATCTTCCGGCGTCGCCGGCGGCGGCTCGCCCGACAGGTCGAGGAACAGCTTCAGATCCTTTTCGCGGACGTTCTTCTGCATGAAGATCCGCAGCGGTCCGGACGCCCGCACCAGCGCATCGTCGACGCCGATCTCGTTGGCGATCAGCGGCTTGATGCCGTCGTCGTAGGATTTCTGCAGCGTCGGACCCATCACGAAGGCGGTGAGGAACAGCGCCAGGGCGATGATCACGGAGTTCGGCGGCGCGGTGGCGGTGCCGAGCGCGGTGCGCAGCAGCGACAGCACCACGACTATCCGAGTGAACGACGTCATCATGATCAGAATCGACGGCGCGATCGACAGCACTGTCAGCAGCGCGATCAACTGGATCGCGCGCTCGGTGACGCCGGGGCTGTTGCCGCCGAGATTGATACTGATGTCTTGCGCCTGCGCAGGCGCGATCATCGCGAGCACCGCGACGATCAGGACCGAAAGACTGACGAGAACTCTACGCGGGCCGAACGAGGCGTTCACGTAGGCGACTTCGGGCGGCCGAGCAGTGCGGCCATCTCGTCTTCGAGACTCTCGAAGCCGGTTTTGCCGGGCGCTGGACCGCTGGCCGCTGCGGCCGGCTCGTCCGCGGCGGGTTCGGCGCTGCGTGGCGCAGGCTGGGTCGGCCGGGCCGGAGGCTCGGGCGCGACCGGCAATGCCGGCTCGCCCGGAGCGTTCGGCGGACGGCGCAGGGCAGCTTCAAGCCG
>NZ_QUMK01000030.1 GCF_010907035.1 Rhodopseudomonas sp. BR0M22
TTTTCCAGGCGCCGGTCACCGAACCGTCCCAAACCAACATCCATCTGCTCCTCCTCGTCCGCGACCGATATCGAGTCAGAGAAAGCTGCCGCCCGCAACAGACAAAGCAGATGTGTGAATGTCGTAGGGCTCGACCCGGCAATCCATCCTTCTTTGTGAAGAGTCTTCGCAGACGCGCTACGCGCGTGATGGATGCGCGGGTCGAGCCCGCGCATGACGCCGGGTGTGGGGCTGCCTCCTTGCCGTGGCCGCCACGAGTCATTCCGGGGCGCTCGCGTCAGCGAGCGAACCCGGAATCTCGATGTGGTCGTGCTCGGCACACGCCACGCGCCACGCGCCTCGCTGCGTCACCCTCTGCAATAACTTCGAGATTCCGGGTCTGCGTGCTGTCGCACGCATCCCGGAATGACGGTGCTTGTGGCGAAGGTGTCCGGCGTCTGCTCCGCCCTCACCACGAGTCATTCCGGGGCGCCGCGTAGCGGCGAGCCCGGAATCCATAACCACCGATGTTGGTGGTGGAGCAGGGCGTGTCGACGGCTGTGCCTCCCGGTGAGTTCAGCGAGTATGGATTCCGGGCTCACCAGCTTCGCTCGTGCCCCGGAATGACGGAAGGGGGAGGGCGTGTCCTCGAGGAAGACCCCCGTACCCCTCAAAACCTGCACCGATCAGCAACATTACGAAACAATTAACCGGTCGTTAACCATGTCCTGACAGGTTGGCGGTCGGTAACGGTTCCTTAACCGTCCTCCTCGGCAGCGGGGCGCTACGCCATGACCAGCATCACCAACGGGCTGAACAATTACGCGCAGTACGGCGCCGCCTATGCGCGGACCGCCGGCGTGCAGACCTCGCTGGCCACGATCCTGAACGGCAGCGGCGACGACGTGCTGCCAAACGCCAGCAACAATGCGGCGACGCAATTGACGCTGTCGGCGGCGGCGCGGGCGCAGCTCGCCGGCGGCTCGTCCAAGGACTTCTCCGCGGTGATCAGCGATAGCCGCGCCGCGATCGACAAGCTGTACAAGGCGTCGGGCGTCGCGGCGCCTTACGATGCCAGCGGCAAGCCGACCATCGATCTGTCGGGGCTGGACCGCCGGGCGCTGTTCGCGATCGCCTCCAATGCCGGCGGCGGGTTCACCGACGCCGAGCAGACGCTGGCAGCGGCCACGCGTATCGCGCAGTTCAACGACGCGCTGTCGCCGGCGACGCAGACCGCCAATCTGATCGGCGACTTCAGCACCGTCTACAAGGCGGCGGCGAGCTATCTCGACAGCGCCTCCAGCGAAGAGAAGGCGACCGCGACCTGGCAGACCGAGCGCGCCGCGATCACCAAGGGGCTGGCGGCGACGCAGAGCGATCCGTCGAAGATTCCCTCCGGCATCAGCAACGATCCGGTCGCCGCCTATCTGGCGCGCTATCCGTCCGGCAGCACCACCACGGCCAAGGATTTCGGCAGCGTCGCCAAGCAGGCCCGGGCCGCGCTCGACGATCAGGCCAAGCAGGCCACCGCCGCTGGCAAGCTGCTGGTGTACGATCCGGCGCGCAAGACCGGCCAGCAGGCGGATCTCTCGGCGCTCGACAACCGCGCGCTGTCGGCGATCTCGCTCAACAAGGACGACCTGTTCTCCAAGGAAGAGGTGTTCGCCGCCAAGCGCGAGCTCGACGGCCGCAATCGCGCCAGCATTCTGGCGGCGCTGAAGCAGAGCCAGACCTCCGGCAATCCGGCGGATTTCAGCCTCGGCCTGCTCAACACCTATGCGGGCATGAGCGCCGAGGAGCGGACCGCGACCAACTGGACGCCGGCATTCCGCGACAACGCGGTGCAGAGCTACAAAGCCACCAACTCGCTGCTGTCGATGCTGAAGCGCGGGTAGGCTCGCCGCCGCTCACGCTGCGATCCGCGCGAGCCACGCCGCCAGCGCGACACCGCCGATCGCCAGTCCCACCAGCACCACTGCACTCGGCCAGGTCCGCCGGCCTCCGAACGCGACCGCATAGGCGGCCTTCAGGACGTTGTTGGAGGAGGCCGCGATCAGCACCGCGATTGCCACCGCATGTTCGCCGATGCCGGCGGTGCCGCCCTGCGCCAAGTTGAGTACGAAGGGGTCGATGTCGGAGAAGCCGACGATCGCGGCCAGCCAGTAAATGCCCTGCGTGCCGAATTCGGTTTTCACCCAGGTCGAGGCCAGCGAGATCGCCACGAACAGCACCGCGAACACCGCGGCTGCGCCGAGTTCCAGCGGGTTGCCGCGCTCCGACGGCTGGGTGGCTTCGCCGCCCGGCGCCTTGATGATCAGATATTGCAGCGCTGCAATCGTCAGGGCGACCGCGGCGAGCCCGAGCATCGGTGCCGCAAGGGCGCGCGCCAGTGTCATGTTGAACACCGCGATCACCACCAGGATGCGCAGATACATGATGCCGGTCGCGAGCGTAATCCCGGCCGTCGCCTGACGCCGGAACGTTTCGCTAATGGCAGCCTGCCGCGCCAGCACCACGGTGGTAGCGGTCGAGGAATACAGCCCGCCGAGGCCGGCCATCCACAGCCCTTGCGCGGCGCGTTGCCAATAGCGCTGCGCCAGGTAGCTCGCATAGGACAGCGCCGACACCAGCGTCAGCGCCAGCCACACCTGGCGCGGCGTGATGCTGGTGAGTGTCGTCACCGGCTCCGCCGGCAGCAGCGGTAGCACCACTCCGCTGAGGATCAGGAACTGTGCCGCGGTGGTGATCTCGCGGGTGTCGACCTTGTGCACCAGCCGGTGCAGCCAGTCGCGCCCTGTCAGCAGCATCACGGCCGTCACCGTCACGCCCACCGCGACCCAATGCGGCAGCGCCAGCGCGATGGCACCGAGCAGATAGGCGTGGACGTTGAGCAGCAGCACCACCAGCCCGGCGTTGCGTTCGCCCTGATCGTCACGTTCGCGCAAATGCACCGTGTAGAAGATCGACAGCCAGACCCCGAGCACCAGCAATCCGCCGGTGAAGCCGACCAGATGGGTGGGATCGAGCCAGTACAGCACGCCGCCGCCGAGCGACAGCAGCGGGAAGGTTCGCACGCCACCCGGGCGCGCGGATTTGCGCTGCTCGAAGAACTCCTCGAACGCGAAGCCGAGAAAGAAACTCAGCAGCAGCAACAGCGCCAGACTGTGCACGGAGGGCGTTGCGATCATCGGCATCGGCAAGGGGCCGTCCCTACGCGGAACGAGTATGGCGCGGGGGAGGGCCGCGACGCCGGCACGCGAACCGTGCCGGCACGGAACTCTAGCAGCCAGCGGGAGGTGGGAGAAGCGATCTCGATCTGCCGCGCCGGACATGGAAGAGCCCCGCCCGGCGGGGGAACGGGACGGGGCTCTCCGATCCAGCCGCATCGGTTGCGTCCGGACCCACGTTCAAGCGACTTGTGCATCCACCTGAACGATCGGATTGCAGCGTTCGGGACAGCGAGCGCAGCGTATGTGTTGTGAAGGCAATGCGGGGCTCCCGGCGATGTTCCTTGCAGCGATGTCGCATCCGCGGTGATTTTTGCGGTGCAGGGAACCGGGGACCGTGCGTCGGCGTCAACAGCCGCCGGTATCGTTCCTCGCTGGCGTCCGCTACCAATTCGCATGCGATTCGATCGTGATCGCTTCCCTCCGCCGGAGACCGTCTGCCATGACAATCACCACTGCCCACATTCCAGCCATTGTTGCGCTGATCGCCGGTATCCTGATTCTGGTGATGCCGCGGCTGCTGAACTTCATCGTCGCGATCTATCTGATCTGTGTTGGATTGATCGGGCTCGGAGCGTTGCGTTTCTTGCATCTTTAGTCGTCTCGGGTTCCGCCGCCTTGCTTGCGACTGCCAAAACGTGGTCTAAAGCGCCCGTTTTCTGTTCCTCTTTCGCGGACCGTTGAGAGCCATGGCTAAAGCCGCTTCGAAGAAGAAGACCGCCCCGAAATCCAAGTCTTCCGGGACTGCGCGTGGAAAGGGCGCTGCCGCGTCGAGTGCACGCAAGGCAGTGGCGAAGAGCCCGCCGAAGCCGGCCAAGAAGGCGGTTAGCAAGCCGGCGGCCAAACCCGCCGCAAAGGCCCCCGCGAAGTCGAAAGCCGTGACCAAGCCGGCCGCCAAGACCGCGACGAAGACCGCAACCAAAGCCACGGTGACCAAGGCCGCCGCCAAGCCCGCGACCAAGCCGGCCGCGAAGGCCGTTGCCAAGCCCGCCAAAAAGGCCGCGGCGAAAGCAGTCGCCGCGCCGAAGGCCGGAAAGTGGGTCTACACGTTCGGTGACGGCAAGGCCGAAGGCCGCGCCAACATGCGCGACCTGCTCGGCGGCAAGGGCGCCAACCTCGCCGAGATGGCCAATCTCGGCCTGCCGGTGCCTCCGGGCTTCACCATCCCGACGTCGGTCTGCACCTACTTCTACGCCAACGGCAAAACCTATCCGAAGGAGCTGCAGTCGCAGGTCGAGCGCGCGCTCGAGCACGTCGGCAAGCTCACCAATAAGAAGTTCGGCGACGCCAAGAACCCGCTGCTGGTGTCTGTCCGCTCCGGCGCCCGCGCCTCGATGCCGGGCATGATGGACACCGTGCTCAACCTCGGCCTCAACGACGAAACCGTCGAGGCGCTGGCGGAGAAGTCCGGCGATCGGCGCTTCGCCTACGACAGCTATCGCCGCTTCATCACGATGTATTCCGACGTGGTGCTCGGTTTCGAGCATCATCACTTCGAGGAAATCCTCGACGCCTATAAGGACGCCAAGGGCTTCACCCTCGACACCGATCTCGATGCCGACGACTGGGTCGACCTGGTCGGCCAGTACAAGGACGCGGTGGCGCGCGAGACCGGCGAGGACTTCCCGCAGGACCCGCACGCCCAGCTCTGGGGCGCAATCGGCGCGGTGTTCTCGTCGTGGATGAACGCCCGCGCGATGACCTACCGCCGCCTGCACGACATTCCCGAGTCGTGGGGCACCGCCGTCAACGTTCAGGCGATGGTGTTCGGCAATATGGGTGAAACGTCGGCGACCGGCGTCGCCTTCACCCGCAACCCGTCGACCGGCGAAAGCCGGCTGTACGGCGAGTTCCTGATCAATGCGCAAGGCGAGGACGTCGTCGCCGGCATCCGCACCCCGCAGGACATCACCGAGCATGCCCGCATCGAGTCCGGCTCCGACAAGCCGTCGATGGAAATGGCGATGCCGGAGGCCTTCAAGGAGCTGACGCGGATCTACACCCTGCTTGAGAAGCACTACCGCGACATGCAGGACATGGAGTTCACGATCGAGCAGGGCAAGCTCTGGATGCTGCAGACCCGCGGCGGCAAGCGCACCGCCAAGGCGGCGCTGCGAATCGCGGTCGAGCTCGCCAATGAAGGCCTGATCAATCGCAAGGACGCCGTCACTCGGATCGAGCCGGGTTCGCTCGATCAGCTCCTGCATCCGACCATCGACCCCAACGCCAAGCGCGACGTCATCGCCACCGGCCTGCCGGCCTCGCCCGGCGCCGCCTCGGGCGAGATCGTGTTCTCGTCGGACGAAGCCGCCAAGCTGCACGCCGACGGCCGCAAGGTGATTCTGGTCCGGATCGAGACCAGCCCTGAAGACATCCACGGCATGCACGCTTCGGAAGGCATCCTCACCACCCGCGGCGGCATGACCTCGCACGCCGCCGTGGTGGCGCGCGGTATGGGCAAGCCCTGCGTCTCCGGTTGCGGCACGATCCGCGTCGATTACGGCCGCGGCACGATGATGATCGGTTCGCGCACCTTCAAGGCCGGCGATATCATCACCATCGACGGCGGCAACGGTCAGGTGCTGGCCGGCAAGATGCCGATGATCGAGCCGGAGCTGTCGGGCGACTTCAACACGCTGATGAGCTGGGCCGACGAAGTCCGTAAGCTGAAAGTGCGCGTCAACGCCGACACCCCGGCCGACGCCCGCACGTCGATCAAGTTCGGCGCAGAGGGCATCGGCCTGTGCCGCACCGAGCACATGTTCTTCGAAGAGACCCGCATCCGCACCGTGCGCGAGATGATCCTCGCCGAAGACGAGCAGTCGCGCCGCGCCGCGCTCGCCAAGCTTTTGCCGATGCAGCGCGCCGATTTCGTCGAGCTGTTCGAGATCATGAAGGGCCTGCCGGTGACGGTGCGCCTGCTCGATCCGCCGCTCCACGAGTTCCTGCCGCACAGCCACGCCGAGATCGAGGAAGTGGCGCGGGCGATGAACGCCGATCCGCGCCGGCTCGCCGATCGCGCCCGCGAGCTCGCCGAGTTCAACCCGATGCTCGGCTTCCGCGGCTGCCGTCTGGCGATCGCCTATCCGGAGATCGCCGAGATGCAGGCCCGCGCGATCTTCGAGGCCGCCGTCGAGGCCGAGAAGCGCACCGGCGAGCAGGTCGGCCTTGAGGTGATGGTGCCGCTGATTGCGACCCGCACCGAGTTCGAGCTGGTCAAGGCCCGGATCGACGCCACCGCGCATGCGGTGAACCGCGATACCGGCAGCGACCTGAAGTACCAGGTCGGCACCATGATCGAACTGCCGCGCGCCTGCCTGATGGCCGGCGATGTCGCCGAGAGCGCCGAGTTCTTCTCGTTCGGCACCAACGATCTGACCCAGACCACCTTCGGCATCAGCCGCGACGACGCCGCCAGCTTCCTCGGCACCTACATCGAGAAGGGCATCTTCACGGTCGATCCGTTCGTCTCGGTCGACCGCGACGGCGTCGGCGAACTGGTTCGGATCGGCGTCGAGCGCGGCCGTAAGACTCGCGCCAACCTCAAGGTCGGCATCTGCGGCGAACACGGCGGCGATCCGGCGTCGGTGGCGTTCTGCCACGAGATCGGCCTCAACTACGTGTCGTGCTCGCCGTACCGCGTGCCGATCGCGCGCCTTGCCGCCGCGCAGGCCGCGCTCGGCAAAGCGGTCGCCAGCCAGGCGTAAGCGGCGCTTCGCCAATTGAACGGACTTGAAGTGGCCGGGCATCGTCCCGGCCATTTTTCTTTCGGGCCGTCATGCGATCCATTCGCCGGTCCGTGCGCAACGTTTCGTTAACGACGTTTTGTAGCTCTATCTTTACCACCGTCGTGAAGCCGCGATTCACCATGCGGTCGCGTAGTTCCGCCAACTAACAGCTTGCCGTTGCGTGTTGCACGCGTGCATCGGTCATTAACGCACGGGCAACTTTAATCGGATAACAACGCAAACGATCAACTTGTCCGAAACCGTCGGACTTGATCGCGAGTAAGCGTTGCGTGAGCGTATCGATGTCAGTCATGCGTAACCGGTCGAAGGGCGCACGGATTGCGTCCTTCGGCCTCGGGGTCTGTGTCTTCGCGGCGCTGCCCAATGAAATCGGCCACCAGGATATCGCGTCGCTGCTGGTTCGGCAGACCGGCGTCACCGAACGCTGGCAGAAGCGGATGTTCGCTTCGTCGCTCGGTTCCGTGCAGGTCGCGACGTTCTCGTTCGGCCGGCCGATCGGCACTTGGGCGCCGCAGCTCGGCGCGTCGCGTCTCGTCAGCATCGAGGGCCGCAGCGGCGGCCTGGCCACGACCCGCAACCCGCTGCTGGAGCCGCCCTCGCGCTATCAGGCCTCTGACTATCCGAAGGTCGACCGCACCCTGAAGGGGGACCGTCTGGCGCTCGCCAAACCGGAACAGACGCCGCATCTGGAAGTCGCGCCGGAGACGGACGATGCAGGATCGCAGGCGCCGAACGTGACCGGCACCAAGACCAGCGAGCAGCCCTCCGATACTGAACCGAACATCGCTGTCTCCGCCGCCGACGCAGCACCTGCGCTCGATCCCGAGCTCGCCGAAGCGCTGCAGTCGGAACCATTGCCGCAATACGACGGATCGCTACCGCTGGATGCGCAGCACCAAGGGGCTGCGCCTGCCGCCACCGCGACACCGCGCGATCCGTTCGCGCTCAAGACTGCCAGCCTGTTCTTCGGCACCGGCTCGCTCGGTGGCATGGAGGAGACGCTGGAACAGTGGCAGCCCGGCCAAGAGCCGATCATCGTGTCGCCGAATGCCGCCGATCCGGACATGAAGTCGCCGCAGGCCGCCCTCGGCGATCCGAACGCGGCCGGCGAGACGGTGGCCGGCAAGGGGCAGGTCAACACCGACCACCACGTCAAAACGCCGGCCGAACGCCTCGGCCTCGTCGCCGGTTCGAAGCTGTGGGCCAAGCATGAAAAGTGTTTGGCGGAAGCGGTGTATTTCGAATCCCGCGGGGAAAAGGTGCGCGGCCAGATCGCGGTGGCGCAGGTGGTGCTGAACCGCGCGTTCTCCGGATTCTACCCCACCAACGTCTGCGGCGTCGTGTACCAGAACAAGAACCGCCGCTACGCCTGCCAGTTCACCTTCGCCTGCGACAACGTCGCCGACGTGGTCCGCGAACCGGAGATGTGGGATCGCGCCCGCAAGATCGCCCGCGCGATGCTCGACGGTAAGCTGTGGCTGCCCGAGGTCGGCAAGTCGACCCATTACCACGCGTACTGGGTGCGGCCGTCGTGGGTCCACGAGATGAAGAAGATGTACAAATTCGGCGTACACACCTTCTATCGTCCGCGCGCCTGGGGCGACGGCAGCGATGCCCCGAGCTGGGGCAGCGCGGCCGAAACCGCCTCGATCTCCGCCCGGCTCGCCGAAGCCGCCAAGAGTTCGGCCGAGATTCAAGCCAAGGGCAATTGATCGGCGCGGTACCGGCGTCCGCCAGGCCGGACGGTCCGGCCGGCGGCTGTTGTCACTTGATCGGCGCGGCTTGTGGTCAGGCGCTGAGGTCGGTCTGGCGTTCCGACGACGACGGCGATGAGTGATAGGATGCCGCGCCCTGCGCCGAGGTGCGCTGGCCCGCCTCAACCATCGCGGCGAACGCGGCGTCGAGTTGCTCCCGGCTGTAGGTCGAGGACGTACTCTCGCGCGGCTTCCATTGCGCCTGCGTAATCGCCGTGGAGGCTTTCTCGACCGTGCCGCCGAGCCGCCTAGCGTAGTTCTCCGCCCGCCACTGCGCGAGATTCGGACCGAGCAATCCGGGTGGGTCCTGCAGGTCGCCGACTGCGCCCGCGGCACGGTTGGACATTTCCGAGACGCCGCTGTTGTAAACGGTTGCGACCACCTTTCCGTCGACCTTGATCTGGGCGTAGGTATTCTCGGGTGCATTGTCCGCCGGGCCCGCCGGGGGCTCGTTTGCGCGCTGCATTGTCAGCCAGGCCGTTGCCAGCATGTCGCGCAGCTCCGGAACATCCAACGCCGAGATCGGTGTTCCTCCGGTCAAACGTTTGACCTGCGAGACGTCGATCCTGAATCCGCCTGCATCGCTGCTGGATGTCGTCGTCGCCGCGTTGTCGGATGCCGTCGTGCTACGCGTCGAGCCGGTGACTGCCGAGGGGCGCGCATAGGCCGAATTCTGGCTGACTCCCGTTGTGATCATCACCTGTCCTCGCGGTCTTCCGGTCAACGCCTCAAAAGATACGAGGCAAGTTCCGGGCCGCCGAGGAGCGTTGAAAGTGCGAGCCTTTTTGATCGAGGCAGCGCGACCAGCCGGCAATTCCCGCCGTGCGCGGCAGAAAATTCCGAACGCTGGTCGCGCTGAGGCTGCTACGCGTCGATGTCCAGCGCCACGTCGAAGTTCGGTGCCGAGTGCGTCAGCGCACCGGAAGAAGCGTAGTCGACGCCGGTGGCGGCGATGCTGCTGATCGACTCGCGCGTCACCCCGCCGGAGGCTTCGAGCACGACGCGGCCGGCGCTCATCGCCACCGCCTGCTTCAAGGTGTCGAGATTCATGTTGTCGAGCAGCACGACGTCGGCGAGGCCGGTATCCAGCACCTCGCGGAGCTGATCGAGGGTGTCGACCTCGATCTCGATCTTGACCAGATGGCCGATCTTGGCCCGCGCCGCTTCCAGCACGGGGCGGATGCCGCCGGCCACCGCGATGTGGTTGTCCTTGATCAGGATGGCGTCGTCGAGGCCGAAGCGGTGGTTGAAGCCGCCGCCGCAACGCACCGCGTATTTCTCCAGCGCCCGCAATCCGGGTGTGGTCTTGCGGGTGCAGCAGATCCGCATCTTGCTACCAGCGGTGTGGCGGACGTAATCGGCGGTGAGCGTCGCGATGCCCGACAGTCGGCCGACGAAATTCAGCGCGGTGCGCTCGCCGGTCAGCACGGCGCGAGCCGGGCCGGAGATCGTCAGCACCTGAATACCTGCCGCCACCGTGTCGCCGTCGCGCGCATGCGCGGTGATGGCGACTTCGGCCGAGAGTTGCCGGAAGGTTTCGATCGCCAGCGGCAACCCGGCGATCACGCCGGCCTGGCGCGCGACCAGAATCGCGTGGGCCTGGGTCGCTTCCGGAATCGTCGCAATCGAGGTCACGTCGCCGGCGCGGCCGAGATCCTCATCGAGCGCGCGGCGCACCGCGTCGGTGATCGCCAATGGCGACAGGAATGCATCGGGATGCAGCAGCGCAGACGGCAACATGAAAGGTGGTCCTGATCAGGCGAGCGCGGATTGCGCAGAGAGGCGAGGCGAGGGCGCGGCACCGCCTCCGAGCGCCGCGGCACGTTCGCGCGCCTCGGCGAGCGAGGTGGTCGTGCGCGTCGCCTGTGCCGGGTTCTCGGCCGGATAATCGGCGCGATAGTGCGCGCCGCGGCTTTCGGTGCGCGCCAGCGCCGCAGTGGCGACCAATAGAGCGGTGGTCGCCATGTTGGCGAGCGTCGTCGAGGTCGTTTCGGCCTCCAGCGCCGCGAAGGTCCGTACCGCTTCGGCCAGCCCGTCGCGGTCGCGGATCACCCCGACCTTGCCGGCCATGGTCTGCCGCAGCAGCAGCTCCTGCGCCGGATCGATCGGCGTGGTGGCCGGTTCGTGCGTCTCGAGGCGCGATTTGGTGGCGGAGAGCTCGGTGCCGGCGATGTCCTCGGCGATCCGCGCCGCATACACCACCGCTTCCAGCAGCGAGTTCGAGGCGAGCCGGTTGGCGCCGTGTGCGCCGGTGCAGGAGACCTCGCCTGCGGCCCACAGCCCACGCAGCGAGCTGCGGCCGTTCATGTCCACCGCGATGCCGCCCATGTGGTAGTGGGCTGCCGGCGCGATCGGAATCGGCTGTGTGGCCGGATCGATGCCGGCCGAGATGCAGCTCTCGTACACGGTCGGGAAATGTTCGGCGAAATGCGCGCCGAGCGCCTTGGTGGCATCGAGATAAGCGCCCCGCCCGGAAGCCACTTCTGCGAACACGCCGCGGGCGACAATGTCGCGCGGCGCCAGTTCGGCGAGCGGATGCGCGGCCAGCATGAAGCGCTCGCCCTGGCCGTTGATCAGGATCGCGCCTTCGCCGCGCAGCGCCTCGGTGGCGAGCGGGGCGGGATCGCGGCCGACCATGATGGCGGTCGGATGGAATTGTACGAATTCCGGATCGGCAACTCGCGCGCCGGCACGCGCCGCGATTGCCAGCCCGACGCCGCGGGCTTCGATCGGATTGGTGGTCACGGCATAGAGATGTCCGATGCCGCCGGTGGCCAGCACCACGGCGCGTGCCGGGATGTGCATCGGCGTGCCGGCGGCTTGGCCGACCTTGCGCAGCCGCAATCCGGCGACCGCATCGTCGTGCATCATCAGCCCGTCCGCAAACCAGCCTTCGATCACTTTGATCGACGGCGTGGCGCGCACCGTCTCGGTGAGTGCGCTGATGATTGCCTGTCCGGCCATGTCGCCGCGGACGTGAACAATGCGCCGCGCCGAATGCGCCGCTTCGCGCGCCACCGCCAGACGGCCTTCAAGGTCGCGGTCGAACGGCACCCCGTAGCTGAGCAGATCGTGGATGCGTGCGGCCGCTTCGCCGGCGAGGCGATGCGCCACCGCCTCGTCGACCAAACCTGCGCCGACCGCGATGGTGTCGGCCGCGTGCGATTCGGCGCTGTCGCCTTCGCCGACCGCGGCGGCGATGCCGCCCTGCGCCCAGGCGGTGGAGGCGCCTTCGCCGAGTGGCGCGGCGCTGATCACCGTCACCGGACGCGGCGCCAGCTTCAGCGCACAGAACAGGCCGGCGAGACCGCCGCCGACGATGACGACGTCACCATGGACGCCAAGATGTGCGAACTCGGGCGTGCTGCTCATGCGGCGATCCAACTCTCACGCGACTGTCCGCGAACGCCTTCGATGCACAGCGATGGCGGCACGGACGCCGCCATTCGTCGCGAGCCTACAGGCTCAGTTGTTCAGGTTGATCATCCGCTCAACCGAGCGCCGAGCCGGCGCGATGATGGCGGGATCGACCGTCACTTCCTCACGCAGGTACACCAGGCTGTCGAGGATCTTCGCCAGCGTGATCCGCTTCATGTGCGGGCACAGATTGCACGGCCGCACCATTTCGACGTCGCGCAGCTCGGCCTGGACGTTGTCGGCCATCGAGCACTCGGTGATCATCACCACGCGCTTGGGGTGCTTGGTTCTGACCCAGTCGATCATGTGCGCGGTCGAGCCGGTGAAGTCGGCTTCGGCCAGCACGTCCGGCGGGCATTCCGGATGCGCGATGATCTTCACGCTCGGATCGGCCTCGCGATAGACGCGCAGCTCGTCGCCGGTGAAGCGCTCGTGCACTTCGCAGGCGCCCTTCCAGGCAATGATCTTCACCTTGGTCTGGGAGGCGACGTACTTCGCCAGATACTGATCCGGCACCATGATCACGCGGTCGACGCCGAGGCTTTCCACCACCCGCACGGCGTTGGACGAAGTGCAGCAGATGTCGACCTCGGCCTTCACGTCCGCGGACGTGTTGACGTAAGCCACGACGGGCACGCCGGGGAATTTTTCGCGCAGCAGACGGACGTCCGCGCCGGTGATCGACGAGGCGAGCGAGCAGCCGGCGCGAGAATCCGGGATCAGCACGCGCTTCTCCGGGTTCAGGATCTTCGAGGTCTCGGCCATGAAGTGCACGCCGCACTGCACGATGGTCGAAGCCTTCACCTTGGTGGCTTCGATCGCGAGCTGCAGCGAGTCGCCGACGATGTCGGCGACGCAGTGGAAGATTTCCGGCGTCTGGTAGTTGTGCGCCAGGATCACGGCGTCGCGCTCGCGCTTCAGCTCGTTGATCGCCTTGATGTAGGGCGCCATGAACGGCCATTCGACCGGCGGGATGACGTTCTGCACCTTCGCATACAGATGCGCGGTCGCAGCTTCGACGTCCGGTGTCCAATCGAGCGACGGCATCGGCAGCGCGCGCGCCTTCTCCGCGACGCTCAGCGGTGCGCGAATCAGTGCCCCCTGGCGCGCGTGCGGCGGCAGGCCAAAATTCTCGGGGCCATAGAGTTCAGCAAGCGGCATCGACGCCTCCCCTGGTACGTGACCCAATATATACTCAATTTGAGCATATTCCGGGCTTGAGAAATCCGGCCACGAAGGGCCGGCATCCTTCCATCCGCTGCGCTTTGAACCGCTTCCTCGAGCTTCCCGCGCCAGCGGGCCCCGCTTCTGGAACTCATGAGGAAACGACTTATCCTCATTAAGAGCAAATCTAATATAACACGCGCAGTCGGGTTCCGCCAGAGGCCGAAAGAGCTAAATCGTCACAGCAGGGTCACGCAATTGCATCGCTGCGGCGCACCGTGACCTTTACAGGCGGCCATCTGGTTCTCTAACTCACGTCGGCACTGACAACCACAATTCAAGGGGAGTGGAATGGCGACGTTCAAGGCAATCAGGATCGACAAGGCCGAGAAAGGCACGACGGCAGCGCTGACCCAGTTCGACGAAGCCGAGCTGATGGATGGCGATGTCACCGTGGCGGTCGAATGGTCGACCCTGAACTACAAGGACGGTCTCGCCGTCACCGGCAAGGCGCCTGTGGTGCGCCGCTTCCCGATGATCGCCGGCATCGATTTCGCCGGCACTGTCCTGGAATCCACCCATCCCGACTGGAAGGCCGGCGACAAGGTGGTGTGCAACGGCTGGGGCATGGGCGAAACCCATCTCGGCGCCTATGCGGAGAAAGCCCGCGTCAAAGGCGACTGGCTGGTGCGCTTGCCGCAATCCCTGAGCGCGCGTGACGCGATGGCGATCGGCACCGCCGGCTACACCGCGATGCTGAGCGTGCTGGCGCTGGAGAAGCACGGCCTGACCCCGAAGGACGGTCCGGTGGTCGTCACCGGCGCGGCTGGCGGCGTCGGTTCGGTGGCGATCGCGCTGCTGTCGAAGCTCGGCTATCACGTCATCGCGTCGACCGGCCGTGCGTCCGAAGAGGCTTACTTGCGTCAGCTCGGCGCTGCCGAGATCATCGACCGCAACGAATTGTCCGGCCCGGCCAAGCCGCTGGCGAAAGAACGATGGGCCGGTGGTATCGACAGCGTCGGTTCGACCACGCTGGCCAATCTGTTGGCGATGACCAAGTATCGCGGCGCCATCGCGGCCTGCGGCCTTGCCGCCGGCATGGACCTGCCCAGCTCGGTCGCCCCGTTCATTTTGCGCGGAGTGTGTCTTTACGGCATCGACTCGGTGATGTGCCCGCTGCCCGACCGCAAACGCGCCTGGGAGCGGCTCGCCACCGACCTCGATCCGGCAAAACTCGCGGAAATCACGCAGGAAATCAGCCTCGACCAGGTCATCGAGGCCGGCGCCAAGGTGCTCGCTGGCCAGGTCCGCGGCCGCATCGTGGTGAAAATTACGTAGGGGATCGGTTACTTCGTTCAGACTTTACCAACCAAGCTGCGCCATTCTTGCCTCAGTTTGTATGGTAAGGATCGGGTTAAACGAGTTCCACCCGCTCCCAGTAGGAGTACAGGCATGTTTGCGCGTTTCGTCTTCGGCACCGTGATCTCAGGTGCTGTAGTCCTTCCGGCGATGGCCGGTTCGATGAATGCGGACGAGGCGCGCAAATTTGTCGCCAACAAGGTGTTCGCCTTCACCTGCTTCGATGGAACACGCGGCGCAGGCCGCGTGTTCGATGACGGCGGCGCTGCCGGCCAAGTCCAGTTCTCCGGCTCCGGCCCCAACCGCTTCATGCGCCTGCCGGGCAACACGCTGCAGGTCCGCGGCGAGTCAATCTGCGCATCGATCAAGGGCATCCCGTTCGAGCCCTGCTTCAATCTCAACAAGACCAGCGAGCGCAGCTTCCGTGGCTCGGTGTCGGGGATGGGCTTTGCCTACTGTGACTTCCGTCACTCCGGCCGAATCCAGCTCGCCCGCGCGATTTCGCACTCGCATACGCAGAGCCGCCCACGCTCGCTGCATGCCCCCGGTGTTCAGCAGCGCGCCGAAGTGACCGCCAGCGTGCCGGTACCGCGCGTCGAGTCGGCCCGGCTCGATCCGCCCAAGGCGGACAACGTCAAGGCCGAAACCGCCAAGGTCGAAGCCGCATCCGAACTGCGCCGCTCGACGGACTAACTGAAACCGTCCGCCCGCCGCCCGCATCACGTTTCAGAGTCGGCGGCCTTGTCATGCGGGCCGTGTCACGCGGGCCATGTCACGCCGATCGCTGCGAGCCGGTCCAATGCGCGGCCGAGTTCAGCGCGCGTCTGTGCTGCAGTCAGGCTGATCCGAATCCGCGCCGGCGCCTCGCGAGTAACCGCGAAGGTCGCGGCCGAGACGACCTCGACACCGACAGCTCGGCAAGCGGCCACCGGATCTGCCATCTCCGGCGGCACCGCGAGCCACGCATGCGGCGACGGCGTCGAGCTGCTCGTTCGACAATTCGGCAGAACGCGGCGTGCGAGCCGGTGGCGAACACCTACCTCGTCGCGCTGCCATTCGGCGCGGCGCAGGGCGGTGCCGTCTTCCATCCATCGGCAGGCAATCTCCGCCATCAAGGGCGCCAACGGCCAGAGCGTCGTCTGCGGTTCGGCCGCGACGGCGCGCGCGACCGGTCCGGCCCCCGCAACTAATCCGAAGCGCAGGCCGGCGGCCACCGACTTCGAGAAACTCGTGACCAGTGTGCAGCGGTTCGGCAGCAGCGTCGCCAAAGGCGGCGTTGCCGCCAGCGCGCCGTAGATATCGTCTTCGATAATCTGCAGATCGCGCCGCTCGGCGATCCCGGCCAGCTCGGCACGCCGCGCTTCGCTCATCGTCGCACCCGTCGGATTCTGCAACGCAGGAACCAGCACCACGACGCGCGCCGATGTCGCCCGCGCGGCGCGGTCGAGCGCCTCCGGCAAGATTCCCTGCGCGTCCATCGCGACGCCATGTAGCGGCAGACCGAGCTGGCGGGCCAATGCCTTGATACCAGGGAAGGTCATCTCCTCGACCAGCACCGGTTCGCCGGCCGTGCAGATGGCGAGCAGCACCGCGAGCAATGCCTGCTGTGCGCCTGCCGTCGGCACGATGTCGGTGGGACGCAATTCGAGACCGCGCGCGGCGACCCAACTCGCTGCGGTCGCGCGGCTGCGGGCAATGGGCGCGGGTGTCGGGTGATCGAGCGCGGCAGCCAATCCTCCATCGCGTGCGATGTCCGCCAGAGCCAGATCCAGATCTGTGGTGGACGGATCGATTGCCGGAACGTTGGTGGAGAGATCGATGAGGTGCGGAGCAGAGTTGTCGTTCGGCTTCTTGAGCACGAACAGGACAGCTTCGCGGCTTTCGGACAGCACGTAGGTGCCGCGTCCGACTTCGCCGGAAATCAGATGTCTCCGGGTCGCTTCGGCGTAAGCCCGCGACACCGTGCTGACATTAAGCTCGAGGCTCCAGGCGAGTTCACGATGGGTGGGGAGACGGTCTCCCGGTCGCAACGCGCCGGTCGCGATCGCCTCGGCCAGAGCCTCGACGATGGCGACGTAGCGCACGGGATGTCTGCCGGTAATGTCGGGTATCCACATTGTTTGCCAGACAATGTTTTGATTGACCCGCACAATGCGTCTGCAGATGATGCAAATCAACCTCTGGTCGTGTTGTTAGTTCGGCCAAGAGGGACGCGTGGTGCGAGCCGCTGAGCAGGAGGTCGCATGGTAACATCCCGGCCGTGTTCCTCATGAAAATCGATGCACCACGTTCGAGGTGTGTTCAGGACTAGTCCCGGCCTGATTCGCCTCTGATACCAACGATCCAAACGCAATGAGATCCGGAGCGCGATTGAATCTCCGGCGGTGGCCGCGCTGCGCGCGACATCGCCAGAGCACGGCTGTCGCGTGGGCTCACCCGATCGCCCATACTGTTTGTCCGCAACCGAGGCGCCATGACTATCGTCCCCACGATCAAGCTGTTCGAAACCGATGCCTATGTTCGGGAACTGGAGACGACGATCGTCGACCAGTCCGATACTGGCGTGTGTCTCGAGAAGACGATCTTCTATGCGGAGAGTGGCGGCCAGCCGGGTGATATCGGCGAATTGGTCCTGGACGGCGGCGAGCCGCTGCTCGTCGCCGATACGCAATATATCCCCGGCCGTCTCCGGATTGCTCATGTCCTGGCGACGCCGCCTGACCGGAGCCTGATCGGCGCCAAGGTGCTGGCCCGGATCGATTGGGAGAGGCGATACCGGCTGATGCGTCTCCACACCGCTCTGCACCTGTTGTGCAGTCTCGTCGATGCGCCGGTGACGGGATGCGCGATCTATCCCGATTATGCGCGTCTCGATTTCGATATCGAGGCACCGCTCGATCGTCAGCTATTGACGGACCGCATCAATGCGCTGGTCGGCAGCGATCTGCCGGTCGAGATTCAGCACCTGAGTGGCGACGAGATGTCGGCCATGCCGTCGCTGGTACGAACAGTTCAGGCTGCGCCGCCGCAGACTGGCAGGCAGCTTCGACTGGTGAGCATCGGCGACATCGACCGGCAGCCGTGTGGCGGCACTCATGTGGAATCGACCGGCGAGATTGCAGGCCTCACTGTAACCAGCGTCGAGAAGAAGGGACGCCGCAACAGGCGCGTCAAGATCGCCCTTGCGGCTTCAACCGAGCCCTCGACCGCCGGCTGAGGTCAATCGTCACTCGGTCGATTCGACGACGAGTCCGGCGGCGGCTGCAATGGCGCAGTCGCCGCCGCAGCGGGGCGCGTCCGGAACAGGATGCGCTGATACAGCCAGCCGATCGCCACCAGCACCACGCCGAGGCCCATGAACGACAGAGCGCGGTACACGCCGGTCAGTGTCGACATGTCGATCAGGAAGGCTTTGCAGATCGTCAGCCCGATCACCACCGCCGACGCCAGACGCGCGCGCTGCGAGTCGAACACAAGACCGGCACCCAGCAGCAGCACGCCGCAGCCGAGCCAGGCCAGCGAGTAGGTGTACTGTTCGGCGTCGCTCGGATCGCCGAGCGACAGCACGGGGCCTTGATACAGCCGCCGGATTTCCAGCGTCACGTAAGCGAGCCCCATGATCAGCGCCAATGCGGCGAAGCCGTTGGCGTAGGCCGGGCGCCGCACGCCCGCCACCGCGTAGGACAACAGCAGCGCCAGCACGGCCGGCAGCGCATAGCCGAGCAGCAGGCTGTTGATCACAACGCCACCGATATAGTTCGACCAGAACGCGGGGTTCTCCAGCAGCAACAGGCCGAAAACGCTGCCCAGCGTCGCGAAGATCGCCAGCACGATAGCGGCGACGTTGTGCACCGGGCTGTGGCTGCGCAGCCGCAGCCGTTCGAGGCCGATCGCCATTGCCAGCGTCACGCAGACCTGCAGCGCGACCTCGGTCAATCCCGCGTTGTCGCGATAGACATCGCCGCCATTGACGGCGTGGCGGATCTCCATGAACGCCAGCAGCACGGTGAACAGGATCGCCGCCGATTCCACCATGCGGAGCGGCTTGTCGTCGCCGCGCCGGCGCATCCAGATGCTGGCGAGCCAGAACGAGGCCGCCGGCACGCCGTAGCCCCACAGCAGCCAGTTGAACACCGGCGTGGTGCCGACCGCGTCGCCGACGATCCTTGGTTCATAGCCGATCCGCGCCACCACGATGCCGGCGAGGATCGCGGTGAGCCAGCGCAGGAACGGGATCGGGCGCTGCAGCGAGATCCACGCGGTCGCCGCGGCCATCAGCGCCAGCGCGATGGTGAGCCAGCCCTTCTCCAGCGCAAAGGTCAGCGCCAGCGCCAAGGCGGCGAGCGTTCCGGTCGCGAACAGCGCGATCGAAATCTGCAGCCCGGGCCGGTTGTCGCGTTTGCTCAGCCGTTCGGTCGCCAGACCGAACACAGCCGCGAGCACAACAGCGACGATCGTGAACGGAATCGAGCGATCGAGATGTGCGATCCGCGCGTACAGCGCGATCACCAGCGCCAGCGGTGCGAACACCCCCGAGGCCGCCCAGATCACCGGCACACCGGCGTTCGGGGAACGGCCTTGAGCCAGGATGCCAAAGCCTGCAAAGCCGAGGCCGAACACGGCGGCGGCGATCAGATGGGTGGTCACTGCGCCTGCCAGCGGATCGGCGCCGATGCCCGGCAGCGCGCCGCCCGGCAGCACCAGCAGGTCGGGATTGCTGCGCACCACCCAGGACAGGAACACCAGGCCGACCAGAGCCGCAGCGGCTCCGACCGCGGCGGTCGCGGCTGCCGCGCGCCAGGCGATGGCGAGCGTCGCGGCAATCAGCACCGCAAACACCAGCAGCGCCGCATCGCTGTGCGCGCTGGCGACGACGATCAGCGCGGCACCGAGCAGATAGGTCGCGAGCGATGCCGACGAGACCGGTTCGATCCGGCCCGGCTCGATCGACGGTCCGAACAGCAGGCCGCACACCACCAGCAGCGCGGCGAGCACGAAGCCGGTCACGACATGGAACGCATGCGGGGCCACCAGTGTCTCCAGGCCTTCGAGGCCGGGCAGCGTCCACAGCAGCGCAAGTACGACCGTCGTCACCGCCAGCCATCGCCACAGCCGGATGCGCGCGAGCCCGAACGAGGCGGCGGTCACGACGGCGAGATAGATGTACAGCGCCCAGTAATCGGGCTCGCCCGACGACACCAGCACCGGCGTCGCGAAGCCGGCGACGACGCCGAGCCCGGCGAGCGCCGGTCCGTGCAGCAGCGCTGCGGCCATCGTGCCGAGTGCGACGAGGCCGAGCAGGATGAAGGCGGTCGCGGGGACGAGGAAATCATACAGCGCGTAGGCCGCATACACGGTCGCGAACGCCACCGCGGTGCCGGCTGCGGTGAGGATCGCCGGAATGTTGGCGATCGGCAGCGCGGCGAGTTGCGCCACGCTTTCCTTGCGGCGGGTCCATTCGCCGGCGATCAGCAGCGCCAGCGCGAACAGGCCGCCGAGCAACACGCGCACGCCGGGGCCGAGCAAGCCCTGCTCGATCGAGTAGCGCACCATGAAGAAGCCGCCGAGCGCCAGCGTGAGGCCGCCGACCCACACCACCCAACGTGTGCCGATCCGCTCCTCGAAGCCGGGCTTCTCCGGCTCGGGCGCCGTCGCGACGGGCTTCGTTTTGGGCGGAGACGGTTGGGCTGCAGCGATCGTTGCAGCAAGCTCCGGCACCGGCTCGACATCCGGGGCCAGCGGCGCCTCGTTGACTGCGGCAGGCGGAGCCTTGGCGGCCTGCGGTGCTGCCGGGAGCGGTTGTCCAGCCGCAAGGGCGTCGAGCCGGGCGCGCAGTTCGCGGATCTGGGTCTGTCCCTTGCGGGCGGTCACCAAGGCGACGATGGCGATCGCGAAAGCGAGTAGTTCGAACATCCAACCTCCAGGCGAGCGGCCCGGACGGTGGGGCGTTTCGCGTTGACCTTATTACCGCCGGCCGCGCACGCGCAGGCCGGGGGCGGGGCGTTCCTGCAGCACCTCGCGGCGGAAGCGGAACAGCGCGGCGGGACGCCCGCCGGTTCGTGTCGACATCTCGCCGGTCGGTTCGACCAGCGCGCCGGCTTCCACCAGGCGGCGGAAATTCTGCTTGTGCAAATGGCGGCCGGAGATCGCTTCGACCGTATGCTGCAATTCGGTGAGTGTGAACTCGGGCGGGAGAAGTTCGAAGACTACCGGGCGGTATTTCAGCTTGGCGCGCAGCCGCGCGATCGCGGTCGCGAGGATGCGGCGGTGATCGAACCGCATCGCCATGCCGAGCATCGGCATCTTGCTGCGCGACAGCGCCGCGGGGCGGCCGTCGCGGCGCGCCTCCTCGATCAGCCCCGCCTCGTACAATAGCTCGTAGCGGTCGAGCACGCGCTCCTCGTCCCAAGGCGCGCCATCCATGCCGAAGAACAGCCGCACGCGGTCCTTGCGCGCCAGCGCCCGCGCCGTATCCGGCTCCTCGGCCTGCGCCGCCCAGGCGGTGAGTTCGGGAATGATGTCGCGCGCGATGATCGCGGGCTGCTGCTCGCGCCAGTCTTCCCACGGGAAGAAGCGGTACCACGGCTCGAAGGTGGCGCCCGCCGCGCGTGCGGCGTTGTCGGCGGCGCGGGTCAGCGCCAGATAGCCGATCGAGGCGACGTGGACCTCGGTGTCGCCGAGCCGCGCGTGACGGCCGCGGTCGCCGAAGGTGTAGAGCTGCTCGACATAGCCGAGCCGCAGCCCGGTCTGCTCTTCCACCCAGGCTCGCAGACCGATTTCGAGGGTGCGGTGGGTGATGGCGTCGAACGGGCCGTAGGGCAGGCCGGCGCCGCCGCTGCCGCCCGAGGCGGTCAGGATCATCGGCTCGTTGGCCTCGATCGCGACGATCGCCGCGGTCAGGCCTATCTCGATCGGAACCGTCGCCTTCTCGCTGACCTCGCTCATTCGAGGTCGACGCGGAACGGCACGCCCTCGATGCTGAGATCGCCGGGCCCGATCGCCTCGAGGGCGCGCAGCATCCGTCCCTGCCGCCCCAGCGCCCGGTCGGCGAGTGCCACGATCAGCCGATTCGGCGATGCGCAGGGCGAGGCGCGGCGGATCTGACGGGCGATCGTCACCTCGTCGCGGAGCGGATTGAGCGCGCAGGCGGCGGCGAACGCGCTGGCGGTGGAGCGGCTGATCCCGGCGTAGCAATGCACCACCAGCGGAGCCGATCGGTCCCAGCCCCGGACGAAATCGAGCACCCGGGTGATGTGCTCGAGGTTCGGCGCGTTGAAGCCGTCCATCACCTCGGTGATGTCGTCCATCTCGATGCGCAGATGGTTGGCCTCCAGCACCGAGGCTGGCCGCTGCACCTGGCCGACATTGGCCATCACCGAGAGCACATGGCTGGCCTCGGTCGCCGCAACGGTCGGATGCAGGGCTGCGAGCGAGCAGACGTGAATCATGGGCCTTTCCGAAGTTGGCGCAATCCTAATCCTGCGCCGCGGGCGGTGAAAGCGCGATGACGGCCTCAATCCTGGAGGCTCTGGAACCGGGCCAGCAGCCGCTTTTCGGCCTTTCCGGCCGGCCACGGCGTCAGATAGTCCTCGACCATCGCCTCCGGCAGTCCCGGATCGTTGCCGAACAGCCGCTTGGCCTCGGCCTTGGTGAAGCCGGCCAAATGGGTCGCTTCGAGGTAGGCGGAGCCGCGGTCGGCGGCCTTGATCTGGCGTTCGATCGCCTCGTCCAGCACCGCCGGCAGGCCGAAGCGAATGTGGATCGCGCCGAGCAGGCGCTTTTCCACCCGCTTGTAGGATTCGCCGATCACCGCCTTGAATGGCGAGATCATGTCGCCGATCACGTATTCCGGTGCGTCATGGAGGAGAGCCGCGAGCCGCAGCCTGGCGTCGATCCGCGGGTTCTTCTCGCGCATCACCGCCTCGACCAGCAGCGTGTGCTGCGCCACCGAGAAAATATGCGCACCCGAGGTCTGGCCGTTCCACCGCGCCACCCGGGCGAGGCCGTGGGCGATGTCGGCGAATTCGACGTCGAGCGGCGACGGGTCGAGCAGGTCGAGCCTGCGGCCGGACAGCATCCGCTGCCAGACGCGGGGCGAAGCTTGCGGCGATTTCTTCGGCGAAGACGGCATGAGGATTCGAAACGAGACAATCTGAGCGGACGCGCCGCGGCGGCGGAGATGTGACCGCCATATAGGCAGCCTTGCCCGAACTAAGCCACCGTGTCGGCCCAGTTCTGCACGATCTTGAGAGTACGATCGATGTCCTTGTGCTGGTGGGCGTATTGCACCAATGGGGACGACACGATGGGGAGATTGGATCGCTGTGATGGGGAGCGGTTGCGGTGCGGTGATGCGGACGATCTGGCCGCACCCGCGGTGACGCCGCGGGATCTGAAGAAGGAAAACGAGGCGCTGAAGGAACTGGTCGTCAGCCTCTCCGAACTGGTGATGAAGCGTGTGGCCGATCGGCGCTGAGACAGCTCAGCGCTGACGCAAGGCAGGCTGCTTCGCCGGCGCCGCAGAACGCCGCGCCGGCTTCTTCATCGCTCCGCAGGTGGCGTGGCAGTGGCAGTCGACCAGATGGTCGTTGACCATCCCGACCGCCTGCATGAACGCGTACACGATCGTCGGACCGACGAACTTGAAACCGCGCCCCGCCAGCTCCTTGGAGATCTTCACCGACAGCGGTGTCGATGCCGGCACGCTCGCGGTGGTCTTGAATGTGTTCACCTTCGGCGCGCCGCCGACGAAGTCCCACAGCAGTTTCGAGAAGCCCGGACCTTCTTCCTGAATCTCAAGCCACGCTTTGGAGCTGCCGATCGCTCCTTCGATCTTGGCACGGTTGCGAACGATGCCGACGTCGTTCATCAGCGCAGCCACCTTGTCGGCGTCGTAGCGCGCAATCTTGGCCGGATCGAAATCGTCGAAGGCACGGCGGAAATTGTCGCGCTTGCGCAGGATGGTGATCCACGACAGCCCGGCCTGGAAGCCGTCGAGGATGAGCTTCTCGTACAGCGCGCGGTCGTCGTATTCCGGCACGCCCCATTCGGTGTCGTGATAGGCGACGTAGAGCGGATCGTCGCCCGGCCATGGGCAGCGGACGAGGCCGTCGGCACCGATACGTGCGGAGCGCGTCATGTCCCGGTCTTCCGCTGCGTCGGTGTCAGTTCGTCGGGATTGGCGATCTGCAAGGTGATGCCGGCTGCGCTGAGCGGCAGCGACGCCTCGCGTGCCTCGGCGACGCGGTCGATCCGCAGCAGTGCGAGCCCGCGGCCCGTGGCCGAGGATCCCATCGTGCCGACGCTCTTGTCGCCGGCGGTGATCTCGCTGCCCGGCTGCGGCGCGGCGCCGTCGAAGGTGACGCGCACGATGCGAGTGCGCGCGGTGCCGCGGTGGTGCATCCGCGACACCACTTCCTGGCCGATGTAGCAGCCCTTGCTGAAGTCGACGCCGTGCAGCCGGTCCATATTGGCTTCGTGCGGAAACGCGTCCGCATAGCCGAAGTCGAGGCCGCCGGCCGGGACGCCGCAAGCGATGCGATGCGCCTCGTACTCGTCCGCCGCCGCTATCGTGGCGCCGAGTGCTTCGGCGGTTGCGCTGGCCAGGATCTCAGGCACCAGGATGCGCCAGCCGAGCTGTTCGGCGCGGGGGTCGCGGAAGCCCATCTCCGGCGGCTGCGACGGTTCGCCGCCCCACAGGGCCAGCACGCCCAGCCGGTCCGACAGGTTCTCGATCAGCACCTTGGCGCGCAGCTTGTAGAATTTCAGCTTGGTGGCGAGCGCGTCCGTGAGCGGTTTCGGACAATCCAGCAGAAAGCCGCCGTCGTCCTCGGTCGGAAGCTCGGTGATCAGGAAATCGGTCACGACCTTGCCCTGCGGCGTCAGCAAGGCGCCGAATCGGCCGGAGCCGGGCTCCAGCTTGGTGAGGTCGGTGGTGACCAGACCGTTCAGCAGGTGCCGCGCGTCGGGGCCGCTGATCTTGAGAACGCCACGGTCGGCGAGGAAGGCTGCCTTCATTGATCTCTCTCGTGACGCCGGCCGGAAACATCCTTGCGTTCACGGTCCGGCCGACTAAGACATCCCAAAGTAGGCGGCCGGGCGCTGGTCAACAAGGCTTTGCAAGACCCGCGCCGTTCGGCTCCACAACGGGCACCCGAGGACGCGATGACCGGTACATTCGACATCATTCTGAAGGGCGGCACCATCGTCAACCAGGACGGCGAGGGCACCTCCGACATCGGCATCAAGGACGGCCGCATTGCCGCGCTCGGTTCGCTCGACACCGCAAAGGCGGGCGAGACGATCGATTGCCGCGGCCTGCATGTGCTGCCGGGCGTGATCGACACCCAGGTGCATTTCCGCGAGCCCGGCCTGACCCACAAGGAAGATCTCGAAACCGGCTCGCGCAGCGCCGTGATGGGCGGCGTGACCGCGGTGTTCGAGATGCCGAACACCAATCCGCTGACGATCACCGAAGAGACCTTCACCGACAAGGTGAAGCGCGCCGAGCATCGCATGCACTGCGACTTCGCGTTCTTCATCGGCGGCACCCGCGACAATGTCGAGGACCTGCCCAAGCTCGAGCGCGCCCGTGGCTGCGCCGGCGTCAAGGTGTTCATCGGCTCGTCGACCGGCAGCCTCTTGGTCGAGGACGACCCGAGCCTCAAGCGCATCCTGTCGGTGATTCAGCGCCGCGCCGCGTTTCACGCCGAGGACGAGTATCGCCTCAACGATCGCAAGGGCGAACGGATCGAGGGCGATCCGCGGTCGCATCCGGTGTGGCGCGACGACGTTGCCGCGTTGCAAGCGACGCAGCGGCTGGTCGCGATCGCGCGCGAGACCGGCAAGCGTATCCATGTGCTGCACGTGTCGACCCGGCAGGAGATGGAGTTTCTGCGCGAGCACAAGGATGTCGCGTCGGTCGAAGTGACGCCGCATCATCTGACGCTGGTGGCGCCGGAGTGCTACGATCGGCTCGGCACCAAAGCGCAGATGAATCCGCCGGTGCGCGATGCCTGGCACCGCGACGGCATCTGGCACGGGCTGGCGCAGGGCGTGGTCGACGTGCTCGGTTCCGATCACGCGCCGCATACGCTGGAAGAAAAGGCCAAGACCTATCCGGCCTCGCCCTCGGGCATGACCGGCGTGCAGACCTTGGTGCCGACCATGCTGGACCACGTCAATGCCGGCCGGCTGTCGCTGGCGCGCTTCGTCGATCTCACCAGCGCCGGCCCGGCGCGCTTGTTCAACATCGCCTGCAAGGGCCGCATCGCCGCGGGCTTCGATGCCGACTTCACGGTGGTCGATCTGAAGCGCAGCGAGACCATCACCAACGACTGGGTGGCCTCACGCGCCGGCTGGACTCCCTATGACGGCGTTCGCGTCACCGGCTGGCCGGTCGGCACCTTCGTGCGCGGCGCCCGGGTGATGTGGCAGGGCGAACTGACGACGCCGTCGCGCGGCGAGCCGGTGCGGTTTCTCGAGACGCTGAAGCCGTAAGTGGTCACGTCAGCCCAACAGTTTTGATTCCTGCGGCTACCGCGTCAGGTTCGGATAACTTGGCCTTGGCGAGATTGACGGCCGGACTACGCGACGTGCGAAGTACCGGGGCGGACGAAAGTTCCCGAGGCGGCCTGTAGTACTCGCCGATCCGCGCCTCGGACGAATACGTGTTTGTGAAAGCACAGAGTGCGGGGGCCGCCGATTGTGCGGATAGGCCCCCGCCGTCCACTCCGATCTTCCGGCCACCCGCTGCCATCGCGCTCTTCACCGATCACTTCAGTCTGCCCCCGCGTCGTTTTGTCCTCGGCTCCGGGGAACTCCGGTGGGGTATTTTGCGTATCCCCTGCACGATCATCCTCAGCGATGATCGGAGCCAGAATGATTCGGTTCGCGCCGGGTGCGCGGCAGGACGATTGGTTAACAGGAAAGCAACTTAACGGGCGCAGCATTTCGCGTCGCACGATCGCCGGGATCGTCGATTGACCGATACGCCGAAGGGGGATTCCAGATGGAAGCTCAGAAGACCGCGGTCGAAGCGATCGTCGCATTGACCGGATACGACCGTTCCGTGGTGGCCGAATTCATTCGCCGGTTCTATCTCGCCGGCGTCCGCGATCCGAAGCGGCTGACGTTCAAGGGGCTGCAGGCCTTCGCCCGCACCTGAGTCGTCCTGCGCGCGGTGATTCGCGTTACTGCCTGGCCAAGCCGATCGAGAATTCGCCGTTGAGCACGCGGCCGGGAAGGCCTTCGACGAATTTTGCCACCGCGTCTTCGCCATAGGTGGCGACCAGCTCGGCGAAGGCCGTGAACAGGCTGGCTTGCGCCAGACAGTCGCCGTCCACCCCCTCGTGCAGGGCTTCGGCCCATGCCTCGCTGAGATAGTTTAGGGCGGTCTGCTTCTGCTCGCGGTCGGATTGGACGTCGTGGTCGATCGGGTAAGTCGTGAGGCTCATGAACTTCAGCATGCTCGGCGCGCTCCCCCAGCGAAGCGCGGTGGGGTAGTGTTAGCATGCGGGTGCCGAACGCCTAGGCAGTTCTTTAGGAAAGGTTAACGGGCCTGTTGAAACCGCGCTGCAAGAGCGGTCAGTTCGCGTACCGAGCGGTGAGGTCGCGGGAAAGCTTGGAGCCCTCCTCCAGATACCGCCGGACCGCCACGGTCGCCGCCGGCGTGCAGGTTCGGTAGGTCTGCTGGAACCCGTTATAGCCCCGATTGAAGGCCGCGATCAGACGGGTTCGCCGCTCGCCGGAGGGGGTCTCGGCATCGATCAGCGCCTGCATCTCGTTGCGCCATTTCGGGCCGTCGTTGCCGCCGCAGATCCCGCGCAGGTAATGCAAGGTCCCCATAATCTCCGCGAGCCGCTGCAATTCGGCGTCGAACGGCGCTGCCCCGTCCTGCGCGCGCGCCGGGGCGAGCCCGCAGCAGGCCAGGATCATCAACACGGCGAAGGAGCGCTTCAGCATGGCCGGCCTGATAGGCCGTTTCAACGGCCGCAGCAAGGTATCGGCGGGCCCTGGCGGCGCCATTAGGTTCCAATCAGAGCGCGGGCGTCCTCAACCAGGTCGGCCAGCCCCTCGGTTGTCGGGAATGAGGCCAATTCGGCGGGGGCGATCCAGCGCGCATCGTCCAGCTCCTCGTTGAGCTGCGGTTCCCCGCCAGCCCAGCGCGCGGCAAACACCATGATGACGTAATGCCCTGCCGCACTTGCGGCGGACGGCAGCACCTCGCGCCGTCCGGCGAGGCCGACGATCTCGATCGGCAGCGCGGTTTCCTCGTCGACTTCCCGCACGACCGCCTGTTCCAGCGTCTCGCCGAATTCGACCCGGCCGCCCGGCAGCGAGTACAGGCCCTTGCCCGGCATCCTTGCCCGGCGCACCAGCAGGAGGCGGCCCTCCCGGAAGATGGCGGCGCTGACGGCGAGTTGCGGGTGGCGCGGCTGCGCCGGTGCGGCTTCGGTCACGGCGGTCAATGGGCCATGATGTAGTCGACGTCGGCTTCGCTGCCTTGGCCGTTGATGATGCCGCCGGCGCGGCCGATCAGCGGCTTGATCCAGCCCACCGCACTCTCGGCGAGCTTGGCCCGGGTGCCGTCCTGCGAGGCCTGGCGCATCGCTTCGCCGACGGCTGTGAGGATGGCCGTCATGTTGTTGGTGATGTCGTCGAAATCGGATCTTATCCCTGGATCGGCCGTGTCATAGGCTTCGATCGCGAGATCGCGTGCCTTGAAATTCGACGCCTTGAAGTGTTCCGCGTAGGAGAGGGGATGCCACGACAGGAAGTCTTCCGAGCATTCCGGCATGTCCGGAATCATTTCGAGCAGCATCACGGCTTCGTTGAAGTGATTCAGGTAGTCGGTGGCCAGACCGGTCTTCGGATTGATATTGGCGGCAGCAAACTGAGCCGCCCGCGCCTCGTCGTATCGGGAGGGCGCAGTTTGCGCAGCTGTGGATTCACTCGACGCCATCGGCGGCATTTTTGTTTACCGAAGTTAACAAGCACTGAACACGCCACCGGATCCTGACAGCATGTGCGGACGCTTCGTGATCACCTCGGCTCCCGCCGCTATCCGACAGCTGTTTGGCTACGCCGATCAGCCTAATTTTCCGTCACGCTACAACATCGCCCCGACCCAGCCGATTCCGGTGGTCATCGCCGATCAGGGAACCCGGCGGTTCCGGCTGATGCGCTGGGGGCTGATTCCGTCCTGGGTGAAGGATCCGCGGACGTTTTCGCTGCTGATCAACGCGCGCGCCGAGACGGTGCAGGACAAGCCGGCCTTCCGCAACGCGTTCAGGCGCCGGCGCTGCCTGGTGCCGGCCGACGGCTACTACGAATGGAAGGCGGGCGGTTCGCGCAAGCAGCCCTATTTCATTCAACCGGCCGGCGGCGGGCCGATCGGGTTTGCCGCGCTGTGGGAGACCTGGACCGGCCCGAACGGCGAGGAGCTCGATACGGTGGCGATCGTTACCACCGCGGCGCGCGGCGGCCTGGCGGACCTGCACGACCGCGTCCCGGTGACGATCGCGCCGCATCACTTCGCGCGCTGGCTGGAGGCGGACGAAACCGACACCAACGCGGTGATGGCGTTGCTGCGTCCACCAGGGGAGGGCGAATTCGTCTGGCACCCCGTGTCGACCGCAGTGAACCGCACCGCCAACGACAACCCGCAGCTGATCCTGCCGATTGCCGTTGAAGAGGTCGATGCCCCTCCGCCAGTCGCTACGGAGCCCTCGCCACCGAAGCGCACGGCGCGGCCCAAGATTTCGGCGGACGACAGCGGGCAGGGCTCGTTGTTCTGAGCTGCCGACATGGTAGGATAGCTCCATGACAGACGAGCAGGTCAAAGAGATTTTGGATCGCGTGCTCACTTGGCCCCGCGAGCGCCGCGAGGACGCGGCGCAGTTGTTGCTCGCATTGGAAGCGCGCGAGGGCGAGTTCTATCAGCCTGACGACGACGAGTGGGCTGCGATTGAACAAGGGTTGGCTCAAGCTCGTCGCGGCGAATTTGCTTCTGCCGACGACATCGCGGCACTGCTGTCGCCGCCCCGCGCGTGAGGGTCCGGTTCACCCGGCGAGCAACCGACGACCTTCGTGAAATCCTCGGCTATTTGGACGCGCGCAGTCCTGCCGCGGCCGATCGGGTCCGACAGGCCATCTTGGAGACGGTCCGATTGATTGCGGACCGTCCTCATATCGGATTGCGCAACGCCAGAGCGCCCGCGCTGCGAAGCTGTCTTGTCGGCCGCTATCCCTACCGCGTTCACTATTCGGTCGAGAACGCGGAGGTTTGGATCATCCACATCCGGCATTCGGCGCGCCGGCCGTTTGATCCGGACTGGTCCGACTGAAGCTACACCACCTTGCCGGGATTCATGATGCCGTGCGGGTCCAGCAGGGCTTTGATCGACCGCATCAGTTCGATCGCGGTCTTGTCCTTCACCTCGGCGAGCTCGTCGCGCTTCATCACGCCGATGCCGTGTTCGGCCGAGATCGAACCGCCGAGCCGCAGCACGACGTCGAATACCACTTGGCTGACATCGTGCCAGCGGGCCAGAAACTCGGCCTTGTCGGCGCCGACCGGCTGGCTGACGTTGTAGTGAATATTGCCGTCGCCAAGATGGCCGAACGGCACCGGGCGCGCACCCGGGATGAGGGCGACCACGGCGGCATTGGCTTGTTCGATGAACTGCGGCACCGCGGCGACCGGCACCGAGATGTCGTGCTTGATCGAACCGCCTTCCGGCTTCTGCGCCGGCGAGATCTCCTCACGCAGCTTCCAGAACGCCTGCTGCTGCTGCACCGAACTTGCGATCGCCGCGTCCACGACGATACCGTCTTCGAAGCCGCGCTCGAGGATCGTCTCCAGTGCGGCGCGGGCGTCGTCGCGCGGCGACGACAATTCGATCAGCACGTACCACGGATAGCGCGCTTCGAGTGGATCGCGGTTGTTGGCGTGGCGCACCGAGAAATCGAGCGGCGTCTCCGCGATCAGTTCGAAGCTGGTCAGGTTGCCGGCCGCCTCTCCTTGCGCGATGCCGAGCAGCTTCAGCGCGTCGTCCGGCGATTGCAGGCCGACGAACGCGGTCTCGACCGCCCGCGGCTTCGGAAACAATTTCAGGGTTGCCGCAGTGATGATACCGAGCGTGCCTTCGGCGCCGATGAACAGATCGCGCAGATCGTAGCCGGTGTTGTCCTTCTTCAGCTTGGACAGCAGGTTCATCACCCGGCCGTCGGCGAGCACGACCTCGACGCCGAGCGCCATGTCGCGCGCCAGCCCATAGGCGAGCGCCGCAGTACCGCCGGCATTGGTGGAGAGGTTGCCGCCGATGGTGCAACTACCTTGCGCGCCGAGCGACAGCGGAAACAGCCGGTCCACCTCCGCGGCCTTCTCCTGCACCCGCTGCAGGATGGCGCCGGCTTCGACCGTGATGGTGTTCGACGAGGTATCGACTTCACGGATCTTGTCCATCCGCTTCAACGAAATCACCACCTCGCCATTGTGCGGAGTCTGCCCGCCGACGAGGCCAGTGTTGCCGCCCTGCGGCACCAGCGCGACGCGCGCCTCGTTCGCCAGCTTGCAGATCGCCACGACTTCCTCGGTCGACCCCGGACGCAGCACCAGCGGCGAGTGGCCGCGATACAGATTGCGCTCCTCGGTGATGTAGGCTTCGAGCTCCAGAGGATCGGTCAGCGCATGCTTATCGCCGACGATCGCGGTGAAGCGCGCGATCAGCTCGGGCGAAAGAGGTGCGGGCGAGAGCGGGCTGACGATATTCATGGTGTTTCCTCTTCCCTGTCGTTGCGAGGAACGAAGCGAGCCGATCCGAAGCGCGTCTCAGACGCTTCTCGATTGGTCCGTTTCGCGCGCGACGACGTCGCGATGGATTTGTTTGTTGGTCATGGGCGCGGTGCCGCTGCACGGCGCAGGCGATCGTTGATCGCTTCACCGAGCCCGTGGTGCGGGATCGGCATCACCGCGATGCCGCGAGCGCCGTGATCATCGAGCGCGCGGAGAGCGCCGAACAGATGTGCGGCAGCTTCTGTGAGATCGCCGCCGGGCGACAGGTTGTGCACGGCAACGGTCGTCTCCGCACCCGGCAGCACATCAGGACCGAATGCGAGCAGAGCTTCGCCCGGCTTCACCTCGGTCGCGTTCAGCCGCACCGTTGCGCGCGGCGCGTAGTGCGAGGCCAGCATGCCCGGCGCGAGCGGCGCGTGATCATTGGCGTTGTTAGTTACTGCTGGTGCGCCCAGCTTGTGACCGAGCACGCGTTCGATCGCTTCGCGCGGCAGACCGCCGGGGCGGAGCAGGACAGGTGCGCCGAGGCAACTGACGATCGTCGATTCGACGCCGACCATCACCGGCCCACCGTCGACGATCACGTCGATCCGGCCGTCGAGATCGGAAGCGACATGCGCCGCGGTGGTCGGCGACACGTGACCGGACCTGTTGGCGGACGGCGCCACCACTGGCCCGCCGAAGGCGCGCAGCAGGGCCTGTGCCACCGGATGCGACGGCACGCGGAGGGCGACGCTGTCGAGGCCGGCGGTGGCGAGATCGCACACGGAGCAATTCACCGCCTTCGGCAGTACCAGCGTCAGCGGTCCCGGCCAGAACGCTGCGGCGAGGCGCAGCGCGGCGGCATCGAACCGCGCGACCGTGCGTGCGGCTTCGAGGCTGGCGACGTGAGCGATCAATGGATTGAATGACGGCCGACCCTTCGCCGCGTAGAGCCGCGCCACCGCTTCAGCATTGGCCGCATCGGCACCGAGCCCGTACACCGTCTCGGTGGGGAACGCGACCAGCCCGCCGCCGCGCAGCACGCGCGCAGCTTCGTCCGCATCGGTCGCGGCCAGCGTCTTGGTGATCAGGTCGAGCATCATTTCGGGTTTCATATCGCAAATCGGGCGGTTGCGAAGTAGCAAAGTCGACGTGCTGCGATGCGCCGCGCGTGGAAGCTCTGCGATCGCGCCTTGTGGCTTGCGGTCTCGCGCAAACCGCGAATCCGGCCGATCCGCGCGCGAAAACCCCGTCAAATGGGCAGGTTAGGCGGCGTTTCGGGCCGGGGCTTGCAAGCTCCGCCAATATAGAGTGAGGATATTTCGTTCAAACAGGCGCCCCTTCTGATGCAGCTCAATCCTCTCCTTCATGCCGAACGCGTCACCGGCCGAAGGCAATCGGCCTTGATCGATCTGTGGTCGACCACGGGATTTGCCGCGGCTGTCAGCGAGGTGACGGGGCCGCATATCTACGAGTTCGGCGAGCTGCCGGTGCCGACCGTGGCGATCACGCTGTACGACGTGCGGCGCCACGTTCTGATGGAAAACGGCAAGGTTCGCCGCGACGCGCCAGTGCGGTCCGGGCGGTTTCGCATCGGTCAGCCGGGCCGGCGCGTGGTGGTGGACGCGATTCCGGACACCCAATGGGGCAAGCTGCTGCTGCTGTATCTCGGCGAACCGCTGCTGAAAGACGTCGGCGCGTCGCTCGGCTCCGCCGGTCCGATCTGCCTGCGCGACACCGCGTGGGACGTTGACGATCCGCTGCTGGAAGTGTCGGCCAAGCGCCTGGTCGAGGCGAGCGACAGCGGCGACCGGCCGAACGCGCTGCTCGCCGAGCAGCTGGCCTATACACTCGCGCTGCATCTGACCGATCGCTATTCGGCGCCGCGCGCCGTGACCGCGGACCAATCCGCACCGCTGGAAGCACCGGTGCGCGACCGTATCACCGAGTTCGTCCGTGCCGATCTTGGTGCGCCGATCACGTTGGCGGCGATGGCCGAGGTCGCGGGCATGAGCCCGTCCTGCTTCATTCGCAGCTTCAAGCGTTCCACCGGCATGACGCCGCATCGCTTCGTGGTGGAACAGCGCGTCGCTGCCGCCCGGCGGCTGCTCGAGACGTCGGATCTGCCGATCGTCGAGATCGCGCTCGGCGTCGGCTTCTCGTCGCAGTCGCATTTCGGCGTCGCGTTCCGCCAGGTCACCGGTGAAAGCCCCGCTCGGTATCGCCGGACGCAGCGCGGGCGCGAGTAATTTTTCGACAGAAAGCCGCGGACACCGCGGGACGCTGACAATTTTCCGGCAGACGTGTTCTCACGATTGCGAAATTTGTCGCCGACGAGCGGTCGCCCGGTGAAGGCGAGCGAGGGAGGATACGTATGACGACATCTTCGAGCACGGTCGCGCCGATCACGGACACCAGCCTGACCGGCTTCTACAAAGACATGACCGTTACCGAGAAGCGCACGTTCTGGGCCTGTGCCACAGGCTGGGCGCTCGACGGCATGGACTTCATGATCTACCCGCTGGTGATCGGCACGATCATCGCGCTGTGGAAGGTCGATGCCGGCGCGGCCGGTCTCGCGGGCACGGTGACGCTGCTGGCCTCCGCAGTCGGCGGCTGGGCGGCGGGTTATCTGGCCGACCGGATCGGCCGCGTCCGCACGCTGCAGTTCACGATCATCTGGTTTTCGTTGTTTTCGCTGCTGTGCGCGTTCGCGCAGAACTTCGAGCAATTGCTGATCCTGCGCGCGCTACTCGGCTTCGGCTTCGGCGGCGAATGGGCGGCCGGTGCCGTGCTGATCGGTGAGACGATCCGTCCGCAATATCGCGGCCGTGCGGTCGGCTCGGTGCAGTCGGGCTGGGCGGTCGGTTGGGGCATGGCGGTGCTGGCGCAGGCTGCGCTGTTCTCGCTGTTGCCGGCCGACCAGGCGTGGCGCTGGATGTTCGCGATCGGCGCGCTACCGGCGCTGCTGGTGCTGTATCTGCGCGCCTATGTGAAAGAGCCCGAGGTTGCTGTGGAGGCTCGTGCCAAGGTTACGGCGGCGGGTGGTAGCCGTTCGATCCTGGCGATCTTCCAGGGCCGGATCCTGAAGACTACCATCCTGGCCTCGCTGGTCGCGACCGGCTGCCAGGGCGGTTACTACGCGATCACCTTCTGGGTGCCGCGCTTCCTCACCACCGAACGCAAGCTCTCGATCGTCGGCTCGACCGGCTATCTGGCGACGCTGATCGTCGGCTCGTTCGTCGGCTATCTGGTCGGTGCGTGGTTCGCCGATCGGTTTGGCCGTCGCAGCCTGTTCCTGACGTTCTCGCTGGGCGCGATGGTGGTGGTGCTCGCTTACACGCAGCTTCCGCTTTCCAACGAAATGCTCTGGGTGCTCGGCTTCCCGCTCGGCTTCTTCGCCTCGGGCTACTTCTCCGGCATGGGTGCGTTCCTGACTGAGCTGTTCCCGACCAGCCTGCGCGGCTCGGGCCAGGGCTTCTGTTACAATTTCGGCCGCGGCGTCGGTGCGCTGTTTCCGTTCCTGGTCGGCTATCTGTCGCAGGTCACGACGCTCGCCAATGCGATCTGCCTGTTCGCGGTGTTCGCTTACGTGCTGTTCTTCGCCGCCGCCTATGCGCTGCCGGAGACCCGCGGCAGGGTGCTCAGCGCCGATGAGTAAGGCTGATACGTCCAAGGAACCGGCTCCGGCGTGTCCGGGGCCGGATCCGGCCCCGCGGCGGCCGACGCGTTACGTCGTGCCGCCCGGCGCGGTCGATACCCATGCCCACGTCATCGGGTTGCCGCCGGATTATCCGTTCGTGGATGTCCGCAGCTACACGCCGCCGGCGGCGACGCCGGAGTCCTATCTGGCGATGCTCGATGCCACCGGCATGACCTACGGCGTGGTGGTGCAGGTCAGCGTGCACGGCACCGACAATCGGCTGATGCTGGAGACGCTGCAGGCGCATCGCGATCGGCTGAAGGGCATCGCGGTGATCCCGCTCGGGCTGCCGGACAAGGAACTGGCGGCGCTGAAGGATGCCGGCGTCGTCGGCCTCCGCCTGAACATCCTGTATGGCGGCGGCATCGGGTTCGAGCGCGTCGGCGAATATGCGGCGATGGCCAAGGAGCTCGGCTGGCATCTGCAGTTCCTGATCGACGCCAAGGATCTGGTGCCGCTGGCGCCGCAGCTCGGGGATCTGCCGGTGCCGTTTATCGTCGATCACTGGGGGCACTTCCCGGTGTCGCGCGGGATCGATGATCCCGGCTTCCGGACGCTGGTGTCGCTGGTGCGCGACGGCGCCTGGGTCAAGCTGTCGGGCGCCTATCGGAATACGGTGGCGGGATTCCCCTATCTCGACACCATTCCGTTCGCCCGCCTGTTGCACGAGACGGCACCGGATCGCTGCGTCTGGGGCAGCGACTGGCCGCATGTCGCGACCTGGCAGCACATGATGAACGTCGGCGAGTTGCTCGATCTGCTCGCCGACTGGGTGCCGGACGCGGCTGCGCGTGACCGCGTCTTCACCGACAACGCCTACCGGCTTTACGGCTTCACGCCCGTTCAGGGCTGAACTTTCACGGGTCCAACCGCCGCTCCGACCGGAGGCGGCGGTTGGATAAAAATCCTGCAGAATATCCCATAGGAACGCTTGCGAAGCCGAAAGGCGGACGCTATAAGCCGGGCCTCTTGTCGGAGTGTGGCTCAGCCCGGTAGAGCACTGCGTTCGGGACGCAGGGGTCGCAGGTTCGAATCCTGCCACTCCGACCAAGATTTTCAATGGCTTCCAGAGCTTTCAGTGGCTCGCTGCCAAATTCTCCCGATCCGTTTCTCAACATGCAGGCAATGTCTCGCTGGGGGCGGGACCTGGCGATACGCTTGTGTTGGGCGATAGGCGATCGCTGCCATTGTTTCGCATCCTGAACGGTCATCGAGAACGTTCGAGGCGCTTGCAAACAATCGACAGTGCATTTGCCTGCGCTTGTCATGTTGAGGACGGCGTCGATCCTTCACGGGCCGAACACTGACCCCACAGCGCGCTGCGCCGGCTGCTTGGTGGCGAGAGCGCCGCAACTCTATTCTCTGTGCCCAGAGCTTTTCGGGATGATCCGACCCGGCGGGACTATGGGAGTCTTGCCAGAGGCGTGACCTTGCGTCGGCGACGGAGAATGTCGTCGGCCGGATGTCGCACCGACCGCTGCGAAGATCTTGCCGCCGGTGATCATTTCGATCTCCGGCGCGGGCAGAGGCTTTTGGCATTCGGACGATGGATTGAGCCAGAAGTTCGACCCCGGCAGCATCGCGAACAAATCCGCGGCGACAGCGCCGAGACAGCTTTCGGGTTCCCTGACGTATTCGGAGATGCGCAGCTGCGAGGTGAAGGCCGGATGCCAACGTAGCCCCTGAAATTCGACCGTGGCGACGTTGATGGTCTCCTGTGGCTGCAGCGCACGGCTTTCGCCGGGCGCAACGGGCGCCTCCGGCACCAGGATGTAGATCTCGGTGTTGAGCAGCGCCTGATAGAATGCCGGCGCGGCATCCGGATCGCGAGCGGCGGCCTGCATCAACGCTTCGAGATTGTTCTGCGGTTCGAACACGGACGTCCTCCCTGCTGGTGTGCGACGTGACCCATCAATCCGGCTCGCGCAGCGCGCGATAGATCATGTTGCGCGACACGCCGAGCCGGCGCGCCGCCTTGCTGACGTTGTTGCCGGCTTCGGCATAGGCGCTGAGCAGTTGCGCGCGCTGCAGATCGCGCAGCCCGCGCTTGAGACCGCCGCCGCTCGGTACGCCCGCAGACAGCCGCTTGGCGGAGAGATCGCCAAGCGCGGTTTTGACCGCGGCCTCGCCGATCAGGCAGCCTTGTTCGGCGAGCGATAGCCGCGACAGTACGTTGCGCAATTGCCGGATGTTGCCATGCCATTCGAGCTCGGTCAGCCGTTCGATTGCGCCCGGCGTCAGCCGTGCCGACGGATCGATCCGGGACATCACATGCCTTGCGATGTCGGCGAAGTCGGATCGCGCGCGCAGCGGCGGTAGCGTGACCTCGAGCGTGTTCAGGCGAAACAGCAGATCGGCACGGAAGCGGCCCTTGGCGATCGACTCGTCGAGATCGGCATTGGTGGCCGACACCAGTTGCACGTCGACCTTGCGCTTGGCGCCGCCGACCGGGCGCACCGTCCAGTCGTCGAGGAAGCGAAGCAGCACCGCCTGCAGCGACACCGGCATGTCGCCGATCTCGTCGAGAAACAGCGTTCCGCCATCGGCCTCCCTGAACAGTCCGGTCGATCCGCCCTTGCGCGCGCCGGTGAACGAGCCCTCGGCGTAACCGAACAATTCGGCCTCGATCAGACTGTCGGGCAGCGCCGCGCAGTTCACCGGGACGAATGATCCGCTGCGGCGGCTCGCAGCGTGGGCATGGCGGGCGAGCTGTTCCTTGCCGGTGCCTGTCTCGCCGCGCACCAGGATCGGCATCCTGCGCGCCGCCGCGTTCTCGACCTGGCGCACGATCGCCGCGATCGCCGGATCGGCGGAAACGAATTCGATGGCGGGCTGCGGCTGCGGCGCCGGGACGCGCGGCTGCGACAGCATCGGGAACTGACGCGTGTTCTCGATGGTGGCGACGAACTGGCTGCCGACGTCGTCCTCCAGGCTCTGCCGCTCGCTGCGCCGGCCTTCGTCGACGAAGCGGGTGAAGTTGGTCCGGAACACATCGGCGAAATGGCGTCCGGCCGCGGCCGGCAACCCGTGTAGGAGCACGCGCGCCGCACGATTAGCGGCGAGAATGCCGCCATCCTCGTCGATCGCGAGCAGGCCGGCGCTCAGCGTGTGCAAGTACTCGCCGCGATTGTGAAACGCGATCAGAATGTTGCCGCGGTGATACTCCCGAAACAGCCCGTTTTCGATCTGCGTCGCCGCCATTCCCACGAGAGCCTGGGTGTGGGTCTGGCGCGACAGACAATCTGACGAGGCGTCGAGGATGCCGGTGAGTTCGCCGTCCGGCGCGAAGATCGGAGCCGCGACGCAGGTCAGGTTGTTGTAGCGCGGAAAGAAGTGCTGATCGCCGTGGACCGCGACCGGCCGCTTGAGATGCGCCGCGGTGCCGAGCCCGTTGGTTCCGCAATGACGCTCGGTCCACAGCGCGCCGGGCCTGATGCCCGCCGCGTCGGACGCGTCGCGGAAGCTGCGATCGCCGATGATGTCGAGCAGCAGGCCTTCGGCGCTCGCGAAAGCCACCATGAAATTCGAGCCGGAGATCTGCTGATGCAGCGTGTGCATCTCGGCCAGCGCCAATCCGCGCACCAGCGAGCAGCGTTGTTGCTCCTGGCGCAGCGTGGCCGGGTTGACGAACTCCGGCGGCGGCGGCTGCCGCATATCGAGTCCGAGTGCGATGCAGCGCATCCAGCTGTCGTAAATATCGACCGGCATGTAGCCGGCGGGTGAGCCGCCGCGTTGCTCGAGCGCCAAGCCGATATTGTCGAGGCGACGCCCGGCCAGCAGCATCGACTGCCCTCCCTGATCCAGCATCAGACGTTCCTCCGTCCCGCGAGCCATATTCGGCTTCTCGTTGCGGCGTTCGAATTTCAACATATTCCAACTAAGCAAAATTCCAAAACGGTCGTTCCCCGCGAGAAGTGTTCCGTCGCGGAACACCAGTGTTCACCACGCTGGTCCGATGCGGATCGTGCCTGCGCTGCAGCACTTTCTGGAAGTGTATGCAATTCAGTCTGTTAGTCGCGTGGCATGGCTCTTGCTGTTGTTAGTTCGTCGCCGGCGTCAACATGGTGACGGAACAAAAATAATTTCCAGGGAGCGAAGGGTTCAATGAAAGCCGCGGTTCTGCATGAATTCGACGAGAAGCTGACAGCGAAGGAATTCGTCAAATACGAGGACGTGGCGGACCCGAAGATCACGCGGCCGTCGGACGTCGTGGTGCGGATCGGCGGCGCGGGCGTGTGCCGGACGGATCTGCACATCGTCGAAGGCATCTGGCGCAGCAAGGTTGACGTCAACCTGCCTTACATCATGGGCCACGAGAATGCCGGCTGGGTCGAAGCGATCGGCCCCGGTGTCGAAGGCATCAAGGTCGGCGATCCGGTGATCTGTCATCCGCTGGTGACCAGCGGTCACTGCCTGGCGTGTCGGCGCGGCAACGACATGCACGCCGACGGCAGCGTGTTCCCCGGCATCAATGCCAATGGCGGCTACGCGGAGTATCTGCTGACGGGGCAGCGTTCGCTGATCAAGTTGCCGAAGACGCTCGCGCCGAAAGATGTAGCTCCCTACACCGACGCCGGTCTCACCGCGTATCGAGCTGCCAAAAAGGCGTCGCGGCATCTGTTGCCCGGCCAATACGTTGCGGTCATCGGCGCCGGCGGCCTCGGTCATATCGGCATTCAGGTTCTGGCGGCGTTGTGCGCCGCCGAAATCATCGTGGTCGATCGCGACGACAAGTCGCTCGAACTCGCCAAGACCTGCGGCGCGCACCATCTGGTGAAAGCCGACGGCAACGAGGTCGAAGCGATGCTGGCGCTGACCGCCGGGCGCGGTGCCGAAGCCGTGATCGATTTCGTCGGCGAAGGCGAGGCCGTCGCCCGCGGTCTGGCGATGACGGCCAACGACGGCTTCTACTACGTGGTCGGCTACGGCGGAAAAATCGAACTGCCGACCATCGACCTGATCACCTCGGAAAAGACCATCGTGGGCAATCTGGTCGGCAGCTATGCCGAGCTTGTCGAACTGATGACGCTCGCCGATCGCGGTCTCGTTCAGCTTCACACCAAGGAATACAAGCTCAGCGCCGCCAACGACGCGCTGCACGATCTGCATCATGGCCGCATCCACGGCCGGGCCGTGCTGGTGCCATGACGAACCGCTGCGAGGCGGTTCGCTCGCCGCCGCAAACCTGGATGGGCGACATGACCAAGAGCAGTGCGGACGATCCGCCGGATGCCGACAGGTCGGATCGCGACGCGGCCCGCGCTAGCATGCTGGCACGGCACCGGCTGATCGAAGCGATCATCCGCAACAACGAGGCGCAGCTGCGCAATGATAGCGCGCGCGGCGGCGCCGAGATCGAACTGCATTGCGCGCTCCGCGACAGCAAACTGCCGGATGCGGGGACCGACGCGACTGCCGAAGTCGAGCGGATGACCGCGCGACTGCGGCAGTTGCGGGACGAACACGAACGCCTCGTCGCCGAACGCGAGTGGCTGAACGCCTCGCTGCTCGAGTTCGACGCGGGACCACAGGGCGGGGGCCACAACCACCGAACGGGAAACGCATGATGACCAGCAACAGCATCGGGACTGCGGGGAAGGGACCGGGCGCAGACGGCTTCGCGCCATCCGACCCGATCGAACTCAGCGACGAGGACCGCTCTAAAGACGGCTTCTTCGTGCAGCTCGCGGGCGTCGCCGAGGCGATGATCGCCGAGCACGGCAAGGACTTCGCGATGGGCGCGCTCGTGCTCACGGCGCGGTTCATCGCCGAAGGCAAGCCCCTCACCAAGGGCGCTGCGAGTCTCGACCCGGCCCAGCGGCCGGTTTCCGGCCCGTCCTGAACGACGGACCTCCGACCATCGGACGCCACCGCTCTAACCGCGACAACACCGGCTTCCGACCAACAAAGGCAGAGAGTGAAGTCAACGCAACGTCCAAGGGAGAAGTAAATGTCCGAGACACTGACGCTGAACAAGATCGTGAACCAGAAGGGGATCAGCACTGCGGAAGCCGCGAATCGGGTGTCCGATCTCGGCTGGACGCCGAGCTACGTCCAGGAGGCGATGACCTTCCCGACCGACTACAAGATCTCGCGGGTGCCGCGCGACCCGATGAAGCAGGTCTTGCGCTCCTACTTCCCGATGCAGGAGGAGAAGGACAATCGCGTCTACGGCGCGCTCGACGCGGCGCTGCGCGGCGACATGTTCCGCAATGTCGAGCCGCGCTGGGTCGAATGGATGAAGCTGTTCCTGGCGATCATTCCGTTTCCGGAGATCTCCGCGGCGCGGTCGATGGCCATGGTCGGCCGGCTGGCGCCGGGCGAGGAACTGCGCACCGGCTTTACCATGCAGATGGTCGACGAGTTCCGCCACTCCACGATTCAGATGAATCTGAAGAAGTGGTACATGGAAAACTACATCGATCCGGCCGGCTTCGACATCACCGAAGCGGCATTCGGCAAGTGCTACGCCACCACGATCGGCCGGCAGTTCGCCGAAGGCTTCCTCACCGGCGACGCCATCACCGCCGCCAACATCTACCTGACGGTGGTGGCCGAGACCGCCTTCACCAACACGCTGTTCGTCGCCATGCCGTCGGAAGCCGCCCGGAACGGCGACTATGCGCTGCCGACCGTGTTCCTGTCGGTGCAGTCCGACGAATCGCGCCACATCGGCAACGGTCACTCGATGCTGATGGCGATGATCCACGATCCGTCGAACCACCAGCTGCTCGAGCGCGACCTGAAATACGCATTCTGGCAGAACCACGCCATCGTCGACGCCGCGATCGGCACCTTCATCGAATACGGCACCACCAACCGCGACAAGAACAAGGAATCCTACGCCGAGCTGTGGCACCGCTGGATCTACGAAGACTACTACCGGACCTACATGCTGCCGCTCGAAAAATACGGCATCAAGATCCACCACGACGACGTCGCCGAGGCCTGGGACCGGATCGTCAAGAAGAATTACGTCCACAAGACCGCGCAGTTCTTCTCGGTCGGCTGGTCGTTCAACTTCTGGCGGATCGAAGCCCAGACCGAGAAGGACTTCGAATGGTTCGAGCACAAGTACCCGGGCTGGTACGCCGAATTCGGCGATTACTGGAAGTGGTACGCGAAGCTGTCGAAGCCGGGCGAGAAGGTGATCGCCTTCAATTCCGACGTCGGCTACGTCTATCCGCACCGCTGCTGGAGCTGCATGGTGCCGTGCCTGATCCGCGAGGATTTCTGCTGCGACGAAGTCGACGGCAAGGTCTACACCTACTGCTCGGAAGGCTGCCGCTGGACCCACAAGGTGGCGTTCGCCGCCGAGTACGAAGGTCGCGCCACGCCGGCGATGGGGCGCTTCAGCGGTCGGCGCGAGTGGGAGGAGTGCTACCACGGCTGGGATCACGCCGACGCCCTGGTCGATCTCGGCTTCGTGCGCTCCGACGGTAAGACGCTGGTGCCGCAGCCGCACCTGCGTTTCGAGCAGAAGGACATGTGGACGCTCGACCACGTCCGCGGCAACACGCTCGGCAGCCCGCTGCGCGCGTTCCGTGCATTGAAGCCCGGCGCCGAACGCGACGCCGCCGTCGCCGAGTATCGCAAGGGCTTCACCATCAACCCCTGCAACTGAGCGAGGTCGGAAGGCGAGGGGGCCGCTCAGCGCGGTCCCCTGGTCCCCCGCCGATGCGGCGCCGCGCGCGCTGTGAGCTTCGTTCCCCTAACCAGGCCGAGATCCATGTCGGAAACCACCACCACCTACAAGGTCCGCCTCGAGCCGGTCGGCATCGAGATGGATGTCGAGGAAGGCGAGACCGTGCTGGATGCCGGCTTTCGCCAGGGCATTGCGCTGATGCATGGCTGCAAGGAAGGCCAGTGCGGCTCCTGCAAGGCGCGTGTGCTGAGCGGCGATATCGAGATGCTGAAGTATTCGACCTTCGCGCTGCCCGATTACGAGCGCGAGAACGAACACGTCCTGCTCTGCAAGACCCACGCCTACAGCGATCTCGAAGTCGAGCTGCTGAATTTCGACGAAGAGCTGCTGTCGCATTCGATCGCGGTGAAATCGTTCGAGGCGCGGCTCGCCAAGGTGACGGCGCTGACCCACGATATTCGCCTGCTCGAAATCGACCTCGACAAGCCGATGAAGTTTTGGGCCGGTCAGTATGTCGATCTGACGCTGCCCGACGTCGGCGTGACGCGGGCGTTCTCGATGGCCAATGCGCCGGTCGACGGCACGCGGCTGTCCTTCATCATCAAGAAATATCCGAACGGCCTGTTCTCGTCACAGCTCGACGGCGCGCTGCAGCCTGGCGCTGTGCTGCAGGCCAAGGGGCCTTACGGCACCTGCTTCCGCCGCGAGGGGCGAACCGGCCCGCTGCTGCTGATCGGCGGCGGATCCGGGATGTCGCCGCTGTGGTCGATGCTGTCGGATCAGGTGCAGAGCGGCGATCAGCGGCCGGTGCGGTTCTTCTACGGCGCGCGCACGCGGGCCGATCTGTTCATGCTCGACGAGATCGCGGCGGTGGCCAAGGCCCTGCCGGACTTCCAGTTCATCCCGGCGCTGTCGCATGCCTCCGCCGACGATCAGTGGGACGGCGAGACCGGTTTCATTCACGAGGTGGTGCAGCGGCGGCTTGCCGCCGAGTCTCTGAGCGGGGTGATCGACGCTTACGCCTGCGGGCCGGTGCCGATGATCGATGCGGTGCTGCCGGTACTGCAAATGGCGAATGTCGAGCCCGATCACATCTTCTTCGACAAATTCACGCCGGCCACGCGCTGACGGCCGATGCTTTCCACGACGACCGAACGCCGTTCGGCGAGATTAATCATAACCCAGGGAGGATGACATGAGTGCGAGCCCACAGACCGTGCAGAAGTCCGGTGCCGCCGGATCGGCGATCTTCGCCGGATCCGACAGTCGTAAGTACAATTACTACGAGCCCAAGGCCCGCAAGGCGACGCATTACGAGGACATGACCGTCGACGTGCAGCCCGATCCGGAGCGCTATCTGCTGCAGGATTGGATCATCTCGTTTCCGGACGGCACGCCGACCTATTCCAAGACCTGGACCAAGGCGCTGAGCTCGAACTGGCATCAATTCCGCGCCGTCGATCAGGAGTGGGAGCGCACGCACTATCAGCGGCAGTCGACGATCTGCGGCATGGTGCAGGGCGTCATCGAGAATGCGCGCAAGTCCGGCGCGCCGAAGCGCTTCGACGCCGCATGGGTCAAGGTGCTGCAGGATCATCTCGGCGCCTACAAGCACGCCGAATTCGGGCTCGGCACCTCGCTGATGCAGGCGCAGCGCTACGGCTACACGCAGATGATCAACAACGCGACGCTGACCAATTCGTCCTACAAGCTTCGCTTCTCGCAAGACCTGACGCTGTATCTCAGCGAGATCGGCATGGATCTCGGCAACTTCGACCACACCGCAGGCAAGACGCACTGGCTCGAAGATCCGATCTGGCAGGGGACCCGCAGGGCGATCGAAGCCATCATGGGAGCGACCGACTATCTCGAGCAGTATCTCGCGACCAACCTGGTGTTCGAGCCGCTGGTCGGCGAGCTGTTCCGCAGCGGCTTCATCATGCAGATGGCCGCGTCGCAGGGCGATTTCGCGACGCCCTCGGTGGTCGCGGCGGCGGAAGCGGACTATGAGCGCAATCTCGCCAACACCGTCGAGCTGGCGCACATGCTGACGCACGACAAGGAGCACGGCGCGCACAACACCAAGCTGTTCAACGGCTGGATCGCCCATCACGGCGCGCTCGCCAAGGAGGCCGCCGCCAATCTGCAGCCGATCTGGTCGCAGCCGCGCGTCAAGGTGTCGAGCTTCGACGACGCGCAGGAGCGCGCGCACAACCGGATCCAGACGATCTGCTCGCAGGTCGGCCTCAAGGCGCCGTAGCGGCCTCACCGCGGCGCGCGGACAGTCGTCCGGGCGTCGCTCGACCCCCTTCAAGCCATCACCTGTTCAGGAGAACGACATGACCGAGGCCGCGACCAACATCTTCAAGTCGATGAAGGACATCAAATTCGAAGAGACGATCTCGCATCAATGCGGGGTCACGATGAACGACAGCGTCGAGGCGCGCGCCATCGCCGAAGTGATGGAGCAGAAGGCCGGCGTCAAGGTGACGTTCATGCCGGCGATGATCCGGATCGACGGCGAGGGCAAGCTGGTCTTCAAAATGAGCGAGATCAGCGAAGCGCTCGGCCGCGAGATGACACCGTATCTGTTCGAGATCTCGACCTCCACGCATTACGGCCGAATGGTGATGGTCGACGACGACACCGTGGTCTGCTTCGGCGACATGAACGAAGCGCTCGCCTACATCGAGCACTGATGCGGCGCAGGGCCGGGCACAGTCCGGCCCTGCCTGACAGAGATCCAACGATCAACAATCGATGTGCCCAACGCGGCACGACCAGGGAGAAGCGCGATGTACAGGACCGCATCAGGGGAAGAGATCTTTGTGATCGACGGCCACACCCATTTCTGGGACGGCAGCCCGGCGAACCAGAAGAACATCCACGGCAAGCAATTCATCGAGTGTTTCTATGCCTATCACGCCAATCTGAGCCCGCCCGACGAAAAGTGGACGCTTGAGCAGTTCGAGAAGTACGACGCCAGGACGATGCACGACGATCTGTTCGTGCGTGGCTACGACGATATGGCGATCTTGCAATCGACCTATCTGACCGATTTCTACAACCACGGCTTCAACACTGTGGAGCGTAATGCGGCGTTGAAAAGCGAGTATCCGGAGCGCTTTATCCTCAACGGCGCGTTCGACCCGCGCGACGGCAACAAGGGACTCGAGCAGCTGCACGCCGACGTCGAGAAGTACAAGCTGACCGGCGTCAAGCTTTACACCGCCGAATGGCGCGGCGAGTCGAAGGGCTACCGGCTCGACGACAAGGAGTCCTATACGTTCCTCGAGGCCGCAGAGAAGCTCGGCATCAAGAATATTCACGTCCACAAGGGCCCGACCATCATCCCGCTGAACAAGGACTCGTTCCATGTCGGCGATATCGACGACGTCGCGACCTCGTTCCAGGGGCTCAACTTCATCGTCGAACACTGCGGCCTGCCGCGGCTCGACGATTTCTGCTGGATCGCCACCCAGGAGACCAACGTCTATGGCGGCCTCGCGGTGGCGTTGCCGTTCATCCACACCCGCCCGGCCTATTTCGCGCATGTGATGGCCGAGCTGCTGTTCTGGATCGGCCCGGACAAGATTCTCTATGGCAGCGACTACGGCATCTGGACGCCGAAATGGCTGATCGATCGCTTCATGGCGTTCGAGATTCCGGAGGAGCTCAGCAAGGAAACCGGCGCGGTGCTGACGCTGGAGACCAAGAAGAAGATCCTCGGGCTCAACGCGGCACGGCTCTACAACATCGATATCGACGCCCAGAAGCAGCGGATCGGTGCGGCCGGCGGCTACGATCACCTCGCCGCAGCTCACGCGGCGGAGTGAGGCGATGACTGCCGTGACGATCGCAGATCTTGAGGCCGAGGTCTGGCGCGCATTGGAGACCATCACCGATCCGGAGCTCGACGAATCGGTGACGGATCTGAAGTTCGTCACGGGGGTCGATGTGGATGCGGGTTACCGCGTCCACATCGGCTTCCGCCTGCCGACCTATTGGTGCGCCGCCAACTTCTCGTTCCTGATGGCCGACGACATGCGTACCGCGGTGCTGCAGCTGCCGTGGGTGCGCTCGGTCGAGGTCACGCTCGGCGAGCACATGTATGCCGACAAGATCAACACCGGCCTGAAGGAGGGGCGGTCCTTCGAGGAGACGTTCGGCGAGGAAGCCGATGGCGATCTCGTCGAGGTGCGGCGAACCTTCCTGCTGAAGGCATTGCAACGTCGGCAGGCGGCGCTGCTGGCGCATCTGATCGATCAGGGCTTCGCGCCGACGATGCTGGTCGATCTGACTTACCACGAACTCGCGGCGCTGGATCTCGACCAGGCGGGTGCCCGGCTCGTCGCGCGCTACCTGGAACGGCGTCCGGTCGTCGCCGGCGCCAATGCGGGTCTGGCCTTCGTCGATGTCGAGGGACAGCCGCTGCAGGCCGAGACGCTCGCTGCCTATGTTCGCGCGTTGCGGCGCGTCGACGTCAACGCCGAGTTCAACAGCGCGCTGTGCAGAGGGTTGTTGCATGTCCGCTTCGATACCGAGACGCCGCTAACGTCCCGGCGCGCAAAACCGCAGGACCAGACGCAACGCGCGCCCGTTTAGCTCGCACACAACAAAAACCAGGGAGGATCACGATGGCTAAGATGATGCTTCACGATGCCCCGGCGCGCGAAGCGCTGGGACGCGGGGTCGCCAAGCTGGCGAAAGCAGTCAGCGGAACGCTCGGGCCGAAGGGGATGAATGCCGTCATGGACCGGCCGATCGGTACGCCGCTGGTTTCGCGCGACGGCGTCAGCATCGCGGCCGAAATCGAGCTGGAATGCCCGTTCGAGAATATGGGGGCGCAAGTGCTGCGCGAGGTCTCGAAGCAGACCAACGAGGTCGCCGGCGACGGCACCACGACGGCGACCGTGCTGGCGGATTTCCTGGTGCAGCAGGGTCTCAAGCTGCTCGCCGGCGGTGCCAACGCGGTCGAGCTCGTCGAGGGGGTGGAAGCCGCCGTCGAGGAAACCATCAGGGCACTCAAACGCGCAGCGAAACCGGTCGACGGTCCGAACGGCATTCGCGCCATCGCCACGATCGCTGTCAACGATGCCCGGCTCGGCGCGATGGTCGCAGAAGCGTTTGCGCGCGCCGGCAATCACGGCATCGTCGCGGTGGAGTTCGGCTCCACGGTCGAGACCACGCTGGAAGTCGTCGAGGGCATGGCGTTCGAGCGCGGCTATCTCTCCCACCACATGGTCACCGACGTGGAGCGCATGCAGGTGGTGCTCGACGAGCCCTACATCCTGATGACCGACCACAAGATCCAGACCAGCGATCAGCTCGCCGGTGTGTTCGCGCTGATCGAGAAGAGCGGGCGACCGCTCCTGATCATCGCCGAGGAGGTGGCACCGCCGGTGATCATGATGCTGCTGTCGCGGCGCGAGAAGACCAACATCAAGGTCGCGGCGATTCACCCGCCGGAATATGGCCACTGGCGCAAAGCCATGCTGGAAGACATCGCGGTCGCGACCGGCGGCCGGGTGATTTCACGTGATCTCGGCGGCACATTGGAACGCGCCAAGCTCGAGGATCTCGGCGCAGCGCGGCAGGTGCGGATCTCGTCCTCTAAGACGTTGATCACGGCAGGCCACGGTAAACCTAACGAAATCGAAGCTCGCCGCGCGCAGGTGCTGCGGCAGTACGAGGCCGCTCCGGAAAACATCGAACGCGATAAATTCCAGGAGCGATTGGCCAAGCTTTCCGGTGGTACGGCGATGATACTCGCCGGCGGCGCCACGCCGGTCGAACAGAAACGCCGCGCGCAACTGATCGAGGATTCGATCAACGCCACCCGCGCGGCGATCGAGGAGGGCATCGTGCCCGGCGGCGGTGTCGCCTTGATCAGGGTCGCCCCCGAACTCGATGGCTTGATCGGAAAGCTCGAGGGCAGCGCGCGGCAGGGCGCGGAGCTGGTGCAGCGTGCGCTGAGCCAGCCGCTCGCCTGCATCGTTGCTAATTGCGGCCGCGACAGCTCCGCCGCTGTCGACAAAGTCGCCAAGGCCAGCAACGGTTACGGCTTCGACGCACGCACCGGCACCACGGTCGACATGATCAAGTCCGGCATCATCGATCCGGTGAAGGTCAGCTACTCGGCCGTCCGCAACGCCGGCTCTGTCGCCGCACTGATCCTGACCACACAGACGCTGATCGCCAAGAAGCCGGAGGTTCACGACATCACCGCCGAACCCGCCCGTGGCGGCGGCGCGGAGCTGCTGTGAGAGTGCACTCGTCGGTGCAGCCCTCGGAAAGCTTCCACTGATTGAAGCGATACGACCGTGACCACGTGCCGGGCTCCTCATCCCGAGGAGCCCGGCGAAGCCGGGCGTCTCGAAGGATGGGCCACGTTCGACTCGCGGCCCATGGTTCGAGACGGCGCTGCGCGCCTCCTCACCATGAGGTTGTGCCCGTTGAGAGCGTCTCGGTGAATCAAGAAGTATACTGTTGGATAGCGATCACCGCGGCGCCGTCTGACCCAGCGCGCGGTACACCGTGTTGCGGGATACGCCGAGGCGGCGGGCGGTTTCGCTGACATTGCCGGCGGTCTCGGCATGCACCGCGAGGATGCTGGCGAGCTGCATGTCCTGCAACGATCCGAGCTTCGTTGGTGGTGTCTGGCCGATCAGGTCGGCAATCGTCGCCGATCCCGGCTCGTCGCCGCAGGCGAGGGCGATGCGCGCCAGGATGTTGCGCAATTCGCGGATATTGCCGGGCCAGGATCGTGCCGCAAGCGATGCGATCGTCTGTGCTCCGACGTTGCAGCGCGGATCGATGCCGTCGATCAGATGTCGCACGATCGACTCGAAGTCGGTCCGATCGCGCAGGCGCGGCAGGGTGACTTCGACCGTGTTGAGCCGATACAGCAGGTCGGATCTGAAACGGCCCTGGGCGACCGCGTCCTCGAGTCCCGCATTGGTGGCCGAGACCAGAAAGACATCCACCCGCTTGCGTGCGCCGCCGACCGGCCGCACCGTCCAATCGTCGATCAGACGCAGCAGCACTGCCTGCAGTGCGATCGGCATGTCGCCGATTTCGTCGAGGAACAAGGTCCCTCCGTCGGCTTCCTGCACCAGCCCGGGCGCGCCGCCGCGGCGGGCGCCGGTGAACGCGCCCTCGGCGTAGCCGAACAGTTCGGCCTCGATCAGGCTGTCCGGCAGCGCCGCGCAGTTGACCGGCACGAAGGCGCCGGTTCTGCCGCTGGCGGCGTGGGCATGGCGGGCGAGCTGTTCCTTGCCGGTGCCGGTCTCGCCGAGGATCAGGATCGGCACTTTTCGGGCGGCAGCGATTTCGACGCGGCGGACGACGGCCTGCACCGCCGGATCAGCAGCGACGAAGCTGGTCGCCGGCGAAGGGGAACGGCGCGATTGCCGATTCGCAGGACGGGCACAGTCCGGACGCTTTGTGGCCGGATCCTCGCAAAAGCGTAAGCCTGGAGGCGGCGCCGGCCGCGCTTCCGAATTCGGTCGGCGATCACCGGGCGGATCCGCCCGCTGCGGGCTGCGATCCGAGCCGCTGGGCCGCCGCCTCGCGTGCAGCACGATCACGGCGCCAATTCCGGTGTCCTCATGGGCGACGAGATCGAAGCTGGCGCTCGGAATCAGCTCCTTCAGCTTCGTCGGCCAGTCGGTGAAGTCGAGCTGCTTGAGGATCCGGGTCGGCGGATCGTGGGCGCCGCCACGCCGGCTGTCGGCGATTGCCTTGCGGGCAATCTCGCTGCCGTGAAGGATATTGCCGCGCCGATCGATCAGCAGACATTCGTCGGCTGCCCAGATCGCGCGGTTGGCGAGATAGTGCTGCAGCAGGCGTTCGTGATCTTCCTTGATGGCGCGGGCCAGCACGCTTTCGACCTGCTGCCCGACGCAGACCGCGAGCGCCAGGCTGTGCGGATTGAAAGTCGCAGCCGGTCCGGAAATGTCGACGATGCCGAGGACTTCGCCGTCGATTGGATCGCGTACCGGAACCGCCGCGCAAGTCCAGCGCTGGACTTCGGTGCAGAAGTGCTCGGCGCCGTGGATCTGCACCGGCCGCGCTTCCGCCATCGCCGCGCCGATCGCGTTGGTGCCGATATCGGCCTCGCTCCAGCGGCCGCCATGTTCGAGATGCACGGCCCGCCCGGCATCGATCACGCGCGCGTCGCCTTCGGTATCGATGATGAGACCCGATGGGTCGGTCAGGATCATGATTGAATGGGCATCGCTCAAAAACGTCCGAGAGTTCTCCAGCGCCGGACGTGCTGCGTGACGTAGCGCGCCGTGCTTGGCGCGCTGACGAAACAGCTCGGCTTCGGCGACCAGCGGAGCGGTCGCGCGGTCGACTGCGACTTGATGGCGACGTGAACGCTGCCACGAATTCGCCACAGGGGACCGCAGCTCGCCCGCCAGCGCGCCGCGTTCAACGAAGCGCTCCCAGGCGGCGCGAACGTCTCGCTGGTCCATGTCGGCTCCCTTGGCGTCATGGCATCCGAGGCGCCGATGAGCGGCGCCCAACCGGGCCGCTGCCCGGCTGCTCGCGATCACCTCGGCGAATTCGTTGACCCTCGACATGTCCCGCGCGAACTCGCTCAGTGTCTGTAAGGAGGCTGGCGAACTCGCGAATGGTGAACTTATACCTCCTCAGCAAAGTGGCAAGAAATAGTCCGTGCCGAATGCGGCAAGCCAAGAAGAAATCGTTGTTGCAATGCGGTTGCGAAGAACTTCTGGTTTGCATTGCGAGACGAGCGTGACTACCACGACGTGTAGCACGTTGCCGATACTGCTCGTTGTCGGCGCTGGCGTTCTTTGCGCGTTTCGTCGCACAATTGGCGTGACGACAACAGCGCCGCTGAGTGGCGCCTGCCCTGAATTCCGTCAGCAGAGGAAGGCCCGTAATGGCGAAGCCGGTTCATTCGATGGTTCGTGTGCTCGACGAAGAACGGTCGCTGAAGTACTACCGCGCGGCCTTTGGGCTGGAGCCAGCCGATCGTATCGCTTTCGACGATTTCACACTGATCTACCTGCGTCATCCGTCGTCTCCGTTCGAACTTGAACTCACCGTCAATGCCGATCGAACCGAGCCCTATCAGCTCGGCGATGGCTACGGCCATCTTGCGGTGGTGGTCGACGATGTGGCCGCGGAGCACGCGCGCTTTGAGCGTGAAAATCTCGCGCCCGGTCCGCTCCGGGAATTGCGGCACGATGGCGGCGTGTTGGCACGCTTCTTCTTCGCCGCAGATCCGGACGGTTACAAGATCGAGGTGATCCAGAAGGGGGGCCGGTTCGGTTGATGAAGGAGGCGATGGAGCCGCTGCGTCGGCGGCACATTGCAAGTCGAACAAGCCGGAACTCGAACAAGCCGCAATTGATGTGGTGCAACTGCGCGGCCGGGGCGTTGTCAAGAAATGACCATCGATTGGTCTCGGAACAACTCTCGCCTCGCTGACATTGATCCCCCAACAGGAGGTTCAGATGTCCAACCGCTTTCGTATCGCTTCGCTCGTTTACATGATGACCAACGCCGTGTTGTTCGGCGTCGGCATGGTGGCCGTGCTGACCATTCCGGCGCTTTCGCGGAACGCGATGGACTGGGTTCCGTTGGCGGTCGCGGCGAGCTTCATTCTGGCCGCGCCGATTGCGTGGTGGATCGCGCCGCGGCTGCGCGCCCGCTACTGGCGTCACCGGGACGGCGACGTCATTTCCGGCCCCTCGACGGCGACCGATAACCCCTGAGGCGTCGTCCGCTGTGGCGACCAGCCGCGGCTGGTCGCCACAGCGCCGTTGATCAAGATCAACTGGCGGCCACGGCTCTCGCCCGTATCCTCGGCGGCTCGAGCGTGAACCTTGGTCGGTTGTGATGAGTTTGCCTGCTGTCGATTGGTTACGCGGCTTCCCGGCACTCGGGGAGCTGCCGGAGACGGAGCGATCGTCCCTCGCGGGTACGGCGATGGCCATGAGCCTGCCGGCGGGCGCGTCGGTGTTCGCGCCGGACCAGCCGTGCGGCATGTTCATCCTGGTCTGCAGCGGCACGGTGCGCGTGTTTCAGCTCGATCCGGCCGGCAACGAGATCGTCCTCTACCGGCTTGGCCCCGGCAGTATCTGCATCCTGACGACATTGGCGCTGCTCGCCTCCGACAGTTACAGCGCGTTCGCGGTGACCGAGAGCCCGGTCGAGGCGGTCGGCCTGCCGGCCGCGACCTTTCACGATCTGATGGGGCGCTCGTCGCAATTCCGCAGTTTCGTGTTCAACGCCCAGGCCGCCCGCATGGCGGACCTGATGGCGGTGATCCAGAACGTCGCATTCGCCTCGATCGAGACCCGGCTGGCCTCGCGCCTGCTGGCGCTCGCCGCCGATGGGCGCGAGTTGTCGATCACCCATGCCCAGCTCGCTGCCGAAATCGGCTCGGCACGGGAGGTTGTCAGCCGTCACCTCAAGACCTTCGAGCGCCGCGGCTGGGTCAGTCTCGGGCGCGGCCGGGTGGAGCTGCGCAACGCCGCACCGCTGCGCGCCGCCGCCCGATCCGCCCACTGAGACTGCTTTTGCGGATTTTCGCTTCCTCGCGAGCGCCGGTGACTTGGTCACAGACCGTGACTCACCATCGCCGTACAACCAGCGCGTCACTCAACCGAGCGAGGGGAACGACAATGACTGTGAACATGGGAATGATCGATCGTGTGCTGCGCGCCATCGTGGGCGCCGGCCTGATTTATTGGGCGCTCACCACCGGGCCGATCTGGGCCTGGATCGGCGTCGTGCCGCTGTTGACGGCGGCGATCGGTTTCTGCCCGGCCTATACGCTGTTCGGTATCAAGACCTGCGCGACCAAGTCTTGACGCCGTCGACCCAAGTGTGGCTCTCGGGGCGGCGCAGCCCGTTCCCGGGAGTTGCCTTTTTCTGAATAGGGGAAACCATGCACAAGAATTGGATCGATCTGACGGGCGAGCTCTCGGTGGCGCTGCGCGAAGTCCGCACCGGGGCGCCGGACGTCATGAAGGGCTTCTCGGCGATCGCGCAGGCGGCGCTCAAGGCCAATGCGCTGGATACCAAGACCAAGGAGCTGATCGCTCTGGCGATCTCGGTGGCGACGCGTTGCGATGGCTGCATCGGCTTTCACGCCGAAGCCGCAGTCAAGCACGGCGCGACCCGCGACGAGGTGATGGAGACGATGGGCATGGCGATTTACATGGGCGCCGGTCCCAGCGTGATGTACGCCGCCCAAGCGGTCGAGGCTTACGATCAGTTCGCCAAGAAGAAGGCGGCCGCATCCGCTCCGTCCGCTGCGGAGTAACCACGAACCGCATTTGGCGACCAATTTCGCTCTGCGGTAGAGAATTTCACGCAAGGAGGCCGCCTTGGCGGCCCGCCTTGCGTCCTCGCCCGTGCTGCGTCATATGGTCGGGTCTTGTCCGAGAGATCCGACCATGGCGCATCCGATTCAAGAAGTTCTGCAAGCCTTCGCCGCCGGCGAAATCGTCGTCGTCACCGATGACGACGATCGTGAGGGAGAAGGCGATCTGGTGGTCGCCGCCTCGCTGTGCACCGCCGAGAAGATGGCGTTCATCATCCGTCATACCTCGGGCATCGTGTGCGCCCCGATCACCATGGACGATGCGCGGCGGCTGCGGCTCGACCCGATGGTTGCGCACAACGACAGCAACCATACCACCGCCTTCACCGTCTCGATCGACTACAAGCCGGACAACGGCACCGGGATTTCGGCGGACGAACGCGCCTCGTGCTGCCGCGCGCTCGCCAATCCGAATGCTGGCGCCAACGACTTCGCCCGCCCCGGTCACATCTTTCCGCTGATCGCGCGCGAGGGCGGCGTGCTGCTGCGCTCCGGTCATACCGAGGCCGCGGTCGATCTGTGCAAGCTCGCCGGTCTGCCGCCGGTCGGCGTGATCAGCGAATTGATGAACGACGACGGCACCGTCACCAAGGGCGCGCAGGTCGTCGAATTCGCCAAGAAGCATAATCTCAAGTTGGTGACCATCGCGGACCTGATTTCGTATCGTCAGGCGCGCGAGAAGTTGATCGAGCGCGTCGCGACGTTTTCTATCGATAGTCCGATCGGTCCGATGCAGGGCTATGCCTACCGTTCGCCGTTCGACGAAATCGCCCACGTCGCCTGTGTCTACAACGGCATCGGCGACGGCAAGAACGTGCTCACCCGGTTCCACAAGCCGAACATCGTCAAAGAACTCTTCACCGGTCCGCGGCGGATGCAGGCGGTGCTCGATCACTTCAAGGCGAACGGTTCCGGCGTGCTGGTCTATCTGCGCGATGGCGCCGCTGGCGTGCCGGTCGCGCCGCTCGACGAGCAGAAGACCGCCGAGGCCGACCGGCATCGGCAGTGGCGCGAGATCGGCGTCGGCGCGCAGATCCTGCGAGATCTCGGTGTGACGTCGATCCGGAATCTCACCACGTCGCAGATCGACTACAAGGGCTTGTCCGGTTTCGGCATCGAGATCGTCGGCACCGAGCACCTTGAAGGCACCTGACCGAGGTCTTACCCTCCCCATCAACATCGCCCGATGCGGCAAGGTCTGAAAGGACAATCGATGAGCGTGCGCGCGCAAACCAAGGACAAGCCGGCTCCTGCGAGCTTCAAGTGGGAGGATCCCCTCCTCTTGGAAGATCAGCTCACCGAAGACGAGCGAATGATCCGCGACACCGCGCGCGCTTACGCCCAGGACAAGCTGCTGCCGCGCGTCAATCAGGCCTATCTCGAAGAGAAGACCGATCGCGAGATCTTCAACGAGATGGGTTCGCTCGGCCTGATCGGCGTCACGCTGCCGGAGGAATACGGCTGCGCCAATGCCAGCTACGTCGCCTACGGCCTGGTGGCCCGCGAGATCGAGCGGGTCGACAGCGGCTATCGCTCGATGAACAGCGTGCAGTCGTCGCTGGTGATGTATCCGATCTACGCCTATGGCGACGAGAACCAGCGCAAGAAGTACCTGCCCAAGCTCGCCTCCGGCGAATGGGTCGGCTGCTTCGGCCTCACCGAGCCGGACGCCGGCTCGGACCCCGGCGGCATGAAGACCAAGGCCGAGAAGGTCGCCGACGGCTATCGCCTCACCGGCAGCAAGATGTGGATCTCGAACGCGCCGATCGCCGACGTGTTCGTGGTGTGGGCGAAGTCCGCCGCGCACGACAATCAGATCCGCGGCTTCGTCCTCGAGAAGGGCATGAAGGGCCTGTCGGCGCCGAAGGTCGGCGGCAAGCTCTCCCTGCGCGCCTCGATCACCGGCGAGATCGTGATGGACGGCGTGGTGGTGCCGGAGGAGAATCTGTTGCCGAACGTCTCCGGCCTCAAGGGCCCGTTCGGTTGCCTCAACCGCGCCCGCTACGGCATCTCCTGGGGCGCGATGGGCGCTGCGGAAGACTGCTTCCACCGCGCCCGGCAGTACACGCTCGACCGCAAGCAGTTCAACCGTCCGCTCGCCGCCACCCAGCTGGTGCAGAAGAAGCTCGCCGACATGGAGACCGAGATCACCCTCGGCCTGCAGGCGTCTTTGCGCGTCGGCCGGCTGATGGACGAGGGCAAGATGGCGCCGGAGATGATCTCGATCGTCAAGCGCAACAATTGCGGCAAGGCACTCGACATCGCCCGCATGGCTCGCGACATGCACGGCGGCAACGGCATCCAGATCGAGTACCATGTGATGCGCCACGCCCAGAACCTCGAGACGGTGAACACCTACGAGGGTACCCACGACGTTCACGCCCTGATCCTGGGACGGGCGATCACCGGGCTGCAGGCGTTTTCGTAAGGCGGGGCGTAAGTCCGCGCCCTTTGTTCCGCGCTCTGCCGTTATCGCCCGCGTAGGCGGGCGACCCAGTATCCCAGAGTGTTCGCTATATGCGATGGCGGTGAGTACTGGATCCCCCGCATGCGCGGGGGATGACCACCCGGGCGAGTTGGTAAGAACAAACAACAATCAAATTTGGTTGGAAACGCCATGAGCGACGAGAGCAGGTCCGAAGACGACGTTCCGTTCAATCGCGAGTTCGCGTTGCAGCCCGGAGTGGTCGAGGAAATCCGTCCCGGCCTGCGCCGCGTGTTGTGCAACAACCCGTCGCCGTTCACCTTCACCGGCACCGTCAGCTACATCGTCGGCCGCGGCAAGGTCGCGATCATTGATCCGGGTCCTGCGGACGAAGCCCATGCCAATGCGCTGCTGGACGCCGTCAAAGGCGAGACCGTTACGCACATTCTGGTCACCCACACCCACAAGGATCACTCGCCCGGCACGCCGCTGATCAAGCAGGCGACCGGCGCGACCGTCTATGCCGAAGGGCCGCATCGGGCGTCGCGGCCGTATTTCGAGAGTGAGACGGTGTCGACCGAATCCGGCGCCGACCGCAACTTCAAGCCCGATATCGCGATCCGCGACGGCGACGTGATCGAGGGCGACGGTTGGACCATCGAGTCGGTGGCGACGCCGGGCCACACCGCCAATCACATGGCGTTCGCCTGGCGCGAGGGCGACGCGCTGTTCGTCGGCGATCACATCATGGGCTGGTCGACCACCATCGTGGCGCCGCCGGACGGCTCGATGCCTGACTACATGGCGTCGCTCGACCGTCTGATCGGCCGCGACGAGCAGCTCTATCTGTCCGGTCACGGCGCCGAGATTCCGGAAGGCCCGCGCTACTCGCGCTTTCTGAAGCGGCACCGGCTGGCGCGCGAAGCCTCGATCCTGCATCGCCTCGGCAAGGGCGAGACCGACATTCCCAGCATGGTGCGGGCGATCTATATCGGCATCGACCCGCGGCTGGTGAGCGCTGCAGGCTATTCGGTGCTGGCACATCTGGAAGATCTGGTAATGCGCGGCGTCGTCGCCACTGACGGCGATCCGGTGATCGGCGGCCGCTACCGGCTGGCCCGTTAGCAGCCGCTTTTCCTCACAGCTTGTACGCGGTGCGGAAGCCGCCCCAGTGGCGGCCGCGCACCCGCACCGGGACGTCGATCTCGCGCATCATCACGGTCTGGCCGCCGCCCATGTCGCGGGCGTAGCTCTGGATCAGGAACGAGCGGGTGTTGCGGCCGGCCGCGAGTCCGGCCGGATCGTTGAAGATCCGGCGGTTGCGGGCATTGGCGGTGTTGAAGGCGACATCGCCCGGCCGCTGCGGTTGCGAGTACAGTTTGTTGTGGACCGGCAGATAGCCGTTACGATCGATCATCACGCAGAACGCCATCCTCGGGTCCTTCGCCAGGAAGGCTTCCTGGAACGAGGGGAGGGCGCCGTCGGCCCAATCGAGGTATTGGGTGCGATATTGTTTCGGATCGGTGCCGGGGATCTCGATGTAGTTCTCATCGAACATCTGCTCGAGCGTCACCGCGCCCGACGCAATGCCGCGCTCGAACATCCTGGCAAGTTCATGCCCGGCCTCGATGGCGCGGGTGACGAACTCGGTGTTCTCGTCGCGGATCACCCAGAGCCGATCCTCGATCCGCTCCTGCAGACCCGCGTCGGGGGCGACGAACCGCGCCAACGCCCCGGCCTTGCCTTGCTCGGTGATGCGAATGCGGCACCTGCCGATATCCTGCAACTCGGCGGAGAGTTGCTGCCCGGTGGCGAGGCCGGTCACGGCCGGGCTGCTGATCAGTAACCCGTCCATCGAGATTTCGTATACCGGCGCGGAGATCTTGCCGCGGGGAGTCTCGATCTCGATCTGCAGGTGGCACGGCAGCTTCTCCCGGCGTCGGGCGTCTTCGCGATCGCCGAGCTTGAGCAGAACCGCGGTGCGTGCCCGCAGCTTCTCGGCGAGAGACGTGACGTTCTGACCAGCGCGGGCGACTTCGTCGCCGTGCTGCTCGGCTTCGCGGGTGGCGCTGTCGATTTCGGCGGTGCTGTCGCCGACCGAGGCGATGAAGGTCGAGGCCGAGGTGGCGTTGCCGGCGATGTCGCCGGTGGTGGCGTTCTGTTCGGCGACCGCGCCGTTGACCGTCTCGAACACCGGCCGGATCGCTGCAATCGCACTGGTGATGCGATGGACCGCGTCGGCCGAGCTGGAAGCGTCGCGCTGCAGCGCGTCGATCTTGTGCTTGATCTCCTCGGTGGCCTCTTGGGTCTGAACTGCCAGCGCCTTCACCTCGGTCGCCACCACGGCGAATCCACGCCCCGCCGCGCCGGCGCGCGCAGCCTCGATCGTCGAGTTCAGGGCGAGCAGCGTGGTCTGGCGGGCAATCTGCGAGATCAGATTGACCACGTTGCCGATTGCCGCCGACGAATCCCGCAGCCGTTCGACATTGGCAGTAGCTTCCTGGGCGGCGGCGCTGGCGTCGTCGGCGAGCTGCGAGGCTTGGCGGACCTGGGCACCGATCCCCTCGGCCGAATGGGTGAACTTGTCGGCAGCTTGTGAGAACGAATCTGCGGTGGCCTGAGCGGCGCTGGTCCGGCCGGTGAGAGCATCGGTGCGCTCACGGATGGTGTGCAGGGTCGTGGTCGTCGACTGCACGCCGGTGGTCACCGAGACGGCGGCGCGTTCGAGCTGGCGGATCAGGGAGCCGAGCTCGAGCTCCAGCAGTTCAAGGATTTCACGCGCCGAATCGGTCTCGGCGACCGCCGGTTCGGCCGCAGGCTGGGTCGAAACCGCAACGACGTTCGGGGCCGCCGTCTCCGGCAGCCGCTTGCGAAATAAGCCGAACGCCATAATACCTCCCGTATAACTAGAATTTAGCGAGATACTCTCTCTTTTCTACGTGAAGTTACGGTTAAATTTTCTTTCGCTGGAATTCTGGATTTCGCGCCTCGGTACGGTGGCGAGCCTTTGATTTTGGCGGATGCGCCGCTTATAAACCCGCGCCGCAGCCCGAAATTCCAACGCATCGACCCGCGAAAGAGAGCGCATGGCCGGACATTCGCAATTCAAGAACATTATGCACCGCAAGGGCCGGCAGGACGCACAGCGGTCCAAGCTGTTCAGTAAGCTCGCCCGCGAAATCACGGTGGCCGCCAAGCTCGGCACGCCGGACCCGGCGATGAACCCCCGGCTGCGGGCCGCGGTGCTCGCGGCGCGTGCGGAAAACATGCCGAAGGACAATATCGAGCGCGCGATCAAGAAGGCGATCGGCGGCGACTCTGAGAACTATGACGAAATCCGTTATGAGGGCTACGGCCCCGGCGGCGTCGCCGTCATCGTCGAGGCGCTGACTGACAACCGCAACCGCGCCGCTTCCGATATCCGCTCGTTCTTCACCAAGTCCGGCGGCAATCTCGGTGAAACCGGCTCGGTCTCTTTCATGTTCGACCGCACCGGCATCGTCGAATACGACGCCGACAAGGCCTCCGCCGACGAGATGCTCGACGCCGCGATTGAAGCCGGCGCGGACGATGTCGTGTCGTCGGAGTCGGGCCATGAGATCTACGCTTCGCAGGAGACCTTCCGCGATGTCGCCAAGGCGCTCGAAGCCAAGTTCGGCGAAGCCCGCAAGGCGGCGCTAATCTGGAAGCCGCAGAACACGGTCGCGGTCGACGACGAGACCGGCGAGAAGCTGTTCAAGCTGATGGACGCTCTGAACGACCACGACGACGTGCAGAACGTCTATGCCAACTTCGAAGTCTCCGACGCCCTGATGGCGAAAATGGCCGGCTGATCCGGACTGCGCGGCCGGTCGGCCGCGCATCCAGCGGGCGTCGCTCTACAGCACGACGATGTTGTACTTCGCGGGGCCGACGACCGAGGCCACACGCATGCTGACCGTGTTCTGGGTGTTGCTGTCTTCGTAGATGATGGTCTGGTCCGGCGGAACCGGCGGCGGCGGCGGTGGCGCCGCCGTATACGGCGGGTTGGGCACCGTCTTGGTCGTCAGGGTGCCGGTAGTGCCGGCCGGCGGCAGCGGGCCGACTTCCGGAAGCGTCGGGAAGGTGAGGTTGTCGACAGCAACAGCATAGAGATCCGTTTCAGACTGCCGCCTGACCTGGCCGTGGGTGATGACGCGGGTCATGGTCCGTGCTCCTGAGGTTCGAGTTAAGATAGCAAAAGAAGATCATAACAACTATAAGTTGTAAATTGATGTGTGCTCGCCTCGGGATCGCCCGAGGGAAGGAGCGCGCTGGTGTCGGTTCGTTGTCGGCGACTGCGCTGACGAGCCTGCGCCAGTCATTCCCTGGGTACGGCTGCCCGTTGCTATTTTGTTCTTAAGCTTTTCGGCGCTATCACATGGCCATGACACCATCGCCGAATCACAGCGTCCGCATTCTTGGCGTCGACCCCGGCCTCCGCCGCACCGGCTGGGGTGTGGTCGAGAGCGAGGGCAATCGGCTGGTGTATGTGGCGTGCGGCTCGGTGGAGCCGCGCGATACCCTGCCGCTCGCTGAGCGCTTGCTGGCGATCCATGATGGGCTGGCGAAGGTGCTGGCCGCCTACGCGCCGGCCGAGGCTGCGGTGGAGCAGACTTTCGTCAACAAGGACGGCGCTGCGACGTTGAAGCTCGGCCAGGCGCGCGGCGTGGCGATGCTGGTGCCGGCGATGCACGGTCTCCTGGTCGCCGAATACGCGCCCAATCTCGTTAAAAAAACGGTGGTCGGCGCCTG
>NZ_QUMK01000031.1 GCF_010907035.1 Rhodopseudomonas sp. BR0M22
GGGGGGAGTTGGCGGCGTATTGGGCTTATGTGCGGGGCGAGCGGCCGGGCGAGCTGCCGGGCGATGCGATCGCCTCCTATACGGCGCTGATGGCGGCGTCGCAGCCGATGATCGCCCGCGAGGTGCTGCACGTCTATTCGTTCCGCGAGCACCGCTGCCTGCTCGACGTCGGCGGCGGCGACGGCTCGTTCCTGTCGGCGGTCGCCGCCCAGGCGCCGCAGCTGCGCTGCATGCTGTTCGATCTGCCGGCGGTCGCCGCGAAGGCCGCGGCCCGGTTCGAGGCGAATGGACTGGCGGGCAGGGCGACGGCGGTGGGCGGCAGCTTCACGACCGACCCGCTTCCACAAGGGGCGGACATCGTCTCGCTCATCAGGGTGATCCACGACCACGACGACGAGGTCGTCGAGGCGCTGCTGCGCGCCGTCCACAAGGCGTTGCCGGACAACGGAAAACTGTTGATCGCCGAACCGATCGCCGGGCTTCCCGGCACCGCCGCGATCTCCGACGCCTATTTCGCCTTCTACCTTTACGCCATGGGCTCCGGGAAAGCCCGGAGCTTCCCTCGGCTGCAGGCGATGCTGGAGAGTGCAGGCTTCTCCCAGGTCGTTTTGCACCCGGTTCCGATGCCGTTGGTTGCCTCCGTAATTACCGCCTCCAAACGGTAGTTGTGTTAATCTGGCTTGACACTGTGATCCGTCAGTTTAGCATGACACTCGGCGGCAGAGCTCTGCCGTTCGGAATTTGGAGTAGGCGATGGACGCCATCGCGGTCGTACTCAAGCAGCCACAACAGGTCGAACTCAGTCGCTTGAGCCTCACGGCGCCGACTGACGACGACATTGTTGTCGATGTTGCCTGGAGTGGCGTCAGCACCGGCACGGAACGGCTGTTGTGGTCGGGCCGGATGCCGCAATTCCCCGGAATGGGTTACCCGCTGGTCCCCGGCTACGAGTCGGTTGGCGAGGTCGTGGAGGCTGGTTCGGCCACCGACCTGAAGCCGGGCCAGATGGTGTTCGTGCCTGGTGCGAAGTGCTTCGGTGAAGTGCGCGGCCTGTTCGGCGCGTCGGCGTCGCGGCTGGTCGTGCCGGCCAAGCGCGTGGTGCCTTTGGATTCGCAGCTCGGCGAGCGCGGCATTCTCATTGCGCTGGCTGCGACGGCTTATCATGCGATCGCCGCGCGCGGCGCGACGCCGCCCGACTGCGTCGTCGGTCACGGCGTTCTCGGCCGGCTGCTGGCGCGGATTTCGATCGCGCTCGGCAATCCGCCGCCGGTGGTGTGGGAGAAAAACCCGATCCGCATCGGCGGCGCCGAAGGTTATGCGGTGCTCGATCCCGCGACCGACGAACGTCGCGACTATCGTAGCATCTACGACGTCAGCGGTGATCCAAAATTACTCGACACTTTGATCTCGCGCATCGCGGCCACCGGCGAGATCGTGCTCGCTGGATTTTACAGCGAGCCGCTGTCGTTCTCGTTTCCGCCCGCGTTCATGCGTGAAGCACGCATTCGCGTCGCGGCGGAATGGCAGCCGCCGGACATCGGCGCCACCAAGGCGCTGATCGACAGCGGCAAGCTCTCGCTCGATGGACTGATCACGCACCACCAGGAGGCGGCGTCGGCTCCCGACGCCTATCGCATCGCTTTCGAAGACCCTGCCTGCCTCAAAATGGTACTGAAGTGGAGACCGAGCTGATGAACGTCGTTCCGCAGATCAGCCTGCAAGACGCACAACTCCGGGCCGAGGCATCGATTGAACCCGATGCCCCGGTGACGACTCCCGTCACCAAGGAAACCCAGATCATTGCGATCTACGGCAAAGGCGGTATCGGCAAGAGCTTCACGCTCGCCAACCTGTCTTACATGATGGCGCAGCAGGGCAAGAAAGTCCTGCTGATCGGCTGCGACCCGAAGAGCGACACCACGTCGCTGCTGTTCGGCGGCAAAGCCACGCCGACCATCATCGAGACCTCGTCGAAGAAAAAGCTCGCCGGCGAGGAAGTCACCATCAGCGACGTCTGCTTCAAGCGCGACGGCGTGTTCGCGATGGAGCTCGGCGGTCCGGAAGTCGGCCGCGGCTGCGGCGGCCGCGGCATCATCCACGGCTTCGAGACGCTCGAGAAGCTCGGCTTCCACGAGTGGGGCTTCGACTACGTGCTGCTCGACTTCCTCGGCGACGTGGTGTGCGGCGGCTTCGGTCTGCCGATCGCGCGCGACATGTGCCAGAAGGTGATCATCGTCGGCTCCAACGATCTGCAGTCGCTGTACGTCGCCAACAACGTGTGCTCGGCGGTCGAGTATTTCCGCAAGCTCGGCGGCAATGTCGGCGTCGCCGGCATGGTGATCAACAAGGACGACGGCACCGGTGAGGCGCAAGCCTTCGCCGCGGCGGCCGGGATTCCGGTGCTGTCGGCGATTCCCGCCGACGAAGGCATCCGCCGCAAGAGCGCCAACTACGAGATCGTCGCCCTGCCGGACGGGCAGTGGGGACCGCTGTTCGCGACGCTCGCCGAGAACGTCGCCACCGCGCCGCCGGTGCGGCCGAAGCCGCTCACCCAGGATGGTCTGCTCGGGTTGTTCTCGAGCGACGTCACCGGCCGTGATGTCGTGCTCGAGCCCGCCACGATGGAAGACATGTGCGGCGCTGCGGTGCTGAACAAGCCGTCGCTCGAAGTGATCTACGACGAGGTCTGAGATCGGGTGATCGGGAGTTCGTCATGAGTGTGATGTCTCGTTATTCCGGCCGTATCGCCGGATCGATCGGTGACGATGCGACGGACTTTTCCGTCGACACCGACGCGCCCGCGATCAACGAAGCCGCGACCAAAACCGACGGTCTCGGCTGCCATGCCGGCGCTGCCGAGATGAAGGCGGCGGCGCAGGCTGCGGGCAAGAGCGAAGTGCTCGAACGCTACGCCGCGGACTATCCGAAGGGGCCGCACGATCAGCCGCAGAGCATGTGCCCGGCGTTCGGCTCGCTCCGCGTCGGCCTGCGGATGCGCCGCACCGCGACGGTGCTGTCCGGCTCGGCCTGCTGCGTGTACGGCCTGACCTTCGTGTCGCATTTCTACGGCGCACGCCGCACCGTCGGCTACGTGCCGTTCAGCTCGGAAACGCTGGTCACCGGCAAGCTGTTCGAAGACATCCGCGAGGCGGTCTACAAGCTCGCCGATCCGGCGCAGTACGACACTATCATCATCACCAATCTCTGCGTGCCGACCGCGTCCGGCGTGCCGCTCGATCTGCTGCCGAAGGAGATCAACGGCGTCCGCATCATCGGCATCGACGTGCCGGGCTTCGGCGTGCCGACTCACGCCGAGGCGAAGGACGTGCTGTCCGGCGCGATGCTCGAATACGCCCGCAAGGAAGCCGAGCAGGGCCCGGTGCAGGCGCCGCGCGGCGGCCGTAACGAGCGTCCGACCGTGACGTTGCTGGGTGAGATGTTCCCGGCTGATCCGGTTGGTATCAACCTGATGCTCGATCCGCTTGGCCTTGCCGTGGGTCCGGTGGTGCCGACCCGCGAGTGGCGCGAACTCTATGCGGCGCTCGACTGCCAGGTGGTCGCGGCGATTCATCCCTTCTACAAGTCGTGTGTCCGCCAGTTCGAACTCGCCGGCCGCAAGGTCGTCGGCTCGGCGCCGGTCGGTCACGACGGCACCGAAGCGTGGCTCGAAGCGATCGGCACGGCCTGCAACGTCGAGCGCTCCAAGATCGACGCCGCCAAGAACCGCTTCCTGCCGGCCATCAAGGCGGCGCTTGCCGCCAAGCCGATCAACGCGCGTATCACCGTGTCCGGCTACGAAGGCTCGGAGCTGCTGGTGGCGCGGTTGCTGATCGAAAGCGGCGCGAACGTGCCTTATGTCGGCACTGCTGTACCGCGCACCCAGTGGTCGGATCCGGATCGCGAATGGCTCGAGGCCAAGGGCGTGAAGGTGCAGTACCGCGCCTCGCTCGAGCAGGACTTCGCGGCGGTCGATGAATTTAAGCCGGATCTCGCCATCGGCACCACGCCGGTGGTGCAGAAGGCCAAGACGATGTCGATCCCGGCCTTGTACTTCACCAACCTGATCTCGGCGCGGCCGCTGTTCGGTCCCGCCGGCGCCGGTTCGCTGGCGCAGGTGATCAACGCCGCGCTCGGCAACAAGGCGCGATTCGACGAGATGAAGGAGTTCTTCGGCGACGTCGGGCAGGGCTATGCCGCCGGCGTCTGGGAAGACACGCCGAAGGACGTTCCGGCCTATCGCGAGAAGTACAAGAAGCAGATCGAAGCCGCAGCCAAGAAGCGCAAGGCGGAGGAGATGATCTGATGCTCGTCCTCGATCACGATCGCGCCGGCGGTTATTGGGGCGCCGTGTACGCCTTCACTGCGGTGAAGGGCCTGCAGGTCATCATCGACGGTCCGGTCGGTTGCGAAAACCTGCCGGTGACCTCGGTGCTGCACTACACCGACGCGCTGCCGCCGCACGAACTGCCGATCGTCGTCACCGGCCTCGGCGAAGAAGAACTCGGCAAGCTCGGCACCGAAGGCGCGATGCACCGCGCCCACAAGGCGCTCGATCCCTATCTGCCGGCCGTCGTCGTCACCGGCTCGATCGCCGAAATGATCGGCGGCGGCGTCACGCCCGAAGGCACCGGCATCAAGCGCTTCCTGCCGCGCACCATCGACGAGGATCAGTGGCAGAGCGCCGACCGCGCGATCTCGTGGCTGTGGAAGGAATACGGCCCGAAGAAGATCCCCGAGCGCAAGCGCAAGGACGGCGAGAAGCCGCGGGTCAACATCATCGGACCGATCTACGGCACCTTCAACATGCCGTCCGATCTCGCCGAAATCCGCCGGCTGATCGAAGGCATCGGCGCCGAAGTGAACATGGTGTTCCCGCTGGGGACGCACCTGTCTGATATTCCCAAGCTGGTGAATGCCGACGTCAACGTCTGCATGTATCGCGAATTCGGCCGGCTGCTGTGCGAATCGCTCGAGCGGCCGTATCTGCAGGCGCCGATCGGTCTGCATTCGACCACGCGCTTCCTGCGCAAGCTCGGCGAACTGACAGGTCTCGATCCCGAGCCGTTCATCGAGCGCGAGAAGAACACCACCATCAAGCCGCTGTGGGATCTGTGGCGGTCGGTGACTCAGGACTTCTTCGGCACCGCCAGCTTCGCCATCGTCGCGACCGATACCTATACCCGTGGCGTGCGGCATTTCCTCGAAGACGAGATGGGGCTGCCGTGCACCTTCGCGATCTCGCGCTGCGTCGGCAAAAAGACCGACAACGAAGCGGTGCGTGCGGCGATTCGTCAGACCCCGCCGCTGATCATGTTCGGCAGCTACAACGAAAGAATGTACTTGGCCGAGACCGGCGGTCGCGCCGTGTACATTCCGGCGTCATTCCCGGGTGCTGTGATCCGCCGTCATACCGGCACGCCGTTCATGGGGTATTCCGGCGCCACTTACCTGGTGCAGGAAGTCTGTAACGCGCTGTTCGACGCACTTTTCAACATTCTTCCGCTCGGCAGCGATCTCGATCGCGTCGATCCGACGCCCGCGCGCCGGCACGAAGAACTGCTGTGGAGCGACGAAGCCAAAGCGCTACTCGACGAAGTGCTCGAGGCGCACCCGGTGTTGGTGCGGATTTCGGCTGCAAAACGCCTGCGCGACGCCGCTGAGAACAGCGCGCGCCGTGCCGGACAGGAAAAAGTCACCACCGAATTCGTCAGTAAAGCGCGTGCAGCGCTGCTCGACGGTCAATCGGTGTAACGATGATTTGAGCTAGAACAATGCGCTTCACAATGTCGCGACCAATTATGAGCAATCCAAGAGTGAGGAGATGATCGATGTCCGACTTAGTCCACACCGGCCGTCGCTCGAGGGTTCTACCGGATAGCGCCGCGTTCGAGAGTCGAGCGATGTTTGGTGCTTGCTATGCGCTGTTCTTGACCCGCGCGCTCGTCACGCGGGCGATGCCCTGGCGCAAGAAATCCGGACAGCAGGAATCGGTGTTCAGCGAGGCGCACAACGCAGCGAGCGTGCTGGTGACCTCGTCGTTCATGGGAATGTAATTCGGAAATTTCGTCCGGCCTCCGCCGGACGGAAGGCTGCCGTTTTGGAGACGAAACGGTAAATCGCTGTCGTTTCGGAAACGATACGGCAATCGTAGCCGCCCTCGCTCGGGCGGCGTGTCGGCCGAAAGGCCATCACTAGGAGGTGACCAAATGAGTGACGGTTCCATCTCGGGACTTTCCGAAGCGGAAGCCAAGGAATTCCACTCGATCTTCGTGACCAGCTTCTTCCTCTTCATCGTCGTTGCGGTTGTCGCTCACATCCTCGCCTGGATGTGGCGTCCGTGGCTGCCCAAAGCGACCGGCTACGCGATGGACAGCGTGCATCAACTGACTTCGTTCCTGTGCTAAGGGGAGACGACTACTATGTGGCGAATTTGGCTTCTGTTTGATCCGCGTCGCGCGCTGGTCCTGCTGTTCGTGTTCCTGTTCGGCCTGGCCATCATCATCCACTTCATCCTGCTGAGCACCAGCCGGTTCAACTGGCTCGATGGTCCGCGTGCGGCGAAGGCGGCGTCGATCTCGCTGCCGTTCACTCCGCCGAGCATGCCGGTCTAATGGCGTGACTCACTGCTTGCCGGAAGGGAAGGGAAACGGACCGATCTGCCGGGCCCACCCCCTTCCGGGAAGCGACATGGACTGGACGACGACGATGGATTTTCCCTGGCTCGCACGCGGAGGAACGATCGATGGCAATGCTCAGCTTTGAGAAGAAATACCGCGTTCGTGGCGGAACGCTAATCGGGGGCGACCTGTTCGATTTTTGGGTTGGCCCGTTCTACGTTGGGATCTTCGGGGTCATGACCGTGTTCTTCGCGGTGATCGGCATTGCGCTGATCATGTGGAACACCGCGCTCGGCCCCACCTGGAATCTCTGGCAGATCAGCGTCAACCCGCCGGACGCGAAGTACGGTCTGGGATTTGCGCCGCTCGCCGAGGGCGGCATTTGGCAGTGGGTGAGCATCTGCGCGACCGGCGCGTTCGTCACCTGGGCGCTGCGTGAGGTCGAAATCTGCCGCAAGCTCGGCATTGGCTACCACGTTCCGTTCGCTTTCAGCTTCGCCATCTTTGCTTACGTTACGCTGGTGGTGATCCGTCCGGTCCTGATGGGCTCTTGGAGCTACGGCTTCCCCTACGGCATCTTCACGCATCTCGATTGGGTGTCGAACACCGGCTACGCCTACGGCCAGTTCCACTACAATCCCGCGCACATGATCGCGATCACGTTCTTCTTCACCACCTGTCTGGCGCTCGCGCTGCATGGCGGCTTGGTGCTGTCGGCGCTCAATCCCGACCGTGGCGAACCCGTGAAGTCCCCGGAGCACGAGAACACCGTGTTCCGCGATCTCGTCGGCTACTCGATTGGTACCATCGGCATTCACCGCCTCGGCCTGTTCCTGGCGCTGTCGGCCGTGTTCTTCAGCGCGGTCTGCATGATCCTCAGCGGTCCGGTGCTGGCAGAAGGTAGTTCGTGGCCCGATTGGTGGAATTGGTGGCGCAACCTGCCGATCTGGAATTCGTAATTCAACCGGTCACAAGAGAGTCTTGTCATGGCCCAATACCAGAACATCTTCACGCAGGTCCAGGTTGAGGGACCTGCCTATGCGGGGGTGCCGCTACGACCCGGCAGTTCGCCCCGCGAGACCAAGACCACCTTCTTCTATTGGCTTGGTAAGCTCGGCGACGCCCAGATCGGCCCTGTCTATCTCGGCTTCACCGGTGTCTGCTCGCTGCTGTGCGGCTTCGTTGCGATCGAGATCATCGGTCTCAACATGCTGGCGTCGGTGGACTGGAGCCCGATCGAATTCCTGCGCCAGTTCTGCTGGCTGGCTCTCGAGCCGCCGAAGCCGGAATACGGTCTGACCATTCCGCCGCTGAAGGAAGGTGGCTGGTGGTTGATGGCCGGCTTCTTCCTGACCGTGTCGATCCTGCTGTGGTGGGTTCGTACCTACCGCCGCGCTCGGGCGCTCGGCATGGGCACCCACATCGCTTGGGCGTTCGCGTCGGCCATCCTGCTGTACCTGGCGCTCGGCTTCATTCAGCCGGTGTTGATGGGCACCTGGAGCGAAGCGCCGCCCTTCGGCATCTTCCCGCACCTCGACTGGACCAACAACTTCTCGATCAAGTACGGCAACCTGTACTACAACCCCTTCCACTGTCTCTCGATCGCCTTCCTGTATGGCTCGGCCCTGCTGTTCGCCATGCACGGTGCGACCATCCTGGCCGTGAGCCGCTACGGCGGTGAGCCCGAAATCGAGCAGATGCTGGACCGTGGTACCGCACTTGAACGCGCTGCTCTGTTCTGGCGCTGGACGATGGGCTTCAACGCCACTGCCGAATCGATCCATCGTTGGGCGTGGTGGTTTGCGGTGCTCTGCCCGCTGACCGGTGCCATCGGCATCATCCTGACCGGTCCGGTTGTCGATAACTGGTTCGATTGGGGCGTGAAGCACGGCCTGGCGCCGCCGCGGTAAACACAACCGCACGTCTATCCGAGCGAATGATGCGCGCGCCTGATGGTACAAATCCGATCAGGCGCGCGTTGCTGCTTTCAGCTTCACTTAAAGCCATCGGTTGGCGGTGGTTTTGTACCGCTGGCTGGTGACGAAGGAAGCGACCTGCTGTAAACGAAGCGCCTCCAACTCCGCCCGAGAGGCCTCGAGAACAGCCTAGAAGACTGCCAACAACAATAGGCTCGACTTGTAAGGACTCAGACGTCGGAGTGCAGGACGAGTTCTCGCTGGAGGATGTTTGCCCTGGTGCAAGTGTTCAAATCTCCGAAGGAGTCGCTGGGGGATCTCGGTGCCCAGTCCGCTGCGAAGCTTATCGCCGCTGCGACCGATGTCGCGCTGGTGGTGGATGCGCAAGGCGTGATCCGAGACACGGCGTTCAACAAAGACGAACTGGCGCACGAGCTCGATCGCCAGGGGCGGTGGCTCGGCTCGCGACTGATCGATATCGTCACGTCCGACACCCAGCCGAAGATTCGTGAATTGCTGCTCGACGCCACCTTGCGCGACGTGCCGATCTGGCGACAGGTCAACCATCCTTCGCTGAACGGCGAGGACATTCCCGTACTGTATTCGGCGATCAATTTTGGGCGAGACGACCGCACGCTCGTGGTCGGTCGTGATCTGCGTCAACTCGCGACGATGCAGCAGCGGCTAATCAACGCCCAGCAATCGATGGAGCGCGACTACATCCGGCTGCGGCACGCCGAGACGAGATACCGGTTGCTGTTCCAGGTGTCGTCGGAAGCAGTGATGATCGTGGATGCGACCAGTGAACTGATCGTGGATGCCAATCCGGCGACGCTCGCGCTGTTCGATACCAGCGCGCCGCAGGCGTTGAACGCGCCGGTGCTCGGCTTCGTCAGCGGCGCCGACCAGCAGACCGTTCTGAGCCTGTTCGCCGAGGTGCGTTCCAGCGGTCGCGACGGCCGGGCTCGCATCAAGCTCGCCGATGGAGCGCGGGAGTGTGAGCTGTCGGCGTCGCTGTTCCGGCAGGAGAATGCGTCGTTGTTTCTGGTGCGTCTGACGCCTTACGGCGCGTCGCCCGGAATCGGCGGCGCCAAAGCGGCTTCGTTGCTGGTCAAGTATTTCGAATCCGCAGCCGATGCGCTGGCGGTCACCCAATATGACGGCCGCGTCGTGCGCGCCAATCTGGCGTTTCTGGAAATGGCGCAGCTCGGCAGCGCCGAACAGGCGCGGGGCGAGTTGCTCGATCGCTGGCTCGGCCGCACCGGAGTCGATTTGTCGGTGGCGCTCGCCAACCTGCGGCAAAGCGGCGCAATCAAGCTGTTCGCCACTGTTTTGCGCGGTGAGTATGGTGCGGTCGCAGAGGTCGAAGTCTCGGCGGTCGCCCTCAAGGACATCGAAGACAAGCCGTGCTTCGGCTTTGCGATTCGCAACGTCGAGAAGCGGCTGACCACAGCGGCGACGTCGAAACGCGAACTGCCGCGCTCGATGGCGCAGCTCACCGAGCTGATCGGTCGGGTGCCGCTCCGCGATCTGGTGCGCGAGACCACCGATGTGATCGAGAAGCTGTCGATCGAAGCGGCGCTGGAGCTGACGGGAGACAACCGCGCCTCGGCCGCCGACATGCTCGGATTGAGCCGGCAGAGCCTGTACGTCAAGCTGCGCCGCTACGGTCTGGCCGAACACGCGCCGGAAGGAGACGGACTCGATGAGTAACAGTGTGGCGCTGCGTCCGGCGCCTTCCGCGGTGCTCGAAGTGCTGCACCCGATCACTTGGTTTCCGCCGATGTGGGCGTTCGGCTGCGGCGTCGTCTCCGCCGGCGTGCCGATCTCGAGCCGCTGGCTGGAAGTGATCGCCGGCATCGTGCTGTGCGGCCCGCTGCTGGTCGCCACCAGCCAGGTGGTCAACGACTGGTTCGATCGCGACGTCGACGCCATCAACGAGCCCAACCGACCGATTCCATCCGGGCGCATTCCGGGCCGCTGGGGCTTGTATCTGTCGTTTCTGTGGACCGCGGCCTCGTTGCTGCTGGCGAGCCTGCTCGGCGCCTGGGTGTTCGGCGCCGCCGTCCTCGGCCTGGTGCTCGCCTGGATGTATTCGATGCCGCCGTTCCGGCTGAAGCAGAACGGCTGGCTCGGCAACGCCGCCTGCGCCATCACCTATGAGGGCTTCGCCTGGTTCACCGGCGCTGCGGTGATGCTCGCCGGTCTGCCGCCGTGGTGGATCGTGGCGCTCGCGCTGCTGTACAGCGCAGGCGCGCACGGCATCATGACGCTCAACGACTTCAAATCGATCGAGGGCGATATCAAGACCGGTGTCGGTTCGCTGCCGGTCAAACTCGGCGTCGACAACGCCGCGCGGGTGCTCTGTGCCGTGATGGCGATCCCGCAGGTGATCGTGGTGGCGCTGCTGCTGTCGTGGGATCGGCCGATCCAGGCCGGCATCGTCGGCTTCGTGCTCGCCGTCCAACTCGCCTTGATGGTGCGGTTTCTGCGCTCGCCGGTCGAACGCGCCACCTGGTTCTCGGGACTCGGCGTCGCCCTGTATGTGTCCGGCATGATGGCCAGCGCCGTCGCCGTTTCATCGTTCGGAGCCGCTTGATCATGATGCGCCCGCTGTCCTGGCTCGGCATTGTTCGGATGGGTCTGGTTCAGACCGGCCTCGGCGCCATCGTGGTGCTGACCACCTCGACGCTGAACCGGGTGATGGTGGTGGAGCTGGCATTGCCGGCGATGTTGCCGGGCGCGCTGGTGGCGATTCACTACGCGCTGCAGGTGTTCCGCCCGGCCTGGGGGCACGGCTCTGACCGCGGCGCGCGCCGCACGCCTTGGATCATCGGCGGCATGGCGGTGCTGGCGCTCGGCGGTTTCCTGGCCGCCTGCGCCACCGCGCTGATGACGGTGCAGACGCTGGCCGGCACAGCGCTGGCGATCGTCGCGTTCTGCCTGATCGGCGGCGGCGTCGGTGCGGCCGGCACGTCGCTGCTGGTGCTGCTCGCCAAGCGGGTCGACGAGAAGCGCCGCGCCGCAGCGGCGACCATCGTCTGGGTCATGATGATCGCGGGCTTCATCGTCACCACAGCGGTCGCCGGGCATCTGCTCGATCCGTTCTCGCCGCAGCGGCTGGTCGCTGTATCGGGCGGTGTGTCGCTGATCGCGATGGTGCTCACCTTCCTCGGCGTCTGGGGCGTCGAAGGCCGCACCGCTGCGACCGCGCCAATGGCGAAGCCGGCGGCGCAACAGGAATCGTTCCGCAAGGCGTTCGCGGACGTCTGGCACGAGCCGCAGGCGCGACGCTTCGCAGTCTTCGTGTTCGTGTCGATGCTGGCCTACAGCGCTCAGGATCTGATCCTCGAGCCGTTCGCCGGCGCGGTGTTCGGCTTCACGCCCGGCGAGACCACCAAGCTGTCCAGCATGCAGCACGGCGGCACGCTGATCGGCATGGCGATGGTGCCGATCATCGGCGCGCTGTTTCCGAAGTCGCGGGGTAATCTGCAGATGTGGACGATCGGCGGCTGTATCGCCTCCGCGATCGCGCTGCTCGGATTGTCCTCGGCTGCCGTGATCGGTCCGTCCTGGCCGCTGCGCTCCACCGTGTTCATGCTCGGCGTCACCAACGGCGCCTATGCGGTGGCGGCGATCGGGTCGATGATGGAACTGGTCGGCGCCGGCGGCGAACATCGCGAAGGCGTGCGGATGGGGCTGTGGGGCGCCGCGCAGGCGATCGCGTTCGGCATCGGCGGCTTCATCGGCACGCTGGCGAGCGATCTGGCACGCCTGATCCTGGGCGCGCCGGCGGTGTCCTATGCGGTGGTGTTCGCCGCGGAAGCAGGTTTGTTCCTGGTGTCGGCGGCAATGGCGGTATGGGTACATCGCGCGCAGAACCGCCGTGACGTCGATCTGTCCAATACAGCAGTGGCGGGAGGTTGAGATGACCGAGAACTCCGCAATTTACGATGTCGTTGTCGTCGGCGGCGGCCCTGCCGGTGCGACCGCGGCGTGCGATCTGGCGCGCGCCGGCAAGCGCGTGGTGCTGCTCGACCGCGCCGGCCGGATCAAGCCGTGCGGCGGCGCGATTCCGCCGCGGGCGATCGAAGACTTCGCGATCCCCGACAGCATGCTGGTGGCCAAGATCAACGCCGCGCGGATGGTGTCGCCGAGCAATGTCGAAGTCGACATGCCGATCGACGGCGGCTTCGTCGGCATGGTCGATCGCGAGCATTTCGACGAGTGGCTGCGCCAGCGCGCCGCGACCGTCGGCGCCGAACGGCGCACCGGCCTGTTCAAGCGGTTCAGCCGCGACGAGTCCGGCGTCAACACCGTGCACTACGAAGAGCGCCAGCCCGACGGCGCGATGATCGATCAGACGGTGCGCTGCCGTGCGATCATCGGTGCCGACGGTGCGGTGTCGGGTGTGGCGCGGCAGTTCTTGAAGGACGCCGATCGGGTGCCGTTCGTGTTCGCCTATCACGAGATCATCAAGGCGCCGACCGCCGAACAGCGGGCCGCCTACGAGAGCCGGCGCTGCGACGTGTACTATCAGGGCCAGGTCTCGCCGGACTTCTACGGCTGGGTGTTCCCGCACGGCCAGACCGTCAGCGTCGGCACCGGCTCGATGCACAAGGGCTTCTCGCTGCGCGATTCGGTCGCCGAGCTGCGCAAGCAGACCGGCCTCGACGAGGTCGAAACCATCCGCAAGGAAGGCGCGCCGATCCCGCTGCACCCGCTGCCGCGCTGGGACGACGGCCACAGTGTGCTGCTCGCCGGCGACGCCGCCGGCGTGGTCGCGCCGGCGTCCGGCGAAGGCATCTACTACGCGCTGCTCGGCGGCCGGCTCGCCGCCGAGGCGGTCGGCGAGTTCCTGCAGACCGCCGACGCCAAGGCGCTGAAGCTGGCCCGCAAGCGCTTCATGCGCGCCAACGGCTCGGTGTTCCGGATCCTCGGCATCATGCAGTGGTACTGGTACGCCAGCGACAAGCGCCGCGAACAATTCGTCAGCATCTGCCGTGATCGCGATGTCCAGAAGCTGACGTGGGACTCGTACATGAACAAGAGGCTGGTGCGCGCCAAGCCGATCGCGCATGTTCGGATCTTCTTCAAGAACCTGGCCCACATGACGGGGCTGGCGTCGGTTTGATTGCTCCAGGCGGTGGCTTGTGAATCCGATTTTTGTCGCGGCCGCCGTCGCGATCTTCGTCGGTCTGCTCGGCGGTTCGCTGACCGACACCGGGACTTGGTACCAAAGTCTCGTCAAACCCTGGTGGCAGCCGCCGGACTGGGCGTTCGGCCCGGCCTGGACGGTGATCTTCGCGCTCGCCGCGATGTCCGCGGTCTATGCCTGGCGCGGCGCGCGCACCCGCGCCCAGCGCGATTTCGTGATCGGGCTGTTCGCCGCCAACGGCTTCTTCAACGTGCTGTGGAGCATGCTGTTCTTCACCGTGCGGCGGCCGGATTGGGCGCTGCTGGAGGTGCCGCTGCTGTGGCTGTCGGTGCTGGTCGGCGTGGTGGTGTTCTGGCGCAATGCCCGCACCGCGAGCTATTACCTGCTGCCCTATCTGGTCTGGGTGACGTTCGCCGCCTACCTCAACTGGACCGTGGTCGCGCTGAACACGCCGTTCTGATCCCCTGACGATGCGGTCGCATCGAGAGCCACCATGCAGATGATGTCCGAACTGTTCGCCAGCGGCGCCTTCGTCGACTGGGTGCTGATCTTCCTCGTGATCGAGGCGATCGCGGTGATCGGCTATTGGCTGTGGCGCAAGCGCGGCATCGCGCCGGCCGATTTCCTGCCCGGGATGATCTCCGGCGGGCTGATGCTGCTGGCGCTGCGCGCCGTGCTCGCCGGTGCGGGTTGGCTGGTGCCGACTCTGTGCCTGCTCGCCGCCGGCGGCGCGCATCTGGTGGACGTGCTGCGGCGCTGGCGCTGAGAGCGGGCAGGGCGCCTTCAACAACCAGCGACGGCGAAGAACAGAAGAACAGCAGCCCGAAAACACGAAGGGCTCCGGTTCGTGCGAACCGAAGCCCTCGTGACGTCCAGACGTCGGTAAGTCGGATCGACTTACTTCAGGGTGGCCAGATAGGCGACCACGTCCTTGCGCTGCTGCTCGTTGGCGAGCTTGAAGGTCATCTTGGTGGCGCCGACGGCCTGATCCGCATGACCCTTGTCGGTCAGGAACTTCTTGAGGAAGGCGTTCGGATCGGCGAGGTAAGCGAAGATGTTTTCCTGGGTCCAGACCAGACCGGCTTCACCCGAGTGATGGTTCAGCGGCGAATAGCTGAAGCCCGGAGCGGTGCCCGCCTTGCGGCCGACGACGCCGGCCAGAGCCGGGCCGACCATGTTCTTGTCGGCGCGGTGGCAGGTCATGCACTGCTTGAACACGGCTTCGCCCTTCGCGGCATCCTGAGCCGAAGCGGTGCCGATCGACAGAGCTCCTGCGGTGGCGGCGATGCTGACGATTGTGAGAAGTTTTTTGACCACGTCTCTCTCCTTGAAGAACCCGTCTTGGCGTCGAGCGACCCCGGGCCTTGTCGGCCATGACAGACAGTCGCATCCAAACCCGTTCTGAACGGTTCTGTAAAGTCGTTCTAACGTAAATGACGATAGGTTGTGCGAAGCAATTTTGCCTGATGACGTTGATCTATCGAAATTTTATTTCCGACTAGGCAATTCGGCTAATTTTCGCTTTTCGCGTTGCGGAAGACACTTGCCATAGCCCGTAAGTGCGACTAAGTCCTTGTGAACACGGCAATGTCTCGACAATGCGTCGTATTGACGCCCTGCCATAGGCGAGCGGAGCTGATGGTCACGAAATCCGTTCACGCCGACGTCACTCTTCTGCTCGACATGGAAGGTGTGATTCGAGAGGTCACGCTGTCTCCGGCGATGGCGGCCGAACGCGTCGATGGGTGGCTCGGACGGCGTTGGAGCGACATCTCCGGCGACGAAAGCGTGCATCGCATCATGGACGATGCGCGACGCAGCGGAATTTCAGCCTTCCGGCAGGTCAACCAGACGTTCCCGAGCGGCGTCGAAATCCCGATCGAATTCACCACCATGCTGCTGGGCGACCGCACCGGCATGATTGCGGTCGGCAAGAACATGCAGGCGGTCACCGAGCTGCATTCCCGGCTGATCGCCGCCCAGCAGGCGATGGAGCGCGACTATTGGCGGCTGCGCGAACTGGAGACGCGCTACAGGCTGGTGTTCGATGCTGCCGCCGACGCCGTGATGATCGTCACCGCCGACGATTTTCGGATCGTCGAGGCCAACCGCGCAGCGATCAATGCGATCAGCGGCGAGCGTGGCAACGACGATCTGGCGGGGAACGACTTCATCCCTCAGATCGCTGCCGCCGACCGGGATGCGGTCCGTGACATGTTGGCGCGCGTGCGCGAACGCGGCACGGCCCTGAGCGTCCTGGTTCATTTCGGTCGTCATGGCAGGGCGTGGACGCTGCGCGGCTCGCTGATGTCGGCAGATCGGCGCCAGGTTTTCCTGCTGCACCTCACGCCGGTGGCGACCGCGCCCGCCGTCGAGGAAGCCGACGACGACATGATGCTGCGGGGATTGATCGACCGCGTCCCCGACGGTTTCGTGGCGATGGATTCGGCCGGCGTGGTTCGTCACGTCAATCAGGCATTTCTCGATCTGGTTCAGCTTGGATCCAAGCCGGCGGCGATCGGATGCTCGCTCGGGCGCTGGCTGGGGCAGCCCGGCGCCGATCTGTCCAGCCTGCTGACTCTGCTTCGGCGCTTCAACGCCGTGCGGCTGTTTCAAACGACGATCCGGGGCGAGCTCGGCACCGAGACCGAGATCGAGATCTCCGCCATCGACGGCGACGAGGACAATTACATCGCCGTGCTGATCCGGAACGTATCGCGCCGGCTCGATCCGGCGGCCGACGGCGAACCGCTGCGCCAAGCGCTCGGGCCGATCAGCCGGCAGCTCGGCCGAACCTCTCTGCGCAAGCTGGTCAAGGATACGGTCGGCATCGTCGAGCAGCACTACGTCAAGGAGGCTCTGCTGCGGTCGCGCGGCAATCGCACGGCCACCGCCGAATTGCTCGGTTTGAGTCGGCAGAGTCTTTATGCCAAGCTCCACCGCTACGGCTTCGACGACAAGAGCGCCGGCTCCGCTGCTCTCGACGACGCGGACGGCGCCGCAGACGACGCAGAGGATTGAGTGGCAGCTATTGCCTCGAGCAGCCCCGCATTCGGGACCGCCGATCTTTCGAATTGCGAACGCGAAGAGATCCATCTCGCCGGCTCGATCCAGCCGCACGGCGCTCTTCTGGTCGTCAGCGAGCCGGATCATCGCGTCATCCAGGCCAGCGCCAACGCTGCGGAATTCCTGAACCTCAAGCGGGTGCTCGGCGTTCCGCTCGCTGAGATCGATGGCGATCTGCTGATCAAGATCCTGCCGCATCTCGATCCGACCGCCGAGGGCATGGCGGTCGCGGTGCGCTGCCGGATCGGCGATCCGGCTTCGGATTACGACGGGTTGATCCACCGGCCGTCGAGCGGTGGATTGGTGATCGAGCTCGAACGCGCCGGCCCGCCGATCGATCTGTCGGGCTCTCTGGCGCCGGCGCTGGAGCGGATTCGCGGTGCCGGTTCGCTGCGCGCGCTGTGCGACGACGCCGCGCTGCTGTTCCAGCAACGCACCGGCTACGACCGGGTGATGGTGTATCGTTTCGACGAGGAGGGCCACGGCGAGGTGTTCTCAGAACGCCACGTCCCCGGCCTCGAATCCTATCTCGGCAATCGCTATCCGTCGTCGGACATTCCGCAAATGGCGCGCCGGCTCTACGAGCGCCAGCGCGTGCGGGTGCTGGTCGACGTCGGCTATCAGCCGGTGCCGATCGAGCCGCGACTGTCGCCGCTGACCGGGCATGATCTCGACATGTCGGGCTGCTTTCTGCGCTCGATGTCGCCGATCCATCTGCAATACCTGAAGAACATGGGCGTCCGGGCCACGCTGGTGGTGTCGCTCGTGGTCGGCGGCAAGCTGTGGGGATTGGTGGCCTGTCACCATTATCTGCCGCGCTTCATCCATTTCGAGTTGCGCGCGATCTGCGAGCTGCTCGCCGAGGCGATCGCGACCCGCATCACTGCGCTGGAGAGCTTCGCCCAGAGTCAGTCCGAGCTGTTCGTGCAGAGGCTCGAGCAGCGCATGATCGAATCGATCACCCGCGAGGGCGACTGGCGTCCGGCGATCTTCGACACCACGCAATCGATCCTGCAGCCGCTGCGCGCTTCCGGCTGCGCGCTGGTCTACGAAGATCAGATCAGGACGGTCGGCGAGGTGCCCGGCACCCAGGACATTCGCGCGATCGCCGCCTGGCTCGACGGTTTGCCGCGATCACTGGTGACCTCGACCGCTTCGCTCGGCCTTGAGATACCCCGTTTCGCGCACCTGACCCGGGAGGCGAGCGGGGTCGTGGCCGCGCCGATCTCGGATCATCGCGGCGAATTCGTGATCTGGTTTCGCCCCGAGCGCGTGCACACCGTCACCTGGGGCGGCGATCCGAAAAAGCCGTTCACGATCGGCGACAGTCCGGCCGACCTGTCGCCGCGGCGATCCTTCGCGAAGTGGCACCAGGTGGTCGAGGGCACGTCCGATCCCTGGACCGCGGCCGATCTCGCCGCTGCTCGTAATATCGGCCAGACCGTGGCCGATATCGTGCTGCAGTTCCGCGCTGTGCGGACGCTGATCGCGCGCGAGCAATACGAACAGTTCTCCAGTCAGCTCGAGGCGTCGTTGCAGCCTGTGCTGATCACCGATGCCGATGGCCACATCGTTCTGATGAACGACGCGTTTCGTGCGATGCTGCCGGCTGGCGCGCCTGCGCTCGCACATCTGGAAGATCTCGCCAGTCTGTTCGTCGAGCCGCGCGATTTTCTGCTCAACGTCGCTGAACTGCTCGATTATGCACGCGGATGGCGCGGCGAGGTGTTGTTGCGCGGCGCCGGCAACACCCCGCGGCCGTTGCTGGTCCGTGCCGATCCGGTGACCCCGTCGCAGGACCGGGCGCTCGGCTTCGTGTTGATCTTCAACGACGCGACTGATCGCCGCACAGCTGCTGCGGCGCGCACCAGGTTTCAGGAGGGGCTCCTCGCCAGCTCACGGCCCGGCCTCCGGCTGGATTCCAAATCGGACCTGCTGCACGAGAAGCTGTTGTCGGCGCTGGTCGAGAATGCCCAGCTCGCGGCGCTCGAAATCACCTACGGCGTCGAGACGGGACGGATTGCCGAACTGCTCGAGGGCGTGCGGCAGTCGATGCTGCGCACCGCCGAAGTTCTCGGCCATCTTGTGGAGCATTCCGCCCGCACCACGCGCAGCGACCACAGCGAAGACGGATCGCGCGACAAGAAGACTTAGATTATTTCTGCTTTCGACAGAATCAGGACCGCACTTCCTATCGGTCGCAGCCTGCAGAACCTCATGGTGAGGAGGCGCGAAGCGCCGTTTCAAACCATGCGCCGCACGCGATGTGGCTCCTCATCCTTCGAGACGCCGGCTTTGCCGGTCTCCTCAGGATGAGGACGTTCGGCCCGTGGCAAGGGCCAAATCCGCTTCGATCAATCGATAGAGCGCTGTAGGTCCCATCTGGGCGCGCCGCGGAAAGGCGGCCTTCAGGCCTGGTGGCGCTGTACGTCCATCGACAGTGCGATGTTGTAGGTGAACGCCACCGCGCCTTCCTCGATGATCGCAGCCGGATCGGGCGCGGCCGCGCCGGCACGTTCCAGCGCGTTGCGATAGTCGGTCTTCAACGTCGCCGGATCACCGATCGCGGAAAAGTCGTAATGCGCCAGTTCGTCGGCGCCGAGCTGCATGGTTTTCTCCAGCAGCCGACGCACGATCTGTCCGCCGTTGAGATCGCCGAGATAGCGCGTGTAGGCGTGCGCGATCAGCAGGCTGCCGTCGCCTTGGCTCACTTGCACGATCCTCTCGGCATAGGCTGCGGCGGACGGCAGGACCGGCAGCCGTTCCCTCCAATCCGCGCCGGCGAGTGCCTTCAGGTCGGATTCGATGGCGGGCGTGCGTGCCAGCGAATACGCGGCCAGCGGCGACAGGATCGGATTGTCACGATGACGTTCGATGCCGGCCTCGATCGCCTGATAGGTGGGATGAAGATTGCGCAGCAGCAGCGTGTAGCCGTCGCGTCCTGCGGTTCCGTGCAGGATCTTTGCGAGGATGCCGGACTTCTCAGCTTCGAGGTGTAACTGTCGAGTTCGCACATACAATGCGGTGACGACGCTGTCCGCGCCGCGCTCCGCTGCTTCCACAACCATGCCGGTCCTCCAATGCAGGAGGCCTTATACCAGAAATCGCAGTCCGCGCGCGAACCGACGTCAGCTCTTGTTCCGCGCCGCGTGGACCAGCTCACGGGCAAGTCCCGGCGCGCTCGCGCCATCGACCGCGCAGCCGTCCGCACCGACTGCACGGATCAATTCCGGCCGGCGAACCAGAAGCGGGCCACCGAGCAGAACCGCGACATGGCGATTGCGAGAATCGCGGCGGATGTTCTGGATGTCGTGCTTCAATTGATCGAGATGGCGCTCGCCGCCGACCGAAAAGCCGACGACGTCGAACGCCCGCTCCTGCACCAACGCGATCATCTCGCGGCGCGAGTCGAACGGGCCGGTCCAGATGTCCCACCCGTCGCGCCGGAAGAATTCCGCGACCATCGTCAGGCCGAAGCTGTGTTGCTCGCCGGGAATCGTCGTTAGCAGCGCCGTACCGGTGCCGCTCACGCGCCGCTCGTCGGCGACGCTCTCGCCGATCCGTCGAAGCATGCGTTGCAGGCGACTAACCGCGAGCGTGACGTTGACGAAGCTGGCGGTGTCGTCCTCCCACATCTCGCCGAGGCGATGCGCGGCGGGGGCGAGCAGGTTGAGGAAGATCAATTCGGTGGCAGTCCCCTGCGAGATAAGACTCTCCACGTAGTCGAAGGCTGCCGTCTCGTCGTGGCTGAGAACCAGCAAGGTGAACTGCTGCACACCGAAAGACGTACCAGGATCGACCGGGGTGGACATGCTCGGAAATGGGATCTGCGACGGCGTCGTTCGGGAAAACGCGAGGGTTCGGAGCGAGGTGGCGATGGCCGATGACTGGAGTGGCGGGGGACACCGCCAGATAGGCTCCGAAATCGCCGGGGTCAGGGGAGTCACCGGGAAGGTGGCTGGTTCGGCGGCGGTATTCGCCGCGGTCGGATGATCGTCCCAGTCCGCCATAGGGGTACTCCCTGACCATAGACATAAGGCTGACGGTCCTTGGACCGTCAAGTTTAATTTACGTATGGTTTGATTGACAGTGGCATGCGTGGAGACTAGCCTTTGTTGATCAGCCGCACTTTTGGGAGTGGCGCGGTGCATCGTCGGTCAGCAACAGATCAAGAAAATGAGGGTCTGGGTGCGACAGTCCCGGCCTCCCAACCGGTGACCTCGGTATCGCATCACCGTGATGGGGATGTGTCAAACATTCTTTACATGAAGGATCCCGAGGTCGGCGCATCGCGTCATGGTGGCGCCGAGCGGGTTCAGCAACAAAAGCAAGCAGTTAAGATGCTCTACACCCCCGAAGAGCGAGTTCGTCGCGATTCGACAAAATGGACGCTGGTCCAAGGTATTTTGGCACCGGTCCAGTTTTTGGTGTTCCTGGTCAGTCTCGGATTGGTGTTGTGGTATCTTGCGACCGGAGACGGTTATGCCGCCGCGACCGCGTCGATCGTGATCAAAACGCTGGTGCTCTACACCATCATGGTCACCGGGGCGATTTGGGAGCGCGAAGTCTTCGGCTGTTATTTGTTTGCGCCTGCGTTCTTCTGGGAAGACGTCTTCAGCTTCTTGGTGCTGACGCTGCACACCGTCTACCTGGTGATGCTGTTCCTCGGCCTCGGCGATGCGCGCGATCAGATGTACGTCGCCCTTGCCGCCTATGCGACCTATGTCGTCAACGCCACCCAGTTCGTGCTGAAATTGCGTGCCGCGCGTCGTGACGAGCGGATGGCCGGCCTGCGTGAACCTTCGGTTTCCGGGAGCCGCGCATGACCGTGCACGTCACAGGCTGTTCGACCGCTGCTGCGGATCAATTGGTGTCTCGTGAGATTCGCACTGAGAGCGGACAGCGAGAAGTGTTCTGCGGATTGACCGGCATTGTCTGGTTGCACCGCAAAATTCAGGATGCGTTCTTTCTGGTGGTCGGATCGCGCACCTGCGCGCACCTGATCCAGTCGGCCGCCGGCGTGATGATCTTCGCCGAGCCGCGGTTCGGCACGGCGATCATGGAAGAGAAGGATCTCGCCGGCCTGACAGACGCCAACGACGAGCTCGACCGCATCGTCACCCAGTTGTTGGCGCGCCGGCCCGACATCAAGCTGTTGTTCCTGGTCGGCTCGTGTCCGTCGGAGGTCATCAAGCTCGATCTGTCGCGTGCTGCGCTGCGGCTGTCGCAGCGGTTCTCCCCGGACGTGCGCATTCTGCATTACTCGGGCAGCGGCATCGAAACCACGTTCACGCAGGGCGAGGACGCCTGTCTGGCCTCGCTGGTGCCGGAATTGCCGGCGTCGACGGATGCCAAGCCGTCGCTGCTGGTGATCGGTTCGCTGGCCGATGTGGTCGAAGACCAGTTCGTGCGGATGTTCGATGCGCTCGGCGTCGACAACGTTGCGTTCTTTCCGCCGCGCAAATCGACCGCGCTGCCGAGCATCGGGCCGAATACCAAGATCCTGATGGCGCAGCCATTCCTGCCCGACACCGTGCGGGCGCTGGAGGAGCGCGGCGCCAAGCGTCTGGCGGCGCCGTTTCCGCTCGGCGTCGAAGGCACCACGGGGTGGCTGCGGGCCGCCGCCAATGCGTTCGGGGTCGATCCGGCGAAGTTCGATCAAGTCACGTCGCCCAACCGCGCTCGTGCCGAGCGGGCGCTCGCGGCATTCAAGGCCGAACTCGGCGGCCGGCGGATCTTCTTCTTCCCCGACTCTCAGCTCGAGCTTCCGCTGGCGCGATTCCTGTCGCGCGAGCTGGACATGAAGCTCGTCGAAGTCGCCACCCCGTATCTGCACCGCGAGCAGCTCGCCGAAGAGCTGAAGTTGCTTCCGGCCGGCGTCGCGCTGACTGAAGGTCAGGACGTCGACGATCAGCTCGATCGTTGCCGTCTGGCGCGCCCCGACATCGTGGTGTGCGGCCTCGGCCTCGCCAATCCGCTCGAAGCGGAAGGCATCACCACCAAATGGTCGATCGAACTCGTGTTCACCCCGATCCAGGGTTACGAGCAGGCGGCCGATCTCGCTGAATTGTTCGCGCGGCCGCTGGTGCGGCGCGCCAAGTTGGTGGCCTGACCATGCAGCTCACCGTATGGACCTACGAAGGACCTCCCCACGTCGGCGCGATGCGGATCGCGACCGGTATGGAAGGGCTGCACTACGTGCTGCACGCGCCGCAGGGCGACACCTACGCCGATCTGCTGTTCACCATGATCGAGCGCCGCAACAAGCGGCCGCCGGTGACCTACACGACGTTCGCCGCGCGCGATCTCGGCAAGGACACCGCCGAACTGTTCATGACCGCGGCCCGCAACGCCTATGCGCGCTTCAAGCCGCAGGCGATGATCGTCGGTGCTTCCTGCACCGGCTCGCTGATCCAGGACGATCCCGGCGGGCTCGCCAAGTCGCTCGGCTTCTCGATTCCGGTGATACCGATCGATCTGCCGGCGTATCAGCGCAAGGAAAACTGGGGCGCGTCCGAGACGTTCTATCAGCTCGTCCGCGCGATCGCCGGTCCGAAGGCGCCGCCGCCCGGCACCAAGCGTGCCGAACGCCCCGCAGGTCAGCGCCCCAAGTGCAATCTGCTCGGGCCGACCGCGCTCGGATTCCGCCATCGCGACGACATCACTGAGATTACCAAGCTGCTCGGCCAGCTCGGTATCGACGTCAATGTGGTGGCGCCGATGGGCGCAACGCCGGTCGATCTCACCCGGCTCGGCGACGCCGACTTCAACGTCGTGCTGTATCCGGAAATCGCTTCGCAGGTCGCCTCGTGGCTGCAGCGGATCTTCCATCAGCCATTCACCAAGACGATTCCGATCGGCGTTTCGGCAACGCGCGAGTTCGTTCGCGAAGTCGCCGGCCTGGCCGGCGTCGATCCCGAGCCGGTTCTGGCGGCGGCTTCCACCCGGCTGCCGTGGTACTCGCATTCGGTCGACTCGACCTACCTGACCAACAAGCGGGTCTTCATCTTCGGCGACGCCACCCATGCGATCGCCTCGGCGCGGATCGCGTCCGAAGAGCTCGGCTTCAAGGTGGTCGGGCTCGGCACCTACAGCCGTGAGTTCGGCCGCGACGTCCGCGAGGCGGCGGCGAAATACGGCGTCGAGGCGCTGATCACCGACGATTATCTCGAAGTCGAAGCCAAGGTCGCCGAACTGCATCCGGAGCTGGTGCTCGGCACCCAGATGGAGCGCCACATCGCCAAGCGCCTCGGCGTGCCCTGCGCGGTGATCTCGGCGCCGGTGCACGTTCAGGATTTCCCTGCGCGCTATGCGCCGCAGATGGGATTCGAAGGCGCCAATGTGATCTTCGACACCTGGGTTCATCCGCTGATGATGGGCCTCGAAGAACATCTTCTGGCGATGTTCAAGGACGATTTCGAATTCAAGGACGGCGCGCTGCCGTCGCATCTTGGCACCGGCCACGCACCCGCTCCCGCGCCCGCAGCGGCGGAGGTCGCCGTTGCGCTGCCGCAAAGCGCGCCGGTTCTCGACGGTGCAGCATCTCAACCGGTCCCGGCCGCAACTGCTCCTTCGGGAGCCGTATGGGCGCCGGAAGCCGAAAAGGAACTGCTGAAGATACCGTTCTTCGTCCGCGGCAAGGCTCGACGAAATACCGAGCGCTTCGCCAACGAGAATGGTGTCGCAACAATTACTGTCGAGACATTGTACGATGCCAAAGCGCACTTCGCCCGCTGATAAGACCCCGGTCCGGGTCGTCATCGTCACGCTGGACAGCCATTTGTCCGGCGCCGCCGCGCGCGCCCGCAACGCGTTGCGCAAGGATTACCCCGGAATCGAGCTGACGGTTCACTCAGCCGACGAGTGGGGCAGCGACGGCAACGCGCTGCAGCGCTGCCTCGCCGATATTGCGACCGGCGACATCATCATCGCCACCATGCTGTTCATGGACGATCACGTCCGTGCGGTGATGCCGGCGCTGCAGGCGCGGCGTTCCGCATGCGACGCGATGGTGTGCTGCATGTCGGCCGCCGAGGTGGTGAAGCTCACCCATATCGGCAAGTTCGACATGAGCGCCGAAGCGCTCGGCATGATCAACTGGCTGAAGAAGCTGCGCGGTAAGAAGCACGAAGGCTCGGCCGGCAAGGGCGAGATGAAGATGCTGCGGCAGCTCCCGAAGCTGTTGCGCTTCGTGCCCGGCACCGCGCAGGACATGCGCGCCTACTTCCTGACGCTGCAATACTGGCTGGCGGGCTGCGAGCAGAACATCGCCAACATGGTGCGGCTGTTGGTCGACCGCTACGCCAGCGGTCCGCGCAAGGGGCTGCGCGGCGTCGCCAAGGTCGAGCCGCCGCTCGAATACCCCGATATCGGCGTGTACCACCCGAAGATGAAGGGCCGGATCGCCGAGTCGGTCGACAAGCTGCCGACGGGCCCGTCCGAAGCCAAGGGCACGGTCGGCGTGCTGCTGCTGCGCTCCTATCTGCTCGCCGGCAATGCCGGGCATTACGACGGTATGCTGGAGACGTTCGAAGCCAAGGGGCTGCGCGTCATCCCGGTGTTTGCCTCCGGCCTCGATCAGCGCCCGGCGATCGAGAAATTCTTCATCAAGAACGGCCGCCCCACGGTCGATGCCGTGGTGTCGCTCACCGGCTTCTCTCTGGTCGGCGGCCCGGCCTACAACGACTCCAAGGCGGCCGAGGACATCCTCACCGCGCTCGACGTGCCGTATCTGTCGGCGCATCCGGTCGAGTTCCAGACGCTGGAGCAGTGGGCGACGTCCGATCGCGGCCTGATGCCGGTGGAAAGCACCATCATGGTGGCGATCCCCGAACTCGATGGTTGCTCCAATCCGATGGTCTATGGCGGCCGCTCCGACGGCGGCGACGTCGCCTGCCCGGGCTGCGAGAAGTTCTGCAAGTTCGAGCGCAATGAAAGCGGCGGCGACATGCACGTCTGCGCCGAGCGCGCCGAGATGCTGGCGTCGCGCACCGCGCGGCTGATCGCGCTGCGGCGAAGCGAGCGCAAGGACCGCAAGGTCGCGGTGGTGCTGTTCAACTTCCCGCCGAATGCCGGCAACACCGGCACCGCGGCGTTCCTCGGCGTGTTCGAGTCGCTGTTCAACACGCTGACTGCGATGAAGGCCGAGGGCTACACCGTCGAGGTGCCCGAGAGCGTCGATGCGCTGCGCGAAGCGATCATCACCGGCAATGCGGCACGGTTCGGTTCGACCGCCAACGTCCACACCCGGGTGATGGCCGGCGACCACGTCAAGGCCGAGCGTTATTTGCGCGAGATCGAAGGGCAGTGGGGTCCGGCGCCCGGCAAGCAGCAGAGCGACGGTTCGTCGATCTTCATTCTCGGCGAGCGCTTCGGCAACGTGTTCGTCGGCGTGCAGCCGGCGTTCGGTTACGAAGGCGACCCGATGCGGCTGTTGTTCGAGAAGGGGTTTGCGCCGACGCACGCCTTCTCGGCGTTCTACCGCTGGATCAAGCAGGATTTCGGCGCTCACGCTGTGCTGCATTTCGGCACCCACGGCGCGCTGGAATTCATGCCAGGCAAGCAGACCGGACTGTCGGGCACCTGCTGGCCCGACCGCATGATCGGCGATCTGCCGAACATGTATCTGTACGCCTCCAACAACCCGTCCGAGGGCGCGATCGCCAAGCGGCGGTCGGCGGCGACGCTGGTCAGCTATTTGACGCCGCCGGTCGCGCATGCCGGCCTGTATCGCGGGCTGCTCGAACTGAAATCCTCGCTCGAGCGCTGGCGCGGCCTGACGCCGGAGGAAGAAACCGAGCGCGCGAATCTCGCCACGCTGGTGCAGGCGCAGGCCGCCGGCCTCGATCTCGCCCCGGCCGAGCCGGCCTGGACCGCCGAAGAGGCGGGCGCGACGATTGCCAAGCTCGCCGACGCCGTGCTGGAAATGGAATACGCGCTGATCCCGCACGGCCTTCACGTCGTCGGCAACGTGCCTTCCGAAGAGGAGCGGGTCGAGACGCTGGAAGCGGTCGCCGATGCGATGCACGGCAAGCGTCCGGACAAGGCGATGCTCGAAGCGCTGGTGCGCGGCGGTCATCCCGAACATCTGTCCGGCAATGGTGCCGAGGCGCAGGCCAATCTCGACATGCTCAAGGAGCTGGCCGGGATCGACAAGCTGCTCGCCGAAGACCATGAGCTGGCCGCGATCCTGCGCGCGCTCGACGGCAAGTTCATCCGTCCGGCGCCGGGCGGCGATCTGCTGCGCACGCCCGCGGTGCTGCCGACCGGCCGCAACCTGCACGGCTTCGATCCGTTCCGGATTCCGTCGGCCTACGCGCTGCAGGACGGCGCCAAGCAGGCGCAGCGGCTGATCGACAAGCACATCGCCGAGGGCAATCCGCTGCCCGAGACGGTTGCGATCGTGCTGTGGGGCACCGACAACCTCAAGAACGAAGGCGCGCCGATCGGCCAGGCGCTCGCGCTGATGGGCGCAAGGCCGCGGTTCGACGGCTACGGCCGTCTCGCCGGCGCCGATCTGATCCCGCTGGAAGAACTCGGGCGGCCGCGCATCGACGTGATCATCACCATGTCGGGCATCTTCCGCGACCTGCTGCCGCTGCAGATCAAGCTGCTCGCCGAAGCCGCCTTCATGGCGGCGAGCGCCGAGGAGCCGGCCGAGCAGAACTTCATCCGCAAGCATTCGCTGGCCTATCAGGCCGAGCACAAATGCGACATGGAGACCGCCTCGCTGCGGGTGTTCGGCAACGCCGACGGCGCCTACGGCTCCAACGTCAACCATCTGGTCGAGAACAGCCGCTGGGAAGACGAGGACGAACTGGCCGAGACCTATACCAAGCGCAAGAGCTTCGCCTACGGTCTCAAGGGCCAGCCGGTGCAGCACGCCGAGCTGCTCAAGAGCGCGCTCGCCGACGTCGATCTCGCTTATCAGAACCTCGACTCGGTCGAACTCGGCGTCACCACCGTCGATCATTACTTCGATACGCTCGGCGGCATCAGCCGCGCGGTGCGCAAGGCCAAGGGCGGCCAGGCTGCCCCGGTCTATATCGGCGACCAGACCCGCGGGGCCGGCACCGTCCGCACGCTGTCGGAGCAGGTCGCGCTCGAAACTCGCACGCGGATGCTGAATCCGAAGTGGTACGAGGGCATGCTCAAGCATGGCTACGAAGGCGTGCGCCAAATCGAAGAGCACGTGACAAATACTATGGGCTGGTCGGCAACCACGGGCGAAGTCGCCCCGTGGGTGTACAAGCAGCTCACCGAGACCTTCGTGCTCGATCCTGAAATGCGGGCACGCCTCGCCGCGCTCAATCCGGTGGCCTCGGCGAAAGTCGCCAACCGCCTGATCGAAGCGCACGAACGCAACTACTGGTCTCCGGACCCAGAAATGCTCGAGACCCTGCGCAAGGCAGGCGAAGAGCTCGAGGATCGCCTGGAAGGCGTGGGAGTGGCCGCATGAACATCCTGACTGACCCCCTGAAGCTGAAGACCTCGGGCTGCGCCGACATCAATGCCGGCAAATGCGCCGAAGGCGACGGCGAGGGCAGCGTCCAGGTCCAGCTCGACCCCGACGTCAAGATCGGCTCCGCCAAGGTGTTTTCGATCTACGGCAAGGGCGGTATCGGCAAGAGCACCACGTCGTCGAACCTGTCGGTGGCGTTCTCCAAGCTCGGTAAGCGCGTGCTGCAGATCGGCTGCGATCCGAAGCACGACTCCACCTTCACGCTCACCAAGAAGCTGATGCCGACGGTGATCGACGTCCTGGAGTCGGTGAACTTCCACTCCGAGGAGTTGCGCCCCGAGGACTTCGTGTTCGAGGGCTACAACGGCGTGATGTGCGTCGAGGCTGGCGGTCCGCCGGCCGGCACCGGCTGCGGCGGCTATGTCGTCGGCCAGACCGTGAAGCTGCTCAAGGAGCATCATCTGCTCGAAGACACCGACGTGGTGATCTTCGACGTGCTCGGTGACGTGGTGTGCGGCGGCTTCGCCTCGCCGCTGCAGCATTCCGAGCGGGCGATGATCGTCGCCGCCAACGACTTCGATTCGATCTTCGCCGCCAACCGCATCGCCGCGGCGATCCAGGCGAAGTCGAAAAACTACAGCGTGCGGCTGGCCGGACTGATTGCCAATCGCAGCCGCGAGACCGACCAGATCGACAAGTTCGGCGAGCGCACCGGTATCCAGCGCGTCGCGCATCTGCCGGATCTCGATGTCATCCGGAAGAGCCGTCTGAAAAAGATGACACTTTTTGAGATGGATCACACCGCAGAAATCGAAGCTGTGCAAAATGAGTATCTTCGGCTCGCTACGGAGTTGTGGGAGGCGAAGGAGCCCCCGGTCCAAGGCAAGCCGCTGAAGGATCGCGACATCTTTGATCTCTTGGGATTTGATTGATGGCGTTGGGCAGCTACATCGAGCGACGCGGCGAGCTTGAAACCTATTTCGACCGTACTGCGGCCGATACCTGGGCGAAGCTGACGTCGGACGCACCCGTCAGCGGCATCCGCGCCACCGTGCGCGCCGGCCGCGACGAAATGCGCAACACCCTGTTGTCGTGGCTTCCCGCCGACATGACCGGCACCCGGCTGCTCGACGCCGGTTGCGGCACCGGCGCGCTGTCGATCGAGGCGGCGCGGCGCGGCGCCAAGATCGTCGCGATCGATCTGTCGCCGACGCTGGTGGCGGTGGCGCGCGAGCGTCTGCCGGCCGACATCGATCCGGCCGCGATCGACTTCCGCTCCGGCGACATGCTCGACCCCGAACTCGGCGAGTTCGACTTCGTGGTCGCGATGGACTCGCTGATCCACTATCTGCCGCACGACATCTGCCGGATGCTGGCGACGCTGGCGTCGCGCACCCGTCAGTCGATGGCGGTGACGTTCGCGCCGAAGACTCCGCTTTTGACGCTGATGCATTTCGTCGGCGGCTTCTTCCCGCGCGCCGACCGCGCGCCGGCGATCGAGCCGATCAGCGAAAAGACACTGCGCAGCCTGGTGGCCGAAGAGCCGCTGCTGGCGCAATGGCAACCCGGCCGCACCCATCGGGTGTCGTCCGGCTTCTACACCTCGCAGGCCCTGGAGATGGTTCGGCGATGAGCCAACTTGCGGCGACATTGGCGAAAGGCTGGATGCGTCTCGGCACGCGATTCCTGCCGTTCGCCGACGCGGCGACGAAGGAGCTTCCGCTCGGCCGTCTGCTGCGTCTGTCGCTGTTCCAGGTCTCGGTCGGCGCCTCGGTGGTGCTGCTCAACGGCACGCTCAACCGGGTGATGATCGTCGAGCTCGGCGTCACCACGCTGCTCGTCTCGCTGATGGTATCGCTGCCGCTGGTGTTCGCGCCGTTCCGCGTCCTGATCGGCTTCAAGTCCGACCATCACCGTTCGGTGCTCGGCTGGCGCCGGGTGCCGTACATCTGGATGGGTACGCTGCTGCAGTTCGGCGGCTTTGCCATCATGCCGTTCGCGCTGCTGGTGCTGTCCGGCGGCGGTGAGTATCCGGCGGTGTATGGCCAATTCGGCGCTGCGCTGGCGTTCCTCTTGGTCGGCGCCGGTCTGCACACCACGCAGACCGCCGGGCTGGCGCTCGCCACCGACATCGCGCCGGAAGACTCGCGGCCGCGGGTCGTGGCGTTTCTGTACGTGATGCTGCTGATCGGCATGACCGGCAGCGCGCTGATCTTCAGCGAACTGCTGCGCGACTTCAGCGAGCTCAGGCTCATCCAAGTCATCCAGGGCGTGGCGGTGACGCAGCTTCTGCTCAACATCGTTGCGCTGTGGAAGCAGGAGGCCCGCAATCCGGCGCTGACCGCGTCGGCGCGTCGGCGTCCGCAGTTCGCCGAGTCCTGGGCTCAGTTCCGTGATGCCGGCGGCTCGACCCGGATGCTGGTCGCGATCGCGCTCGGCACGGCGGGCTTCTCGATGCAGGACATTCTGCTGGAGCCCTATGGCGCCCAGGTGTTGCAGCTCACCGTCGGCCAGACCACGGCGCTGACCGCATTCTTCGCACTCGGCACGCTGGCCGGCTTCGCGCTGGCGGCACGCACCCTCGGTCGCGGCGGCGACCCGTATCGGCTCGCCGGCCTCGGCGCGATGATCGGCATGTTCGCGTTCGCGGCGGTGGTGATCTCGGCGCCGGCGCAATCGGTGCTGCTGTTCCGGATCGGCACCGCGCTGATCGGTTTCGGCGGTGGCCTGTTCGCGGCCGGCACGCTGACCGCGGCGATGGCGGTGGCCTCCCGCAGTGATTCAGGAATGGCGCTCGGTACGTGGGGCGCAGTGCAGGCGACCGCAGCCGGCGGCGGCATCCTGCTCGGTGGCGGCATTCGCGACGCCGTTGCTTCGCTCGCCAGCGACGGTGCGCTCGGCGCCGTGCTGTCGGGGCCGGCGATCGGCTATTGCTTCGTCTACTACATCGAGATCGCGTTGCTGTTCGCAACGCTCGTTGCCGTGGGTCCGCTCGTGCGCACGACACGAACGGACTACACGCAGTCGTCAGCCAAATTCGGCCTCGCCGAATTTCCAGGTTAACTAAGAGGAAGGGGTCTGTCCCATGCAACCCGGAGCGTATTTGGACTTAGCACAGGTTACCCTGTACGTATTTTGGATCTTCTTCGCTGGCTTGCTGTTCTATCTGCGCCGGGAAGACAAGCGCGAGGGCTATCCGCTGGTCGCCGATGCCGGCACCGGCACGCGTCTGGCGAAGATCGGCGTGCCTGCGCCGCCGGATCCGAAGACCTACCTGCTGCGTGGCGGTGCTACCAAGACCGTGCCGTCGACCAGCAACGATCGCCCGAACGTGGCGCTCGCGCCGGCCGCGCCGTGGCCGGGTGCGCCGTTCGTCCCGACCGGCAACCCGTTCGCCGACGGCGTCGGCCCGGGCTCCTACGCTCAGCGCGCCGACGTGCCGGAACTCGGCCTCGACAACCTGCCGATCATCGCGCCGCTGCGCGCCGCGAAGGGCATGTTCCTCGATCCGCGTGACCCGAACCCGGTCGGCATGCCGGTGGTCGGCTGCGACGGCGTGGTCGGTGGCACGGTGACCGAAGTCTGGGTCGACCGCGCCGAAGTGATCGCCCGCTACCTCGAAGTCGAGGTTGCCAAGAGCAAGAAGCGCGTCCTGCTCCCGGTGCCGTTCGCGCTCATCAACAGCCCGTTCGGCAAGGTGTCGGTCGACGCCATCCGCGGCGACCAGTTCGCCGGCGTTCCGACCATCGCCAAGACCGATCAGGTCACCAAGCTCGAAGAAGACAAGGTCTGTGCGTACTACGGCGCCGGCACTCTCTACGCCACGCCGCTGCGTTCGGAGTCTCTGGTATGACCGACACCCCCAGCCAGTTTCGTGAGCTTCCGTCGCCCTTGCCGGAGGGAGAGCGCGTCATCTGGCAGGGGAAGCCGACCTACAAAGGGTTGGCCATCAGGTCCTTCCACATGCGGGCAGTGGCGGTCTACTTCGTCCTGCTGATCGCGTGGAAGGCCTGGTCGCACTGGTCGAGCGGCCAGTCGCCGGTGGAAGCATTGACCTCCGCGTCGATGCTTCTGATCCCGGCGCTGGGCGGCCTCGGCCTGCTTGCGTTACTCGTCTGGCTGTTCCGGCGCGCGACCTGCTACACCATCACCTCCAAGCGCGTCCTTCTCCAGATGGGCGTGGCGCTGCCGATCACCATCAACATTCCGTTGACCAAGATCGCCAACGCCGACCTGCGCCGCAATCGCGACGGCAGCGGTGACATTCCGCTGCGGATCATCGACGATAAGCGCGCCTCCTATGTGTTGCTGTGGCCGCATGTGCGGCCCTGGTACATCAATCAGCCGGAACCGATGCTCAATTCGGTTCCGGACGTCGCCACCGTCGCCGCCAAGTTGACCGAAGCGGTGAAGGCGCAGACCGAAAGCTCTGCGCTGGCGATCGGACAAGCCACCAGCAGCGGCCCCAAGGATGGTCCGCTGCCGAGTTCCACCGCAACGGCAATTGCCTGAACCCGGAGATCGAGATGAGCGAGGCCGCGCACAATCTCAATGTTCCGAAGGGCGTCCTGATCTCGGCTGCGGCGGTCGTGTTTTTCACGATCGCTGCCGCCGCGACCACCAGCCTGACCGGTATCGGACATTCCCGGATGACTCCTCCGGCGATGGTCGAGAGTCTCGACTTGAACTTCGAAGACAGTCCGGACGGTGCGGTGCTGGTGTATCGCGCCGCCGACCGCGGATTGGTGATGTCGCTGCAGCCGGGACACTCGGGCTTCGTCCGCGTGGTGCTGCACGGCATGGCGCGTGAGCGTCAGAAGGCCGGCGTCGGTTCGGCGCCTGCATTCCAGCTCGCCCGCTACGTCAACGGGCAGTACACGCTGACCGATCCGGTCACCAAGAAGGTGATCGACCTCAATGCGTTCGGCGCCGACAATCTGCGCGCCTTCGCGCAGCTGATGCCCGCCGGCACCGGCGCTGAACAAACCACCTCCAATAACGAGAACCTGACCGAGAAAGGCGCTTCGAAATAAGCATGTTCGGACTAGGGAAACGCACGAGCTTCGACGTCCCCTGCACGGTCGAGATCGAACAGACCTCGGAAACCCTGCACGCGCACGTCGTCCTCGACGGCGACATCGAAATCGGACCCGGCGACGAGGTTCTGGTTCATGATGCGCCGACCCACGTCGACTTCGGCGAACGTTTGGTCGTTCGTCGCACCGCAACCGTGGTCCGTGCCGGTCTGTTCGACAAGATCCGCGCGCGGTTCGAAGGCTACCGTGAACTGACCGAACTGTACGAAGTCAGCTTTTCGACCGGGAGGGTTCAATGATTCCAATGGAGGGCGGCGCCCAGGGCGCGCTACGATCGCGACCGGACATCAAGGGCAGCGTCGACAGTCTCAACATCGCCAAGCAGGACACCATCCTGACGCCGCGGTTCTACACCACCGACTATGCGGCGATGGACAAGCTCGATGTCAGTCTCGTGCGCGCCGAATGGACCGCGATGATGGACGAGCTGCGCGCCGACTACAACAAGGCGCACTTCAAGAAGACCGACGAATTCCTCAACAGCGACCTCGACAAGCTGCCGCCGGAGCTGCGCGCCGAGTTCAAGGACTTTCTGGTGTCGTCGCTGACGGCGGAGTTCTCCGGCTGCGTGCTCTACGCCGAGATCAAGAAGCGGATCAAGAACCCGGAGATCCGCGAACTGTTCGGCCTGCTCAGCCGCGACGAAGCGCGCCACGCCGGCTTCATCAACGAGATCCTGAAGGATCACGGCATCGGCGTCGATCTGTCGTTCCTGACCAAGGTCAAGAAGTACACCTACTTCCGGCCGAAGTTCATCTTCTACGCGACCTATCTGTCGGAGAAGATCGGCTACGCCCGCTACATCACCATCTACCGGCAGATGGAGCGTCATCCCGAGCGCCGCTTCCACCCGATCTTCAAGTGGTTCGAGCGCTGGTGCAACGACGAGTTCCGGCATGGCGAGGCGTTCGCGCTGCTGATGCGCGCCGACCCGTCGCTGTTGTCGGGCGTCAACAAGCTGTGGATCCGGTTCTTCCTGCTGGCGGTGTTCGCGACGATGTACGTCCGCGATCACATGCGCCCGGCCTTCTACGAAGCGCTCGGCGTCGACGCCACCGAATATGGCATGCAGGTGTTCCGCGTCACCACCGAGATCTCCAAGCAGGTCTTCCCGGTGACGATCAATCTCGACGACCCGCGCTTCCTCCAGAACCTCGAGCGGCTGCGCATCGCCGCGGAGAAGATCGACCGGAGCCGCAGCCAGGGCCTACTCGGCAAGTTGAAGCGGCCGTTCTATGCCGCCTCGGCGGCGCTGGCATTCGGCCGGCTGTTCCTGCTGCCGGCCAAGCGCAACGAACTGCCGCGCGTCATCGGCCTGCGTCCGGCGTGGTGAGGGGGATGGTGTGATGGTCAGCTACCTCGGCCCGCCGATCTTCGCAGCCTTCGTCTGGTGGTTCTCCACCGGGGCGGTGCTGCTGCTCGTCGGCAGCGTCGGCCGGTCCGAATTGCTGCGGGCGGTGTGCGCCGGGGGAATGCTCACCATCGCGCTGTGCGGCCTGTCGGTCACCGCGCACGACGTCAGCGTCGGCGCGGCCTATATGGCCTTCAGCTGCATCATCTTCCTGTGGGGTGCGCAGGAGATCGCGTTCCTGTCGGGCTGGCTCACCGGTCCGCGGGCTGAGCCGTGTCCGCCCGGCGCCAAGGGTTTCATCCGCTTCAGCTACGCACTGCAGGCAATTCTCTATCACGAGCTCTGTCTGCTGGCGTGCGGCGCGGTGGTGCTGGCCGTCACGCTCGGCGCCGAGAATCAAGTCGGGCTGTGGACCTATGTGGCGCTCTGGGTGCTGCGCCAGAGTGCGAAGATCAATCTGTTTCTCGGCGTGCCCGTCACCAACGACGAACTGATGCCGGATGCCGTTCAGTTCCTGAAGACGTACTTCGCGCGCAAGCCGGTCAGCGCTTTTTTCCCGATTTCTGTGACTCTGGCGACCGCAGTGCTGGTGGTTATGATCCAGCGCATTGTGGAAGTCGCCGATACGCCGTTTGAAGTGGTCGGACTGACCCTGGTGTCGACGCTGTTCGCGCTCGGTGTCGTCGAGCATTGGTTCATGCTGCTGCCCTTGCCTGCCATCACGTTGTGGAGCTGGGGCATTCGTCCAGGTTTCTCGCCGGAGAACATCGTCATGGAACAGAAACCCTCCGCCACCATCGCCGCTGCCTCCGCGCAGGGCTCTTCGCAGCACTCTGATTCTCAGGCCGCGGCCGAGAGTCGCCCCGGCGCGCCGCAGCTCGTCGTGGTGCCGACCGCCCGCGCCGACGATTCGCAGCCGAAGGCGCGCCAGGTCTGTGCCCGGCAACGGCTCGAAGAACAGTTTCGCCAGACCTTCCTGGAGCAACATCCCCGGAGCGGCTTGGCATCGGCACGGGTCGCAGAACCCGCCGCGACGCTCAACGGGAGGACGTCATGAACTACGAAGCCTATTTCAAGCGCCAGATCGAAGGTCTTCATCGCGAAGGGCGTTATCGGGTGTTCGCCGACCTGGAGCGCCATGCGGGCTCGTTTCCGCGTGCGACCCATCATCGTCCCGAGGGCACCAATGAAGTCACGGTGTGGTGCTCCAACGACTATCTCGGCATGGGCCAGCACCCTGAGGTGCTGAAGGCGATGCACGAGGCGCTGGATTCCTGCGGCGCCGGCGCCGGCGGCACCCGCAACATCGCCGGCACCAATCATTATCACGTCCTGCTCGAGCAGGAGCTCGCGGCGCTGCACGGCAAGGAAGCCGGCCTGCTGTTCGCCTCGGGCTACGTGTCGAACTGGGCGACGCTGTCGACTCTGGCATCGCGGATGCCGGGCTGCGTGATTCTGTCGGACGAGCTGAACCACGCCTCGATGATCGAAGGCATCCGTCACAGCCGCAGCGAGACCCGGATCTTCGCGCATAATGACCCGCGCGACCTCGAGCGCAAGCTCGCCGATCTCGATCCGCACGCGCCAAAGCTGGTAGCGTTCGAGTCGGTGTATTCGATGGACGGCGACATCGCGCCGATCGCAGAGATCTGCGACGTCGCCGACGCGCACAACGCGATGACCTATCTGGATGAAGTTCACGGCGTCGGCCTGTACGGCCCGAACGGCGGCGGCATCGCCGATCGCGAAGGCCTCAGCCATCGCCTCACGGTGATCGAGGGCACGCTGGCGAAGGCGTTCGGCATCGTCGGCGGCTACATCACCGGCTCGGCGGCGCTGTGCGATTTCGTCCGCAGCTTCGCTTCCGGCTTCATCTTCTCGACCTCGCTGCCGCCGGCGGTCGCCGCCGGTGCGCTGGCCAGCGTCCGGCACATTCGGTCGAGCTCGGCCGAGCGCGACCGTCACCAGGATCGCGTCGCCCGGCTGCGGATGCGACTCGATCAGGTCGGCGTCGTCCACATGCGCAATCCGAGCCACATCGTTCCGGTGATGGTCGGCGACGCGGTGTTGTGCAAGCAGATCAGCGACGAGCTGATCGAGCGTTACGGCATCTACGTGCAGCCGATCAACTATCCGACCGTGCCGCGCGGCACCGAGCGGCTGCGGATCACGCCGTCGCCGCAGCACTCGGATGCCGACATCGAACATCTGGTGCAGGCGCTGGCTGAAATCTGGGCTCGCGTCGGCCTCGCCAAGGCCGCCTGACCTTTTCACTGATCTACCCGAGCAAGACTGGCGCGCGCCTCCCGGCGCGCGCCTTTGTCTTTGCGGAGCTCTGCGCATCAGGCTCTGCGCTGCGGCCGTGTCTGCCGCTCGCCCCGAACCTCTCCCCGCGAAGGGCGCGGAGAGGGAGCGAGCCGTTTTTGGGGGGGGGCGCCGCAGCCCACACTGGCGCGGGCGCATGAGAGTCTCAGTCTCGCGCCCGGCCTAGAGCAGTTCTGCTTTTCATAGAATCAGAGCTGATCCACGCCGCCTGCCACACGCACAACGTCATGGTGAGGAGGCGCGTAGCGCCGTCTCGAACCATGTGACGCAGGGAATGCGTTGCCCCATCCTTCGAGACGCCCGGCTTCGCCGAGCTCCTCAGGATGAGGACTCAGTGCATTCGGAAAGGTCGGATCGTCCAATCAAACGATGAACCGCTCCAACCTCTCCCCGCGCGCGGGGGAGGCCGGATTGCGCAGCAATCCGGGTGAGGGGCATTCGGCACAGCCGAGGGTCAGGAATTTTCGACCGCCTGGGTGCGGCTCAGCGGATCAGAACCGCCGGCGCCCTTCGTTCAGCCGCGCTTGCCGCGCGGCGACGGCCGGGTCAGCCGCATCCGGCCGTGGGTGCGCGGCAGGAAATGCGGACCTTCCGCCTTGAGAAAGTCGAGCATCGCCTGCGCTGGCGGCAGCAGCACCTTGTCCTTGCGGCTGACCACGAACCATTGCCGCACCACCGGCAGACCGACGACGTCGAGGATCACCAGGCGCCGCTCGTCGAGTTCGGTCGCCACCGTGTGGGCGGAGATGAAAGCGATGCCGAGGCCGGCGATCACCGCCTGCTTGATGGTCTCGTTGCTGGTCATCTCCATGCCGGTGCGCGGACTGATCCCGGCGCCTCCGAAGAACTGCTCCATCAGGCTGCGGGTGCCGGAGCCCGGCTCCCGGGTGACGAAGGTCTCGCTCGCCAGCTCGTGCGGATCGATATCGTCCTTGCGTGCCAGCCGGTGCGCGGTCGGCGCGATGATGACATGCGGATGGTCGCCGATCAGATGCACATCGACCTCGAGATCGATCGGCGGCCGTCCCATGATGGCAATGTCGAGTTCGTAATTGCGCAGCTCGGCGCCGATCTCCCGGCGATTGCCGATCGACAGATGCACGTCGATCTTCGGATGGCGTTTGAGGAAGCCGGAGATCGCGAACGGCACGAAGTACTTTGCGGTCGATACCGCGCCGATCGAAATTCGCCCAGCGGTCCTGCCGGCGATCATCTCCAGCGAGGTCTCGCAGGCCGTGATCGCCGCTTCGATCCGCTCGCTGAGCGCCAGTACCTCGCGGCCGGCGTCGGTCAGCCGCATGCCGTCGGTGCTGCGCTGGATCAGCGGCAGATCGGCGAGAGCCTGCAGATTGCGAAGCTGCAGCGTCACCGCCGGTTGCGTCAGGTTCAGCTTGCCGGCGGCGGCCGTCATGCTGCCGGTCTCGGCGAGCGCCGCAAGCGCGCGCAACTGGCGGATCGACACCGCCCTGAACTGCCGACTCATATAACTGAAACTTTCACCACAACGATAATGAGCCAAGTTTTATTGAATTCGCATCGGGCGTCAACGGCGCGGAGATTGCGCTGAGCGGCGCGATGGTCGCTGCGTGCGCGGGCGCTGCGACGCACGAAAATGGCGGCGCGAAACGGGATGCCGAAGTGTTTGCTGTGCGAATGTGGTGTGACGTCCGTGTACCGATCCGGCCGCCGACTCGGTCTTGATCGTCGAGTGACGGGTGGTGGAGTCGAACTGCGTAGTTGAACGAGGTTGTTGTCGGCGCCGGATGTTATTGGCGCCTGCGCCTCGTAGCATCCCGTGGCTATTCGCAAAACGCTGGATAACATTTGCAGGCCGCACGTAACTAATAGGCGCATCCTCGTAGTTTTCGGTCGGAGTTGACGGCGTCCTTCAACCCTCTGTTAGCGCGGTGGTCGCAGAGTTCGAGGGGGTGCCGGTTCCGCCGGCCGACGACGCAGGTCGAGAGGATCTGGCGATCGACCGCAGCAGCACGGAGGCTTCGCGTGAAGAATAGGGTCCTGCATATCGATGATGACCCGGCCATGCTGAAGATCGTCGCAGCCGTGCTGGCACGCGACCCTGAACTCGAGAGCAGGGGCTGCTTGACCGGCGAGGAAGGGGTGATGGCAGCTGCGGACTGGCTTCCTGATCTGATCCTCAGCGACGTATCGATGCCGGACATGAGCGGACTCGATGTGATGGCGCGGCTACGGCAGAACGAACGAACCGCCCATATTCCGGTCGTGCTCACTACGGCGCGCGGCGAACCCAGGGACATTGCCGAATACACCGCGCACGGAGCGATCGGCATCATCATCAAGCCATTCAGCTTGAGCGGGCTGGCGAGCCGGGTCCGCGATTACCTCGACGTTGCGGAGGCTGAAGCGTTCGAGCCGCCGCTGCCCGACATTGGTATCGAGCGGCGCTTCAGGCACGACGCCGAGACGCTTCGTCAGATGCGCGGCGGCTTGGCGGCCGGGGAGATGACGCCCGAGCTGCGTACCGTGGTTCACAAGCTCGCCGGCGTCGCCGGGATATTCGGCTTCGCGGCGATTGGTGAAGCCGCGGCAAGGGTCGAGAAAGAAATCGTGCGGGTCGAACGCGAAGGCGCAATGCCGTCGGGTGTTCTTGCCCTGCTCGACGCCCTTTTGGAGTTGCTGGAGCGGGAGACCGGGATCGCTGCAGGAGCGGACCGATAAATGAATCGAGCGGGGGAAGACATGGACGCGCTCACCGAGAAACGCCCGAAGATCCTGATCGCGGACGACGATCCCGCCGTCGTCAAGGCGTTGTCGTATCGCTGCGAAAAGATGGGGTTCGCGATCGACACCGCCAATAACGGCATCCAAATGCTGCTGAAAGCGCGGCGCACGGCGCCCGACCTGATGATCGTCGACGTCAACATGCCCAAGCTCGATGGACTGACGGCGTCGTTCCACTTGCTCGATCAGGGTGGTCATTCGCTCGACATTCTGGTCGTCACCGGCAGTTCGGACGAGACCACGATCGAGCGCTGCGAAGCGATGGGATTGTTCTATGCGCGGAAGGGGCCGGAGTTCTGGATCGATCTCAAGGCGGCGCTGACCGAAATCTTTCCGCAGATGTCGGAGGCGATCGCGGCGCAGAGCGACACCCTGGCGGGGCTGCCCGAGCTGGTGCCAAATCGTCCGCGTGTGCTGATTGTCGATGACGACGAGCAGGTCGGTGCGTTTCTCGCCAGCCGCCTGAACAAGCTGGGAGTCGAGGTTCTGTATGCGCCCAGCGCCGCACAGGCGTTGCGGTTGGCCGCGAAGCGCCATCCGTCCGTGGTGGTGACCGATTATCACATGCCTCAGGGGGGCGCCGAGTTTTTGATCACCCGGTTACGCGCGTCGCCGGAGACTGCGGCGATCCCTGTGCTGATCCTCAGCGAGCGCGACTTCGACAAAGTGTCCGTCCAAGCGCTGACGCGTGAGGTGATGGGGCATGCCGGCGCGGTGAAGATCTTCAAGAAGTCGTTCGATGTCAGCGAGTTGTTTCAGACGATTCAGGATTTCTGCGCGTTCGATTCATCGCCCGCGGCGCATTGATGGGCGGCGATCAGGGTAGCGGTGTAGACGCGGCAGCGGTGTTCCTCATGAGAAGCGCATCTTTCGGATCTCGCTCGAGCGAGCTGAGGTATCGAGCTCTGATCCATATCGCGATCGGCATTATCGTGAGCCTGGTCGTCAGCACAGCCGTGATGGTCTGGTCCAAGCGTTGGAACGACGACATCGCCCGCTCCAAATTCGACGATGCGGCGCAGCGGTTGGTCGGGCAGTTGGAGAAGCGGCTGGCGACGTTTCAGTATGGGTTGCGAGGCGTCCGCGGTGCGGTGATGGCGGCCGGCGGGGAGCGGGTCACGCTCGAACAGTATCGCATCTACACCCAGACACGGGACATCGAGACCGAGTTCGTCGGTGCGCGCGGATTCGGATTCATCCGACTCGTTCAACCCGGCGCCATCGACGCGTTCGTCGCGCGAGCTCGGGAGGAAGGGCGCCCCAACTTCAACATTCGTCAGTTCACCCCGCATCAGGGACCGCGTTATGTGATCGACTATGTCGAGCCGATCGAACGAAACCGGGAGGCGGTCGGCCTCGATATCGCGTCGGAAGCGAACCGGAAGACCGCGGCCGACGTCGCAGCGGCGGACGGCAAGGCGACGATCACGGCGCCGATCACGCTGGTGCAGACGGCCGGCAAGACCCGTTATGGATTCCTGATCCTGCTGCCGGTGTATCGTGCGGGGGCGTCGATCCAGACCGAGCAGGAGCGGCTCGAGGCTTTGATCGGGTGGTCGTACACGGTGATCAACATCGATGACATTCTGGCGGGAGCCGACACGCAGAACGGCGAGTTCGGGTACTCGCTGTCGGATCTGGGAGATCGGCCGTTCTACTCGATCGGGCAGCTGCCGGAGCGCGCGTCGTCGCTGCCGGCCCGGTCGATCGCGATTCCGATGTACGGCCGGACCTGGCGCCTCGAGCTGTGGGCGCTGCCGTCGTTCGAGCGGTCACTCAATCTCACTCGGCCTCTGACGACGTTTTCCATTACGTTCACGATCGGCGTGCTGCTGACGGCGTTGATCGCCTTGCTGATGTTTTCGCGGGCGCGTCGCCGTGAGCAGCGGACCGAGCAGGCGAGGCTCGCGGCGATCGTCGAAGGTTCGAACCAGGCGATCGTGGCCAAGACCGTCGACGGCATCGTGATCAACTGGAATAAGGCCGCGGAACGGTTGTTCGGCTACACCGCCGAGCAGGCAATCGGAAAAATGGCCAGCGAGTTGATCGTTCCGGAGCAATACCGTCAGCAAGAACGCGAGATGTTGGCCGGCGTGCGTGACGGCAAGCCAATCCTTTATCTGCGGACGATGCGAAAGAAGAAGAACGGCGAACTCGTCGAAGTCGCCGTCAGCGTTTCGCCGATCCGCTCCGAGCGCGGCTCCCTGATCGGCATCGCCACCGCCGCCCGCGACATTACCGATTTGGTGAACGCCGAAAACGAGATCCGCGTTCTGAATGCGTCGCTGGAACGTCAGGTCGCCGAGCGCACCGCGCAGCTCAAGAAGACGATGACGCTGCAGACCGCGATTCTGGAACGCGCAGCCTATTCGGTGATCGCGACCGACCCGGACGGCAAGATTTCGCTGTTCAATCCGGCCGCCGAGCGGTTGCTCGGCTACAAGGCGTCCGAGCTGATCGGCCGCGAGACGCCGGCGTTGTTCCACGATCCCGAGGAGATCGCGGTGCGCGCCGCCCAGCTGCGGCGGGAAGGCATCAATCCCAAGCCCGGCCTGGGTGCGGTGCGAGCGCGGCTGTCCTGCGAGGATCCTTACACTTCGGTCTGGACCTACATCGCCCGCGATGGGCGGCGGATTCCGACGCAGCTCACTCTCAGCCGGCTGCTGTCGGAGGACGGCAGCGACCTCGGCATTCTGGGGATCGCGGTCGACCTCACCGATCAGCTCAAATACGAGGACGAACTCAAGGCTGCGCGTACCAGCGCCGAGAAGGCCAGTGCCGCCAAGGCGGACTTTCTCGCCAATATGAGCCACGAGATCCGCACGCCGCTCAACGGCATTATCGGCTACGCCGACTTGGTTCTGGAGGACGAGGCACTGGCGCCGACGACGCGTCGGCAGGTCGAGCGGATCTTCCAGGCCAGCGACTCGCTGCGCGTCATCATCGACGACATTCTCGACTTCTCGAAAATCGAGGCGATGGGCGTCCAGCTCGAAAGCAAGCCGCTGTATGTGCACGAACTGATCGACAATTGCATGTCGATCACCCAGCCGCGGGCCGAAGAGAAAGGGCTCGAGCTGAGGGTCGACGCGCTCGATGTCCCTCAAATTCTGATGGGCGACAGCGCGCGGCTGCGCCAGGTGCTGCTCAACCTGTTGAACAATGCGGTCAAGTTCACCGCCGCCGGCTCGGTCGATCTGGTCTTCGCCTGCCTGTTTCGCGCCGAGGATCGCGCGCGGCTCCGCATCGCCGTCACGGACACCGGGATCGGCATCTCGGCTCAGGACCAGAAGGGGTTGTTCAAGCGGTTCAGCCAGGCCGACGAGACGATCTCGCGCAAATTCGGCGGCACCGGCCTGGGTCTGGTGATTTCGCAGCGCATTGTCCAGGCGATGGGCGGCGAGATGAAAATCGACAGCGAGCCGGGCAGGGGAAGCACGTTCCATTTCGAGATCGAGCTGCCGATCGCCGCCGAGATCGACATCGAGAAGAGCGAAGCGCCGGTGGATGTCGGGCGGCCTCTGAAAATTCTCGTGGTCGACGATGTCGAGATGAACCGCGACTTGTGCAAGACCATGCTGACCCGTGCAGGTCACGACGTCGATCTCGCGGAAAGCGGTGCGATGGCGATTACCATGACGGCCGGCGGACGTTGCTACGATCTGATCCTGATGGATATTCAGATGGGCGAGATCGACGGGATGGAAGCGTCGCGTCGCATCCGAGCGCTGAAGAGCGGCTGTAACAACGTGCCGATTGTCGCGCTGACCGCGAACGTGCTGCCCGAGCAGGTCAAGCGCTATCGGGCGGCCGGAATGGACGGCCACATCGGCAAACCGATCAATCGCGCCGAACTCCTCGCCGCGGTGGCGAGATGGGGCGATGCCGGCGCGCGGGAGCGTCCCTCCGATCCGCTGCCTGCCGCGGCAGCGCCGGCCGTGGTACGCGATCCGTCCGTGCTGGAAGAATTGCGGATGTTCGCGAGCGACGAGGATATTGCCGGATTCACCTGGCAATTGCGTGAGGCGATCGACAGCATCCCGCCCCGATGGCCGCCGGAACTCGGCATCACCGGCGAAGGCGAAGACCCGCGCGAAGCGCTCGGCAGGCTCGCGCACAAGACGGTCTCGCTCGCCGGCCAGCTCGGCTTCTCCCGGCTCGCCGAAGCGTGCCGGCGGATGGAGCAGGCCTGCCTGGAGGATGTCAGCGTGCCCGAAGCATTCGATGCGCTGCATCGTGCGATCGGCGAAGCCGTGCCCGAGATCGCGGCGCTGAACGAGGCGGCCTGAAACGCCGACGCCGGGCGCGCCGACGGCGAGTGTATTTCAGATCATAACAAAAACTATTGCGGTATCGAAGATATTAAAATTTCTCTTATTTTGTCGCGTGTGATCAATTCGGTCCGCAACGCATTCGCGACGCCGATCGAACCGGGCCGCTCCCCGCGCCTCGACCTCGATAACGGCGTCGACCGTTTCGGCCGACCGGCCGTTCACGACACCCGAGGAGGACGCGATGAACGAAGCAGTCACTATCCGTGGCAAGGACCGCTACAAGTCCGGCGTGATGGAATACAAGAAGATGGGCTATTGGGAGCCCGACTACGAGCCGAAGGACACCGACGTCATCGCGCTGTTCCGCGTCACCCCGCAGGACGGCGTCGATCCGATCGAAGCGTCCGCGGCGGTCGCCGGTGAATCGTCCACCGCGACCTGGACGGTGGTGTGGACCGACCGCCTGACCGCGGCCGAGAAGTATCGCGCCAAGTGCTACCGGGTCGATCCGGTGCCGAATTCTCCCGGCCAGTACTTCGCCTACATCGCTTACGATCTCGATCTGTTCGAGGCTGGTTCGATCGCCAACCTGACCGCCTCGATCATCGGCAACGTGTTCGGCTTCAAGCCGCTGAAGGCGCTGCGGCTCGAGGATATGCGGCTGCCGATCGCCTATGTGAAGACCTTCCAGGGCCCTGCGACCGGCATCGTGGTCGAGCGCGAGCGCATGGACAAGTTCGGCCGGCCGCTTCTCGGGGCCACCGTCAAGCCGAAGCTCGGCCTGTCGGGCCGCAACTACGGCCGCGTGGTGTACGAGGCGCTGAAGGGCGGTCTCGACTTCACCAAGGACGACGAGAACATCAACTCGCAGCCGTTCATGCATTGGCGCGAGCGCTTCCTGTACTGCATGGAGGCGGTCAACAAGGCGCAGGCGCAGACCGGCGAGATCAAGGGCACCTACCTCAACGTCACCGCGGCGACGATGGAGGACATGTACGAGCGCGCTGAATACGCCAAGGAGCTCGGCTCGATCATCGTGATGATCGACCTCGTGATCGGCTACACCGCGATCCAGTCGATGGCCAAGTGGGCGCGCAAGAACGACATGATCCTGCATCTGCATCGTGCCGGTCACTCGACCTACACGCGGCAGCGCAATCACGGCGTGTCGTTCCGCGTCATCGCCAAGTGGATGCGGCTCGCCGGCGTCGATCACATCCATGCCGGCACCGTGGTCGGCAAGCTGGAGGGCGATCCGGCGACCACCAAGGGCTACTACGACATCTGCCGCGAGGACTTCAACCCGATGGCGCTGGAGAACGGCCTGTTCTTCGACCAGCATTGGGCCAGCCTCAACAAGCTGATGCCGGTGGCGTCGGGCGGCATCCACGCCGGCCAGATGCACCAGTTGCTCCATCTGCTCGGCGAAGACGTCGTGCTGCAGTTCGGCGGCGGCACCATCGGCCACCCGATGGGCATCGCAGCCGGTGCCACCGCCAACCGCGTCGCGCTGGAAGCCATGATCCTCGCCCGCAACGAGGGCCGCGACTATCTGCACGAAGGTCCGGAAATCCTCGCCAAGGCGGCGCAGACCTGTACGCCGCTGAAGGCCGCGCTCGACACCTGGAAGAACGTGACCTTCAACTACGAATCCACCGACACCCCCGACTACGCGCCAACCCCGTCGGTCTCGGTCTAACAACCTCAACCCGGCCGATAGGCCTTGACCCGTCATTGCGATGAGCGAAGCGACGAAGCAATCCAGAAGCCCGGTGCACTGCGCTGGATTGCTTCGCTTTGCTCGCAATGACGCGACACTCGATTTGCGCCAACCAAGGAGCAATTTCCAATGCGACTGACCCAAGGCTGTTTCTCGTTCCTGCCCGATCTCACCGACGAGCAGATCGCCGCCCAGGTGCAATACGCGCTGTCCAAGGGCTGGGCGGTGAACCTCGAATTCACCGACGATCCGCATCCCCGCAACACCTATTGGGAGATGTGGGGCTTGCCGATGTTCGATCTGCAGGACGCCGCTGGCGTGATGATGGAACTGAACGAATGCCGCAAGATCTACGGCGACCGCTACATCCGGCTGTCGGCGTTCGACTCCTCGCATGGCTGGGAATCGGTGCGGCTGTCGTTCATCGTCAACCGTCCGAAGGACGAGCCCGGCTTCCGGCTCGACCGTCAGGAGTCCGACGGCCGCAACATGCGGTACACCACGCGCGCCTATTCGGCCGACAAGCCTGAAGGCCGCCGCTACGGAGGCTGATCGTGGACGCGACAGCAACGACACCCAATGGAGACGACGCGCCGCCCGCGCGCGTCGATCTCCGCGCCGAGTTCAACGAGGTGGGCATCGGCGAGGTGCTGGATCAGCTCGATCGCGAGCTGGTCGGGCTCAAGCCGGTCAAGACCCGCATCCGCGAGATCGCGGCGCTTCTGCTGGTCGAACGCCTGCGCAAGCGGATGGGGCTCGCCACCGGCAACCCGACGCTGCACATGTCGTTCACCGGCAATCCCGGCACCGGCAAGACCACGGTGGCGCTGCGCATCGCCTCGATCCTGCACAAGCTCGGCTTCGTGCGCCGCGGCCACGTCGTCTCGGTGACCCGCGACGAACTGGTCGGCCAATATATCGGCCACACCGCGCCCAAGACCAAGGAAGTGCTGAAGAAGGCGATGGGCGGCGTGCTGTTCATCGATGAGGCCTACTATCTGTATCGCCCGGAGAACGAGCGCGACTACGGCCAGGAAGCGATCGAGATCCTGCTCCAGGTGATGGAGAACCAGCGCGACGATCTGGTGGTGATCCTGGCCGGCTATGCCGACCGGATGGAGAAGTTCTTCCAGAGCAATCCCGGCTTCCGCTCGCGGATCGCCCACCATATCGACTTCCCGGACTACACCGACGGCGAACTGCTGACGATCGCCGAAGGCATGCTGAACGAGCAGAACTATCACTTCGCCCCCGAAGCGAAGGCCGCGTTCGAGCGCTACATCGGCATCCGCAAGACCCAGCCGCTGTTCGCCAACGCCCGCTCGATCCGCAACGCCCTCGACCGCATCCGCCTCCGCCAGGCCAACCGCCTGATCGCCGACCTCGACCGCTCGCTGACCGCCGAGGACATCATGACGATCGAAGCGGGCGACGTCCTGGCGAGCCGGGTGTTCGGAAAGGAAGACGGACGCGACCGGTGATCATCGGTCGCGTCACGTCACGCCGATGCTCGTCATGGTCCCGCGGACGCATCCCGTTCAATGGCTGCGGACCGCGGAGACCGCCGTCTCGGTGTCGAGCAGCGCATTCAACAGCTTCTTCCCCGAGGTATCGACCTGCATCATCTGATCGGCCTTGAAAGTCGCCCTCAGGAAGCTCGACACTGCGCGGATGCGCGGCACGAATTGCAGGTCGGTATGCACGTTGATCCACAATTCGCGCGACGTCGACATCCGATCGTGGAGAACTGGTATCAGGTCGCAGCGGCCCTTGGCGGCGAAGCTCGGCAACAGCACCAGCCCGAGGCCGCCAGCGGCGGCGTTCATCTGCGCGATCATACTGTTGGAATGAAAACTCACCACGGGGTTCTTGATGACGTCGTCGAGCCAGCGCACCGAATCGAGCTGGATGAGGTCGTCGATATAGGTGATGAAACGGTGTCGCTTGAGATCTGCGGCAGAGCGGGGCAAGCCGTTCTGCGCGATGTAGTCCTCTGATGCGTACAGGCCGAGCTCGAAGCAACCGATGCGTTCGGAGACCATGCCCTGGCCGCGGGGTTGAAAGAAGCTGAGGAAGAGGTCGGCTTCGCGGCGGTTGACCGAGACGGCTTGCGGCGACGTCAACAACTCCACGATCAGATTTGGATGTTGGCGGTGCAGCCGCGAGAATTGAGCGGCCAGATACAGCGACGCGATCCCTTCCATTGTCGCCAGCCGGACGCGGCCCGCCGTTCGGCCACCGCTGCATTGCACGTCCTCGCGCATCGCGATCACGGCGCTCTCGATCCGCTCGGCATGGCAGAGCAGTCGGTCGCCGAGCTCGGTGACGCGTAGTCCTGAGGGAAGCCGCTCGAACAGTGCGATCCCGAGCGTGCTTTCGAGATGGGCGATTTTCCGACTGATGGTGGATTGGTCGACCTTCAGTCGTCGCGCCGCGCTGCCCAGGCTGCCGCCGCGGGCCGCATGCAGGAACACTTTCAGGTCGTCCCAGTCGAGTGAATTGAACTCTGTCATGGCTTCGTACCGGCAAAAGCTGTGCCAATCGGAGCCGGGGAGGCGAAGTGTCGCCGACTGCAAGCCGGGTTGCAGGATTGCCTCTACCCATCGTCCGCGGAGGCGACCTAGCCTGCTCGAAACCAAGGACGACAACATGCTTCCTCACTTCAAAGCCGCTGCGATACACGCCGCGCCTGTATTCCTCGACAAGGCTGCGACTACAAAAAAGGCGATCTCGCTCATCCGTGAGGCAGTCGCCGCGGGTGCGGAGCTGGTTGCATTTCCGGAGACTTACATCCCGGCGTTTCCGGTTTGGGCGGCTTTGTGGGCGCCGATCGACAACCACGATCTGTTCGTGCGGATGGCGGATCAGTCGGTGCTGATCGATGGTCCCGAGGTGAAAGCGATCCGGGACGAGGCGCGGCGGCTCGGCGTCGTGGTGTCGATCGGTATCAGCGAGAAATCGCCGGCCAGTGTGGGGGGCATCTGGAACTCCAATCTACTGATCGGCGAGGACGGCGAGATCCTCAACCATCACCGTAAGCTGGTTCCGACCTTCTACGAGAAGCTGATCTGGAGCGCCGGTGACGGCGCGGGTCTCCGCGTCGTCGACACGCGGCTCGGCAAGATCGGTCAACTGATCTGCGGCGAAAACACCAATCCGCTGGCGCGCTATGCATTGATGGCGCAAGGCGAACAATTTCATATCTCGAGCTGGCCACCGGTCTGGCCGACCCGGCGTCCGGCCGAAGGCGGCAATTATCACATCGCGGCGGCGACCCGGATTCGCGCCAGCGCGCATTGCTTCGAAGCGAAAGTTTTTGGTCTCGTCACGTCCGGCGTGCTCGACAAGGCCGCGCGCGACATGCTGGTGGCGCGCGATCCGTCGGCCGCAGCCGTGCTCGACGGCACGCCGCGCGCGGCGACATTCTTCTTGGATCCGACAGGCGAGCAGATCGGTGAAGCGCTGTGCGAGGACGAGGGCATTCTGTATGCCGACATCGATCTCAACCGATGCGTCGAGCCCAAACAATTTCACGACGTGGTCGGTTACTACAACCGGTTCGACGTTTTCGCCGTCAGCATCAGCCGCCGCCGGCTGACGCCGGCAACGTTCATCGATGATCTGCCGCTCCCCGCAGCCGGGGATGATGCGGACGACAAGCTCGGGCGCGCGCCGAACGCTGTGCCCGCGGGGCTTTAACTTCGCCGGGGGCGTTTCCCCAAACCGCAGTTCACTGCCGATGGTGGCGGTGATTCAACTCGTAGAGGTGGTGATATGCAGTTTGACCGTCGGCAGCTTTTGCTCGGAGGAGTCGGCGCCGCAGCCGGGCTCGCGCTTCCTGGAAGTGCATTTGCGCAATCGCCGGCGGCGATCGGGACCTTTCCGGCAGGTGTTTCGGCCGACTCGGTGTTCGTAGGCCTGACCATTCCGCTCACCGGGGTTTTCTCGGGCGATGGCGGCGATCTCAAGCTCGGCTATGAGTTGGCGATCGCGCAGATCAACGCCGGTAGCGAGATCGCGCAGCAATGGGGACTCAAGGGCAAGGGTGTGCTGGGCCGGCAGATTCGCCACAAGATCTCGGACACCGAGGGCAAGCCGAACCTCGACGTGCAGAGCGCGACGCAGTTCATCCAGCGCGACAAGGCCATCATGGTGTCGGGCTCGGTGTCCAGCTCGAGCGCGATCGCGCTGGAAGAGCTCGGCTCGCGTGAGAAGGTATTGTACATGGTCGGCATCGCCGGCTCCAACGACATCACCGGAAAGAACTGTCAGCGCTACGGATTCCGCTCGCAGCAGAACGCCTATATGGCGGCCAAGGGCCTCGCTCCGGTGGTGGCGAAGGCGCTCGGCAAGAATATCAAAATGGCCTTCCTGGTGCCCGACTACACCTACGGCCACAGCGTGTATGACAGCTTCGCCAAGTTCGCGACCGAGCAGGGCTGGAAGCAGGTGGCCAAGGAAGTGGTGCCGCTCGGGACCACAGACTACTCTTCGGCGTTGCTCAACATCGCCAACAGCGGCGCCGATGTGTTCGTCAACATCGCCTTCGGTGCCGACTCCGTCGCCTCGACCAAGCAGGCCGAGCAGTTCGGGGTGCTCAAGCGGATGAAGCTCGTCGTGCCCAATCTGTCGTCATTCCAGGACAAGGAGCTCGGCGCCGAGTTGATGCAGGGGGTCTACGGCAGCTGCGATTTCTGGTTTGGTCTGCAGGACAAGTTCCCGCTCGCTAAGACGTTCGTCGACAGCTTCGTGGCGCAGAACAATTACCATCCGCGCTGGGGGGCACATATCGGCTACATGCAGACCTATCTGTGGGCGATGTCGGTCGAGCGTGCCAATACCTTCAATCCGGTGGACGTCATCAAGGTGATGGAGAATTCCAAAGCGGAGCCCTACGTCACGACGATCGGCAAAGTCTATTTCCGCGCCGAGGACCATCAGATGGTGCGCCCGATCCCGATTCTGCGCGGCAAGAAGCCGGCGGATATGAAGCACAAGGAAGACTTCTACGACATCGTCGAACTGGTCGACGGCGAGGATGTGATGAATCCGCCGGACCTGTTCGGCTGCAAGCTCGGCCCCTACACCTGAGGATCGTCATGCCGAGCTGGCCCGTTCTGATTTCGCAGGCCTTCAACGGCTTGGCACTCGGCTCACTTCTGGCACTTGTCAGCAGTGGGTTGACGATCATTCTCGGCACGCTCGGCGTGCTCAATTTTGCCCACGGCGCGCTGTTCGCCGTGGGCGCCTACACCGCCTTCGTGATGCTGCAATACACCTCGTCGTTCGTGCTGGCGATCGTGGTCGGCTGCGGCTTCATGCTGGTGCTCGGCTTCGTGCTGGAGCGCGTCATCATCCGCTATTTTTACGACCGGCCGCACGAAGACCAGATCCTCGTGACCTACGGCATCGGCATCGTGCTGGTGGAGTGCATCCGGGCCGGATTTGGCGGCAACGCCCAACGCGTGCCCGTGCCGTCCTGGGGGCAGGGCGCTACGCAGCTCGGCTTCCTGATCTACCCGACCTATCGGCTGCAACTGATCGCGATCATCGCCGGGTTGCTGCTCGCCCTCTATCTGGTGTTGTACCGCACCTCGATGGGCCTGGTCGTGCGTGCCGGGATCGAAAATCCGGTGATGGTCGGAATTCTCGGCATCAATGTCCGCCGTGCCTTCCTTCTGGTGTTCGCGATCGGCATTGTCGCGGTCGGCCTCGCCGGCATGCTGTATGCCCCCGTGGTCGCGGTGGCGCCGGATATGGGCGCGAACTTCATGGCGCAATCCTTCGTCGTGATCGTGCTCGGTGGTCTCGGCTCGTTCCCAGGCGCCATCGTCGGCGGCCTGATCGCGGGCGAGATCATCAGTCTCACCAGTGCGTTCAACTCCTCCTACTCGGAAGTGATGCTCTACGCGTTGATGGCGCTGTTGCTGGTACTGCGTCCGCAAGGGCTGTTCGGTACGGAAGGCCGGGCATGAAGCGGGCGATCAGATACGTTCCGGAAGGCCTCGTCCTGCTGACGCTGGTGCTCGCTCCTCTGGCGCTGAATCCGCTCGGGTTCTCGACCGACTTGCTGACGCGGGTGCTGAACTGGGGGCTGATCGGCCTCGGCTTTGATATCCTGTTCGGCCTGACAGGGCTGTTGTCGTTTGGCCAGGCGGCGTTCTACGGTGTCGGCGGCTTCGTGACGGCCTATCTGCTGGTGTCCGGTGCTGTAGGGAGCGTCTGGCTCGCGCTGCTTGCGGGGACGACGTCAGCCGGGGTCTTCGGTCTCGTGGTCGGCTGGTTCGCGGTCCGGCGGATCGGCATTTACTTCACGATGATCACGCTGGCGTTCGGCCAGATGGCCTATTTCATCGAGAATTCGCCGTTGTCGGATTACACCGGTGGCGAGAACGGGATCCCCGGCGTGCCGGCACCGACACTCGGCTTCGGCGCCGATGCGTTCCGGATCAGCGCCGGATTGCCGATGTACGTGCTGTTCGCGGTGATTTTCTTTTTAGGCTACGTGCTGGCAAGGCGCATCGTGCGCTCCCCGGTGGGCGCCATTCTGCTGGCCATCAAGGAGAACACCGGACGCGTCGCGATGCTCGGCCACGACGTGCGCGCCTACAAGCTGACCGCGTTCGTCATCGCCGCACTATACGCCGGCCTCGCCGGGGGATTGCTCGGCTCGTTCCAGAGCTATATGCCGCCCGACGCGTTCTCGCTCGAGACATCCGGACAATTGGTGGTGCAGACCATCGTCGGCGGTGCCGGCACCCTGATTGGACCGCTGGTCGGCGCAGCGGTGTGGCTGTGGCTGCGCGACAACCTGCAACTGATCCCCGGTCTTGCCATGCTTTGGAAGTTGGTGCTCGGCATCGCGTTCATCGTGCTGGTGATCGGGCTGCGCCGCGGTGTCTGCGGCGAGATCGTGCATTGGTGGAGCGAACGCCGCAATCAGGCCGCGCTGCGCGCCGCCGAGGCGCGAACCGAGGCAATCGAGGCGCACAACATCGATGCCGTGGCGGGCGAGGAGCTGAGGCGCAGGGATGTCGCTCTGTCGCTCGCCGAACCCGCGACCGGCGACGGAGAGGTCGCGCTCGAGGCGCGATCGCTGGCGCGATACTATGGCGGCCTGCGCGCGGTCGACGGCGTGTCCTTCAAGGTCCGCCGGGGATCGATCCATGCCGTGATCGGCCCGAACGGCGCCGGCAAGAGCACGCTGTTCAAAATGCTGCTCGACGAGATCAGTCCGTCGTCGGGCGAAGTGCTGCTGTTCGGCGAGAGGTTGACCGGAGTTGGCGTCAGCCGTGCGGCCCAGCGCGGCGTCGCCAAGAGCAATCAGCTCAATCAGTTGTTCCCCAACCTGTCGGTGCGCGACAACCTGCGGATCGCAGCCTTGGCGCGCGGCCGCGGCCCCTTGCGCTTCGATCTGCTGCGGCCGGCGGATAGTCTGCCGGACGTCGAAGCCCAGATCGCCGTCATCCTGGATCAGCTCGACCTCGTCGAGCGCGCCGATACGCCGGCGCATGTGCTGGCTTATGGCGAGAAGCGACGTCTCGAAATCGGCATGGCGCTGGCGACCAGTCCGAACGTCCTGCTACTCGACGAGCCGCTGGCCGGCATGAGTCCGGCGGAACGCGCTGCGACCTGCGCCTTCATTCGCGACATTGCGCGAGCCCGCACCGTCGTCATTGTCGAGCACGATCTGGACGCGATCTTCGGCCTCGCCGAGCGCATCACCGTGCTTTACGAGGGGCGCCTGCTGGCGGACGGCACGGCCGACGAGGTCCGCCGCGACCCGGCGGTCCAGGAGGCTTATCTCGGAGGGCTGCACGCGCATGAGCCTGCTTGAAGTCGACCGCATCAACACGCTGTACGGTGACTCCCATGTGCTGTTCGACCTGTCGATCCGGGTCGAGCAGGGCGAGGTGGTGGCCTTGCTGGGCCGCAACGGCGCCGGCAAGACGACCACCTTGCGTTCGATCATGGGCGTGCTGTCGCCACGGGACGGCGCCATCCGGCTGGACGGCAAGCCGATCGGCGGTTTGCCGCCGTCGGCGATTGCCGCCAAGGGCGTTCAGCTCGTCCCCGAAGAACGCGCCATCTTCGGCGGCCTTACGGTCGAGGAGAACTTGCGCATCGCGGCGCTTACTGCCCCGAAAGCCTGGACGTTCGATCGAATCTACGAGGTGTTTCCGCGGCTCAAGGAGCGGCGCAAATCGGCGGGACGCTCGCTGTCCGGGGGCGAGCAGCAGATGCTGGCGATCGCCCGCGCGTTGATCCGCGATGCGCGCATCATCCTGCTCGACGAGCCGTTCGAAGGTCTCGCGCCGTTGATCGTGCGCGACCTGGTCGCGGTCGCACGCGATCTTGCCGCGGAAGGACGGACCATGATCGTGGTCGAGCAGAATGTCGCTGCCGCGCTCAGCTTCGCCAACCGGGTCTACGGCCTCAACAACGGTCACGTCGTCTTCGAAGGCACCCCGGCCGATCTCACCGCCAACCCGGGCATGGCCCGCGACTTTCTCGGCGTCGCGTCCTGACGCGGGGCCGGTGCGGCGAGGCTTCGTCGCGCCGCACCGGCCGTCGCGATCAGTGTTGCAGCGCCTTCAGTACCTCGTCCGGGCGCTCGACCATCATCGTATGGCCGGCGCCTTTCAGGATCACGGTGCGTGAATCCGCAATCGCGGCGGCCAGCGTCTTGCCGTTCTTGGTCGGGGTCATCATGTCGCGTTCGCCGAGGATGAACAGTGTCGGCACGGTCACCTTCGCCGCAGCGGTCAGAGCGTCCTTGTAGTCGTTACACGCCGACAGATCGTTGAAGATCACGCCGGGCTTGTTGGCTTCAAGCACGCGCACCGATCCGCCGTGCATCCACAGGCCGGGAGCGAGGTTGCCGCCGACCTCCGCATCCGGGCCGAGGCCCCAGATCGTCATCATCGCAACTGCCGCGGGATCGTTGGCCTCGGCGGCTTTGAGCAGGTCGGGGCCGACCGCCATCGTCGAGGTGGTGCCGATCAGCGCCAGTGACGCCACCTTGGCCGGGTGCCGTGCGGCGGTCTCCAGCGCGATCAGCGAGCCCATCGAATGGCCGATCAGCTTGGCAGCTTGCGCGCCCGTGGCGTCGAGCAGCGCGGCGATCCAGTCGGCCATTTCGGCAATCGTCTTCAGCGGCTCGCCGCCGGAGCGGCCGTGGCCGGGCAGGTCCGGCGCCAGCACGGCGTAGTCGTGATGCGCGAACCAGCGTGTCTGCAGCGCCCAGACCGAACGATCGAAGCCGGCGCCGTGGATGAACACCGCGGCCGGCAGCGACGCATCGAACGGCTTACCGCCGGTGGCAACGAAGGTATCTGTTCCGTTGACCTTGATCTGCATGACTCAGCCTTTCTGCGAAACGCGCAGAGCCTGCGCCAGGTCAGCGATGATGTCGTCGGCGGTTTCGATACCGACCGACAGCCGGATCAGCTCCTCGCCGATGCCGGCGGCCTTCAGCTGCTCGGCGCTCATCTGCTGATGCGTGGTCGAAGCCGGATGGATCACCAGCGTCTTGGCGTCGCCGACATTGGCGAGATGGCTGGTCAGCCGCAGCGCTTCGATGAACTTGCGCCCGGCGGCGCGGCCGCCCTTGATACCGAACGAAATGATCGAACCGGCGCCGTTCGGCAGCAGCGTCTTGGCCAGTTCGTAGTCCGGGTGGTGTTCCAGCGTCGGATGCAGCACCCAATCGACCGCCTTGTTGGCCTGGAGGAAGTCGAGCACCGCTTTGGTATTTGCGACGTGCCGATCCATCCGCACCGGCAGCGTCTCGATGCCCTGCAGCAGCTGGAAGGCGTTGGTCGGCGAAAGACACGCGCCGAAGTCGCGAAGACCTTCCATTCGCGCGCGGATGACGAAGGCGGGCGGGCCGAATTGCTCGTCGAAGACGACGTCGTGATACCCGGCATAGGGCTCGGTCAACGTCGGGAATTTGCCGGAGCCGCGCCAGTCGAACCGGCCGCCGTCGACCAGCACGCCGCCGATCGCGATGCCGTGGCCGCCGAGCCATTTGGTTGCCGAATGCATCACGATGTCGGCGCCGAGCTCGATCGGCTTGCTCAGGTAAGGGGTCGCGAAGGTGTTGTCGATCAAGAGCGGGATCTTCGCCGCGTGAGCGATCGCCGCGACCTTCGGGATGTCGAGCACTTCGAGGCCCGGATTGCCGATGGTCTCGCCGATCATCAGCCGGGTGTTCGGCTGGATCGCCGCCGCGAGGCCGGCGTGGTCGCGCGGCGCCACGAAACTGGTGGTGATGCCAAACCGCGGCAGCGTGTGCGCCAAGAGGTTGATCGTGCCGCCGTACAGCGAGGATGACGCGACGATGTGATCGCCGGCATTCAGCAGCGTGGCGATCGCCAGATGCAGCGCCGCCATGCCGCTCGCGGTTGCGACCGCGCCGACGCCGTTCTCCAGCGCGGCGATCCGCTCTTCCAGCACCGCGATCGTCGGGTTGGAAATTCGCGTGTAGAGGTGGCCGGGCCGCTCCATGTTGAACAGCGCCGCGGCGTGGTCGGTGTCCTGAAACACGTAGGACGTCGTCTGATAGATCGGCACCGCGCGCGAGCCGGTCAGCGGATCGGGATGCTGCCCGGCATGCAGGCTGAGGGTTTCAAATCCGGGCGGTTTGGGTGCGGCCATGATGTGCTCGGGTTGTTTCCTGATGAATTGTTAGTTGGTCTCCGTCATTGCGAGGAGCGGAGCGACGAAGCAATCCAGGCTCAGTGCTCGGCGCTTCTGGATTGCTTCGCTTCGCTCGCAATGACGGGGAGAGGTTGTCTAAATGGCTTTATGCCACGCTCACGCCGCGGCGTCAGCCAAGCCGACCGCCCACAGCGCAAAGGCGTAGACGATGGCGATCTCGTCGAGGCGGCTGAAGCGGCCGGAGGCGCCGCCGTGGCCGGCGCCCATGTTGATGCGCAGCAGCACCGGGCCGCCGCCGGTCATGGTGGCGCGCAGCCGCGCGACCCATTTGGCGGGCTCCCAATAGGTGACGCGCGGGTCGGTGAGACCGCCCATCGCCAGGATCGCCGGATACTCCTTAGGCGCGACGTTATCGTAGGGCGAATACGACAGGATGGTCTTGAAGTCGGCTTCGCTCGCAATCGGATTGCCCCACTCCGGCCACTCGGGAGGCGTTAGCGGCAGGGTGTCATCGAGCATCGTGTTGAGCACGTCGACGAACGGCACCTCGGCGACGATGCCGGCGAACAGCTCACCGGCGCGATTGGCGACCGCGCCCATCAGCATGCCGCCGGCGCTGCCGCCGTGGGCGACGATGCGCTTGGGCGAGGTGTAGTTCGCTGCAATCAGGGCGCGGGCGCTGGCGGCGAAATCGTCGAACGAATTGGTCTTCTTCTCGCGCTTGCCGTCGAGATACCAGCCCCAGCCCTTGTCGGCGCCGCCGCGAATATGGGCGATCGCATAGACGAAGCCGCGGTCGACCAGCGACAGCGCATTGGCCGAAAAGCCGGCGCCCATCGCGTGGCCGTAGGAACCATAGCCATACAGCAGCAGCGGCGCCTCGCCGTCGAGCTTGAGGCCGGCCCGATGCAGGATCGACACCGGCACCTCGGCGCCGTCGTCCGCCTTCGCCATGATCCGGGTGGTGACGTAGTCGGCCGGATTGTGCCCGGAGGGAATCTCCTGGCGTTTGCGCAAGCTCCGCTGCCGCGTCGCCATGTCGTAGTCGTAGACTTCCGACGGCGTGGTCATCGACGAATACGAGAACCGCAGGTTCGTGGTGTCGAACTCGTAGCCGCCGATGGTGCCGAGCGAATACGCGGTCTCGGCGAACGCGATGGCGTGCTCATCGCCGGTCTTCAGGTCGCGGATGGTGATCGACGGCAGCGCATTGGCGCGCTCCAGCCGGATCAGGTGGCCGGTGGTGAGATCGAAATCGATCACATAGATGCCGGCGCGGTGCGGGATCAAATCGCGCCAATTGTCTCGGGTCGGCTCAGCCAGCGGCGCGGTAACGATCTTGAAGTCGATCGCGCCGTCGGCATTGGTGAGGATGAACAGTTCGTCGCCGCGGTCGCCGAGCGAATACTGCACGCCGAGTTCGCGCTTGGCGACCAGACGCGGCGGCGCGGTCGGATCGGAGACGTCGATCAGCCGCTGCTCGGAGGTCTCGTGATCGCCGCCGGCGATGACGCAGAACCGGCCGCTGGTGCTTTCGTGGATGTGGGTGAACCAGCCGGAGTCCGACTCTTCGTAGATCAGAAGATCGTCGGCCTGCTTCGTGCCGAGCTTGTGCAGCCAAACCTGCATCGGGCGGTGGTTGTCGTCGAGCTTGACGTAGAAGAACGCGCTCGAATCCGCGGTCCACACCAGGCCGCCGTCGGTCTCCTCGACCACGTCGGCCAGGTCCTGCTTGGTCGCCCAGTCGCGGACGCGGATGGTGTAGTATTCGGAGCCCTTGGTGTCGGCGCTCCAGCCTTCGAGTCTATGATCGAGCGAATGCCGGCGGTCGCCGAACTGGAAGTAGTCGTGGCCCTTGGCGAGCTCGTCGCCGTCGAGGATGATGTCGATCTCGCCGCTGCCGTCGCGCGCGACGCGGCCGTACAGCGGATGCTGGCCGCCCTCGCGATATTTGCGCAAGTAAGCGTAAGGCCCATCCGGCGACGGGACGCTGGAATCGTCCTCCTTGATCCGGCCGCGCATCTCGGCGACCAGCTTCTTCTGCAAACTCGTGGTGTGGCCGAGCACGCTGTCGGTGTAGCCGTTCTCGGCCTCGAGATAGGTGCGGATGTCCGGATCGAGCAGCGACGGATCGCGCAGCACCTCCTGCCAGTTCGGATCCTTCAGCCAGGCATAGTCGTCGGTCAGCGTGATGCCGTGGGTGGTGAAGCTATGCGGACGGCGCGGCGCGACCGGCGGTTGCTGGTTGGCGGCGCGGGGCGGGGCAGAGGTCATCGGCAGGTCTCGTTCAGGGCAGGATCGGGCAAGCTTAGCACGTTTCCGCCTTGCGGCGCCGGGCGGATTGCGCTGGATAGGCAGGGGCACCGGTTCCGGTGGCCGGATGTGGACAAGTGACGGATTGGATGATGGCGGATTTTCACGGCGTATTCCCTTATCTGGTGTCTCCGGTCGATGCGGAGGGTCGCGTTCGCGCCGATGTGATGGGCCGGCTGTGCGACGATCTGATCCAGGCCGGTGTGCACGGGCTGACGCCGCTCGGCTCGACCGGGGAATTCGCCTATCTCGGCACCGCGCAGCGCGAGGCGGTGGTGCGGGCGACGATCGAGGCCGCGCAACGCCGCGTGCCGGTGGTGGCCGGCGTCGCCTCGACCTCGGTGGCGGATGCGGTGGCGCAGGCCAGATTGTACGAGAAGCTCGGCGCCGACGGCATCCTGGCGATTCTCGAAGCGTATTTCCCGCTCAAGGATGCGCAGATCGAAAGCTATTTCCGCGCCATCGCGGATGCTGTCGAGATCCCGGTGGTGATCTACACCAACCCGCAATTCCAGCGCTCGGATCTGACGCTCGACGTGATCGCGCGGCTCGCCGAGCATCCGCGGATTCGCTACATCAAGGACGCCTCGACCAATACCGGGCGGCTGTTGTCGATCATCAACCGCTGCGGCGACGCGTTGCAGGTGTTTTCGGCCTCGGCGCATATTCCTGCCGCGGTGATGCTGATCGGCGGCGTCGGCTGGATGGCGGGCCCTGCCTGCATTGCGCCGCGCCAGAGCGTTCAGCTGTACGAGCTGTGCAAGGCGCAGCGCTGGGACGAGGCCTTGAAGCTGCAGCGCAAGCTGTGGCGCGTCAACGAAGCCTTCGCCAAATTCAACCTCGCCGCCTGCATCAAGGCCGGCCTGGCGCTGCAAGGCTACGACGTCGGCGACCCCATCCCGCCGCAAGCCGCGCTGACGGCTGAGGAGCGGAAAGCGGTGGAGAAGGTGCTGGCGGAGATCGCGTAAGTACGC
>NZ_QUMK01000032.1 GCF_010907035.1 Rhodopseudomonas sp. BR0M22
GTCGGCAGCGTCAGATGTGTATAAGGGACAGGGTCGGTGGTGGGGGGCCGCGGGCACTGAACTTGTGGCAAGTGCCCTCACCCCAGCCCTCTCCCGCAAGCTGGAGAGGGAGAAGAGGCACTGTGCCGGCAACCCAGCGATGCGATCGAGCCCTACTCTCGCTTGCTCCATCCGATCAACTCTCCGCTTCCGGCAACCTGACGGCCCCACACTCCGCCAGCGCCGCAACCTCGTCCTCGCCATAGCCCGCCTCGCGCAGCACCTCGGCGCCGTGTTCGCCGAGCCGCGGCGCGAAGCGCTGGCGTTCGGCCTTGGTGTCCGACCAGGTCGCCGACACCTTCATGTCGCGGATCGCACCTTCGCTGGGATGCTCGACCACGGGGAAGAAATCCGTCGCGACCAGATGCGGGTCGTGCAGGATGCTTTCGAGGTCGTGCATCCGCATCGCCGGTACGTCGGCGGCGTCGAGCAGCGTCACCCACTCCTCCGTGGTCCTGGTCAGGAAGATCCGTGCCAGCTCGGCATAGACGACGTCGATGTTCACCGCGCGCCGGGCGAAGCTGGTGTAGCGGTCGTCAGCCAAGAGATCGTCGCGGCCGACCGCGGTGAGAAAGCTGATCCACTGCTTGTCGTTGTAGACCATCGCGCAGATGTAGCCGTCGGCAGTCTGATACGGCCGGCGGTCCGGCGACAGATGCCGTGCGTAGCCGCCGCGATCGAGCGGCGGCTCATAGGTGAGGCCGCCCATGTGATCGCCCATCACGAAGCTCGCCATGGTTTCGAACATCGGGATGTCGAGCCGCTGGCCTTGGCCGGTGCGATCCCGGTGCACCAGCGAGGCGCAGATCGCGCCGACCGCGGTGAGCCCGACGATGCGGTCGACCAGCGCGTTCGGCACGTAGCGCGGCGTCCCGTCACCGACCCGCGCATTCAGCGCCGGCAGCGCGGTGGCCCCCTGGATCAGATCGTCATAGGCCGGCTTGGCCGCATACGGCCCGTCCTGGCCGAAGCCGAATACGCCGGCATAGATCAGCCGCGGATTGAGCGGCGCGACATCGTCATAGCCGAGCCGCAGCCGCGCCATCGCCTGCGGGCGAACGTTATAAACCAGCACGTCGGCGCGCGCGATCAGCCGCAGCGCGGCGGCGCGGCCGGCGTCGTGCTTGAGGTCGAGGCAGATGCTGCGCTTGTTGCGGTTGGCGTTGAGAAACACCGGCCCCATGCCGGGATGTCGCGCCGGGCCGATCTGCCGCGTGACGTCACCGTCGGGGGATTCGATCTTGATGACGTCGGCGCCGTAATCGCCGAGCATCTGGGTGGCGTAAGGCCCCATCAGCACCGACGTCATGTCGACGATTGTCGTACCCGCCAGTGGTCCCATCGCGGCGCTTCTCTTCCAGCTCGCGGCGCTCTGATCGGCACCGTCACGGCGATGTAACGGGACCGGCTCGCCGAGATCAAGCCGCCGCCCGGCATGGCGCCATGCGGGGCAAACTCCGCGGTGCGGAAGGTTTTGACGGCCCTCATTGACCGACAGGCGGGCCAGCCGTTGACTTCGCGCACTTTGGGGCGGAGACGAGCGGCAATGACCACCCATCATGAGACCTACACCGCGCCGCCGTTCGGCCCGGCGCTGATGTTGAACGCCTTCGCGCCATCGCGCGGCTGGAATCCGAAAGACGGCTTCCCGGATTTCAGCTTCATCTGGCGCGGCTATCAGATCAGTCCTGCTGCGCTGGCGACCTTACAGCGCGCTGCGGGCGACGATGCGGCGACCGCAGACCGCCTGTTGCTGCTGGCGCCGCATGTCACCGGTTTCCGGCTGACGATGGCGCTGCTGATGTGTCGGGACTGGCCGCTGCCGATCTGGCGAGCGCTGCAGCTCCGCAACCGGCTGATCCGCAGCGGCGATATCAAGCTCGACGATGCGTCCGACCTGATCGTGCGGGCGATAGGCTGGCGGGTGCACGACAAGGGCATCGAGCTCGACGTCCTGGCGCAACTGATGCAGGGCGAGGATTGCCCGTGGCAGAGCATCACCACGTTCTACTATCGCGGCCGCTTCGACGGGCCGGCGAGCCACGGCGCCGATGATGGCGCGCCGATGGTCTCGCCCCCGATCGATCCGTCGCTGCCGCCACTGACGCAATGGACCGTGGATGGCGGCGAGCGGCTACGCTGGGCCGCGCTAACCGGCGACTACAATCCGCTGCACCTCGTCGATATCTACGCCCGCGCCACCGGCTTTGCCGCCGCCTCTGCCCACCCGCAGCGCATCGCGGCGCAATGCCTCGGGCACCTCGCGCCGTCGCAGCCGCCGCGCCAGCTCGATCTATGGCTGAAAGGCCCGGTGTATTTCGGCCGCGCCGCATCGCTGCGCGAGGCCTCGAACGGTGACGGCACCACCTTCGGGTTCTGGATCGACGGTGACGATCGTCCGGCAATGGTGGGGGTGATGCGCTAGGCGGCGACCGCATCGTTGATGTCGCACCACCCCGGTGGCTCGCGATGACGGCGGAGGGTTGCCTCCAGCATCTTGCGACCTTGGCATTCTCGGACCTATCAGTTCGTCATGCCCGGCCTTGTGCCGGGCATCCACGCCTTTGAATTCGCGATGGCCCGAAGGCGTGGATGGCCGGGACGAGCCCGGCCATGACGAGGAATCAGAAGTTGTTGCCGAATTACTTCACGATCTTCCGCAGTTCCGTCTTCAGCACCTTGCCGTAATTATTCTTCGGCAGCGCGTCGAGATAGACGTAACGCTTGGGGCGCTTGAAGCGGGCGATGGTGGCGAGGCAGTGGGCATCGAGCGTGGCGTCGTCAGCCGCGGCGCCATCGGTAAGCACAACGCAGGCGACGACATTCTCACCCCATTCCGGATCGGCGACGCCGATCGCCGACACTTCGCGGACAGCCGGATGCGTCAGCAGCGCTTCCTCGACCTCGCGCGGATAGATGTTGGTGCCGCCGGAGATGATGACGTCCTTGGAGCGGTCCGACAGCGTCAGGAAGCCGTCGTCGTCCAGGCGCCCGACATCGCCGGTGCGCAGCCAGCCGTCCTTCAGCGCCTCGGCATTGGCCTGCGGATTGTTCCAATAGCCGAGCATCACGGTTGAACCCTTGACCTCGATCTCGCCGGTCTCGCCCGGCGGCAGCACTTCTCCGTTCGCACCGGTGATCCGCACCGACACCACGCTCTGCGCGGTGCCGACCGAGGCGAGCCGCTGCAGATAGCGCGGATGATCGACGTCGGCGTGCAGCGCGCGCTTCAGCGAGGTGATCGTCATCGGCGATTCACCCTGGCCGTAGATCTGCACGAAACGCTGGCCCATCACGCTCAGCGCCTCACGAATGTCGGCGAGATACATCGGGCCGCCGCCATAGACGATGGTGCGCAGCCCCTCTCCGGCTTCGCCGCGACGCTTGGTGGCCTCGACCAGCCGCTTGATCATGGTCGGCGCCGCAAACATCGCGACGTTGCCGAGCTGCTTGCCGAGGCTGAGCACCTCGTCCGGATCGAACCCGCCGGACTCCGGCACGACATGCCGGGCGCCGAACCGAACATGGATCATGTTGTAGAGCCCGGCGCCGTGCGAGATCGGCGCCGCATACAGCGCCGCATCCTCCGGCGTCACCGCATCGACATCGGCCAGATAGCTCAGCGACATCGCTACGAGATTGCCGTGGCTAAGCATCACGCCCTTGGGGCGGCCGGTGGTACCGGAGGTGTAGAACAGCCAGGCGAGATCGTCGTCGTCGCGTGCGACCGGCGCCTTGCTACCCGCGCCACTACGCGCGCGATCGAAGCCGTCGCTGTCGATCGCCAGCACCGCCAAGCCGGGCGGCAGATCGCATGAGGCTTCGTTGAAGGTGTCAGCGGTGTCGTCGCAGATCAGCGCGAGCCTGGCCTCCGCATTGCTGCAGATCCAGGCGACCTCCTTGCCGTGCAGCTTGGCGTTGATCGGGATCGCGACCGCGCCAGCCCACCAGATGCCGTACAGCGCTTCGAGATAGCGCGTGCAATTATGCGCGAACAAAGCAACGCGGTCGCCGGGCGCGATGCCGTAATCGCGCGCCAGCGCCGCGCCAAACGATGCCGCCCGCGACGCGAACGTCGCGTAGTCGGCATCGACCGTGGTACCCGTCAGCAGCGCCGGAGCGCCCGGCCGCAGCCGGGCACTCGCAGCAAGCCATTCCGCCAGATTCATCCCCCGCCCCCCGGCTGTCGGTTACTTGGCCGGTTCGAGCACCGACACGTAGTTGGCGACCGCCGCGCCGCCCATGTTGAAGATGCCGGCGAGCTTGGCGTCCTTGATCTGCATGCCTTCCGGCGCCTGGCCAAGCAGCTGCATCGCGCTCAGCACGTGCATCGACACGCCGGTGGCGCCGATCGGATGACCCTTGGCCTTGAGACCGCCGGACGGATTGATCGGCAGCTTGCCGTCCTTCTGGGTCCAGCCTTCCTTGATCGCACGGGCGCCCTGCCCCTTCGGCGTCAGGCCCATCGCTTCGTATTCGATCAGCTCGGCGATGGTGAAGCAATCGTGGGTCTCGACGAACGACAGATCGTTCAGCGTGACGCCCGCCTGCTCCAGCGCGCGCTGCCAGGCCACGGTGCAGCCTTCGAACTGCAGAATGTCGCGCTTCGACATCGGCAGGAAGTCCTGGGCATGGGCGCGGGCGCGGATGTTGACCGCCTTGCCCATCGCCTTGGCGTTCTCGGCAGACGTCAGCACCAGCGCTGCGGCCCCGTCGGACACCAGCGAGCAATCGGTGCGCTTCAGGGGACCTGCGACGAACGGATTCTTTTCGCCTTCGGCGCGGCAGAACTCGAAGCCGAAATCCTTGCGCATCTGCGCATGGGGATTGGCGACGCCGTTGTGGTGGTTCTTGGCGGCGATCATCGCCAGCGCGTCGGACTGGTCGCCGTATTTCTGGAAGTACTTCTGGGCGATGATGCCGAACACACCGGCAAACCCGGCCGGGGTGTCGCCGTCTTCCGGCAAGTACGACGCGCGCAGCAGGTTCTTGCCGATCTCCGGCCCCGGCGTCCGCGTCATCTGCTCGACGCCGACCACCAGCACCACCTTGGCCTGCCCGGACTCGATGGCACGGACGCCCTGATGCACCGCGGCCGAGCCGGTCGCGCAGGCGTTCTCCACCCGGGTCGCCGGCTTGAAGCGCAGCGCCGGATCGGCCTGCAGCACCAGAGCGGCAGTGAAGTCCTGCGGCGAGAAGCCGGCATTGAAATGCCCGAGCACGATCTCGTCGACGTCGCCCGGCGCAATCCCGGCGTCTGCGATCGCCTCAGTGGCGACGCGGACGATCATGCTTTCCACGGTTTCGGCGTCGAACTTGCCAAACGGCATATGGGCCCATCCAACGATGCTGGCAGTCATGGCGTTTTCTCCTCGAAGGTCGATGAAACTCGAACCTGGATTTATTATAGGATGACCATCAGATAAAGACATCCCCGCTCACGGAATGGTGGCCGGGCGTGGCACGAAGGGCGGCCGCCGGCCCATCCGCGTCATTGCGAGCGCAGCGAAGCAATCCAGAGACCGTGCACGGAGCTGGATCGCTTCTCGCGGCGCCTGTGCCTGGACGGCGCCAAGCCCCGATCCGGCTGCTCCTCGCAATGACGGTGCGGGGCAAGGCGATTACTTCACAAACTTGCCGCCCAATTCATCCTCGATATGGATGCGGATGATGTCGTCGAAGGTCTTTTCGGCGGTGGTGAAGCCGAGCTTCAGAGCACGGTCGGTGGAGAAATTGCGCGGCCAGCCGGCGACGATGCCGATGATGGTCGGATCGGGCTCGCGCTTGATCCTTTCCACCACGGCCTTGCCGCCAACACGTTCCAATGCGGCGATCTGCTCGCCGACCGTGGCGGGCAGCCCCGGCATCGACAGGCTGCGGCGAGGCCCCATCGCGGCGGTGTCCATGGTAGCGGCGTGGATCAGGAAGCCGACCGCCGAGCGCGGCGAGGCGTGCCAGTGCATCACCTCGTCCGACACCGGCAGCACCGCCTCCTCGCCATTCAGCGGCTCGCGGATGATATTGGAGAAGAAGCCGGACGCGGCCTTGTTCGGCTTGCCGGGGCGGACGCAGATCGTTGGCAGGCGGATGCCGACGCCGTCGAAGAAGCCCTTGCGGGTGTAGTCGGCGATCAGAAGTTCGCAGATCGCCTTCTGGGTGCCGTAGCTGGTCAGCGGCGCCGACAGGAATTCGTCGCCGATCTTATCCGGGAACGGCGCGCCGAACACCGCGATCGACGAGGTGAACACCAGCCGCGGATGATAGTCGTCGCCCTCGGCGCGGATCGCATCGATCAGATGCTTGGTGCCGTCGAGATTGATCCGGTAGCCCTTGTCAAAATCCGCCTCGGCTTCGCCCGAGACGATGGCCGCCAGATGGAAGATCACCTCCGGCCGATGCGCCACCAGTGCCGCCGCCTGACCCGGTTCGGCGAGGTCGCTGGTCACCACCTGGATCGCGATCGAGGCATGCGGCGGCCGCACCGGCGCCACCACGTCCTGCAGCGTCATCCGGGTGATCTCGCGGCTGCCGAGCCGCCCGTCCGCCAGCAGCCGGTCGGTGAGCTTGCGCCCGACCATGCCGGCGGCGCCGAGTATCAGAATGTGCAAGGAACGTCCCCTCTCAATTGTCATTCCGGGACGCGCCGCAGGCGCGGACCCGGAATCTCGGTACCCGCTGCAGATTCCGGGTTCGCGAGCTCCGCTCGCGCCCCGGAATGACGGCCCTGATGATGAATCTTAGAGTCCATGAGGCGAGTGTGGCCCATCCTTCGAGACGCGCGCAAGAGCGCGCTCCTCAGGATGAGGTCGATCGGGCGGGAATGCCTCAGCGATCTCCGCACTTCGTCATTGCGAGGAGCGACGCGACGAAGCAATCCAGTTCAGTGCACTGAGCTGGATTGCTTCGCTGCGCTCGCAATGACGGAGCAGAATCATTCCTTGACCGCCCCGGTCATCGCCGACACGTAATGCTCGACGAAGAACGCGTACAGGATGACGAGCGGCAGCGAGCCGACCAGGGCGCCGGCCATCAGCGAGCCCCATTTGTAGATGTCGCCGTCGACGAACTCGTTGACGATCGCCACCGGCACGGTCTTGTTCGGCGTCGACTGCAGGAACGTGAGCGCGTAGATGAATTCGTTCCAGCACAGCGTGAAGCAGAAGATGAAGGCCGAGATCAGCCCCGGCACCGCCAGCGGAATGATGATCTTGATCAGGATCTGCCAGCGCGAGGCGCCGTCGATCAGCGCGCACTCCTCGAGCTCGAACGGAATGGTCTTGAAATAGCCCATCAGCAGCCAGGTCGAGAACGGGATCAGCAGCGTCGGATACACCAGGATCAGCGACAGCGGCGAGTCGAACAGGCCGTAAGCCTGGATCACCGAGGCCAGCGGAATGAACAGGATCGACGGCGGCACCAGATACGCCAGGAAGATCGCGCCGCCGACCGTGTCGGCACCGCGGAAGCGCAGCCGCACGATCGCGTAGGCGGCGAGCACGCTGGCGGCGATCGACAGCACGGTGGAAGCTGCCGCGACATACATCGTGTTCCACAGCCAGCGCGGATATTGGGTTTCGAACAACAGCTTCTGGATGTGCTTGAGCGTCGGATGCACCACCCAGAACGGGTTGTAGGTCTCCATGTCGATCAGCTGCTCGTCGGGTTTGATCGCCGTTAGCCCCATCCAGTAGAACGGGAACAGCAAAACGACGAGGATCACGAACAGCGGCAGATACAGCGTCACCAGCCGGCGCGGCAGCGACTCCAGATAGCTCATGCCCTCGCTGTCGTCGTTCTGTGCGACGGTGGCGGCGGCCTTGACGGCGAGCCGGGGATCGGAGGCGGTGGTCTCAGTCATTGTCGGTCCCCTGCTGCCATTTGCGCCGCTGCATGCCGAACCACGAGATCGCGATCGCCGCGAGCAGGAACGGGATCATCGCGGTGGCGATCGCCGCGCCCTCCCCGAGCCGGCCCGACAGGATGCCGCGTTGATAGCTCAGCGTCGCCATCAGATGCGTGGCATTGACCGGCCCGCCGCGGGTCAGCGCCCAGATCAGTTGGAAGTCGGTGAAGGTGAACAGCACCGAGAACGTCATCACCACCGCGATGATCGGCGTCAGCAGCGGATAGGTGATGTAGCGGAAGCGCTGCCATGCAGTGGCACCGTCCAGCGTCGCGGCCTCGTACAGCGACGGCGACACCGTCTGCAGCCCGGCCAGCAGCGTGATCGCCACGAACGGCACGCCGCGCCAGATATTGGCGAAGATCACCGACGCGCGCGCCCAATTAGAATCGCCGAGAAAGTTGATGTTCTGGTCGATCACCCCGAGCTTGATCAGCGACCACGAGATGATCGAGAACTGCGAGTCGTAGATCCACCAGAACGCGATCGCCGACAGCACCGTCGGCACGATGAACGGCACCAGCACCGCGGCGCGGATGATCGCCTTGAACGGCATGTGCCGGTTGAGCAGCAGCGCCAGATAGAGGCCGACGGCGAATTTGATCGCGCTGGCGACCACCGTGTACAGAATGGTGTTGAACACCGACAGCCAGAAGATGCTGTCGTCCCACAGCCATTCGTAATTCTCGATCCCGATGAACACCCCGTCGCGCCCGATCCGCGCGTCGGTGAAGCTCATCCACACCCCGAGAAACAGCGGATAGGCCAGGAACAGGATCAGGAACGCCGCCGCCGGCAGCATGAACCACAGCGCGATGAAATTGCGGCTGGTGCGCAGGCGTTGCCAGGCGGTGGGGCCGGAGTGAACCTGCTCGCGCATCTGAAGTGTGGTCATGCTAACTCCGTCCGGCCGCCTGCGGGCCGAGTGAAGGTCTCACTCCCCTCACGTTCGTCATTCCGGGGCGCGCGATGCGCGAGCCCGGAATCCATAACCACCGCCGAGAGTATGGATTCCGGGTTCGCGCCAAGTGGCGCGCCCCGGAATGACAAACGTGAGGTTCCCATTGGTGGCGCCTTTGTCGGCTGAGAAGGGTCGGCGCATGTCACCAACCCTTCTCTTCCCTGTTACGCCCTGAAGATCCGCTTTGCGGCGCGTTCGGCGCTGCTCATGGCGGTCTTCACGTCTTCGCGGCCGGTGCAGTAGTTGGCGAACATATCGACGACGACGAAGTCGGCGATCGCCGCGGCGGCGTTCTCGCCCATCTGGGCGTCGCCGGCCGGTGTCGAGGCGGTGCGGGCGACGTCGCGATACGGCGTGTTCTTCGGGTCCGCGGTCCACATCGGGTTCTTCTCGTAGTCGAGCAGGAACGGCGACAGATAGCCCTGCGCCGCCTCGACCCACGGGTTGAACTGCTCCGGCTCCATCATGAAGGCGGTGAACGCCTTGCAGGTCTGCGGGAACTTGGTGAAGTTGTAGATCAGGATCGGGAAGCCGAGATGCAGCTCGCGGGTCTTGCCGTTGAGGCCGGCGGGCAGATGCGCGTGGTTGATGTCCGCCGCCATCTCCTTGTTGTCTTTCTTCGCGGTGACGTAAATCGAGATGCCGTTGGTGGTGAGATAGAGCTGCCCAGCAAGAAACGCCTTGTTGTTGGAGGCATCGTTCCACGACGCGGTGCCGGGGATGAAGTTGTCGTACAGCCCCTTGACGTATCCGAGCGCCTTGGCGGTCTCGGGCGAATTGACGACGACCTTGCTGTCCTTGTCGATCAGCGCGCCACCATGCGCCCACAGCGCCCAGTGCAGCCAGCCATTGGCGTCGCCCGACGCGTGGCCGAGCGCCATGCCGGCCGGCGTGCCGTTCTTGTTCATGCCCTTCACCAGATCGGAGAAGCCGGCGAGATCCTTCGGAAACTCCTTGTGGCCGGCCTTCTCGGCCGCGCTGATCCGGTAGTTGACAAGGCCACCGGTGGCCGCCACCGGGATGCCGATCCACTTGCCGTTATACATGCCGTAGGCCTTGCCGGAGTCGCTCCAGCCGCCGCATTTCTTGCCGAGATAATCGGCGACGTCGGACACGTCGGTGCATTTGTTCGGGAACAGGAACGGCAGCGAGTACAGGCCCCACACCATGTCGAGCCCCTGCCCGGTGTTGGCGGCGACCGACGCCTTGGGCTGGATGTCGTCGTAGGATTCGTTGGAGACGTTGATGGTGACGTTGTTGGCCTTCTGGAACGCGTCGACGATCTTCATGAAGGCCACGTCTTCGGCTTCGACGAACCGCTTCCAGCGCAGGAGATTGATCTTGGCACCGGGCTCCGGCTTCCACGGCGAGGCCTCGGCCCAGGCCTTGGCGTAGCCGAGCAATTGGTCGGCGGACATCGTCGCTGCCGTGGCCAACGTGATCGCGCCACCCTTCAACAACGTGCGGCGATCGAGGGTAAAGTCCGTCATCTGTCGTTCACTCCCTATGTTCCGCTTTGTGCATTGGTTCGTTGATCGACCAATTCTTGTATTTGTCTGTGACGCTCTAGATCCGCCGGCCGCTCTCCTTGTCGAACAGATGCGCGACGTCGGCGCGCGGCTGCAGATGGATCAGATCGCCGGGCGCGACCGGATGCCGTTCGCGAAACACCGCGATCACTTCCTGATCGCCGACACGCGCCACGATCTGGGTTTCGGAGCCGGTCGGCTCGACCACCGCGACCTCGGCCGCAATGCCGCTGTCGGCGAAGTCGAGATGTTCGGGCCGAATGCCGTAGGACACGGTGCGGCCGTTGCCGTTCGCCGGCGCCGCCATCACCGGCAGCTTGGCGCCGCTGGCGGTCTCGACGTAAGGCTGGCCGCCGTTCACCTTCAGCGTGCCGTCGAGGAAATTCATCGCCGGCGAGCCGATGAAGCCGGCCACGAATTTGTTGTCAGGCTTGTCGTACAGATCCAGTGGCGCGCCGATCTGCTCGACCACACCGTCCTGCATCACCACGATCTTGTCGGCCATCGTCATCGCCTCGATCTGGTCGTGGGTGACGTAGACCGTGGTGGTCTTCAGCCGTTGATGCAGCTCCTTGATCTCGGTGCGCATCGCCACCCGCAGCTTGGCGTCGAGGTTCGACAGCGGCTCGTCGAACAGGAACACCTGCGGATCGCGCACGATCGCGCGGCCCATCGCGACGCGCTGGCGCTGGCCGCCGGAGAGCTGGCGCGGATAGCGGTCGAGCAATTTGCCGAGATCGAGGATGTCGGCGGCGCGCCGCACTTTGCTGTCGATGGTCTTCTGATCGGCGCCGCGCAGCTTCAGCGAGAAGCCCATGTTCTGGGCCACCGTCATGTGCGGGTACAGCGCGTAGTTCTGGAACACCATGGCGATGTCCCGCTCCTTCGGCTGCACATCGTTGACGACGCGCTCGCCGATCGAGATCGTTCCTGCGGTGATTTTTTCCAGCCCCGCGAGCATCCGCAGCAAAGTGGATTTGCCGCAGCCGGACGGGCCGACCAGAACGACGAACTCACCATCTTCGATGGGAACAGTCACGCCGTGCAATACTTCGAAGCCGCCGAAAGACTTACGCACGTCGTGAATCTGCACCGACGCCATCCAGCACCTCCCGATGTCCCGCCGTTTCATGCGGTCGTTGCCGCCGGCGTGAGACTTATGTTGACGCAACTCATAGCAGAATATTTCGCCGCTGTCGCGCTCGCAAATTAGTCCGGCGTGATCACACTACGCCGATTGCGTAGCGCGGTGCGACATGCCAGCATGCACGCCGTTCCATGCTCAGCAAAGGCGCTCAAAACATCCGCTGCAAGGATGTGTGCGGTGCGGGAGACACGATGACGAAGCACGATGCCGGCGCCCCCCGGCGCAAACTCCGGTCCAGCGAATGGTTCAACGATCCGCATAATCCGGGAATGACCGCGCTCTATCTGGAGCGCTACTTGAACTACGGACTGACCCGCGCGGAACTGCAGTCCGGCAAGCCGATCATCGGCATCGCCCAGACCGGCAACGACCTGTCGCCGTGCAACCGGCATCATCTCGATCTGGCGCATCGGGTGCGCGAAGGCATCCGGGCGGCCGGCGGCATCGCGATGGAATTCCCGGTGCATCCGATCCAGGAGACCGGCAAGCGGCCGACCGCGGCGCTCGATCGCAATCTCGCGTATCTCGGTCTGGTCGAAGTGCTGTTCGGCTATCCGCTCGACGGCGTGGTGCTGACCACCGGCTGCGACAAGACGACGCCGGCCTGCCTGATGGCGGCGGCGACCGTGAACATTCCGGCGATCGTGCTGTCGGGCGGACCGATGCTCAACGGCTGGCACAATGGCGAGCGCACCGGCTCCGGCACGGTGGTGTGGAAGTCGCGCGAGCGGCTCGCCGCCGGCGAGATCGACTACGAACAGTTCATGGAGATCGTGGCCTCCTCGGCGCCGTCGGTTGGGCACTGCAACACCATGGGCACCGCCTCGACCATGAACTCGCTGGCCGAAGCGCTCGGCATGTCGCTGCCCGGCTGCGCCGCGATCCCGGCGCCATATCGCGAGCGCGGCCAGATCGCCTACGAGACCGGCGTGCGCGCGGTCGAGATGGTGTGGGAGGATCTGAAGCCGTCCGACATCCTGACGCGCAAGGCGTTCGAGAACGCCATCGTGGTCAATTCGGCGATCGGCGGCTCGACCAATGCGCCGATCCATCTCAATGCGCTGGCGCGCCATGTCGGCGTCGAGCTGTCGATCGACGATTGGCAGAGCGTCGGCCACAGCATCCCGCTGCTGGTCAATCTGCAGCCGGCGGGGTTCTACCTCGGCGAAGAGTATCACCGCGCCGGCGGCGTGCCGGCGGTCGTCCGCGAATTGATGAAGCACGGCAAGATCCACCAGGACGCCGTCACCGCGAACGGCAGGACCATGGGCGAGAATTGCGCCGCCGCCGCCCTGCCGGACGGCGACGTGATCCGCTCCTACGACAAGCCGCTGGTCGCCGACGCAGGATTCCTGGTGCTGCGCGGCAATCTGTTCGATTCCGCGATCATGAAGACCAGCGTGATCAGCAAGGAATTCCGCGACCGCTACCTGTCGAACCCGAAGGACCCGAACGCGTTCGAGGGCCGCGCCATCGTGTTCGAGGGACCGGAGGATTATCACCACCGCATCGAGGATCCGGCGCTCGATATCGACGAGCACTGCATCCTGTTCGTGCGCGGCACCGGGCCGATCGGCTATCCGGGCGGCGCCGAGGTGGTCAACATGCAGCCACCGGCGGCGCTGATCAAACGCGGCATCCATTCGCTGCCGTGCATCGGCGACGGCCGCCAGTCCGGCACCTCGGGCTCACCGTCGATCCTCAACGCCACGCCGGAAGCCGCCGCCAACGGCGGGCTGGCGCTGCTGAAAACCGGCGACCGAGTCCGCATCGACCTCAACAAGGGCAGCGCCGACATCCTGATTTCGGACGAGGAGCTGAAGCAGCGCCGCGCCGACCTGATGGCTCACGGCGGCTTCGCCTATCCGAAACACCAGACGCCGTGGCAGGAGCTGTATCGCTCGACAGTCGGCCAGCACGCCACCGGCGCCTGCATGGAGTTCGCCACCCGCTACCAGAACATCGCCGGCGCCGTCGGCGTGGCGCGGCATAATCATTGATAGGGCGGCTTGGGCACGGCACCTGCCCCATTACGATCGTCATGCGCGGGCTTGACCCGCGCATCCATCATCACACGAAGAACGATGGGTGGCCGGGTCAAGCCCGGCCATGACGTCGTCGGGAGGAAACAGCATGACCGACCGCCTGAAAGGCAAGCGTGCGTTCGTCACCGCGGCGGCGGCGGGGATCGGGCGGGCGTCGGCGATTGCGTTTGCGCGCGAGGGCGCCGAGGTGTTCGCGACCGATATCGACGACGCCGGGCTCGCCTCGCTCGCCGAGCACGGCATTGCGCGGACCGCGAAGCTCGACGTCCGCGACACCGCCGCGGTCGAAGCGATCGCCCGAGAGGCCGGCACGGTCGACATCCTGCTCAACGCCGCCGGCTTCGTGCATCACGGCACGGTGCTCGACTGTTCGGATACGGATTGGGACTTCTCGTTCGACCTCAACGTCAAGTCGATGCACCGCACCATCCGCGCCTTCCTCCCTGCGATGCTGGAAGCGGGCCGCGGCTCGATCGTCAACATCTCGTCGGCCGCCGGCGTGTTCAAGGCGGCACCGAACCGCTACGTCTACGGCGCCACCAAGGCGGCCGTCGCAGCGCTGACCCGTGCGGTCGCGGTGGATTTCATCACCCGCGGTATTCGCTGTAATGCGATCTGCCCGGGCACGATCGAAACGCCGTCGATGCTCGGCCGCGCCGCCGCGCTCGGGCCGCAGGGCCGCGAGATGTTCGTGTCGCGCCAACCGATGGGCCGTCTCGGCAACTCTGAAGAGATCGCCGCGCTGGCGGTTTACCTCGCCAGCGACGAGAGCGCCTTCACCACCGGCGTCGCCCACATCATCGACGGCGGTTGGACGTTGTAACTAACCTCTCCCCGCAAGAGCGGGGAGAGGTCGGCGCGTAGCGCCGGGTGAGGGGCAAGGCACTGCATCGCAACGATCGCCGCCTGCGCAGGACCGCAGAGGCCCCTCACCCCAACCCTCTCCCCGCAACAGCGGGGCGAGGGAGCGCGCTTCCGGCGCGGCGATGCCGCAACAGCTCATAACGGGGGGAGCAGCCATGAACACCATCGACCTCAACCATCGCTGTGCCGTGGTCACCGGCGGGGCGCAGGGGATCGGGCGGGCGATCGCGGAGCGGTTCGTTGCATCGGGGGCCAAGGTGGCGCTGTGGGACCACGACCTCGCACTCGCCGAGCGTACCGCCAAGGAAATCGGCGACGATGTGACGATCGCCGTTGCGGTCGATGTCACCGATCCGGCTGCGGTCGATCGCGCCCGCGACGCAACGCTCGCCGCGTTCGGCAAGATCGACATCCTGGTCAACAATGCCGGGATCGCCGGGGTCAACAAGACGGTATGGAACACCGACTACGCCGAGTGGCGGCGGGTGTTGAAGCTGAACCTCGACGGCCCCTTTCTGTGCTGCAGATCGGTGGTGCCATCGATGATCGCACACAAATACGGCCGCATCGTCAACATCGCCTCGATCGCCGGCAAGGAAGGCAACCCGAACGCCGCGCACTACTCGGCCTCGAAGGCCGGCGTGATCGCGCTGACCAAATCGCTCGGCAAGGAGCTGGCGTCCTACGACATCGCCGTCAACGCGGTGACGCCGGCCGCGGCGCGCACCGCGATCTTCGACCAGATGACCCAGCAGCATATCGACTTCATGCTGTCGAAAATCCCGAAGGGCCGCTTCGTGCTGGTCGAAGAAGTCGCCGCCCTGGTGGCGTGGCTGGCGTCGCAAGACTGCGTGTTCTCGACCGGCGCGGTGTTCGACATCTCCGGCGGACGCGCGACGTATTAAACTACGCACTTACCCCACAACGTCATTCCGGGGCGCGCGCAGCGCGAACCCGGAATCCCGAGATGTTCTGCGTGCCGCGAGAGGCCTTGCTTTGTGCGTGCACGAGTCTCCCCATGTCATCCCCGCGCAGGCGGGGATCCAGTATCCCAGGGCGTCGATGATAACGACAAAGGCTCTACAATACTGGTTCGCCCGCATGGGCGGGCAATGACGGTCGTTGGTCATTGCCTGCATCAGATTCCGGGTTCGCGAGCTTTCGCTCGCGCCCCGGAATGACAACGCTGGGACTGTGGTGGGCTACCCCTTCCCCTTGGTCCGGAAGATCACCGGCAGGCTGAAGGTCAGGCCTTCGTCGGCAACCAGCGGCGGGGGTGCCGGGACGGGGTCGGAGCGCTTGATCATATCGAGCGCGGCCTGATCGAATGCGGCGTCGCCGGAGCCTTCGACGATCTTCATCGACAGCACATGCCCGAGCCGGTCGAGTTCGAAGCCGACTACGATCCGCACGTTCTTCTGCGCGGCATCCTTCGGGTAGCGCTTGTGCTTATCGAGATACGCCACCAGCTCCTTCTGCCAGGTGGCGCGGATGCGCGCGGCGGCCTTGCCGACGCCCTGCGCCGGCGCGACCGAGCGTGGACCTTCCTTGGCGGACTCGTTGCTCGGCATCGCGGTGGCTTCAGCGGCGACCGACTCGGTCGAGGCCTGCTGCTGCTGCTGCGCCTTTTCCTTCTGCTCCTCGTCGACCTTCTTCGGCGTCTCGGTGGTGACGACGCGGTCCGGCTCCTCGGTCTCCTGCGGCGTGTCCTTGGGCAGGTCGGAGTCCTTGACCTCGGCCTTCTGCTCGTTGAGCGCCGGCGACGCCATCGAGGCCTCGGTGTCCGGGCCCGGCGGCAGATCGGAGGCTTCGATCTTCGGCGACATCATCTCGACGCCGACCTCGATCGCCGGCGCGCCGAGCGCGTCGTCGTCGGCATCTTCCGGCATGCTGACCAGCGCCAGCGCGGCGCCGCCGACGTGCAACGCCACGGCGCCGACGGCGGCCATCAGCCACAGCCGGTACGAACCATTGCGATCGAAATAACTGTCGGACATCTCGTCAATATCTTATCGGAACCAGATCTGATCGGTACCGGGCTTCCCGGTCGTCACGAGCGAAGCGAAGCAATCCTGCCGCGCCACGCCAGACATGTGGAGTCGTCCCGGCCGCTCGCAGCGCCGGCGTTCAATTGCCGTCCGGTTTCGCGCCCGGCACCGCTTCCAGCGCCACCAGCTTGATCTTGGCGTAGCCACCTGACCGCAACATCTCGAGCACCTCCATCAGCTCACCGTAAGGCACCGCACGATCGGCGCGCAGGAAGATGAAGCGGTCCTTGGTCATGTCCGGCATCGAGTCCAGCGTCTTGACCAGATCGACGCGCTTGACCTGGTTCTCGCCGATCGCGACCGCAAGGTCGGATTTGATGCTGACATAGGTCGGCTTGTCCGGCCGCTTCTGCGGCGTGGCGCTCGAGGTCGGCAGGCTGACCGGAAGGTCGACCGTCGACAGCGGTGCCGCCACCATGAAGATGATCAGCAGCACCAGCATCACGTCGATGAACGGCGTGACGTTGATCTCGTGGGTCTCGTCGAAATCGTCGTCGAGATCGTCGGAATTGCCGAGCGAAACAGCCATCGCTCACTCCGCCGCGCGGGCGCGATGCGCGCTGCCGTGGCTGCGATCGAGATCGCGCGACAGCAGCCGGCCGGCAGCCCCGGAGGCGCGGGCGACCAGTTCGAGATAGACTTTGATCTCGCGCGAGAAGTGATTGTAGATGATCACCGCCGGGATCGCGGCGACCAGACCGATCGCAGTGGCGAGCAGCGCTTCGGCGATACCGGGCGCGACCACCGCGAGGTTGGTGGTCTGCGACTTCGAAATGCCGATGAAGCTGTTCATGATGCCCCACACCGTGCCGAACAGGCCGATGAACGGTGCAGTGGCGCCGATGGTGGCGAGAAAGCCCATGCCGCGGCGCATGTGACGGCCTTCGGCGCGCACATACTCGCTGAAAGACGACGCCGCACGCTCCTTGATGCCTTCGTCGCTCGACAGTCCCGCCGACAGCTTCGCTTCGTGCAGAGCAGCACCCAGCAGCATCGACAGCACGCTGTGCTTGTCGCCCAGCACCATCTGAGCCTCGGCCAGCGAGCGCGACTCTGCGATCTGCTTGAGCGAGCGGCGCAGCCGGAAGCGGGTGCGGCCGAGCTCGATCTTCTTGGCGATGAAGATCGTCCAGGTGATCACCGACGAGACCGCCAGACCGATCATGACGATTTTGACGATGATGTCCGCGTTGAGGAACATCGTCCACGGCGACAGTTCCGACAGGCCGGGCGCCACGCTGCCGGACGCGTGTCCCGCTTCGGACAACGCCTGCGTCGCCACCGGTGCGGGCGAAGCAGCGGCAGGCGCAGCGGTCACCGCCGGCGCCTCCATCGGAGCGGGTGCGGGTGCCGTGGCCGCAGGCGTCGGCTGCGACGGTGCGACCGTGCCCGGCGACGGTGCGGTGGCGCTCGGCGTCGCCGCGGCGGGCGCCTGCTGCGCCAGCAAGGGGGTCGGCGGCGCCAGCAGCGCCAATGCGATTACGGCAACGCCGATCGATCGGAAGTTCAACATCGTCATACTTCGGCCCAGTAGCGGATGAGGTTGTGATAAATACCGGTCAATTTGACCGTTTCAGGGTCATCGCGTCCCAGCCGCTCGACCAATGCCTGAATGGCGGTGTCGAGATCGTAGACCATGCTGCGCGCCTGCGCGTCACGTATCATGCTCTGCAGCCAGAAGAAAGACGCCACCCGTGCACCGCGCGTGACCGGAGTCACCATGTGCAGGCTGGTGGACGGGTACAAGACGGCATCGCCCGCGGACAGTTTGACTTCGTGCGAGCCGTAAGTGTCTTCGATCACCAGTTCGCCGCCATCGTATTCGTCAGGCTCGGCCAGAAACAAAGTGATCGACAGATCGGTGCGAATGCGCAGCCCGGTGAGATGATCGCCGCGCACCGCGTTGTCGACATGAATGCCGAAGTGATGTCCGCTGGCGGCCGCATAGCGGTTGAACAGCGGCGGGAAGATCTGCAGCGGCACCGCTGCCGCTACGAATTTCGGGTTTGCGGTCAGTGCCGATACGATCCTGCGCCCGAGCGCACGCGCCAGTTCGCTGTCGGGCGGCAGTTGCTCGTTGCGCTTGACCATCGCCGACTGCGCGCCGGCGGTGGAGCGGCCGTCTTCCCACTCGGCTGCGTCCATCAGGCGGCGGAATTCCGCCACCTCGGACTTCGGCAGAACCTCGGGTATGCAGACCAACATGGCCGCTCCAATTCCCGCGACGCGCTTACAGCGCGCCGCGTAGCGTCAGCCAGACCGACCGGCCCGGCGCAATGAACACGAACGGCGAGTTCGAACGATAGAACGCGTCGTAATAGGTGGTGTTGAAGATGTTGTTGACCGACAACTTGGCGGTCATGTGTTTGTCGACTTTGAATTCGACAAAACTGTCGAACCGCCAGTGCTCCGGCAGCACGTTGCCGTTGATCGCCGCGAAGGTGCCGCCGTAGATCTTGGAAGCGTACACCGCCTGCCCGCCGACCTCCCAATGGTCGTCGAACTGGTACTTGGTCAGCAGGTTGAACGACTGATGCGCGATGTTGGCGAGCTGCGCGCCGACCGAATTCGGATCGATCGACTGCAGCACCTTGCTTTCCATCAGCACCAGACCGCCGAACACGCTCCAGCGATCGGTGATCTTGCCGGCCGCTTCGAGATCGATACCGCGGACGCGATAGACGCCGGTCGACAGGATGTTGCTGCCGACGGTCTCGCGGGCGTTCGACTTCTGAGTTTCGAACAGCGACGCGGTCAGCAGCAGCCGGCGGTTGAACAGCTCCCATTTGGTGCCGACTTCCGCCGCCTTGTTCATCTCCGGCGGCAGCGCCTGGAAGGTGGTGTTGTTGACGACCAGGCCGCCATAAGCGGTGCCCGAGGCATCGAGCTCGGCGCCGACCGGGTTGGTCGAGGTCGCATAGGCGGCGTACAGGCTGGCATAAGGCAGCGGCTTCACCACCGCGCCGAGATTGTAGTTCCACATCCCCGACTGCACGCCGGTCGAGGTCGTCGCGGTGTGCCCGGTGATGTTGTAGTCGTCGTAACGCACGCCGCCATTGAGGATGACGACGTCGTTCCAGTTGGCAGTCTCGATGACGTAGGTCGATTTGGTATCGACGTTGATGAACGTCGGATTGTTGGCGCGCTGCGGCTGGGTCGCGAAGTCCAGCGTATTCGGCGGGTTGAGCAGCGGCACAATCACGCGACCGCCGGTCTGGAAACCGGCGAGCTCCGAGGTGAGGCCCGCGTAGGTGTCGCGCATCACGCTTTCGCGCGAGATTTCCGCGCCGCCGACCATGGTGTGCTTCACCCCGCCGACGTCGAACTTGTAGGTCAGGTCGGTCTGGTTGGCGAGCACGTCGGTGGTCTGATAGCGGCTCTGCGACGCGAGCGAGACCGTGGTGGCGGTCGGGTTGCTCGGCAGCGTGCCGATGTAGTCGAGCACCGAATGCGCGGCGCGCGAGCGGTTGGTCAGGGTCAGATCCGGCGTGATCGCGAATTCGCCGGTGACCGTGCCGAAATCCTGCTTGGCCTTCTGGAAGTCGCGATTGACGAAGCCGTAATAGGTCTCGCGCGGCACGTTGACGTCGGTCGAGGGCCGGCGCAGCGCGGTGTTGTACGGCACGCCGAAATCCGGCAGCCCGTCGAGATCGGTGTGGACGTAGTTCGCCGTGATCTTGATGGCGTCGGTCGGCGTCCACTTCACCGCGGCGAGCGTGCCCCAGCGATCGTCGGTGACGAAGTTGCGGCCTGCGACCTTGGCGTCCTGGTACAAGCCGTCGACCCGCACCGCCAACGTCGGGCTCAGCACCTGGTTGACGTCGACGGTGACGCGCTTGGTGGCGTCGGAGCCGAAGGTGGTTTCGGCCTTGGTGAAATTGCCTTCGGTGGTCGCCTGCTTGGTGACGATGTTGATGGCACCGCCGGCGGTGCCGCGGCCCGCCATGGTCGAGGCGGGACCGCGCAGGATCTCGACCTGCTCGGTGAAGAAGTTCTCGCGGATCGAGATCGCCGGATCGCGGATGCCGTCGATGAACACGTCGTTGCGGGCATCGAAGCCACGGATGAAGAAGCGGTCGCCGAAGGCGTTACCGCCCTCCCCGGTGCCGAGGGTAACGCCGGCGGTGGAGCGCGCCACTTCGCGAAGCGAGGTGGCATTCTTGTCCTCAAGCAGCTCTTTCGTCAGCACCGTCACGGTACGCGGTGTATTGAGCAGCGGCTCGGTGAACTTCGTGCCCGACAACCGGTCCACCTTGTAGGGCGCAGCGGCATCTGCGTAGGGGTTACGATCCGCCGACAGCGAACCGGCATTGGGAAACGGCACCGGCTGCACCTGGGTCGGCTGCGTGCGGCGCGCCGCCCGGCGCAGCGCGGTGCGGGCACGGACCTGATCAGGCGTTGCGCGCGCCGCCGCCGGCTTCGGCCGTGCCACCGGGGCATCGACGGTCACGGCCGGCAGGCTCGACTGCTGCGCTTCGGCGCCGCCGATCGACGCCACGGCGATCATCCCGGCGACGGCCGAAACCTTGCGGCCGTATGCGCCATCATGCTCCTGACCACTCCCGCGCATCGCTGCTTCAATACGCAGCGACCGCGGCGCCTTCGCCCCGTTCATGTTGACCCGCCCCAAGGTATGCTGTTGCTAATTACAAGCAGTTGTTGAGAGCTATCGGCCGCGGGGTACAGGGTCAACGCACGTCGAATTACCCCGCGCTGGAATCGTTCAAGATAATAACCATTCTAAGATTCATTCCGAACATAGACCGACTGCAGCCGCACAACCCTTCAGCGCAGCGCTCGTCAACCGGGCAAATGATCAGTCACTCGGCAATCTGAAACGCTTCTAAACTGCAGCAGAGCAGGACCGCCTCGAACTCTCCCGCTCACGCCTCGTCGTGGCTCGGCGGCTTCATCAGCGAGAACATCTCGTCGACGGTCTGTTGCGCGGCGAGTCGGACGCGCTCGGTGTCGAGCATCCCGTCGATGCGAATGCCGCGGACCACGGCGCGGATCTCGTCGCGAAACTCGCTGAGAAACTGCAACGGATCGCGCTGCTCGTTGGCGACGCGCGCGATCAGCCCGGTGATCAAAATCTGGCAGGCGATCATCCGGCCGTTGAGCTCTTCCATGCTGCCCTCCTGCACGGCAGTCCACCACACCGCCGTTCCGAGCGCGGTGATATGGCCGAGCAGGCTGCGACTGACAATTGGAACCATTCTATTCCGCTCGCCCCGACTGCGAGCCTGCGTCTCCCCCATCCGCGATCGGCTGCCATGCGCAGCCCACTGGCGCGGCGCCGGGCCGCGTCGCCAAATCCATGAAAGTTTAGCAATGTCATGCGGTTTGTAGTGTGTTGGCGGCGTTTGCCGGTATAGTTGCCGTCAATCAGAAATCACTGCCGCGCAGGCTGAACCGGTCCTCCGAGGCCGGATCTCCGGCGGCCGAATGATCGGATCGGGCATGAGCAAAGCCGGCGCCTCTCGCAAGGCTGTCGTCGTTGGTTGCCTGCTGCTTGCAGCGGGGGCATCGTATTGGGGCTGGCAGCGCGTCTCCGGCGCGGGTCACCCCGCCGCGCAGCAATCGACATCGCAAGCACAGTCAGGTGGGCCTTCCGCAAAAGCGGCAACCGTCGGTCGCGGTGCTCCGGTTCCCGTCACGGTAGCAACGGCGGAGAAGGCGGACTTCCCGGTGTATCTCAGCGGGCTCGGCACCGTGCAGGGCTTCAATACCGTGGTGGTGCGCAGCCGGGTCGACGGACAGATCGACCAGATCGTCTTCAAGGAAGGACAGATCGTCCAGGCCGGCGATCTGCTGGCGCAGATCGATCCGCGGCCGTTCCAGGCGGCGCTCGACCAAGCCAAGGCCAAGAAGGCCCAGGACGAAGCCAATCTGGCCAACGCGCAATTGGACCTCAGCCGCTCGGTCCGGCTCGGCGAATTCGCCACCAAGCAACAGACCGACACCCAGCGCTCGACCGTGCAGCAGCTCACCGCGCAGATCCAGGCCGACGAAGCGGCGATCGCCAACGCCCAGACCCAGCTCGATTACGCCACGATCAAGGCACCGATCTCCGGCGTCACCGGCCTGCGCCAGGTCGACAAGGGCAACATCGTCAACGCTTCGAGCCAGACCGGCATCGTCACCATCGCGCAGATCGAGCCGATCGCTGTGATCTTTACCGCGCCGGAAGAGCGCGTGTTCGACATCAACCGCGCCCTCGCCGCACGCCCGCTCCAGGTGATCGCGCTCTCCACCGACGGCAAGACCACCTTCGCCGAGGACGGCACGCTGGCGGTGGTCAACAATCAGGTCGACAGCAACAGCGGTACGGTGCGGCTAAAGGCGGTGTTCGCCAACAAGAACCACGCGCTGTGGCCCGGCCTGTCGGTGCAGACCCGGCTGCTGGTGAAGACGCTGAAGGACGTCGTGGTGGTTCCGAACGATGCTGTCCAGCACGGCACCGCCGGGCTGTATGCTTACGCGGTCGACGCCGACAACAAGGCCGAGCTGCGCAAGCTGGTGGTGGGCCCCGCCAACGACAAGAACACCGTGATCGAGCGCGGCCTCGACCCCGGCGACCGGGTGGTGGTCGGCGGCCAGTATAAGGTCAAGCCGGGCTCGCTGCTGGCATTCAAGGTCGCCGACAACGAGCCGGCCCCATCCGCCGCGCCAGCCGGGAAATAGCCATGGATCGGAGCATTTCGGCGCCGTTCATCCGCTACCCGATCGCGACCTCGCTATTGATGGCGGGGATCCTGTTCCTCGGCCTGATCGCCTACCCGGCCCTGCCGGTGGCGCCGCTGCCGCAGGTCGACTTTCCGACCATCCAGATTTCCGCCAGCCTGCCCGGCGCCAGTCCGGAGACGATGGCCTCCTCGGTGGCGACCCCGTTGGAGCGCCAGCTCGCGCAGATCCCCGGCGTGTCGCAGATGACATCGACGAGTTCGCTGGGTTCGACCGCGGTCACCATTCAGTTCGATCTCAACCGCAACATCGATGCTGCCGCCAACGACGTCCAGGCGGCGATCAACGCCGCCGGCGGCCAGCTGCCGAAGAACCTGCCGAGCCCGCCGACCTATCGCAAGGTCAACCCTGCCGACGCGCCGATCCTGATCCTTTCGGCGACTTCCGACACCCTGCCGCTGACCACCGTCAGCGACAACGCCGACGCCAAGATCGCCCAGCAGATCAGCCAGATCACCGGCGTCGCGCAGGTGTTCATCGGCGGCCAGCAAAAGCCGGCGATCCGGATCCAGGTCGATCCGGCCAAGCTGATGACCAAAGGCCTGTCGCTCGAGGACGTGCGAGCCCAGATCGCGATCACCACCGTCGACAGCCCGAAGGGCACGCTCGACACCCCGAACCGCAGCTACACGATCTACGCCAACGACCAGCTCACCGAGTCCAAGGACTGGAACGACGTCATCCTCGCCTATCGCAACGGCGGCCCGCTGCGCATTCGCGACGTCGGCCACGCCGTGACCGGCCCGGAGGACGCCAAGACCGCGGCCTGGGCCAACGGCAAGCGCGGCGTGTTCCTGGTGGTGTTCAAGCAGCCCGGCGCCAACGTCATCGACACCGTCGATCACATCAAGGCGGAGCTGCCGCGGCTGGTCGCCGGCATTCCGCCGGCCATCAAGGTCGAGGTGATCAGCGACCGGACCACCACCATCCGAGCCGCGGTCGAGGACGTGCAGTTCACCCTGCTGCTGACCATCGCGCTGGTGGTGATGGTGATCTTCCTGTTCCTGCGCAACTTCTGGGCGACCATCATCCCCAGCGTCACGGTGCCGCTGGCGCTGCTCGGCGCCTGCGCGCTGATGTGGGCCGCCGGTTACACGCTCGACAACCTGTCGCTGATGGCACTGACGATTTCGGTCGGCTTCGTGGTCGACGACGCTATCGTGATGCTGGAGAACATCGCCCGCCACATCGAAGAGGGCGAGAAGCCGTTCACCGCGGCGCTGAAGGGTGCCCGCGAAATCGGCTTCACCATCGTGTCGATCTCGATCTCGCTGGTCGCGGTGCTGATCCCGCTATTGTTCATGGGCGGCATCATCGGCCGGCTGTTCCGCGAATTCGCCGTGACGCTGGCGATGACCATCGCGGTGTCGATGCTGGTGTCGCTGACGCTGACGCCGATGATGGCGTCGCGCTTCATGCGGCCGGCCACCGAGGTGCGCCACGGCCGGATCTATCAGTGGATCGAAGGCGCCTTCGAGTCGATGCTACGCGCCTACGAGCGCGGCCTCGATCTGGTGCTGCGCTGGCGTTTCACCACACTGATGGTGTTCTTCGCCACGGTGGGACTGTCGGTGTACCTGTTCGTCGCCATCCCCAAGGGCTTCTTCCCGCAGCAGGATGTCGGCATGATCACCGCGGCATCCGAGGCCGCGCAGGACATCTCGTTCGCCGGGATGAAGCAACGCCAGGAACAACTCGGCGAGATCGTTTTGGCCGATCCTGACGTCGACAGCGTCGCGATGTTCATCGGAGGCAGCGGCAGCGCGCTCAACACCGGGCGGATGTACATTACGCTGAAGCCGCGCGACGAGCGCGCCGCCAGCGCGCAGGAGATCATCGCGCGGCTGCGGCCGAAGCTGGAGAAGGTCGAGGGTGCCCGGCTGTTCATGCAGGCCGCGCAGGACGTGCGGCTCGGCGGCCGGCCGACCCGCACCCAGTTCGAATACACCCTGCAGGACGCCAATCTCGCCGAGCTCAACGAGTGGGCGCCGAAGGTGCTGGCCAAGATGCAGAGCCTGCCGCAGCTCCGCGACGTCGCAACCGACCAGCAGACCGATGGCACCACGCTGACCCTGACGATCGACCGCGACACCGCCTCGCGATTCGGCATCAAGCCGCAACTGATCGACGACACGCTGTACGACGCGTTCGGCCAGCGCCAGGTGACGCAGTACTTCACCCAGGTGAACACCTACCGGATCATCCTGGAGGTGTTGCCTGAGCTGCAGGGCCGGCTCGACACGCTGAACCAGATCTACGTCAAGTCTCCGACCACCGGCGATCAGGTGCCGCTGTCGACCTTTGCGAAGTGGACCACGGTGCCGGTGCGGCCGCTGTCGATCAGCCACCAGGGCCAGTTCCCCGCCACCACGATCAGCTTCAACCTGGCGCAAGGCGTCGCACTCGGCCAGGCGACCGAAGCAGTGCAGGCCGCGATGGCAGAGATGGGCGCGCCGCCGACGTTGAGCGGCAGCTTCCAGGGCACCGCGCAGGCATTCCAGCAGTCGCTGTCGACGGTGCCGCTGTTGATCGTCGCAGCACTGGTGGTGGTCTATCTGATCCTCGGCATCCTGTACGAGAGCTACATCCACCCGCTGACGATTCTGTCGACGCTGCCGTCGGCCGGCGTCGGCGCGCTGGCGATGCTGATGCTGTTCGGCTTCGACTTCAGCCTGATCGCGCTGATCGGCATCATCCTCTTGATCGGCATCGTCAAGAAGAACGGCATCATGATGGTCGACTTCGCCATCACCGCCGAGCGCGACGAGCACCTCGATCCCGAGCAGGCGATCCGCAAGGCGGCGCTGCTCCGCTTCCGCCCGATCATGATGACCACGATGGCGGCGATGCTCGGCGGCGTGCCGTTGATGCTCGGCACCGGTACCGGCTCGGAAATCCGCCAGCCGCTCGGCTACGCCATGGTCGGCGGCCTTTTGGTCAGCCAGGCACTGACGCTGTTCACCACCCCGGTGGTGTACCTGTATCTCGACCGCCTCTCCAACGCCCTCACCAATTGGGGCCGCACCCACATCCCGGTCGACGAGAACGAGGGCGAGGTCAAGCAGGCGGCGGAGTGAGGCGAGCGCGGTGAGCGGGTCGGGTTGTCGCGCGAGCGCGCTTTATCGCGGATTTTCCAGAAACGGATTTTCGACGCGCAACGTGCCGAAGCTGCGGCCGTGCTGCAAATCCTCGCTGTACAGCACCTCGCAGCCGGCCTCCTGCGCGGCAGCGACGATCAGCGCGTCGTAGAACGACACCCGGTGATCACGTGCAAGGACAACGGCTGCGGCATGCGTGGTAAGAGTGATCGGAAGCACGTCATCGAGCGCGGCGTGAAACTGCTCGAGCGCGACTTCGATCTGCGGCCAGTCGTGCCCCAACTTTCGGCGCGCTACGTGGACGAATTCATTGAGCACCTGAACGCTGGCAACTCCACCGCTGCTCAGGCAAGCAGCAGCCGTTTGCTGACGCGGGTCCGAGGTCGTGATATAGACGAGAATGTTCGTGTCGAAGAACGCCTTCACTGATCATTCGCCTCGTCGCGATACCGCTCGTTCGCCTCGTCGCGATCGAACTTGTAGTCAGCAGGAAGGGTCCATCGCAGCTGGGAAAGGCGCTCCACCGCCGCCCTGCGCCGGTCTTCCTTCTCAACCACCAGCGTTCGTTCGACGATGTCGACGACGTTCAACTCGTCGCCCTCTTTCAGGTCGAGCTTGTCGACCAACGCCTTGGGCAGCCTGACCGCGAGACTGTTGCCCCATTTCGAAACCAGCATCGCACCCTCCATGCCCCGGCAAGAATGTATATCATAGGCAGGATATACGTCGTTTCAACCGCAGCGAGCGCGTGCTCACCGACCCGCCCTGTCGGCTGCCTCAGTCTCCACTCCAATCTCCCATCTGTCGCAAGCAACCCTCTTGCGGGCCGGGGCCGACGCAGCTAGAAGACCCGCACACCCGAGGCGCGTCGCGAGCCACTCCCGCCGCGCCCGGCACCGTGTCGAGTGTGCCCCGTGCATCACTCCTAAATGCCTGATCCGTCAGCGCATTCTCGGTGGGGAATGGTGTAATGGTAGCACAACAGACTCTGACTCTGTTTGTCTTGGTTCGAATCCAGGTTCCCCAGCCAGCATCCTACTAAGCCCATTTTGGCAACAATGTAAGGGGCTTAGCAAATGTCACGAACTCCCAACCCACCTAGGCGAACCACCTCGGTCGCTCCAGAGACCAAGAAGCAGCTTGCAGCCCTCGCGACGCTGCTAGGTCTGATGCAGACCGCTTCGAAGCTCAGCGCCGAATTGGATGCGCTGGCGGATCAGGTCGGGGGCTCCCTTGAGCAGATTGCCGAAACAGCTGGTGTGCCATTCTTCGAGGTGCACCAAGCCTACGCCGGCCTTCCCCAAGCGCGCCGGAAGCCGAGAGCGGCTGTGAAAGCTCCGGGCGCTCCGAAGGCCCCCAGGGCCCGAAGAAAGGCATAGAGCCGCCCCAAAGCGGTCACGGACCACTAGGGCCTCGTGGGCTTTCCACGGGGCCTTTTCTTTGGCGCGCCGAGCTTCGACCAGTGTAACGCAATAAACACACCTGGAACGAGGTGCCGCGCGGAGTTCGGTTTGAGAAAACAACCGATCGGCACCTATAAAGGGCAGTCCGACCGGTCGAAGTCTTTAGGTGGCGCCTCTTAGGCCGCTTGATGCTTCACGAGGTAGCTCTTTGCCCCTCTGCCGCGCCCCTCGGTCTGGTAGGTCACGCCAAGCTCGGCTAGGCGGCCCGCAAGTCCGCTATCAGGGCAATTCAGGTCCTCTCTGATCTTCTTAAGGGCACCGGGGATGCCGATGTCACCGAGTACCTTTCGCAAGGACCAAGTCCCAGGGCCGCACATCTCCATGTGCAGAGCCAACGCTTCAGCGTTGGAGCCTTTACGCGGCCTCCGCACCTTCGGTCCATCCATCTGGAAATCCCAATCAGCGACCTTCAGGTCTGGAAGGTCGGCTTGGATGTTCTTCAGCACCTCATCGCCATCTATGTCCTTCGGGAGGACAATGAACACGTCTGCCGGCGGGCAGTTGCCGTGCTCATCGGTGACGCGGCGGAGCCGAATGCGGCCGATTGCCTGGATGATCGAGACTGAAAGTTGGCGCTGCCTCATGGCGCGATGGACGTTGCGGTGTGCCTTCCATTTAGGGTCGGCAAGCCACTCGTCACCCTTGAAGCCCTGGAAGGCGAAGAACGTGTTGGTGGACCACACTTGATCCCGGTACGGCATACCAAAGATCACGGCTGTATCGCAGTTCTGCCATTCGTTGCTTCCGTCCACTGCCCCCCAATGCCCAACTGAGAAGGGGCCAGGTTGAGCGGCGGCCTTCTTCGGCAAGAAGATTGCAGCGGGCGCACGGTTACCCTTGTGAAGACAGAGGAACACTGAGCGATCAGGGCCTAACCTCTGCTCCAGGTCCGCAAGCAAACGCGGAAAGCGCTTGCCGAAGTTGGCAATCATCGAACGCTTGCCCAGGCCGGGCGCCCTCGCCACGTGCAGGGTCACGTTGCGGTAGCTTCGGACCCGGCTAGGTGTCTGAATGCGTTGTGCACGGCGTTCAAACAGATCCCACAGAAGATCAGAACGGGCGGTAGCATCAAGCACCACCGGTCCAGGAGCATCTAAGGGCACAGCCAAAGCGGCAGAGTGAAGCGCGTGCTCTCCTCCCGTCTTGGCGTAGTAGGCCCATTGGTCGTACAGGGCTTGGGAGCCGTCCAAGGTCTTTTCGACGCATTGTCGAATACGCTTGCGCGCGTCGCCGTCTTCAGCTTTGGCACCAAGGCGATCAAACTCCACTTGTCGGAGAGCAAGTTTCAGAGGGCCAAAATCAACCAGGGGCACGTCACCTTGATTGATGGCCTCTGCCCATAGGCCACGGGAGAACCCGTCCTCTGCACTGGCGTGCTGAGAATGATTGTCCAAGTTCATCTTCAGCACGTGTAAGGCCCACTGCTCTGTGGGGAACTCTCGCTCCATCTCAGGGGTGATGTACCTCAGCACTTCAGCCAGATCACATGATGTAACCTTGGAGCTAGTCACGACGTTCGCCAGTGCTTCATCAACAATGGTCAGAAGGCGCTCCCCTCCTGTCCAGTTCATGAAGCTGTCCCACCGGCTACCACGGGCAGACGATGCGTTGAGGTACGCTTGGTGCGGAATGACGATGGTGTCGTGAGAGAACAACACGCCCGGCAACTTCGGGTCGGACGAATGGTGCGCTATGGCGACGGCACCGCCAGCATAGCTATTGATGGCCTTGGCGATCTTCTCAGCATCTTCAATGAGCCGAGTGACGATAACGGAGCCCACAGGGCTTTGAAGCCCCTTAGAGGCTCTATTGCGCTGTGCCTGCATCGCGGCAAAAACACAGGCACCAGTCGTCTTGCCTGAGCCTGTTGCCGGCTGGAGAATGCGCCAAGGCGCTTGAACACCATTCACAGCATCATCAATGGCACTGTTGAATGTCTCTGCCATGATGGTCCAAAGCTGCTCTAGCGGTTGAGATGAGCAAAGGCCGTAGTCGGCAGTCCAGAGTTCCTTCATCCGCGCGGTGAACTCTTGCGGTGGCACGAGGGCATAGCCGTGCTCGTGCAGACCGATAGTGGTTTGCATTAAGAAACCTTGTCTTTGTTCGTAGAGATGCCGCAATCGGTCCAAGCCGCCCTGAGGGCAGCGATCACGGCAAAGGAAAGCACCCTTTAAGTCCCCTAAAGAATACTTAGGAGGTTTTCGGGGTGCATTAATGGTCAAAGCGTAGGAGGCATGAAGCCGCCCGAATGCTCCTGAGGAGCCCTGCCGGCGTTCTAGGCTGCACCAAAGCCACCACCAACATTTGTTTTGATGACGGTTGGTGCCGCCGGAAGGGCTCTTGGGCCCTCCCGTCTGATGCGTGCCTCTGAGGGCGTCAGGAGTTCCAGGAGGCGCGCGGCCCCCCCACGGGGCAAAGAGAGCGCAAGACCGCTTACGCTCCCCTGAGCCCTCCCAGCGCCTTCTAGGACTCGTCTAGTCAACTAGGCATCTTCAGCGTGTGCTGGTTATAAAACGCTTCACTGCTGTAGGCCGGCAGGTGCTTAGGTTTTGATACAGGTCAGTACGGTCATGGTCTCTGGGCGCGTCTCATTGCCGCCTGAGGCGAGAATTGAGATGTTGTGCGTGTGGAGACCTGCACCGTCCGTGTTCCCATCCACGAGATGTTCGTGATTGATGTCCGCCAAGCCTGTGTCTGGCACACTTACGGGATAGTCTCCGGCATTTCCGAAGGACAGGTAGGCGTCGCCCCACGAGGAGGCCGCCGACTGTAGCCTGCCGCTGGTGTGCTTGTGCGGGTTGCTACGGTTCATACCCTGCGACCAGATAGACAGGTGATGGGTATGCCCGCCCTGAGCGTCTGCGGTGGCTCCGTGTGTGTGAGAGCCAAACTGGCTTCCTTGCATATTACCAACATCGCCGGCCGGGGAGCCTGAGCCGCCCCGGTGTCGTCGATAGCGGTTCTGGCCCCCAGGAAGACAGAATTGGTCCCCTGAGCCTCCCCAGGTGTAGCCAATGGCGGCGAATAGGTCCGGATAGACAGACTTGCTGAGCGTCGTGCCGTCGCACGGAAGCCAACCCTCCGGGGCGACGGACATCGCGAAATCCATGATGGCTCCGGCGGGGAGCACCCCACCCGTCAGACGGCCTGCAATGCCGATCTTGCCCGTAGAGGCCCGATAGAACCCCAGCGTGCCTTCAGAGGTGAAGCTGAAGGCCGGGAGACTTGAGGAACCGTCACCAGACAAATAGCCCGTTCCCGCTTCCAGGCCCCTGGTGAGGGCTCCAGACGCGCGAGGGAAGGTGTTCTTGAGTGTGAGCTTGATGCCTCGGATATGGTCGTCACCGTTGGCCAGACTGTCGTTAACGTCCGGGCTGGTGACCACGAGGCTGTCAAGGTAGCTGAAGGTTTCTAAAGCCAAGAAATTCTCTTTGAGATTGTTTGCGAAGTCTTCGCGATGGTTGAAGCAGCATCCAGGCCGCTTCCTCGTCTATGAGGTGATCTCCGAATAGAGGGCTGAAGATGCTAACGGACAGCCTGCTAGACAGTCCTGGTGCTATTAGCAGTGATCATGCGGCCTTTCGGGACGTGGTGTTAGTGCTGGTGTTGTGGGTGATGGTCGGCCAATTGGCGTCGATCGGAGGAGCCTTGGGCATCCGCTGGTAGCTGGTGCCTTCAGCGGGAACGTGAAGGCGCTCTGACGCCACTCGGATGGCTCGTAAGTACGCGGCCTCATCAGGCTCCGCGCGCCCCTGAAGGCTCCGGAAGCCCTTAGCAAGCTCGGTGATGGCGGCTGCGCCCCATCCGTTGCCGATGGCACGGCCAAGGGTGACACGCTCCGGGAAGCTCCCGCAGATGGAGCGCAGATAGCGATACTCGGCACGAAGGCCGGGATGATGAATGGTCATTGGCTGGTTGTTGCTGGTGTATTGGCTACGGGCGCGCCTAGGCGCTAGGGCCTCTGAAGGCGCGAAAGGTCTCGTGCTGGAAGCGCACACTGGACGGCCGAGAGCCGCTTCTCTGTAAAGGGGGACGAGTATTCGGCTAGGCGGCTGAAGATGCTGGCGAACGGCCTGCTTGAGCGGTCTGGAGGGCCGCGGGAGTCTTGCGCTCCGGACGGTCTGCTGGAGGGCACCAAGGCCGCTTCGGCAAAGGTGGTCTCTTATTCGGGTAACTCTATAGAAATCCCTGGCGAATATTGGCCTTTGTTCAATTTCGTTATATACAAGAAAAAGCAGCTTAGAGAGCGCAGTGACCGAGGAAGACTGCAGAGCAGCGCTTGAGCGCATCAGGTGGCCGGAAGGTCCTGTCTGTCCCGAATGCGGGGCCACTGGCTCCACCATCGTCAGGGCTTTCAGGGGCGAGGCACACCGGCCGGGCCTCTACCTTTGCGCCAGCTGTCGTACCCAGTTCACGGTGACAGTGGGCACACCGCTGAAGGGCTCAAAGCTCCCTCTCGCGGCATGGATCAAAGCTGCGCATCTCCTAAATGCCCATAAGCCGGTCACGGTTCGTGAAGTGCAGATGGCGCTTGGCGTCACCTATAAGACCGCGTGGCAGATGGTGCGGAAGCTCCTAGAGGGCATGGAAGGCTACCGAGGCCGCCTGAGCCTCCCTGGCAAGGATGGACCTTCGGTGCCACCGTCTCGGCGCACGTTGCAAAGGGGTTGCCGGAGAACCGGAACAGCCGAGCGGCTTGGTCACGCAAGCAACAACGCATCCGCAAAGGAACTTACGTGGCACCAGCAGAACCGGCCTGCAACGGTGCGCTATCGGCCATCCTGCGCCCTTCGGCCACTCAAGCGCATACAGCGCGAACAGAGCGCTTCCTTCGGTGGATCATGAACGATGGTGGCGCCAATTGAGCAAGACCCGCCCGCCCATTCCGATTATGTCCGAGGATCAGGAACGCTTCATGGCTTTCGAGGGACTCGTGCAATGGACCGCAGCAACGGTTGAGCAAGGCGAGCGGATTGCAAGAGCAACCCGAGCGATGCATGCCGCCTTTAACCTCGAAGATACATCACAGCGTTTGCGACTATGTGCAGCGCAGCTTCGGACCGAGCACCACTACTTTGCGATCTGCGCGAACAAAGTGCTGGAGCACCGCAGTTGGCTCGAACAATTGAACATATGTGGTGACTTGGACCTATCTGAGTTCGATGCATTCCCGGTGCGCGATGTCCGCGACCTTCGAAACATGAGAGAGCACGTTGCGGACTACTTTAAGGGGCGTGGGAGAGATGCGGAGCGCTGGAGGATAGACACGCCGGAATTCAGCGCAGACGCAAGCTCATGCGCCGGCACAGTCATCGGTGGCAGACTCGACTGGAGCGCGTTTGCCCGTGCAGCCGAGAGGGTGCTCCCGTCGTTACTTAGATGCGCCGTCAGAGTTCATAAAATCCCATAGCAGGGACCCGCCGCCGATCGCCAATTGGCAGAGGGACCCTTTGAGCATCTGCGCGCCCCGGAGGGACCCGTCGTCAGATTTTTCCAGCCCGGAGGGACCCAATTCGCCGGGAGCCCGGACCGAGGGACCCATAGGCTTTCACGCACCGATTTCGTCTAACAACAACGGCGGGTTTAAGCCCGGTTTTTGAAATCCATTTTGGGGGAGTTTCGCCAAATCCAGAGGCGCGGAGGGACCCTATGGCCGTTGCAATCCGCCGTCCGGAGAAGGCAGGCAGGACACCTAGGCTCTCACCCGCCAGCGCAGAAGCTCGGTGACTGATCATCCCCGATTGGAAATCGGTCGATCGCTTCCAGACATTAGCCGAACCAGACAGCAGCACCGAGAGCGGCGAGGCTTCCGAGGCATAGCGCCCGGTCCTGGACCAAAGCGGACACGATGAGAGCTACGGCGACGATTGGAACGAGCATGTGCGTTCTCGCAGTGTGGGGCGAAGTTTTCGCGATGGTTCTGAAGCAGCATCTAGGCCGCTTCCCTGTGTAGGTGGCCCCGCTTTCGCGTAACCCTATGATCTAAGCGGCTTTAGGGAGCCTTTTCAGCATCCGCTGCACCGCTGTCGGGTGCCACTGACCACCACGCGGGGCATCAATGCCCTGCCGGTTGAGTTCGTCGGTGATGGCGCGGACGGTCGAGATGCCTGAGCGGCGGAAGTCCTCAATGATGCCGTTGAGGTCAGTCGCGCGCTGTTGAGCCTTCTGTTTGATCCGTGCCACCGCCTCGGCATTGCCTGTCTGCTTGCCTCGGAGGGCTCGTGCGCCGTTGGGGTTGCCTAGCTTCGTGCCCCGCGCCTTAGCGGCTGCAAGGGCCTTTTTGGTTCTCTCGCCGATCAGGCCCGCTTCTAGCTCAGCCACAGCGGCCATCTGAGTAAGCAGGAACTTTCCCATTGGGCCGGGAGGGACGCTGGGTAGATCGCAGAAGACAAGGTCAACGTCGCTCGCCACTAGTGAGCGCAGAAGGTCCACGTTTCTGGTGAGGCGATCGAGCTTGGCGAAGACCAGCTTGGCGCCAATAGCCTTGGCGTGCGAGAGCGCGGCGGCGAGCTTGGGTCGATCCGACTTCCGGCCGCTCTCGGTCTCGACGTACTCGGCCACCAGCGTCCACCGACCGCCGTTGAGGTAGCTGGAAACGGCCTCGCGCTGCGCTTCGATCCCAAGGCCGCTTCGCCCCTGTTTGTCCGTCGAAACGCGCAAATAGGACACGAACTTCCCTGAGGCCATGAACCAAATTCCTTGCACCACAAATCGAACTAACGGACGTTACTTCATTTTGTGTACAGTCGCAAGCAGGTTGATGTCCGAAAGGGGGTGCACGCGCACGCTCTCTGTGAGAGGAGCGAGGCCGTTAAGTGGTCAATCGGACAAGGCGGTCACCGATGCAGTTTCTCAAAGCCTTCATGGGCACATTTGCAGGCAAGTTTTTTGGCGGCATTGCTGTTGCCGCATTGGCGTTAATTGGCTTCGGCCCGGAATACTGGAGCGCGCGCCTCCTTAAACTGGCATCTGATCCTCTCGGCATCAGTTTGATCGCGGCGCGCGCAATATTCCTTTGCGCCGCTTTGGCTCTTGTCGCGTTTCTCACATGGCCGGCGATCAAGCGGAGGATTTGGCGAGCCCCTGCATGCTACGTCGAGAAGATAGGTCTCATTGCAGGGATTGATCGCTCCACGACCACGCCCGTGCGATTGATCGCCAAGGCGAAGACGAGCACCAAAAGACTAAAAATTGCAGTCGAATATAGCTCATTTGGACGAGCGGTAAACTGGGCGGGCTGGCACCTTCCTCGTCAAGTCCTTCTTCAAACGGTTGATGACGTAATGGCAGGCCAAGATATTCGAGTAGTCGTGGTGACGTGCGATGCAGCGGCAACTGAAGTTTGGTGGGGCGGCCCCAACGACCGTGAGGGAAATTGGGTTCAAAAATCAAAGAAGCATCGAGCGAGGATCAAGTTTGTAGGTGACGACGGAGACGTGCAGTACTATGCCTTCGGCCTCTTAAGGACTTCCCTGGACGAGCCCCCATTCATAGTGGAAGTGATTACAGAGGCCGACCTCTCGTTCGGAGAACAATGAGTTTTAGCGTCCCACTTCTGCATTCCATCTGCAGAAGTAATCATTAGGCGAAGGGCGGCTGCTGTGCGAAGCTGGGGGCATTGCATTGATGCGGTTGCAGCCATCCAAAAATGACCGACAAGAACATCAAATATGTCCCCTTCGCCACCGAGATCATGAGCGCGCGCAGGCCGCATTTGTCTGAGCCGGAGACCGAGGGCGAATACGCGGACGGCAGATACAAAACCGAAGCGACCGCCACCGAGGGCTACGCTCAGCGCTTTATGGAGCAAATCCAAAAAATCTCCGTCTCTTACTTCGGTGACAAGAAGGCCGTGCATCTACCTTGGAAGAACACCAAGGAAGGCGACATCGCGTTCATATTCAGGAGCCCGAAGAAGAAGCCAGAGCTATTGGACAGCAAAGGCGTCCCACTCTCCAAAAGCGTGATCATCCGGGAAGGATGCTTGGTCCGTATCGCTGGTGTTATTGCTGGATGGGAAAAAGGGGCTATGAGCGGCGTCAGCCTCTGGTTGGATGCCGTTCGCGTGATCAGGCTGGTTGAGGGCTTCGATGCCTCAAAGCTGTTCGGCCCACCTGATGAAGGCTTTGATGTTTCAATAGCCTACCGATTTTATGGAGCGCATCACTTCTGAGCCGTAGTCCAGCTTCTCGATCGCCTTCCGCAGATTGACACGGTCACCCTTAGAATAGTGGCCGTAGGTCATGCTTTGGCGCCGATGCCCAACGAGGAGCTTCACGGTGCTTTCAGGCACCTCAAGACCCTCCATGCACGTGATGAAGGTGTTGCGGAGCGCGTGAAAGTCCTCTTTGTCTCCTGTGACGCCAACCTGCTCCCTGAAGCGTCCGTATGCCTTGCTGACGTACCAAGATCGTTTGCCATCCGGTCCACCAGCAACCAGCCCCTTGAACAGGTATTCGTCAGCGTCCTTGAGACGACGCTCGACAATCTCGACCGCCAGCAGGTGCACCGGTATTTCTCGCTTGGCCGCGCGCGTCTTCCCTGAGGTAATGACCATCCAATAGCCATCCTCCCGCTTGGCGACGTCCAAACTTTTCAAGGCACACAACTCGTCAAGTCTCGCGCCATGAAGCAACGCCAGCCGTAGCAAGTCGCTCAGCAACTGAGCATACTTGGGGGTGCTATAGGTGGCCCCCAGGAGCTTCAGGAGCCTTTCGTTGGCTAACCCACGCCTCTCTGCCGGAGCGGCCTTCTTTCCCAACTGCTGACCCCGCCACGGGTTCGCTGGAGCAATGCCCCGTCCTGCCAACCACTGCCATAGGGTTGAGAGAGACGAAACGTGTCGCCGCACCGTAGCGCGTGCCAAACCCGAGCCATTGAGGATGTCGGAAACGTAAGCTCCTGCCCTTTTCCGTGTGACATCTTCGACAGACACGCCCTGACCAGCCCAATCAATGAAGCGCCTTATTGTGCTCTCGTGCTGGGCCTTGGTTTGGCCTGCATGCTCCACCTCCCCTAGCCAGATCGGGTATTGGTCACTGAGCAGAGTGGCTTCGCCCGTAGCGGCCTTGTAGAAGCGCTCAGCAGCCTCTTGCCCGCTCTCATTCAAGATTTCCTTGGCGCGCGCCCTCAGCCGGTCCAATTCTTCTTCGTGGTCGCTCCACTCCCGGCCCTCCTCGTCCTCGTGCCACGTCCGGTCATGGCTCTCTAGGATTTGTCGGAACTCCGCTGCCTCCCTGGCGCGGGAAGCATCGGCTTCACTACCGGCTTTCTCCAGATGGGCGATCTGACGATGAAACTGGTCAACGAAGAAGTGCTTCCGCCGGTTTGCTTCGGCCAAGCTGTCCGTACCTAGCGACTTCTTGAAGCGCTTCCGTCCAGCCTTGGCCTGGAGGCGCTTGGGGACCTCCACCACTACCGAATAGGTGTTGTATTGCTTGATGAGGTACTTTTGGTCCATCAACCCACCTAGGTTAACCACCTAGACTTACAGGTCGAAACGATGATAAACAAGCTGCTATTGGGCTTCCGTCGCTTGTTGGATTGGTATCCAGGTTCCCCAGCCAAATCCGACCTTAGCCGATTGAGAATCCAACGTTTCGACGTATCGTTCACCAGTCGCTGACAAGCCGCGCCGCGCAGAAGCACCAGCCGGGTGAGCGTTGATGACCGACATCAAACCCGACGTCTCGCTGCTGAAGCGTGCCCTCGCTCGCCTGATCGAGGGACTGGCACGTTATCAGGCGGACATCTCCGATACTCAAATTCGCGACGGCTTGGTGCAGCGCTTCGCGTTCACCTATGAGATCGCGCACAAGATGCTGAAGCGCTACCTGGAATTCGCTGCGCCGAACCCGGCGCTGATCGACGGCATGAGCTTTCAGGATCTGATCCGTACCGCGAGTGAACAGGGTCTATTGCTCGGCGAATGGGCCGACTGGCGCGGCTTCCGCGAAATGCGCAGCAAGACCAGCCACACCTACAACGAGGACGTGGCGCTGGAAGTGGTCGGCGGCATCCCGCGCTTCATCGAGGAAGCCCGCGTACTTTACGACCGTCTCGCCGAGCGGCTGTCATGACGGCGCCCCTGCCGAAGCTGGATTTGCGCCCCGAGCACTGGGCGATGGTTCGCGATATCCTGGCGACGCAGATCCCGGACCGGGAAGTTCTCGCCTTCGGCTCGCGCGCTCGGGGACAGGCGAAGCGGTATTCGGATCTCGATCTCGCCGTGCTCGGAGATGATCCGCTCGGCCTCCACAAGGTGGCCGAACTGAAGGAAGCGTTCGAGGAGTCGGACCTTCCATTCAAGGTCGACGTCGTCGAGTGGGCGCAGACCGATACGCGGTTTCGCGACGTGATCCGGCGCGATGCGGTGCGGGTGCAGAACGGCTGTGCGGCCACTCCCTGAGCTGCGCTCCTCACCCCTCCCCCACCGCCTTCGCCTGGACCAGCGCGTCGATCTCGTCGGCGCGGTAGCCGGCCTCCAGCAGCACCTCGCGGGAATGTTCGCCGAGACGCGGAGATGGGCGGTGCAGGTTGGGCGGGGCTTCGGAGAAGCGCGTCGCCGGGCGGGCCTGGCGGAGCTTGCCTTCGCTGGGATGATCGATCGCGGCGAACAGGCCTACGGCTTTGAGGTGCTCCTGCTCGCCGATCTCGCTGATCTTGGCAAATGCCGTGTGCGGCACGTCGAGGCGCAGCAGCAATTCCTCCCACTCGGCGGTGGTGCGGGCCGGCGCGATCTCGGCCATCGCCGCATAGATCCGGTCGATGTTCTCCGCCCGCGCCACCGGATCGCGCACTTGCAGCTCGTCGATCAGTTCGGAGCGGCCGACCGCCTCGAAGAACGCGCACCAGTTGTCGCCGGAATACGGCAGCATCGTCATCCAGCCGTCCTTGGTGCGCACCGGCTTGCGCTCCTTCATCCGCTTGTAGCCGGACGGGCCGATCGGCGGATCGAACGCGTAGCCGCCGAGCATCTCGATGCTGTTGAAGCCGGCGATGGTCTCCAGCATCGGCACCTCGACGAGCTGGCCCTTGCCGGTGCGCTCGCGGCTGAACAGCGCCGCCGACACCGCGCCGGCGAGCGCTTGGCCGCAGATCTTGTCGCCGACCAGGCTCGGCACGAATTGCGGCTCGTCGTCCGAGCCGATCGATGAGGCAAGACCCGAAGCCGCCTGGATGATCTCGTCGAATGCCGGCCGCGCCGCCCACGGCCCGTCCTGGCCGAAGCCGGTCGCCGCCGCATAGATCAGCCGCGGGTTCAGCGCCGCGCAGGCGTCATGGCCGAAACCGAGTCGCGCCATCGCGGCGGGGCGGACGTTGGTGAGCAGCACGTCGGCGGTCGGGATGAGCCGCTGCAGCACCGCCTTGCCGTCGGGATGCTTCAGGTCCAGCGCGAGGCTGCGCTTGTTGCGGTTCACCGCCATGAACTGGCCGCTCATGCCGCGGTTCCGGAACAGTCCGGTGTAGCGCCACATGTCGCCGTCGAGGGTTTCGATCTTGATGACGTCGCCGCCCCAGTCGCCAAGGATCTGCGCCGCATAGGGGCCGAACAGCACGCTGGTGAGGTCGAGAATGCGGATGCCGGCGAGCGGCCCGGTCGGTGCGGTCATGGACTCAACGATGTGGTTGAAGGGAAAAACTCGACGTCGACAGCGCGACGCCATTCAGCAGGAGGGGAGCGGCAAGCGCACTCTCCCATCCTGTCGCGCCGGGCGACTACTCGCTCAGCACGTCGCCGAACAGCTCCCACGAGGTGCCGTTGAAGCGCGCCATCTGCAACTGCCGGATCGGCGTGCGCTGGTCGGGGGACATCTGCAGCTTGATGCCGGGCAGCAGCATCGGCATCTCGACGCCATTCAGCGACTCGATCTGCTTCATCAGATTGGCCCGGGTGAGATCGTCGCCGGCGCGACGCAGCACCAATTCCATGATCTGCGTCATGTTGTAGCCGTAGACATTGAAGATGTCGGCCGGATCGGCGCCCGCATTGTAGGTCTTCATCCAGGCGCGCCATTGCTGAACGCCGGGATCGTTGGCCCAGCGCGGATCGCCCGGATCCTTGACGTAGGCGCCGGTGACGATGCCGACCGCATTCTCGAGCCCTGCGGGCTTCAACACGGAGCCGACCGAGTTCGACACCGCCGGCAGGATGATCTGCGGCTTCCAGCCGAGTTCGGCGGCCTTCTTGATCACCTGCGCGGCGAATTTCGGCGTGCATTCGTTGAACAGCACATCGGCGCCGGCGGCCTTGAACTTGACGATCTGGGAGTCGACGGTCGGGTCGGTGGTTTCATACACCGCCTCGGACACGATCTGGTTCACATGCTCGCCGAGCCCTTCCTTGAAGCCGGCGAGATAATCGCGGCCCGCTTCTTCGGCCGGCGTGATCACCGCAATCTTGGCGTTGGGCTTATTCGCGAGAATCCACTTCGCGTAGATCCGCCCCTCGGTCTTGTAAGTCGGCTGCGAGCCTGTGCTCCACGGGAAGTGCTTGGCGTCGTTCCAGCGCGTGGCGCCGCTGAACGGCAGCAGCTGCGGGACCTTCTTGATGTTGAGATACTTCTGCACCGCGATGTTCGGCCCGGTGCCCAGGATCGAGAACATCGCCAGCACCTCGTCGCTTTCGACCAGCCGGCGGACCTGCTCCACCGTCTTTGACGGCGAGTAGGCATCGTCGAGGCTCAGGAGCTCCACCTTGCGGCCGTTGATGCCGCCCTTGTCGTTCAGCATCTTGAAGTAAGCGGCTTCCGCCCGCCCGATCGTCGAATAAGCCGACGCCGGTCCCGAATACGGCATGGTCTGGCCGAGCTTGATCAGGCTGTCGCTGGCGCCGGGGTCATAATTGCCGCCGGCGTGCGCTGCGCTGGCACTGAGCGCTGCGACGAGCGCGACAGCGGCGACGACCTGAGTGTGCCGAGAAAAATGCATGCGGGGTCTTCCTCCATGGTCCGGCCGCATCGTCGTGTCGCGATGCTGTCCCGGTCTTCGCTCCCTCACGGCCTGTGCGACCGCGTTTGCGCTGCTTGTCGAATGCGCTTGTTATCGGAGAGCGTCTCGGCTCACCGGTTGGCGGAGACCATACATCCTTCGCCAGCACGGAGGCGTGCGATCCCGGACGCATCTGCATGCGAATTTCGCAGGCTCGGAAAGCGTGCAAGCCCCGTCAGGCTGCGCGCACTCGCACGAACACGTCGTAGCGCACGGTCTTGCCGACGATCTGATGCGACGGCTTGCGCGGAGCCGGCGGCGCAGCGGCGCGCAGCGGCCATTTCAGCACGACGCGGCCGCAGTCCGCGGACAGCGCCGCCGCCAGCAACTCGCCGACGTCCGGATCGGCGCCGACGAGGTCGCGCAGCAGCCGCATCTCCTGCTTGACGAGCGCGGTCTTGGTCCGTGGCGGATGCATCGGGTCGATGGTGACGACGTCGGCTCGCATCGTCGGCAACAGCGCGCGGGCATCGCCATGCAGCAACGTCATGCGGCCGACGATGGCGGCGAGTTCCGCGCTCTCGGCGCGCGCCGCCGCGAACGCGTCTTCGAGAAGCGCGTGCACGTCCGGCACGCGCTCGATCAGCGTCACCGTTGCGCCCATCGAGGCGAGCAGGAAAGCATCGCGGCCGAGGCCGGCGGTGGCGTCGATCACATGCAGCGGGCGCGCCGGCGAGACGCCGGTGGCCTTGAGCAGCGCGTGGCTGCGGCCGGCCTGGGAGCGAAACCGATAGCCGACCGCGCCGCCGACGAAGTCGACGGCAGGCGCGGTCCGGGCCTGATCGGCCATCGCGCCCTATTGCAGGCTGAGCGCGACGAAGCGCAGCTCGCCGGAGCCGTTGGCGACCAGCAGCAGCACGGACTTCTTGCCGTCCTTCTTGAGCTGGTCGACCCGCTTCTTGATATCGGCGGCGTTGCCGACCGATTCCTGCGCCACCTCGACGATGACGTCGCCGGCCGACAGCCGCTTCTCGGCGGCATCCGAGCCGTCGTCGACGCCGGTCACCAGCACGCCCTTGACGCTGTCCTTGATCTTGTAGCGGCCGCGCAGATCCTTCGACAGTGCGGCGAGATCGAGGCCGAGGACCTTCTGAGTCACCAGCTTCTCCGCCTCGGGCTGCGACTTCGCAGACGCCGGCTGCGGCTTGGCATCGTCGGCGAGCCGGCCGAGCGTGACCTGCTTGGTCTCCTCCTTGCCCTTGCGGATCACCACGACGTCGACGGTCTTGCCGACCGCGGTATCGGCAACCATCCGCGACAGGTCCTTCGGCTCCTTGATATCCTTGCCGTCGAACTTGATCACGACATCGCCGGGCTCGATGCCGGCCGGCTTGGCCGGGCCCTTGTCGTCGACGCCGGCGACCAGCGCACCGCGCGCCGGCTTGATGTTGAGGCTGTCGGCGATCTCGTCGGTGACCTGCTGGATGCGGACGCCGAGCCAGCCGCGGCGCAGCTCGCCGAACTGCCGGAGCTGATCGACCACCGGCACCACGGTCTTGGACGGCACCGCGAAGCCGATACCGATCGAGCCGCCCGACGGCGAGATGATCAGGGTGTTGACGCCGACGACTTCGCCGGCGAGGTTGAACAGCGGCCCACCGGAATTGCCGCGATTGATCGCGGCGTCGGTCTGGATGTAGCTGTCATAGGGGCCGGAGTTGATGTCGCGGTTGCGCGCCGAGACGATGCCGGCGGTCACGGTGCCGCCGAGCGAGAACGGGTTGCCGATCGCGATCACCCATTCGCCCAGCCGCAGCTTGTCGCTGTCGCCGAACTTCACCGCGGTCAGCGTCTTGCCCGCCGGCGGCTTGAACTTCAGCACCGCGAGGTCGGTCTTCTTGTCGACGCCGACCAGCTCCGCCTTGATCTTGGTGCCGTCGTTGAGGATCACGTTGATCTCGTCGGAATCGGCGATGACGTGATTGTTGGTCACGACCACGCCGGCCGGATCGATGATGAAACCGGAGCCGAGCGAATTGGTCTTGCGCGGGCCGCCGCCCTTCTCGCCGCGCCGGTTCTTGAAGAAGTCCTCGAAGAACTCCTCGAACGGCGAGCCCGGCGGCAGCTGAGGCATCGCGCCCTTGCTCTCGCCCGAGCCCTTGGCCTCGACGGTCTGGGTGGTCGAGATGTTGACTACTGCATCGATCACCTTCTCGGCGACGTCGGCGATCCCTTCTGGACCGCGAGCGGATGCGGGCGCGGGGCTGGCGAGCACGGCGACGCCGAGGCACAGCGCGGCGAGCAGCGGCCTGATCCGCAAGGGCCTGATCCGGGAACTATGGGCGATCGCAACGGGCATGGTCGAATCATCTCCTGGCGTGCGCAAAGGACGGCGCAGTCGCATGAACACTGCGTCCGATCCTGGAACCGGCGCAAGCATCGGTGGTGAGCGAAGCTACCCTATCCGCCGCACTGATTGCGGCGAAAACCGGCTCGGAGCCCGATGTCGTGGTTGAAAACGTCGTGACAGCACTCCGGCACCGTCACCGGCGCAGCAATGCCCAGCGCGCGAGCTAGTGCCGGACCAGCCAGATCAGCAGCAACCCGGCGACCGCAGAGCCGATACCGACCGCACGCAGCACGTTGTCCGGAGTTTCGAGCGCACTCTTCATCGCCCGCCGCATCCAGTTCGGACTGGCCGCGAAGATCAAACCTTCCAGAACGAACAATAATCCGACGCCGATGAGGAGGTCGGCGAACGCGAAAGACCTCATGCGACAGAATCCTCCCGGCCGGCGCGCGGCCCCCTGTTGTCTCAGCGCAGCTCCGCGCGCGCCGCTGTTGATCGGCCTGTTCTAGAGCAATTCCGCGTCCGATTGAAATCCAACCGCGGCTCTACAGGGTTGTTTTGTCGCGCCTTCTCATCGGAGCCTTAATCGGCCATCGCGCACAAAAGGAAAGGCCAAAAGCAAAACGGGCCGCTGGTGGGCGGCCCGTTGCAGTGTCGTGGTTTCGCTTTAGCGCGGTGCGGCAGGAGCCGCAGGAGCTGCAGCCGCGGCCGGCGCGGCGCCATTCCCTGCCGAGCGCCCGTCCGGGCTGCCGAAGAAGCGGAAGAAGTCCGAGTCCGGCCGCAGCAGGAAGCGGGTGTCGTTGCTCTTCAGCGACTGCTCGTAGGCGGTCATCGACCGGTAGAACGCGAAGAACTCGGGGTCCTTCGAGTACGCCGTCGCGAACAGCCGGTTGCGCTCGGCGTCGCCGGAACCGCGGATCTGCTCGGCCTCGGAATTGGCCTCGGCGATGATCACGGTAGCTTCGCGGTCGGCCTTGGAGCGGATCTCCTGCGCCTTCTGGCCACCCTGCGCGCGGAACTCGGCGGCTTCGCGCTGACGCTCGGTCTGCATCCGCTGATACACCGCCTGGCTGTTCTGGTCAGGCAGGTCGGCGCGGCGGATCCGAACGTCCACCACCGAGATGCCGTAGCCCTCGGCCTCCTTGTCGAGCTGGGTGCGGATCCGCGCCATCAAGCCTTCGCGCTCGTCGCGCACCACCTGGATGAACGTGACCTCGCCGAGCACACGCCGCAGCGACGCGTTGAGCAGCGTGGTGAGCTGAACGTTCGCGGCCGGGATCGAGCCAACGCTCTGATAGAAGCGCAGCGCGTTCTTGATCCGGTAGCGCGCGAACGCGTCCACCACCAGCCGCTTCTGATCGGCGGCGATGACTTCCTGCGACGGATTCTCGAGGTCGAGAATCCGCTTGTCGATGCTGATCACCGTATCGATGAACGGCGCCTTGAAATGCAGACCCGGCTCGGTGACGACCCGCACCGGTTCGCCGAGGCGGACCAGCAGCACCTGCTCGGTCTGGCTGACGGTGAACAGCGACGACCAGCCGACGATCACCGCGACCAGCGCCACGATCAGCGCGACGACTCCTGCGACTCCGGCCTTCATCGGTTGCCTCCGCCCATTTGCTGCTGGGTCTGCGGTGCAGCACCCGTCGGCGCCGCACGCTTCTTGGACAGCTCGTTCAGCGGCAGATACGGCACGATGCCCTGCCCGTTACCAGCGCCGGGGTCGTAGACCAGCTTGTCGGCGGAGCCGAGCACGCGTTCCATGGTTTCGAGATAGATACGCTCACGAGTCACCGCCGGCGCCTTCTTGTATTCCTCGTACACATCGAGGAAACGCGCGCTCTGGCCCTTGGCTTCGGCGACCGCCTGCCCCTTGTAGCCTTCGGCGTTCTGGATGATCTGCGCGGCGCGGCCCTTGGCATCGGGGATGACGCGGTTGGCATAGGTCTGCGCTTCGTTCTGCATCCGCTCGAGGTCGGCGCGTGCGGCCTGCACATCGCGGAAAGCGTCGATCACCTGCTGCGGCGGATCGACCTTCTGCATCTGCACCTGCTGCACCAGGACGCCGGCGCCGTAGCTGTCGAGCGTCTTCTGCATCAGTTCCTGCACGGCGTTCTCGATCGTGGTGCGGGCACCGGTGAGGATCGGCTGAATGTCGGAGCGACCGATCACTTCGCGCATCGCGCTTTCGGCCACCGCCTTCACGGTGCCCTGCGGGTTCTGGATGTTGAACAAGTAATTACCGACGCCGTCCGGCTTGATCCGCCACAGCACGGTGAAGTCGACGTCGACGATGTTCTCGTCGCCGGTCAGCATCAGGCTTTCTTCGGGCACATCGTGCATGGTCGCGCCGCGGCGCGCCGGATCGTTCATCAGCGTCATGCCGATGCTGATCGTGTTGACGCGCAGCGCCTTCGGCAGCAGCACAGTCTCGATCGGATACGGCAGGTGATAGTTCAGGCCGGGCTGGACGGTACGAACGTGTTTACCGAACCGCAGCACAACGCCGAGTTCTTCCGACTGCACCCGGAAGAAGCCCGACAGGCCCCAGATCGCCAGCGCGCCGAGCACCACGACGATGATGCCGAGCCCACTGAAATGACCGCCGGGAAGGATCTGCTGGAGCCGGTCCTGGCCACGGCGCAGCAAATCTTCCAGATCAGGCGGCCGCGGCCCCGACGATTGTGGCCCCGTTCCCCACGGACCCTTGGGGCCAGAACCCCACGGGCCTCCGCCTTGATTCTTCCACGGCATTCAAACATCTCCTTCGCGGCCGAACGGCCGCAGTCTGCCCGGCTTTATAGGGGACGGTCCCCTTGGGCACAACGCGCGTCGTTCCGCGTTGCGAGCTAAGCCTTGACGAAGGTTTGTCAATTGCCAACGGGGCCGCGCCCGGCTTCCGTCGCGGCACAGCGTCGATAGGTCACATAGGAGAAATCGGAGCTGTCCTGCGGCCCCGCGACGCGGCGCTCGCGCGCAACTTCCTGCCACAACTCCGGGTCGATCGCCGGAAAGTAGGTATCACCCTCGGGCCGGGCGTGCACTTCGGTCAGTTCGAGCCGCGCGGCGCGCGGCAGCCAGTGGGCGAAGATGTCGGCGCCGCCAATCACCGCAATTTCGGTGGCAAAACGCCGCAGCGCATCACCCCGCGCGACCTGTTCAGCAGCCTCGAACGAGGGCGCGACGACGACGCCGGCCGCGGCAAAAGCCGTATCGCGCGTGACCACGACGTTGGTCCGGCCCGGCAGCGGCCGGCCAATCGACTGATAGGTCTTGCGGCCCATGATCACCGGCTTGTTGAGCGTGAGCTGCTTGAACCGCTGCAGGTCGGACTTGAGCCTCCACGGCATCGCGTTGCCCTGCCCGATCACGCCGTTATCGGCGACGGCGACGACCAGAACGAGAGAGAGGTCGAACGACGCCATCAGGCCGCGAGCCGATAGATAAGAGCATCGTCGATCAGGACGCCGTTGATCATGTTACGACTGAATCGAACCGTCGAAGCCCCATCGACACGCACGACGCTACCCATCGCAGCCAAGACCCTGTCCTTGGGCGGGACGAGTTTGATACGAGCCAAGTCGATGCGGCTCCGCAGATCTCCGGCCGCATCCATCGCGCCAGCGACCTCGCGCAGCGCACCGAGCAAATCCCTCTCGGCTTTAGGAGTCCTGATCAGCAGCCGCCATTCGCCAGCATCAGCATAGTAGACCCACGCCGCCCCGGTCACAGGGAATGAAGCCGCGTCCAAGATCTTCAGCAGCTCCCGCCCCATTTCGATATCGGCTTCTACCAGTACTGCACCAGCCATCGAAAAACCCCGTGGTCTGCGCTCTCGATCGCATCCTGCATCGCCGTCGCGGTGACAGCGTCAATCATATCATACCGAGATTCCACCGACCACTCGGAAACGATCGACCATCGACTATCGAATTCGGGGTCGAGCCGACGTCGCCTAAGCGGCTCGGTCAGTCCCGCAAGTCCGACCAGCCTGGCGTAGTTGTGATCGAGAAACCCCTTCAAAACGCTCGTATCGGGCACTGTTTCGGCGACGATTTGCCGAGCGATGCAAGCCTTCAGTGCCAACTCGATACCATAGCCGTAGAGATAGTACGCGTTTGAGAAGCGGCGATTCTGGAATAGCAGTCGAGCATCATCGATCTTGGCTGTCGCCGCATTCTGAAGCGATGTCCGCGACAAGAATGCCATCGCTCACACCGCCACCTCGGCCTTGATGTGCGGGTGCGGGTCGTAGCCTTGCAGGGTGAAGTCTTCGTAGCGGAAACCGAAGATGTCGGTCACCTTTGGATTGATCGACATCGCCGGCAGCGACCGCGGTGCGCGGGTCAGTTGCAGCCGCGCTTGCTCCAGATGATTGGAATACAGATGCGCGTCGCCGAGCGTGTGGACGAAGTCGCCGGGCCGCAGCCCGGTAACCTGGGCGACCATCATCGTCAGCAGCGCGTAGGACGCGATGTTGAACGGCACGCCGAGAAACACGTCCGCCGAACGCTGATAGAGCTGACAGGACAGCTTGCCGTTGGCGACATAGAACTGAAACAGGCAGTGGCACGGCGGCAGCGCCATCTTCTCGACGTCGGCCGGATTCCACGCCGTGACCATCAGCCGCCGCGAGTCCGGATTACGTTTGATCATGTCGACCACAGCCGCGATCTGATCGATCGAGCCGCCGTCGGCGGTCGGCCATGAGCGCCACTGCGCGCCGTAGACTGGACCGAGATCGCCGTTCTCGTCCGCCCACTCGTCCCAGATCGTGACGCCGTGGTCGTGCAGGTATTTGATGTTGGTGTCGCCCTTCAGGAACCACAGCAGTTCGTGGACGATCGCCTTCAGCGGCAGCCGCTTGGTGGTCAGCATCGGAAAGCCGGCGGCCAGATCGAACCGCATCTGATGCCCGAACACCGACAGGGTCCCGGTTCCGGTGCGGTCTCGCTTCTCCGCCCCATCGCTCAAAATGCGTTCGAGCAAGTCGTGGTACTGGATCATGGCGAGGTGGCTCGGCAATGCAGCGCCGGCGCGGCCATCGGTCGGCAGCGCGGGAGGCTTCGGGAAGAGTCCGGACGGCTGCGAAAATGACCTGTGCCGGCGGCGGCGGCAAGGCCGCAGCGCAGCCGATCCACACAAGGCTGCTGCGATGCGGTCGAATGGCCGGCCGCTGCTAGGGAACCGAACCTCGCGCGACATCGTCCCAGCGGGCGATTTCGTTGTGGACGAGCCGGGCCAGCCCCGCCGGCAAGCGCTGGTCGGCCCGCGGAATGATGCCGCCGAGGTCGGTGAGCCGAAGGCGCAGATCGGATTGATCGAGCGCCTGCGACACGGCGGCGTTCAATTTGGCGACGATCGGCTCGGGCGTGCCGCGCGGCGCAAACAGCCCGGTCCAGGCCGCGACCCTAAACCGCGGCAGCCCGGCTTCGATCGCGGTCGGCACCTGCGGCACAGCCGGATCGCGCTCGGACGAAGCGATCACATACGCCTTGATCGTGCCCTGACGCAGCGCCGGCACGGCGTTGACGATCTGGTCGCACATGTAATCGACCTGCCCTTCGACCAGCGCCTGCAAGGCCGGCCCGGTGCCGTTGAACGGCACCGCGGTCGGATCGACGCCCAACAGGCGGTCCAGCAACAGGCACGACGCATAGGACACCGACCCGAACCCGGCATGAGCGACGTTGATATTGTCGGTGTGCGCCTTCACGAACGCCTCGAACTCGGTCATGTCCTTGGGCGGGAAGTCCTTGCGGGCAAGCAGCAGCACCGGCATCTCGGTGAGCAGTGCGACCGGCTCGAAATCCTTGTCCGGCCGGTAGCCAAGCTTGGGATACAGCGCAGCGGCCGAGCCGTGGGTGCCCATGTGTCCGACGATCAAGGTGTGGCCATCGGGTGTCGCGTGTGCCACGCGTGTCGCCGCCAGCGTTCCGCCGGCGCCGAGCACGTTTTCGACTTCGATCGGCTGACCAAGCGTCTTGGCCATCTCCCCGGCGATCAGCCTGGCGACCGTATCGGTCGGCCCACCTCTGGCGAACGGCACCACAACGGTCACGGTTCGCACCGGAAAGTCGATTTGGTCGAGGCGATCCTGGTCTGCCGCCCAGGCAGACGTCGACCACAGCAACGCAACGGCAATCGCGACGCCTCTCGCTGCGATCAGGCCGCCCAACAACTTCATCGTGCGTCTCCGCCGGAACGTTGTGGTGATAGCGAATTACTCGCGATCAGATCAACCGGCGAAAACAGCGTTACGGCGATGCCAGAATGCGGCGCGTCTGGTCAGCCCTCGGATTCGACGAAGACCTCGTCCCGCTTTCTCCGCAGCATCGGCAATACCGCCAGAATCAACAGCCCGACCGCAACCGCGAGCAGCGCAGCGGACAGCGGCCGGGTCAGAAACACCATGGCGTCGCCGCGGGCGATCAGCAGCGCACGGCGCAGATTGTCCTCCATCAGCGGGCCCAGCACCATGCCGAGCAGAAGCGGCGCCGGCTCGAATGCATGCTTGACCAGCCAATAGCCGATCAGCCCGAAGGCGCCGGCCAAGACGACGTCGACCGGAGCGTTGTTCACCGAATAGATCCCGATGCAGCAGAAGATCACGATCGCCGGAAACATCAGCCGGTACGGAACACGCAATAACCGCACCCAAACGCCGACCAAAGGCAGGTTGATCACCAGCAGCATCAGGTTGCCGATCCACATCGAGGCGATCATGCCCCACACCAGCTCCGGCTGGTTCTTCATCACCTGCGGTCCAGGCACGATGTTGTGGATGGTCATCGCACCGACCATCAGTGCCATCACGGCGTTCGGTGGAATGCCGAGCGTCAACAGCGGGATGAACGAGGTCTGGGCGGCGGCATTGTTGGCGCTCTCCGGCGCGGCGACGCCCTCGATCGCGCCGCGGCCGAACCGCTTCGGATCGCGCGCGATTTTCTTCTCCAGCGTGTAGGCCGCGAACGATGCGATCACCGCGCCGCCGCCCGGCAGGATGCCGAGGATCGATCCCAGCACCGTACCCCGCGCGATCGCGGGGGCGGCGTCGCTGAGGTCTTTCCGGGTAGGCATCAGACCGGTGATCTTCTGCTGCACCAGTTCGCGATCGGCCGACGCGCCGAAATCGAGGTTCCGGATGATCTCGGCAAAGCCGAACACCCCCATCGCCACCGTGGCGAAGCCGAGCCCGTCAGCCAATTCCGGCAGATCGAAGGTCATCCGCGCGGCGCCGGTCTCGATGTCGGAGCCGACGGTCGACAGCAACAATCCGAGCACGATCATCGCCAGCGCCTTCAGCACCGAGCCGCGGGCCAGCACCACCGCGAACACCAGGCCGAGGACCATCAGCGAGAAGTACTCGGCCGGGCCGAACGCCAACGCGACGCTGGTCAGCGGCTGACCGACCAGCGCGATCAGCACGGTGGCGAAGCAGCCGGCGGCGAACGAGCCGATCGCGGCGATCGCCAGCGCCGGACCGGCGCGGCCCTGCTTGGCCATCTGAAAGCCGTCGAGTGTCGTCACAACGGAGGTCGCCTCGCCCGGAATATTGACCAGGATCGACGTGGTCGAGCCGCCGTACTGAGCGCCGTAATAAATGCCGGCGAGCATGATCAACGCGCCGACCGGCGGCAGGCCGAAAGTAATCGGCAGCAGCATCGCCACGGTGGCGATAGTGCCGATGCCCGGCAGCACGCCGATCAGGGTGCCGACCAGCGCGCCGATCAAGCACAGCAGCAGATTGGTCGGCGAGGCGGCGACCTGAAAGCCGAGGGCGAGATTGGAAAACAGATCCATCGTCGCGGCCTCACTGCGTCAGGGCCACGGGCCACAGCGCAAACGGCAGTGCCAGCCCGTAGACGAACAACCCGCAGCAGGCGGCGGTGAGCACGATGCCGACCAGGACGGTCTCGCCCCAGCGCGTTTCCGGCGTGCCGAGCGCCGCGATCAGGAAACTGGAGAATGCTGCGATCACCAGCCCGAGCGGCCGGATCGTCACCGCAAATGATAGAATCGCGAGGCCGACAAACAACGGTCCACGCCAGTGGAATTTCGCCAGACGCTCCCCCTCCGCGAAGACCCCGCCGGCGGCGATCACAGCCCCCAATCCAAGCAGCAGCACCGCGAGCAACCGCGGCACCGTCCCCGGCCCGAACCGAAAACCGTGCATGCCGCCGAGATCGCTGGCAGCCCATAGCGCGAAGGCGGCGACCGCCATCAAGGCCAGCCCGCCGACAAAATCCTGCGGCCCGCGAATCCAGTTCGGAAACACGGATCGCTCCCGCACGCCGCTCGGCGCCTCGTCCATCGGTCGTCTCCCCAGCCCTGCGCACCGCCCGGCCCGGGAGCGGCATCTTCTGTGTTTGGCCGATCGGCCGGGTTCAAACAATGCCGGCGAATCCCAGCACACCGCCGGCAAGCAGCAGCCAGAGTGGATTGATCCCGGTTACGGCTGCCAGCACCGCGACGATCGCCGTCAATGTCAGCGATGCGGCGGAGCGGTCCGAGGCCAGAGCCAGGATCAGACCGCTCGCCGCCATCAGGCCGATCGAGAGCGGCACCAGCGCCGCCTGGATGATCCCCGGCCAGCGAGACGTCGTCGCGCGGCCAAGCACCCGGCTGACCAGATAGGCCAGCGTCGCGCTCGGCCCGCACATCCCGAGCGTCGCCACCAGCGCTCCGGCAAGCCCGGCCGCCTGATAGCCGATCAGCGCGACGATCATCACGTTCGGGCCAGGCGAGAGCTGGGCAATTGCGAAGGCGTCGGCGAATTGCTGCTCGGTCAGCCAGTGATTGAGCGTGACGGCGACACGGTGGATTTCCGGCAGCGCCGCGTTGGCGCCGCCGATCGCGAACAGCGACATCGTGCTGAAGGTCACGGCGAGACCGCCGAGCGACGGCGCCCCGGTCATGCGGTGCGCCTCCGCAGCAGATAAGTGGCGCCGATGCTGCACGGCACTGCCACCGCCAGCACCCACGGCATCGGCAGCCGCAGCACGCCGACGGCGACGAACACGGCCACAAGCAGCCCGATCGCGACCGGATCGCGCTTACGCAGCAGCGGCAGCAGCATCTTGAACGCGACCGAGAACAACAGCCCGATCGCCGCGTAGGACACCCCGGCGAGGATACGCCGCAACGCCTCGATCTCGCCGTAATGGGCGTAAAGCACCGCCAACAGCGTCACGATCAGCAGCGGCGGGCCGACCAGCCCGGCAAACGCCGCGATCGCCCCGGGGATGCCGCGGAACCGCGCGCCGAACACCACCGACAGATTGACGATGTTCGGCCCCGGCAAGAAATGGCAGAGCGCGAAGGTTTCGTTGAACTCCTCCGCCGTCATCCAGCGGTGCTGCTCGACGATCGCCCGCCGCGCCCACACCAGCACGCCGCCGAATCCGGCCAGCGACATCTTGGCGAAGGCGACGAACAGCTCGCTGAGGCCGGGCGCCGGAGCGATCGGGGCGTCTGCGGGATCGCGATCGGAAGCGTCGATGAGGGCCATTCGGTAGCTTTAGACCGCCGCACCGGACGCAACCACCGGCTTTTCCGCCGTCCCCCTGTTCGCGTACCGCCAAGCTGCCCGGACCTGATCCAAGTCCACGGACAGATCGCCCGCGCCCGCCCACAAGTGCTTGGCAGGGAGGCCCTTTCGCCGGCAAGGATTGCACCCTATATTGGGGGCGTCGGGGCAACCCGACTATGGAAATAAATGGCCGTCGTAATAAACCATTCGGACCCGGGGGCGGTACCCGGCGCCTCCACCAAAGCCCGTCATCCTTCTTTCGGACGGCGAGCTTCGGCGGGGGCGAAATAGGATCGACGAGGGCGTAAAGGGCTTGCTTTTTCCCGGTATTGTTCCGCCGTTATCGGGCTACTGCAATAGTTGCCAACGACAACTATGCTCCGGTTGCTCAGGCTGCGTAAGGCAGTTTGAAAGACCACTTTAAAGCCCTAACGGGTTAAGCTCCGTTAGGCGGGGTTCGGAGGCACCTGGCAACAGAAGCCTCCACTCATCCTCATCACGTCTTGGTCGTTCAGAGTCTTGCTTGCCGAAGGCTGGCTTGCTGCCCGTTTCGCAGTGCATCGCCGCACAATTCAGCCGCGATTGATGCTGACCGTGGACACCGGCCGGGGTAGCATGATGTTTCGGCACGAGTCGGGCCCTCCCGATTGCCGAACCAGCCTCAGGGCAGCAGCCTTCGGGTTTCCGAGCGACGCGACGACCACACGGAACGACCATATGGCCACCGACCACATTCGATACGACGTGCTGGCCCGCGACGCCTTGCGGGGCGTGCTGCGGCACGTCCTCACCGACGTCGCGCAGCACGGCCTGCCCGGAGAGCATCACTTCTTCATCACCTTCCAGTCCAAGGCCGACGGCGTGAAGCTGTCCCCGCGGCTGCTGGCGCAATACCCCGAAGAAATGACCGTGGTGCTGCAGCATCAGTTCTGGGACCTCGTGGTCACCGAGGACCGTTTCGAGGTCGGGCTGTCGTTCGGCGGCATCCCGGAGCGTCTGGTGGTGCCGTTCGCCGCGATCAAGAGCTTCTTCGATCCGTCGGTGAAGTTTGGGCTGCAGTTCGAAGCGGCCGATGAGGCCGAGGACACCGACGAGTCCGAGAACGCCGGCGAAGTTGCGACCGCAGCTCCAGCACCCGTGTCGCTGCCGCCTTCTGCGGCCGCGACCGACGACCCGCCATCCGACGACGAGCCGCCCCGCTCTGGCGAAGGCGCCGAGGTGGTGCGGCTCGACCGCTTTCGCAAGAAGTAACGGCTCCGCCGATCATCCGGTCATTTGCACGCTGGGTCGCTCCGGCGTGCGTAGCGTTGCCGGATGACGCCGCCCACACCTTCGATCCCCAGCCTTCAGGACGACGATCATGGCCCGCACGCCCAGCTCTCCCCGCCCCGCGCGATCCGCCGCAACCCGGAGCGAGACCGATAGCTTCGGCCCGATCGATGTCGCCGCTGACCGCTATTGGGGCGCGCAGACCGAACGTTCGCGGCAGAATTTCCGGATCGGCACCGAGCGGATGCCGATCGGCATCATCCGGGCGCTGGCGATCGTCAAGCTGGCCGCGGCGGAAACCAACAAAGAGCTCGGCCTGCTGGACAGCCGCCGTGCCGGCGCCATCGTTCGCGCAGCGCGCGAAGTGATCGACGGCAGCCACGACGATCACTTCCCGCTGGTGGTGTGGCAGACCGGCTCCGGCACCCAGACCAACATGAACCTCAACGAGGTGATCGCCAATCGCGCCAATGAACTGCTCGGCGGCGAGCGCGGTTCGAAGAAACCGGTGCATCCCAACGATCACGTCAACATGAGCCAGTCGTCGAACGACTCGTTCCCGACCGCGATGCACATCGCCGCTGCGCAGGCGATCACTTCGGACCTGATCCCGGCGCTGACGCTGCTGCACGACGCGCTGCGCAAGAAGGAAAAGGCGTTCGCCAAGATCGTCAAGATCGGCCGCACCCATACCCAGGATGCGACCCCGCTGACGCTCGGCCAGGAATTCTCCGGCTACGCGGCGCAGCTTGCCAGCAGCATCGCGCGGATCAAGGCGGTGCTGAAGGAGCTGTATCCGCTGGCGCAAGGCGGCACCGCGGTGGGCACCGGGCTGAACACCCATCCGAAATTCGCCAAGGCGTTCGCCAAGCGCGCCGCCGCGCTCACCAAGCTGCCGTTCGTGACCGCGCCGAACAAGTTCGAAGCCCTCGCTGGCAACGACGCCTACGTGTTCGTGCACGGCGCGCTCAATGCCGCGGCCACCGCGCTGTTCAAGATCGCCAACGACATCCGCCTGCTTGGCTCCGGCCCGCGCTCCGGCCTCGGCGAACTGATCCTGCCGGAGAACGAGCCCGGCTCGTCGATCATGCCCGGCAAGGTCAACCCGACCCAGTGCGAAGCGATGACCATGGTGTGCTGCCAGGTGTTCGGCAATCAGACCACGCTGACGGTCGCCGGCAGCCAGGGGCACTTCGAACTCAACGTCTACAAGCCGGTGATGGCGCAGGCGATGCTGCAGTCGATCGGGCTGCTGGCGGATGCGGCGCGCTCGTTCACCACCAACTGCGTCGACGGCATCCGTGCCGACGAACAGCGTATCGGCGAACTAATGCAGCGGTCGCTGATGCTGGTCACGGCACTGGCGCCAACCATCGGCTACGACAACGCCGCCAAAATCGCCAAGGCGGCTCACCAACGTGGTACGACCTTGAAGGAGGAAGCGGTGCGCTCCGGACTGATCAGCGCGGTCGATTTTGACCGCCTGGTGCGCCCGGACAAAATGACGCATCCGAGCTGACCGCGCAGAACTTTCTCACAGTTCCAAAAAAGCCATTTCGGAAATTGATGTAAATCATATCCCTTGCTCGCGCAGATTGGTCAACTTGCATCTGCGGTGTTGCGGTTCGACAGTCTTATTTCGGTTTACGGAATAAATGTCGGTCTGCATCCAGGCAGTGATATGGTTTTGTTCTTGATGGTGATCGAGCCTCTAATGGCTTCGTGCATTCGTGCCCGCCTGTCAGGCGACGCCCGTTGCCGATTTAATCGATAATGGGTGACGTCATGGCCGACGTGGTCAATTTGAAACGCTTCAAGAAGCGAGTCGAGCGGGAAGCAGCCGCGAAACTCGCAGACGCCAATCGCGCACGTTTTGGCAGAACCAAATCGCAGCGTGAGCTCGACCAAAATCACGCTAGCCGCGCCAATCAACTGCTCGATCAACACAAAATCGGTGGCGAGGACGCGTCATGAAATCGCCGGTAGTGAAACGGTCGATCGTGGTCGCGGGCCACAAGACCAGTGTCAGCCTCGAAGAAGCCTTCTGGAACGGCATGAAAGAGATCTCCGGCGTGCGGGACATGACATTGTCCGAGCTCGTCGGAGAGATCGACAGCAATCGTCAACAGGGCAACCTGTCTTCGGCGATCCGGCTGTTCGTGCTCGACTACTTCCGCAGCCGCGCTTTGCAGGCGCAGCAGCAGGCAGTGGCTGATACCAAGACCGAAAGCTCACTGACGGCGCACTGATCGTCAGATCGGTGCGCTGTTCAGTCGGTCGCCCTCCCATTCGAGGGCGACAATGCCAAAGGCGGACGTGTCCGTGATGGACGCGTGTCTCCTGGGGCGGGTTTGATCTCCAACGGCGGTGGCAGTGGCGCGAGCTTTTCGCGCGACGTCGAAGGCAGAACGGTCGATGCTTGCGGCTGAGGCGGCGTTTTTGGCTGAGGCGACATCTTCGGCTGAGACGATCTATTCGGCTCAAGCGACGGAGGTCGTTGCGGCTGAGCGCGTTGCTTCTGTGCGGCGCGGCGCGGATCGGCGTCCGGCAATGGCGGTGTCACCGGCAGTGCGGGGCTGATCGCGGGGCCCTGCCCGGCGACCGGAGCGACTGCCGACGGTGTAGCCTTGGGCACTGTTTTGGGCGCTGTTTCGGGCGCCATTTTCGGCGTGGCCTCGGGATGACTGGCCGGCGTGCGGGCTGCCGCAGGCGGTGCCGAGCCCGGAGGAACTGGTGTGGCCGGCGGCGGCAGGCTCGAGGTTTGCGCTGGGGGCCCGCTGTCTTTGGTCGGCGACGGAGCCGCGCTGGGCGAGTCGGTCGCGGCCGGCGGCTTGCCGCCCTGCTCCAGCATCTGCAGCTTGCGGGTCTCGCGGTCGATTCGGCGGATCGACAGCCAGGACGACAGCCCCGACAGCTCGCGGCTCCACTCCATGCGATCGGGCGGCCCGGCTGCGAATATCCGAATCTCCGGCGGCAGCTCCTGCGCCGGCTCGGTCGGCGTCAGCATGACGCGCAGGTCGGCCTGGCCGGCGGCGATGTCGTAACCGCCCGAGATCAACGCACGAGCGTCCTTGGCCTGCAACGTCGTCGGCGACAGCTTCAGGCGGCCGTCACTGACGCTGATCGGAAACTGTGCCGTCTCGACCTTGAGCGGCGCCGCCATCAGTGCCGGCTCGACCAGCTTGGCGAGATGATCGGCGTCGATCGGCCGACCTTGATCGGCGGCGCGGAGCGCCACCGCGAAGGCCCCCGGATCGAGCCCGGAAATCGCAGCCTGCGACAGCGTCACCGTGCCGCCGCCCGACAGCGCGCCGGCGAGCGCCGAGGCGCTGCGGCCGCTGCTCGCCAGCGTGCCTTGCAGCGACAGCCTCCCCGGCGGCATGGCGAGCGCGCCGTAGCGGAGCGTCGCGGCATCGGCATCCTTGACGCTGAGCTGGGCGTCGAGGGCGACGCCGGCATCGGTCGGCTTGGCGGTCAGCATGGCTTTGATCTCGCCGCCGCCGAGCTTGCCGTTGCCGTCGAGCGTCAGCGATCGTCCGTCGCTACGCACCACGCCGCGCAGCGGCTGCAGCTCGCTGCCGCCCGGCAGCTCGGCCCGCACCGCCTGAAATGCGATCTTGCCACGCCAGCCACGCAGCCAGCCCTGCCCGAGCGGATCATCGGCCGGACGTTCGGCCGCCCCGAGCGCGAGTTGCAATGCCGGTCCCAGCGGCAGCGTATCGAGCCCCGCCTCGCCGTCGAGTTCGGCGGTTTTGCCGCGCGTCAGCTTCAGCCGGCCGCGCCGCCGCCAGCCCGCAATGCCGGCGT
>NZ_QUMK01000033.1 GCF_010907035.1 Rhodopseudomonas sp. BR0M22
CCCGCCTTGGCGGATGGACCGGCTACTACGGCAAGCCAGGCCCCATCGTGATCCTCCACGGCCTCCAATCCCTCAGAGCCATGCTCGCAGGCTGGAAGCTAAGGCCAGATGTGTGAATCTCGTAGGGCTTGTCCGGGCGATCCAGTATCCCAGGGCTATGGACGGAAGGAGCGCGAGCGCTCTGCGATACTGGGTCGCCCGCCTACGCGGGCGATGACGTCGTTAGTGGGGAGGCGCGGTGCCTTACTTCGCGGCGCTCAGCGTCTTCAAAAAACCCGTCAGATCGTCCGTGACGTGGTCGACATGGGCGGCGTCGCGGCCTTCGAGTTCCCAGTCTTCGCGCACCACGTCCTGGCTGCCGTCGGGGACGACCAGGACTGTGGTCATGCCGAGCTGGTGCGGCACGGTGAGGTTGCGGGCGAGGTCTTCGAACATCGCGGCGCGGGCCGGGTCGACGCCGTGGCGGTCGAGGAAGCGGCGATAGGTCTGCGGTGCCGGTTTCGGCTCCAGCTCGGCCGCAATAATGTCGAACACCGCCTCGAAATGATGGCCGATGCCGAGCCGCTCCAGCACCTTGCCGGCGTGGGCGACCGAGCCGTTGGTCAGGATCAGCTTGCGCCCCGGCAGCCGTTCGATCGCATCGCCCATCGCCGGGTTCGGCAGCAGCGGCGAATGGTCGATGGCGTGGACATAGCTGAGATAATCGTCGGCGTGGACGCCGTGCTCGGTCATCATCCCGCGCATCGTGGTGCCGTAGCGCTTGTAGTAGTCCTTCTGAATTCGGAACGCTTCTTCCGGCGACACCTTCAGCCAATCGGCGACGAAGTCGCGGATCCGCGCGTCGACCTGCTGCCATAGATTGAGGTGATGCGGGTAGAGCGTGTTGTCGAGGTCGAACACCCAGGTCTCGACGTGGTCGAAGCCGCGTTTGCCGAGCTGCATCATGGTGCCGAGAACCTCAGGGTCTTGCCGCCGGAAAGATCGACCAGTGCGAAGCCGGTGGCGGCGAGGCCGCGCCCGGCGCAGTCGCCCTGTTCGCCGATCTCGAATTTGCTGTCGCGGGTGCACAGCGTGGTGCCGCCGCCCCAGTTCAATGCACGGCCCTTGATGGCGACCGGCCGGCCGCTGCCATCGACCGCTTCGGCGAAGCTGAACACCCGTTTCGGCTGAGCGCCGAGGTCGGGGCGCAGGCACTCGCCGGGCGCGACGCCGTACCAGCCGCGGCTGGTGACGGTCTTGCCGTCGTCTTCGCCGATCGCCGCCATGATCTTGTACTTGGTGTCGTTGCACCAAGTCAGCCCGCTGCCGGACGGCTGCTGCACCGCCTTGATCATCACGTCGAAGAAATCCGGCGCATCGACGATGTCCGGCTTCAGTCCGCGACTCTTGAGGAAGGCGGACAGCGCGGCTTGCGTCTTCGGGCCGTCGACGCCGTCGATCGGCGAGGCCTCATAGCCGGCGATCAGCAGCAGGCGCTGGATCGCGGCGAGTTTGGCCTGCTCGTCGTCGTAGCCGGAGTCCTCGGCCAGATACGCGATCTTGTTGCCGTCCTCGGTGTCGGTCGGCTTGATCTCGGTGAAGGCGGCCAGCGTCTGGTTGCCGCGGCATTGCCGGGCGGCGGCGATGACGAAATTGTCCTCGGCGACGCACAGCCGGTCGGTGCCGTTCTGCGGCAGCGGCGATGCGCCGTACAGCGGCAGCACGCGGGCATTCAGCATGATCTTGTCGGCGTTGAGCGCGCCCTGCAGCACCACGCGGCACTGCGCCGGATCGATCCGCAGCCAGCCGCGCGTCGCCGTGGTGCCGCTCGAATCCACCCCGATCGCCGCCTCGACCACGTAGCTCATGCGGTTGCAGAGCTTGAGGTCGGCGTGTGCGGCGGAGGTAAGGGCGAGGGTGGTGACAAGGGTGGCGAGGGCGCGCGATCTCCACCCCGTCATGCCCTGCCTTGTGCCGGGCATCCACGTCTTGCTGAGAGAACCGCCGGAAAGACGTGGATGGCCGGGACGAGCCCGGCCATGACGGATGTTATCGCCGCCGCCTCGCATCACTTGTGGATCAGTGTGCCGGTGCCCTGGTTGGTGAACAGTTCGAGCAGCACCGCGTGCGGGACCTTGCCGTCGAGGATGACGACGCCTTCGACGCCCTGTTCGAGCGCGTAGATGCAGGTCTCGACCTTCGGGATCATGCCGCCCGAGATGGTGCCGTCCGCGATCAGCTTGCGGGCGTCCTTGATCGACAGTTCGGGGATCAGCTTCTTGTTCTGATCCAGCACGCCCGGCACGTCGGTCAGCAGCAGCAGGCGCTTGGCCCGCAGCGCGCCGGCGACCGCACCGGCGAAGGTATCGGCGTTGACGTTGAAGGTCTGGCCCGACGCCGAGGTCGCCAGCGGTGCAAGCACCGGGATCAGCTCGTGGCCGATCAGCTGGTTGAGCAAGGTCAGGTCGACCTTTTCGGGTTCGCCGACGAAGCCGAGGTCGATCACCTCCTCGATCCGCGAATCCGGATCGACCATGGTGCGGGTCGCCTTGGTGGCGGACACCATGTTGCCGTCCTTGCCGCACAGCCCGACCGCCTTGCCGCCGGCCTCGTTGATGTAGCCGACGAGCTGCTTGTTGATCGAGCCGGCCAGCACCATCTCGACGATCTCGATGGTGGCGGCGTCGGTGATGCGAAGCCCCGCGGCGAATTCCGACTTGATGCCGAGGCGCTTGAGCATCTGCGCGATCTGCGGTCCGCCGCCGTGCACCACGACCGGGTTCACCGCGGTCTGCTCCAAGAGCACGATGTCGCGGGCGAACGCCTTGGCGGTGTCCTCGGCGCCCATGGCGTGGCCGCCGTATTTGATGACGATGGTTTCCTCGTCGTAGCGCTGCATGTGCGGCAGCGCCTCGGACAGAATCCGAGCCTGATCGAGCGGGCTGATGACGGGCACGTCGGTCATGAAGCGGTCTTTCGAACTGAAGGGACGATCTGAACGAGCAATTTCGAAGCCGTTGCGGCGGGACAAATCGCTAGCACTTCGGCACGGCCGATCCTAGAGGCCGCGCGTGCTGGTCAGGCCCCGCGGCGCGGCCACAGCGCGGCGACCGCGAGCAGCAGCCAGCTTCCGATCAGGATCGTGCCGCCGGTCGGTGCCGCCATCGGGAACAGGCTGTGGCCGGCGAACTGCCGCAGCGACAGATCGCCGGCGAACAGAGCCGTGCCGAACACGAAACCGAAGCTCGCGGCCAATCCGGGGATCCGATGGGCGAGGCCGCGCTCGACCAGCAGCGCCGCGGCGGCCATCGCGCAGGCGTGAAACAGCAGCATCGACGAGGCCGGGCCGAGCCGGCCGGCGTCCGGCACATGGGCGGCCGCGGCGGCGAGCGCCACGCCGGCGGCGCCGTACAGCCCGGCGATCGCGATCAGCAGGCGCAGGGCGGCGGTCATCAGCGGCGCTCGTCGAGCAGGCGGATCATCGCCGCCCGCAGTTCCGGCATGCCGGCGCCGGTGCGCGACGAGGTGGTCAGCACCTCGGGGAACGCGGCCGGGTGCCTCGCCAGCGCCGCGACGGTGGCGGTCACCCGCTCGGCGAGCTCGGCGGCTTTGACCTGGTCGGCCTTGGTCAGGACGACCTGGTAGCTGACGGCGGCCTTGTCGAGCGTCTTCAGGATGTCGAGGTCGACGTCCTTCAGTCCGTGGCGGCCGTCGATCAGCACATAGACCCGCGCCAGCGTGGCGCGGCCCTGCAGGAAATGATGGATCAGCGAGGTCCAGGACGCGACCTTGGCCTTCGACGCCGCGGCGTAGCCGTAGCCCGGCATGTCGACCAGCCGCAGCCCGGCATTGGGCGGACCTTCGAAGAAGATCAGCTCCTGGGTGCGGCCCGGCGTATGGGAGGTGCGGGCCAGCGCGTTGCGCCCGGTCAGCGCATTGATCAGGCTGGATTTTCCGACATTGGAACGGCCCGCGAAGGCGATTTCGACACTGCCCATCGGCGGCAGCGTTTCGATCGACGGCGACGCCCAGATGAAATGCCAGTCGCCCGCAAACATCTTGCGACCGCGTTCGATCAGATCGGGATCGATGGTGTCGGTCATGCGGCTCCGGGCTCGCAACGAGTACTGAGGTCATTCGGGAGCGCCGCGCAGCGGCGAACCCGGAATCTCGTTTCACACCAGACGTCGAATTCCGGGGCCCGAGCTGAGGCGCGGCCCCGGAATGAAGAGGTCAGGTCGGCTTTTTCTTCTTGGCGAAGCTGGTTCTCAGATTGTCCCAGAGCTCCACCTTCACGCCGTTGCGCTGCATGATGAAGGCCTGCTGCGCCACCGACAGAGTGTTGTTCCAGGCCCAGTAGATCACCAGACCGGCCGGGAAGTGCGCCAGCATGAAGGTGAAGATCACCGGCATCCAGGCGAAGATCATCTGCTGGGTCGGATCCGGCGGCTGCGGGTTCAGCTTCATCTGGAACCACATCGTGAAGCCCATCACCAGCGGCCAGGCGCCGAGCACCAGATAGTGGCCGAGCACCGGGATCGCGGTCGGATCGTAGGGGATCAGGCCGAACAGGTTGAAGATGTTGGTCGGATCCGGCGCCGACAGGTCGTGAATCCAGCCGAAGAACGGCGCGTGCCGCATTTCGATGGTGACGAACAGCACCTTGTACAGCGAGAAGAACACCGGGATCTGCAGCAGGATCGGAAGACATCCGGCGACCGGATTGATCTTCTCCTTGCGGTAGATCTCCATCATTTCCTGCTGCTGCTTCACCTTGTCGTCGGGGTGACGCTCCTTCAGCGCGGCGAGCTGCGGCTGGATCGCCTTCATCTTCGCCATCGAGGCGTAGGACTTGTTGGCGAGCGGCAGGAACAGCAGCTTGACCAGCACCGTGACCAGCAGAATGGCGACGCCGAAATTCCCGACCATGTGGAAGAAGAAGTCGAGCGCCAGGAACATCGGCTTGGTGATGAAGTAGAACCAGCCCCAGTCGATCAGCAGGTCGAAGTGGTTCAGCCCGAGCTGACGGTCGTAACCGCCGAGCCCGGCGAACGGGAAGTTGATGCCGACCACCCGGGCTTCCTTCGCACCGGCGAACAGCCGGGCGTTGGCAGTGGCGGTGCCGCCGATCGGGATGGTGCGGGCGTCTTCGAGATAGTCGGTCTGGTAGGTGGTGACCTTGCCGGTCTGGCTCGCCGAGAACCGCGCCTGGAGCTGAGCATTGGTGTCGGGCAGCAGCGCCGAGGCCCAGTACTTGTCGGTGATGCCGAGCCAGCCATTGGTGGCCTTGAGGCTCACCGATTTGGCTTCGTCGATCTTCTTGTAGGAGTATTCCTGCAGCCCGTGCTCGCCGAGATAGCCGATCAGGCCTTCGTGCAGAATGTAGTAGCCTTCGACGTGCGGGGTGCCGTGGCGCGAGATCAGCGCGAACGGATACAGCGTCACCGGAGCGCCGCCGGTGTTGGTGACGTCGTCCTTGATGGTGAACAGATAACGGTCGTCGACGGCGATCTGGCGGCGGAAGGTCAGGCCTTCGCCATTGTCCCATTTCAGGGTGATCGGGCTGGCCGGGGTCAGCGCGCCGGAGCTTTCCTGGGTCCAAACCGTGTTCTGGTCGGGCAGCTTGACGCTGGCGCCCGCGGCGCCGACCCAGCCGAACTCGGCGTAATACGGCTTATCGCTGCCCGACGGCGAGAACAGCTCGATCGGCGGCGACTTCGGATCGACCGTCTCGCGATATTGCGTCAGCGCCAGATCGTCGATCCGGGCGCCCTTCAGCGCGATCGAACCGGCCAACCGCGGGGTCTCGATCTTGACCCGCGGGGCGGCGGCGAGCGCGGCTTCGCGGCTCACGGTCGGGGCGGCCGACGGCTGCGGGCTGGACGGGGCAGCGGCGCTGGGTGCGCCGGGCGATGCCGGCGTCGTGGCGGCCGGCGCGGTGCCGTCCTGGGGCTTCGCGGCCTGCTGCTGTAACTGCTGAGCCTGCTGAGCGGCGCGCTGCTTCTCCATCTGCGGGATGTTGAAGAAGTATTGCCAGCCGAGCAGCACGAGGCCCGACAGAACGACGGCGAGAATGGTGTTGCGATTGTCGGACATCGTCGGGTCTCGTCACTCACGCAGGTTTGGGTGATCGCCGCGACAGTCGCTCGAGCGCGGAGCGCAGATCGCCGAGCATGACGGCAAAGTCGCGGCTCAATGCCGCGCGGCGTCCGACCAGCACATAGTCGCTGTGCGGCAGCAGAAAACCGCGATCCGTCCGCTTCACCAATTCGCGCAGTCTGCGTCGAATTCGATTGCGTTCGGTCGCGGTGCCGATTTTCTTGGTTACGGTAAAGCCGACCCGGATCGGGCCCTGGTCTTCGCGGCGCAGGCTCTGCAGCACGAAGGCAGGCCCATTGATCCGCAGCCCGCCGGCAACGGCGATGAAATCCGCCCGCTGCCGTAACCGCTCCATCAACAGGTCCCGGGCAAGCCCGCTCAGGCGCTCAGACGCTTGCGTCCGCGGGCGCGGCGCGCCGCCAGCACCTTGCGACCACCGGTGGTGGCGAGACGGGCACGAAAGCCGTGACGGCGCTTGCGCACCAATTTGCTGGGTTGATAAGTCCGCTTCACGGGTCGTTCTCCGTTGCCGGGTCAGTTATTCACCGGGTCAGTTAGTCATCAGTGGTGGGTAAGCCCGGTGATGCCGGCCCACAGATGAGCCGGATGCAGCCCAAAAATGAACCGCCCCGGGCAGAGCCGGGTCATCGCGGACAGTTGGCGCGGCTTATACGGGAGCGTCCTGTTTTCGTCAATTGCACCCGTCACCGCATCGACGGTGTCGAAGCCGTGCTCGGCGCCCTGTGCTGCCGTCCCCGCCAGGGCCGCGATCACGCATGAGAAAACGGTAATTTGACCTCTATCCGGCGAAGGAGCATCTTGACTTTAGACGATGTCGCGAATCCGGCCCGATGCGGGCTGCGAGGAGCGGGGCCGAGAGCGAGGTTCGGTGCAGACCACAGACAGACAGCCGGAGACGCATGCTTGGCGGCGCGGCCTGGAGCCCAAGATCGGGCTGTCCGGCAAGCTTTTGCTGCTGACGATTCCGCTGATCCTGATCGCCGAAATCCTGATTTACGTGCCGTCGATCGCCAATTACCGGCTGAATCGGCTGAACGACCGCCTGGCGGCCGCCAATACGGCGGCGCTGGTGCTGGACGCTTCGCCCTCCGGGCGGGTGCCGGATTCGCTCGCCAAGCAGATTCTCGATTCGATCGAAGCGCGCGCGGTGGCAATCAAGATGGGCCAGCAGCGCCGGCTGCTCGCCAGTTCCGATCTGCCGACCAAGGTCGATCACGTCGTCGACATGCGCCACGTCACGCCGTGGGGGGCGATCCTGGATTCCTTCGTGGTGATGCTGGAGAGCGGTAATCCGGCGATCCGCGTGATCGGTCCGGCCGAGGGCAATGCCGAATTCATCGAGGTGGTGATCGACGCCGCGCCGCTGCGCAACGCGATGTACCGGTTCTCGTCGAATCTGCTGCTGGTGTCGCTCACCATCACCAGTCTGACCACGGCGCTGATCTATCTGGCGCTGCACTTCCTGTTCGTGCGGCCGATGCGGCGGCTGACTGCCAATATGGTGAATTTCCGCCGCGATCCGGAAAGCCCGGCCTCGATCGTGGTGCCGGGGCCGCGCGGCGACGAGATCGGGCTGGCCGAGCGCGAACTCTCCGATATGCAGCGCGATCTGGTGTCGATGTTGCATCAGAAGAGCCGGCTCGCCGCGCTTGGCCTCGCAGTGTCCAAGATCAACCACGATCTGCGCAACCTGCTGGCGTCGTCGCAGCTTCTGTCCGACCAGCTCTCCAGCGTGCCGGACCCGCGGGTGCAAAGGTTCGCGCCGAAGCTGGTGCGCTCGCTGGAGCGGGCGATCGCGTTCTGCCAGTCGACGCTGTCCTATGGCCGGGCCCAGGAGGCGGCGCCGGACCGCCGCTCGATCCTGATCGAGCCCTTGGTCAACGACGTCCGCGAAACCGCCGGGCTCGCCGACGAGGCCGCGATCACCTGGGTCAGCGCGATCGAGCGCGGCCTCACCATCGATGCCGACCCCGACCAACTGTTCCGGGTGCTGCTCAATCTGGTGCGCAACGCCGCGCAGGCGCTGGAAATCCTGCCGCGCGGCGACGCCAATCCGCTGCAGATCCGCATCACCGGCCGCCGCGAAGGCTCGGTGACGGTGCTGGAGGTGTCCGACACCGGCCCCGGCGTGCCGCAGAAGGCGCGCGACCATCTGTTCGAGGCGTTCCACGGCTCGGTGCGGGCCGGTGGCTCGGGCCTCGGCCTCGCGATCGCCGCCGAGCTGGTGCGCGCTCATGGCGGCGAGATCAATCTGGTCGAGGGCACGATCGGCGCCACCTTCCGGATCTCGATTCCCGATCGCCCGGTCGATCTGCACAGCCTGCGCAACGAACGCGCCCGCGCCTGACCCAAGGCGCGGCCTCTTCGAACCCGGCCGCCGTACCGCGCGGAATCGTCCCCGTTGGGCCGAAAACCGGCGCCGCCGCGATCCGGCGCCGCCATTCCCGACGCTGCCGCGCACTGTGCGGCCTCACCCGGTGCCGATGCCGGCGGGTTTTCCCGGCCGGAATCGCCGCGCGGCGGGCGTCGTCGTCGATCCGTCAGAAAAGAGCATCCGCGGCGCTTGCCAATCCGGATCGGAGCCGCTAGCTATGGCGGCCTTCGCAGCGCTTCGCCGCTGCGGAACGCCAGCGGCTCCAGGCACCACGCCCCGCGAGCCCGCGGCAGACGCGCCCGTAGCTCAGCTGGATAGAGCACCAGACTACGAATCTGGGGGTCAGAGGTTCGAATCCTTTCGGGCGCGCCATCAATTCGCTGATTGCCATCTGCACTCCGCAATAGTTACGACCCCACGCGCTGAGCTGGGCAGGGACTCTCTGCGTCAGAACGTCGTAACGACGGCGCTTGGCGGTAAAAGCCTTCGTCACCTCTCGTCTTTTCAGAGATTTTTGCCTGTTGACCCGCCGAGGGGGGGAGGTCTGTTTGAGAGCTACGCGGTCTTTTACCGGTCAGTGAGGGTGGCTTCGCTATTTAAGGGAACTTACCTTAGTCCCTTCTTTATTTAAGCCAAGCGGCAATTGTTTAAATAACGATCCGGCCGCATAATGGGGGCATGTCAGAATCAGCCCCCAATCCTCGGCTGGGCCGCTTTGTCGAGACGCCCGTTGCCGGCGAAATCGTGCGCGCCTTCGTGCCGCCCTCATTGCCGCCAGAGCCTGCTATCGACGTACTGGCTCTGCTGGAAAAGCTGGGGCTGGCGGAACGTGCTCTCGGGCGGTTGGACGGTGTCACAATGCTGCTGCCGCGGCAGGAGCTGTTCCTCTATATGTATGTGAGGAAGGAAGCGGTCCTTTCGTCCCAGATCGAGGGGACGCAGTCGACCCTATCGGATCTGCTCCGATTCGAGACCGAGGCGCAGGCGGGCCAGCCGATCGACGACGTTCGTGAAGTCTCGAACTACGTCGATGCCATGATGTATGGGCTGGAACGGCTGGAGGAATTGCCGCTCTCGTTGCGCCTGATCCGTGAGATGCACGCACGACTGTTGCAGAGCGGGCGTGGCGGCACGAAGAATCCAGGCGAATTCCGGCGGTCGCAGAACTGGATCGGTGGTACGCGCCCGGGCAACGCGCTTTTCGTGCCGCCGCCGCCAACCGAGATGGACGCCTGTCTCGATGCACTCGAGCGTTTCATGCACGAGGAGGGATCACGTCTGCCCGCCCTCATCAAGGCCGGGTTGCTGCATGTCCAGTTTGAGACCATCCACCCATTCCTCGATGGCAATGGCAGGATCGGCCGCCTGCTGATTACCTTGTACCTGTGCGTCAATGACGTGCTGCGTAAGCCGCTGCTGTATTTGAGCCTCTATCTGAAATCGCATCGTGCCGAATATTATCGTCTGCTCCAGGAGGTGCGTGAGCACGGGGCCTGGGAAGCGTGGCTGGACTTCTTCCTCACTGGCGTTGCGGACACGGCCAATCAGGCCTTCGATGCTGCTACCCGCATCGTCGATCTGTTCAAGGAAGACCGCGAACGGATTGCGACGGAGAGTGATCGGGCCGGCTCCGCGCTGCGTATCCATGATCTGTTTCAGCAAACCCCCTACCTGACGGCCAACCGGCTCGTTCAGAAGACCGGTCTCTCCGCCCCCACGGTCAATGCCTCACTCGCCGATCTGGAGCGAGCCGGCATCGTCGAGGAAATCACTGGGCGCAAACGAGGTCGCGTATTTAGTTATAGGCGGTATCTTGCCATCCTGAGCGAGGGAACCGATCCGCTCCCCACCACGGTCTGAAGACAAACTCGATATGCTCTGTTTTGGACGTTATGCGCGATGCGACACGCGAGACAGCGAAGCCGCATGATAGGCAAGCCGCCATCGATCTCGTGACGGCAGCGGAATCTACGGATTCAGTATGGACGCCATCTCATCGATGTGCGCATCGATCCGCGCGAGGATCGGTGTTGGGACAACGTCGCGTTCCGGCAGGGTCGACCATTTGTCGTGCGCGGCGGCTGCGGTTTCGGCCACGGCTGTGAGCACGGCTCCTTCCGGGAGGCGGCTGCGGTTTGCGAAATTGCGCCAGCGGTCCGGTGTTAGCGCCTTGAACGATTTTTCGCCGGCGAGACTGAGCGCCAGCGCGTCTTTCGGCAGATAGGGGATGGTCGAAAGTACGTCGTATAGCGGTGACAGTTCGGGCGTCTGGCCGTCCCCGGGATAGAGTAGAGACCAATTCTTCAGGTGCATGTCGCCGTTGCCGGTGATCGCGACCAATGCGAGGCGGCGAACGAATTCCATCGCGGAATCCAGCGAGACGCCGCTGCTCAGCGCCGCAGCGATGTTGTGATAAGCGGCGCCTATGTATTTCTCCGACGGATAGCGGCCGAACACCTGCGCGAAGTCTTCCATATGCACGCGTGTGCCGTCAGTGCCGCGGTCGAAGCGGCGGACGAGCAGGACCTTCCCGGTAGACATGGTGTTGAACTCTTCCGGGATGCCGGCGAACTCGGTCTTTTCGACGAGTTCGCGCGCCGGCACGGCCATCCCGAGCGCATCGGCCAGCGCCAGGATCGCAAACTCGTTTTCGGAAACTCCAATGTGTGTGAGCGAGGGAAACTTCGCGATGTGTTGCCCTTGCGAGTCGTCGACGGCGAGCGTGATCCCCCCGCCCTTTCCGGTGTTCTTCATCACCGAGAGCTTCATCTGAACGCCGGCGAGCGAGAAGCGCGCTCTGTTCGCTCCCGCAAGCTCTGGATCGGCCGCTAAAGCAGGGCTGTCGCTCGGCAGCGCTCGCACCGCTCCTGGCAGGTCGGTACCGAGCGCGGCCAGAAGATCGAAGTCGTTTCCCGGCCTCACCGACGCGGCATGATGCCGTTCCATCGCCTCGCGTAGCTTTTCTTCGGGCAGCAGGTTCGCAAAGAACGGTGGCAAGGCTCCGCGCACCGGCTTGGCGTCCCGCCGAAGGCCGCCGTCCGCCGAGCGCAGCGATAGGCTGAGGACCGGCGGATCGTTCATGCTGCGATACGCCGCCGAAAGGTTGAACGCGTGGTAATCGCCCGGCGTGCGGACGAGGGTGCCGACCAGAAGGTCGTTCAACCAGATGTCGAGCGACTGAATTCGTTCGGTGGCGAAGGCGACGCGCTTCATAGTGATGCCTCGTCCTCGATGTCGGAGGTGAAGGCGGGGCGATCGTCATCGTCGTCGCCGGGCTGCAGCATCGATTGCACGGCGGGTACCATCGCCTGCGGGATCAGCATCATCTCGAGGCCCAGGGCGCGTGCGATGTTGACGAGGCTGGTGGCGCGCGCTGCGGCGACACCGGTCTCGATGTCGCGATAGCGCGGGCGGCTGATACCGGCCCGAGCGGCGATCTCCTCCTGCGACAGGCCAGCGGCCAGCCGGGCGCTACGAAGGCGCTCGCCCAACTCCTTGAGCAATGGCGATGGTGTCGATGTCATGATCTGTTTACGGATCAAAATGGACTCGATTGATCCTTAAACGGATCATTGCGGCAAATCAAGAAAGATCTGTTTGCAGATCATTTTGCACAGAAATGATCTGCAAACATATCGTCATCGTCCAGACGGCGGCGCTCCCGTCGGACCACGGAATTGGCGCTTCCCTCCCGTCCCGCGTCCATCGCTTCCCTCCCGCCCCGGCGGAACGGTTCGTCCGGGCCTCGCTTGCCGGCTTGGTCGAACTTGGCTTAATTCGGGAAACGGGTCGGGGACGTTCAGCGGGAGGCTTCGAGCATGCAGCCGTTCAATGTGCTGTGGCTGCAGGGCGGGAGTTGTGGCGGGTGCACGATGGCGGCGCTCGATAACGGCACCTCCGGCTGGTTCGCCGAGCTGGCGCGGTTCGGCATCGATCTGCTGTGGCATCCGTCGCTGAGCGAGGCGACCGCGGACGAGGTGGTCGAGATCTTCGATCGGATCGTGGCCGGCACCCAGCGGCTCGACGCGCTGGTGCTCGAAGGCTCGGTGCTGCGCGGGCCAAACGGCACCGGCCGGTTCAACATGCTCGGCGGCACCGGCCGCTCGATGCTGCATTGGGTGACGACGCTGGCGCCGCGCGCCGATTATGTGGTCGCCGCCGGCAGTTGCGCGGCGTTCGGCGGCGTGCCGATGGCCGGGACCAATCCCACCGACGCCAGCGGGCTGCAATATGCGGGGGCCGAGGCCGGCGGCGCGCTCGGCGCCGGGTTCCGGTCGCGCGCCGGCCTGCCGGTGATCAACATCGCCGGCTGCGCACCGCATCCGGGGTGGATCTCGGAGACGCTGGCGGCGCTGGCGCTCGGCGGCGTCGACGGCGCCGCGCTCGACGATTTCGGCCGGCCGCGGTTCTATGCCGATCACCTCGCCCATCACGGCTGCGCTCGCAACGAGTATTACGAATTCAAGGCCAGCGCCGAGGAGCTGTCGCAGCAGGGCTGCATGATGGAGCATCTCGGCTGCAAGGCGACCCAGGCGGTCGGCGACTGCAACCAGCGCGGCTGGAACGGCAACGGCTCCTGCACCAGCGGTGGCATGGCCTGCATCGCCTGCACCTCGCCCGGCTTCGAGAGCGCGCAGAACTTCCTGGAGACCGCCAAGCTCGGCGGGATTCCGGTCGGGCTGCCGCTCGACATGCCGAAGGCGTGGTTCGTGGCGCTGGCGGCGCTGTCGAAATCGGCGACGCCGAAGCGGGTGCGCGCCAACGCCACCTCCGACCACGTTATCGTGCCGCCGCGCACCGACGGCGGACGCCGCAAATGACACGGCGCGTCACGGTCGGGCCGTTCAACCGCGTCGAGGGCGATCTCGAAGTCCGGCTCGACATCGATGACGGCGTGGTGAGTTCGGCGGAAGTCACCGCGCCGCTGTATCGCGGCTTCGAGCAGATTTTGCGCGGCCGTCCCACCCTGGATGCGCTGACGCTGGCGCCGCGGATCTGCGGCATCTGCTCGGTGTCGCAGTCGCTCGCCGCGGTCGCGGCGCTGCGCGCCGCCGAGGGCATTCACGCGGCGGAGAACGGCGTATTGGCGGCCAATCTGTGCCATGCCGCCGAAAACATCGCCGATCATCTGACCCACTTCTATCTGTTCTTCATGCCCGACTGCGCCCGCGACGCTTACGCGGCGCGGCCCTGGCACGGCGAGATCGCAGGCCGGTTCAAGGCGGTGCGCGGCAGCGCCGCGCAGGCGATGCTGCCGGCGCGGGCGCGGCTGCTGCAGATCATGGGGCTGCTCGCCGGCAAATGGCCGCACTCGCTGGCGTTCCAGCCCGGCGGCACCACCCGCGCGATCGATCTTGGCGAGCGGGTGCAACTGTTCTCGATCATCGGCGACGTCCGCGACTTTCTCGAGCGCGACGTGTTCGCCGACAATCTCGACAATGTGCTGGCACTCGACAGCGCCGCGGCGCTGGACAGTTGGCGCGAGGGGCGTGGCGGCGATTTCGCCCGTTTCCTCGGTGTCGCCGACGATCTGGCGCTGGACCGGCTCGGCCGCATCGCGCTGCCGTTGATGAGCTATGGTGCCTATCACGAGGAAGCGGCGTCGTTGTTCGCACGCGGCGTGTTCGATCCGGTGGAGGGGCGCGTCGCCGCGCTCGATCCGGAGGCGATTTCCGAAGATGTCGCCCATGCCTGGATGCGCGACACCGCGCTGCGGCCGGCGGAGGCCGACACCGAGCCGGATGCCGACAAGCCGGCGGGCTATAGCTGGTGCAAGGCGCCGCGTTATGCGGGCGGCCCGGTCGAGGTCGGCGCGCTGGCGCGGCAGGCGGTCCATGGCGATGCGTTGATCCGCGATCTCGTCGCGCGCACCGGACCGAACGTCACCAACCGGGTGATCGCGCGGCTGCTCGAGACGGCCAAGATCGTATGCGCGATGCAAGGCTGGGCGCGCCGGCTCGATCTGCGCGCGCCGTTTCTGCAGCGCGCCGAGCGGCGCGGCGAAGGCGCCGGCGTCGGCCTGATCGAAGCCGCGCGCGGCAGCCTCGGCCATTGGATCGATCTGTCGGGCGACAAGATCCGCCGCTATCAGATCGTCGCGCCGACCACCTGGAATTTCTCGCCGCGCGATCAGGGCGGCGTCGCCGGTCCGCTCGAACAGGCGCTCGCGGGCACCGAGGTCGGCGACGAAGGTGCCAAGTCTGTCGCGGTGCAGCACGTCGTGCGCTCGTTCGATCCCTGCATGGTGTGCACCGCACACTAAGGCCGATCGCGCGCATCGCCTGCGGTCACGCGCTTATCAGCATCGCAACCGGCTTATCACCTGCGGCGCCCCGCGCGTGGATCGCGTGGCGCGCGAACTTCGTATCTTTACCGGCGCTTTCAAACACTTGCGCGCTGAGCTGAACGGCTGAGCCCCACTGGCATGGTTCTTGCGAACACCTCTCGAACAGCGAAGCCGACACAGACTTCGCACGCGGCGAGGACACCAAGGAGCCATCATGGGCGCAGCGACCGAAACCTTTTACGAGGTTATCAGGCGGCAGGGCATCACCCGCCGAAGCTTCATCAAGTTCTGCAGCCTGACGGCGACCAGCCTCGGACTCGGCCCGATCGGCTCCAGCCAGATCGCCAATGCGCTCGAAACCAAGCCGCGCATTCCGGTGATCTGGATGCACGGGCTGGAATGCACCTGCTGCTCGGAGAGCTTCATCCGCTCGGCGCATCCGCTGGTGAAGGATGCGGTGCTGTCGATGATCTCGCTCGATTACGACGACACCATCATGGCGGCTGCCGGCCATCAGGCCGATGCGATCCTGCAGGAGACCCGCCAGAAGTACAAAGGTCAGTACATCCTCGCGGTCGAAGGCAATCCGCCGCTCAATGAAGACGGCATGTTCTGCATCGACGGCGGCCGCCCGTTCGTCGAGAAGCTGAAGGAGATGGCCGAGGACTCGATGGCGGTGATCGCCTGGGGCGCCTGCGCGTCGTGGGGCTGCGTGCAGGCCGCCAAGCCGAACCCGACCCAGGCCACCCCGATCGACAAGGTGATCAAGAACAAGCCGATCATCAAGGTGCCGGGCTGTCCGCCGATCGCCGAAGTGATGACCGGCGTGGTCACGTTCGTCACCACGTTCGGCCGGCTGCCGGAGCTCGACCGCCAGGGGCGGCCGAAGATGTTCTACTCGCAGCGCATCCACGACAAATGCTACCGCCGGCCGCACTTCGATGCCGGCCAGTTCGTCGAGGAGTGGGACGACGACGCCGCGCGCAAGGGCTACTGCCTGTACAAGATGGGCTGCAAGGGCCCGACCACCTACAACGCCTGCTCGACAGTGCGCTGGAACGGCGGGGTGTCGTTCCCGATCCAGTCCGGCCACGGCTGCATCGGCTGTTCGGAAGACGGCTTCTGGGATCAGGGCTCGTTCTACGACCGGCTCACCACCATCAATCAGTTCGGCATCGAAGCCAATGCCGACAAGATCGGCGCGACGGCGGCCGGTGTGGTCGGCGCCGCGATCGCGGCGCATGCCGCGGTGACCACCGTGCGCAACCTGTCCCGGCACAAGGAAGTGCCGAACGGTAACGGCAAATCCAACGGCAATTCGAACGGCGCGTCGGCCTAAGTCGGGATCAGCAGCATCATGACCAACGTCACCACTCCCAACGGCTTCAAGCTCGACAATGCCGGCCGCCGCGTCGTGGTCGATCCGGTGACCCGGATCGAGGGCCACATGCGCGTCGAGGTCAATGTCGACAGCAACAACGTGATCCGCAACGCGGTGTCGACCGGCACGATGTGGCGCGGCATCGAGGTGATCCTGAAGAACCGCGACCCGCGTGACGCCTGGGCGTTCACCGAACGGATCTGCGGCGTCTGCACCGGCACCCACGCGCTCACCTCGGTGCGCGCGGTGGAGAATGCGCTCGACATCAAGATCCCGGAGAACGCCAACACCATCCGCAACCTGATGCAGCTCGCGCTGCAGGTGCACGATCACGTCGTGCATTTCTATCATCTGCACGCGCTCGACTGGGTCGACATCGTGTCGGCGCTGTCGGCCGATCCGAAGGCGACCTCGACGCTGGCGCAGAGCATCTCGTCGTGGCCGCTGTCGAGCCCGGGCTATTTCAAGGATCTGCAGACCCGGCTGAAGAAGTTCGTCGAGAGTGGCCAGCTCGGTCCGTTCAAGAACGGCTATTGGGGCCACCCCGCCTACAAGCTGCCGCCGGAAGCCAATCTGATGGCGGTGGCGCATTATCTCGAGGCGCTCGATTTCCAGAAGGAAATCGTCAAGATCCACACCATCTACGGCGGCAAGAACCCGCATCCGAACTGGCTGGTCGGCGGCGTGCCGTGCGCCATCAACATCGACGGCACCGGCGCGGTCGGCGCCATCAATATGGAGCGGCTCAATCTCGTCTCGTCGATCATCGACCAGATGGTGACCTTCGTCGACCAGGTTTATCTGCCGGACCTGCAGGCGATCGCTTCGTTCTACAAGGACTGGACCTACGGCGGCGGGCTGTCGGGCAAATCGGTGATGAGCTACGGCGACATCCCCGAACACGCCAACGACTACTCGGACGCATCGTTGAAGCTGCCGCGCGGCGTGATCCTCAACGGCAATCTCAAAGAAGTGCTGCCGATCGATCTCGCCGATCCCAATCAGGTGCAGGAGTTCGTCACCCACTCCTGGTACAAATATCCGGACGAGACCAAGGGCCTGCACCCGTGGGACGGCGTCACCGTGCCGCATTACGAGCTCGGCCCGAAATCGAAGGGCACCAAGACCCGGATCGAGGCGCTCGACGAGGAGGCGAAATACTCCTGGATCAAGTCGCCGCGCTGGAAGGGCAACGCGGTCGAGGTCGGCCCGCTGGCGCGCTACATCATCGGCTACGCGCAGAACAAGGCGGAGTTCAAGGAGCCGACCGAGAAGCTGTTGAAGGATCTCGGGCTGCCGGTGACGGCGCTGTTCTCGACGCTCGGCCGCACCGCGGCGCGCGCGCTGGAAGCGCAATGGGCCGCGCACCAGCTCCGCTACTTCCAGGATAAGCTGATCGCCACGCTGAAGGCCGGCGACAGCTCGACCGCCAATGTCGACAAATGGAAGCCGGAGACCTGGGCCAAGGACGTCAAGGGCGTCGGCTTCACCGAGGCGCCGCGCGGCGCGCTCGGCCACTGGGTCAAGATCAAGGACGGCAAGATCGACAACTATCAGGCGGTGGTGCCGACCACCTGGAACGGCAGCCCGCGCGATCCAAAGGGTGGCATCGGCGCGTTCGAGGCGTCGCTGCTCGACACTCCGATGGCCGATCCGAACCAGCCGCTGGAGATCCTGCGGACGCTGCATTCGTTCGATCCGTGCCTCGCCTGTTCGACGCATGTGATGAGCGAGGACGGCCGCGAGATGAGCAAGGTCACCGTGCGCTGAGCGCCAGCCGGAGGAACAGACGATGACCACGGAGATTGCTCGGGTCCAAGGCGCGCTCGATTCGGCCGGCGAACGCGCGCGCTCGCTCCAGACCGTCTATGTCTACGAGGCGCCGGTACGGCTGTGGCACTGGGTCAATGCGCTGTTGATCCTGGCGCTGTGCGTCACCGGCTACTTCATCGGCACGCCGCCGCCCTCGGTGCCGGGCGAGGCGTCTGCCAACTTCCAGATGGGCTATATCCGGTTCGTGCATTTCGCCGCCGGGCAGCTCTTGATCGTGTTCTTCCTGATGCGAGTCTACTGGGCGTTGGTCGGCAACAAATATTCCCGTCAGCTCTTCTTGCTGCCAATCACCAACAAGACCTGGTGGTGGGGGATGCTGTACGAGTTCAAATGGTACGCGTTCCTGGTCAAGGACCCGAAGAAGTACATCGGCCATAATCCGCTGGCGCACATGGCGATGTTCTCCTTCATGGTGTTCCTGGTGCTGATGATGGTCAGCGGCATGGCGCTGTATTCGGAGGGGCAGGGCATCGACAGCTGGCAGTACAGGATGTTCGGCTTCATGTTCTCGATCTTCACCAGCCAGACGCTGCACACCCTGCATCATCTCGGAATGTGGGCGATCGTGGTGTTCGTCATCATCCACATCTACGCCGCGGTGCGCGAAGACATCCTCAGCCGCCAGAGCATGATCTCGTCGATGGTTTCCGGCGAGCGCCTGTTCCGCGACGATCTGCCGGATTGAGGCCGCACGTCGTGTCCTTACCCCGTCATTGCGAGCGAAGCGAAGCAATCCAGTCCAGTGCACCGAGCTGGATTGCTTCGTCGCTTCGCTCCTCGCAATGACAGAATTGGAGGCTGATACATGGATGATGCCATGGCACGAATGGACCGCAGTGCAGAGTCGCCCCGCATCCTGATCCTCGGCATCGGCAACATCCTTTGGGCCGACGAGGGGTTCGGCGTGCGTGCCGTGGAGGCGTTTCATCGCGGCTTCGAGGTGCCGGACAATGTCACGGTGCTCGATGGCGGCACCCAGGGGCTGTATCTGGTGAACTTCCTGCAGGAGCACGATCATCTGTTGGTGTTCGACGCGATCGACTACGGCCTGCCGCCCGGCACGCTGAAGCGCATCGACGGCGACGAGGTGCCGAAATTCACCGGCGCCAAGAAGATGAGCTTGCACCAGACCGGCTTCCAGGAAGTGCTGAGCGCCGCCGATCTGCTCGGCGCGGCACCGCAGCGGCTGACGCTGATCGGCTGCCAGCCGCAGGATCTCGAAGATTGGGGCGGCGCGCTGACGCCGCCGGTGAAGGCACGGATCGCCGATGCGCTGGCACTGGCGTGCGACGTTCTCGGCGAATGGGGCGTCGCGGTCGCGCCGCGCAAGGTCCCGCTCGATCCGGCGCAGGGCCTGCTCGGCCACGACATCGATCACGACAGCTACGAACGGCGCGCCGATCCGGCGACGACCACAGTCCAGGGATGAGGGAGGAAACGTCATGACCCGATTGATCCGCGCCGCTGCGCTGGCGAGCCTTGCCGTGTGTGTGCCCGGCCTCGCCGAGGCGCATACCGGCGTTCACCTGATGACCTCCGAGGGCGCGGCGGCCGGCTTCGCGCATCCGTTTCTCGGCCTCGATCATCTGCTGGCGATGGTCGCGGTCGGCCTGTGGGCAGCGTCGCTCGGCGGCCGGGCGCGCTGGTTGGTGCCCGGAAGTTTCATTGCGCTGATGACGCTCGGTGCGATCGGCGGCGCCAGCGGCCTCGCACTGTCGGCGGTCGAGCCGATGATCGCGCTGTCGGTAATTGCACTCGGCGTGCTGGTGGCGTTGGCGGTGCGGGTGCCGACGGGCGCAGCCGCCGCCGTGGTGGCGGTGTTCGGCGTCTTCCACGGGGCCGCGCACGGCGCCGAGATGCCGGCGCTGGCTTCGCCGCTCGCCTATGGCGTCGGCTTCGTCGCCGCCACTGCGCTGCTGCACGGCGCGGGTCTCGCGCTCGGCGGATTGCGTTCGCGTCTGCCGACGTTCAGGCTGGCCGGCGGCGCGATTGCGCTCGCCGGGGTCGCCCTGGCGCTGCCACTGTAACGCCGGGGCATCGTTGCGATGTGCGTCGGCGTCCCGATGACCGTGATCAGTACCGACGGCGCGTCCGCGCTGTGCGAGCGGCGCGCCGAGCAGCGCCTTGTCTCGACCGCGCTGATCGGCGAGGTCGCGATCGGCGACCGGCTGCTGGTGTTCATCGACAGCGCGATCAGGAAGCTCGATCTGGACGAGGCGCAGCAGATCGACGATGCGCTCGACGGCCTCGCCGCGGCAATCGAGGGGCGTCCGTTCGAACATCTGTTCGCCGACCTGATCGATCGCGAACCCGAACTGCCGCCGCATCTGCGGACCGAGCGGCACTGAGGTCTGCAGTTCAGCTTTGATCCCTGGTCATGCCCGCGCTCGTCGCGGGCATCGACGTTTCAAGGGGCTGCCAAATGGGGGGGGCAGCCAGACTTTCGGCCGCGCCGCAGCGCCGGTGGCGTGCGGAAATTAAATATCCAGTTTCCGAAAATCATGTTTTCATCTGGCTCGATCACTCCGCCGGATTGGTCTGAAATCGCCCGGTTTGACGGTAAAATCGGCTCCGCCGCATGGTGAGATCGATTGGCACATGGCTTGCTGAATATCCGGTCAAGCAAGTCACGACCGATGAGAGACATCGGGACTGGGAGGAAACATGGGCTCTCCGCTCGCGCACGCCGCCGCGCGCAACAACGCGTTGCCGATCGTCGATCAGGCGACGGTCGACGATTTCATCGCCGCCGCATCGGGCCAAATCACCGTGCTGTTCTTTCGCGGTGACACCGCGCGGTTTCCGGAAGCCAGCGATATCGCGGTGGTGCTGCCGGAGCTGATCACCGCGTTTGCCGGCCGGCTGGTCGGCGCCGAGATCGCTGCCGGCGATGAGGAAGCCTTGATGCCGCGGTTCGGCGTCAAGGTCTGTCCTGGGATCGCGCTGGCGCGGCCGGGCCGCAGCCTCGGTGCCATCTCCAAGATCCAGGACTGGTCGGTTTATCTGGCGCGCATCAATGTGCTGCTGGACGCCGATGCTCGCATCCTCGCGCAGGAGGCTTCGGCATGAGAGTAGGATACACCAGCGTCGAGGGGGGCGACGATATCGAGATGCTCGTGCTGCCGGTCGGCCATGACGGCGGCGAACGGCGCGGCCTGACCGGGGCAGGCACGATCGCGGCGCTCGCCACCCGCAGCGGCGCGGAGCTGCTGGAGCAGTGCCCGCGGCTCGCCGATCTTCTTGCCCAGCTCCGCCAGGCGCTCGCGGCGCAGCGTGCCGATGCGCCGCCGGCGCGCGTGCGGATCGACGGGCTGGACGAAGCCGAGCGCAAACTACTCGCCGACGTGCTCGGCGAGGGCGAAGTCTCCGGCATCGTCGCGCTGCCGGATCGCCGCGTCGCGCAGATCCAGGAATCGGTGTTCGCCGGGTTGTGGCGGGTGCGGATCGAGGGCGACGCCGGCCAGCGCGCCTATGACTATCTGGAGATCGGTGCGGTCCCCGAGATCGCCGCGCGCGCCGCGCTGGACTTCCCGGCAGCCGAGATCGCCATCACCGAGCCGCCCGCGGGCGCGATGAACGTGATGCCGGTGCTCGCCGAAATCAGCGAGCGCATGGCGGCGCACCGTGCCGGGGAACCCTCGCACATCATCAACTTCACCCTGCTGCCGATGAATCCCGCCGACATGGAGCATCTGGTCGCGACGCTCGGCAGCGGGCCGATCCAACTGTATTCGCGCGGCTACGGCAGTTGCCGCGTGCTGGCGACCGGCGCCCGTCACGTCTGGTCAGTGCAATATCTCAACGCGATGGACACCCCGATCCTCGACACCATCGAGGTCGGCGACGTGCCGACGGCGGTGCGCGCGGCCGACGAGGATTTTCAGGATTCGGCGGAGCGGATCGGCGACATCATCGAGGCGTATTTCGCATGACCAAGTTCGAAAATCTCGGGCGGGTCGATGCCGACTCGCAGGCGCGGATGGAATGCGGCGTGTGCTGGACGGTGTACGACCCGGCCGAGGGCGACAGCCGCGGCCGCGCCGAGCCCGGCACGCCGTTCGCCGCGCTGCCGGAGGATTGGTGCTGCCCGACCTGCGACGCGCCGCCGAGCAAATTCCTCAAGGTGGACGATGACCGCTGAGCCCGGCCCGGATCGCGATACCGAGGCGCGCGCCACCGGCGACGCGCTCGCCGCGGTGTATCGCATCGCCGATCGCGCGATGCGGGATCTGCCGATCTACAATCCGGCGCTCGCGGTCGCGGCGATCGGCTTCCGCGCGCTCGGCGATTCCGCGCTCGGCGTGGTGGTGACGCCGTGGTTCATGAATCTGGTGCGGGTGCCAGCGGATCGCGGCGCCGAAGTGAGCCCCGGCGCGACGGTGGCGCGGGCGATGCCGGCCGGGGTGATGGATTTTACCGTCGGCGTGCTCGACGGGTTCGGCGTGATCGAGAGCTGTTCGCTGGCGTCGCCGATGTTCGGCTTCGCCGATCAGCAGATCGCGGAGAGCACCGCGCTGGCGGCGCTCGCGGCGGTGCTCGATCCGGATTTCGCTGTCGATGCCGCGCCCGAAGCCGCCGCGGTCCCGCAGCCGGCCCCGGCGCTCGACCGTCGCCGCTTTCTGCGCGGCGCCCTGACGGAGCGGCGGCCATGAACGCCCTGCCGCGCGAGGATCGCATTGCCGTCAGCGCGGAGCTGGCGCAGGGGCGCGTCGCGCGGCTCGAGATCAGCGCGCGCCGTCCGGTCGGCGTCGGCCGATTGGCGTTCGGCAAGCCGGCCGACGGGGTCGTGGCGCTGGTGCCGCGGCTGTTCGCGCTGTGCGCCTCGGCGCAACGCGCCGCCGCAAGCTGCGCGCTCGCCGCCGCGCGCGGCGAAACCGTGCCGCCGGAGCAGATGGCGGCGCAGGCCGGCGCCGTGCTGGCCGAACGGCTGATCGAACTGCTGCGCGGCTCCATCACCACGTTCGCCGGCGATCGGCCGCCGACCTTCGCGCCGCAGCTTCGTGAGCTGATCGCCGCCGCTCGCCGGTTCGACGGCCGCAGCGCGCTGGATGCGGAGGCGATCGACGCCCTCGCGCACGGCCTCGACGCGCTCGGGCTGTCCGAGCACAATTTCGAGGATGCCGACGCCTACGGCATCTGGTTCGCCTCCGGCTCGCCGCTCGCCCCTCCGCACAGCGCCCGCGCTCCCTCTTCCGGCGTGCGGGCAGAGGGCCGGCGCGAGGGGGCGTCTCCCCAAAGCCAAGCGCCCGCGACTCCAGCTCCGGAGTCCGACTTCGCCGCGATCGCGATCGATCCGCTCAATGCCGACGATGACTGCGTCGTCGGAGAGCAGCTCCTGCAGCGCGGCGCCTCCTTCGCGGCGCGGCCCGATCTTGCCGGCCGCATGCCCGAGACCGGCGCGCTGGCGCGGCTCGCGGATCATCCGCTGATCCGCTCTGTCGGCATCGGCCTTACGGGCCGGTTGCTTGCACGCCTGATCGAAGCGCGCGAAACGCCGCGGCTTCTGCACGCGCTGCGCCGTGGCGACGCCGATGCTACCGCCATCCTGCAGGCGACGCGGCTCGGCGAGGGTGTCGGGCTCGGCGCGGTCGAATGCGCGCGCGGGCGGCTGCATCATCTGATCGCGCTGGATTCGGACGGCCGCATCGCGCGCTACGAGATTCTCGCCCCGACCGAGTGGAACTTCCATCCGCAGGGGCCCCTCGCCCGCGCGCTAATCGGCGCGCCGCTGCATGTCACCGAGGCCGACCGGCAACGCGTCGTGTCGCTGGTCGCGGCCTTCGATCCTTGCGTCGGCTACGACGTTACGTTGCGTGAGGCCGCCGATGCATGAAATGTCGCTGTGCGAAGGGCTGATCGAGATCATCGAGCGCGAGGCGCGCGCGCAGAATTTTGCGCGGGTGCGGACCGTCTGGGTCGAGATCGGTGCGCTCAGCCATGTCGAGCCGGAGGCGATGCGGTTCTGCTTTTCGGCGGTCGCGCATGCCGGGATCGCCGCCGAGGCGCGGTTCGAGGTGATCACCGTGCCGGGCGAAGCCTGGTGCATGAGCTGCGCCAAGACGGTGCCGCTGACGCAGCGGGCCGAGCCGTGTCCGGACTGCGGCGGCTATCAATTGCAGGTCACGGCGGGTGACGAGTTGCGGATCAAGGAATTGGAGGTCGATTGATGTGCACGGTTTGCGGATGCGGAGACGCCAGCGTGGCCCCCGGGCAGGCACAAGGCCACGCCCACCATCACGACCATGATCACGCGCACGGTCACGGCCACGATCATTCCCACGGCCACGATCATGAGCATCACCATCATCACGATCATGATCACGGTCATGGCCATGACCATGACCACAGCCATGCGCATCACCACCATGATCATGACCATACGCATCCGGCCGCGTCGGGCAGCATCGACTTCGGCGGCGGCATCGCCGGCGTGCACGTCCCCGGCCTGACGCAAGCACGCGTGGTGCAGATCGAGCGCGATATCCTGTCCAAGAACGACGGCTATGCGGCCGAGAACCGCGCCCGCTTTGCGGCTGCCGGCACCTTCGCGCTGAATTTCGTCTCCAGTCCCGGCTCCGGCAAGACCACGCTGCTGGTGAAGGCCATCACCGATCTGAAGGATCAACATCCGATTGCGGTGATCGAGGGCGATCAGCAGACCGCCAACGACGCCGAGCGGATCCGCGCCACCGGCGCACCGGCGATCCAGATCAACACCGGCAAGGGCTGCCACCTCGACGCCCATATGGTCGGCCACGCGCTCGAGCAGTTGCCACCGATGCAGGGCGGCCTGCTGTTCATCGAGAATGTCGGCAATCTGGTCTGTCCCGCCGCGTTCGATCTTGGCGAGGCGCACAAGGTGGCGGTGCTGTCGATCACCGAGGGCGAGGACAAGCCGCTCAAATACCCGCATATGTTCGCCGCGTCCGATCTGCTGCTGCTGAACAAGATCGACCTGCTGCCGCATCTCGATTTCGACCTTGCGGCGACGATCGAATACGCCCGCCGGGTCAATCCGAAGATCGAGGTGCTGACGGTGTCGGCCAAGACCGGCGAGGGGATGCCGGCGTTCTATGCCTGGATCGCCAAGCGCGCCGCTGCCGCCCGCGCTGCCGCGACCGCGGCCGAGTAGCGCGATGCAGCCCGCCGTCGCCCTGTTGCCCAATGCCACTCGCGCGCGTGTGCGCGTGCGCGGCGCGGTGCAGGGCGTCGGCTTCCGCCCCTTCGTGTATCACCTGGCGCAGCGCTATCGGCTCGGCGGCTTCGTCGCCAACGATGCCGAGGGCGTGCTGATCGAGGTCGAAGGTGCGGCGCTTTCGGAGTTCATCGCGGCGCTGCGCCGCGAGGCGCCGCCGTTGGCGCGGGTCGACGCGATCGAGACCGAAGCGCTGCGCGCCCGCGGCGAGCGCGGCTTCGACATCGCCGAGAGCCGCGGCGGGGCGGTGACCACCAGGATCGGCGCGGATGCGGCGATCTGCGAGGCGTGTCTCGACGATCTGTTCGATCCGGCCAGCCGCTTCCACCTCTATCCGTTCGTCAACTGCACCCATTGCGGCCCGCGCTACACGCTGACGCAGCGCCTGCCTTACGACCGTGCCAACACCTCGATGGCGGGCTTCGCGCTGTGCGCCGATTGCGCGCGCGACTATCGCGATCCGGCCAATCGTCGCTTCCATGCCGAGCCGGTCGCTTGCCCGGCCTGCGGGCCGCGGCTCGATCAGCCGATCGCCGAGATCGTCGCGCGGCTGCGCGCCGGCGGCATCGTCGCGCTGAAGAGCCTTGGCGGCTATCATCTGCTGTGCGATGCGACCAATGAGACCGCCGTCGCCGGGCTGCGCCGCCGCAAGGGCCGCGACGCCAAGCCGTTCGCCGTGATGGTCGCCTCCGAGGCGTCGCTGGATGGCATCGTGATCGCGAGTGAAGCCGAGCGGGCGCTGCTGAAGTCGGTCGCGCGGCCGATCGTGCTGATGCGGCATCGCGGCGCGCTGGCGCCGTCGGTGGCGCCGGGGCTCGGGGCGCTCGGCGTAATGCTGCCTTACACGCCGCTGCATCATCTGATCTTCCACGCTGCCGCCGGCTCGCCCGCCGGTCGCGCCTGGCAGCGCGCGCCGGTCGATCTGGTGCTGGTCGCGACCAGCGCCAATGGCGGCGGGGATCCGATCGTGATCGACGATGCCGAACGCCAGCTCGCCGGCGTCGCCGATCTGATCGTCGGGCATGACCGCGCCATCGTGGTGCGCGCCGACGACAGCGTTGCAACGATCATCGACGGCGCGCCCTCCTTCGTGCGCCGGGCGCGCGGCTTCGCGCCGCAGCCGGTCGCGCTGCCGCGCGCGGTGCCGCCGGTGCTGGCGGTCGGCGCTTACTTGAAAAATACGGTCACGCTGACGCGCGGCCGCGAGGCGTTCGTGTCGCAGCACATCGGCGATCTGGCGACGACGGGCACCGTGCGGTTCTTCGAACACACCATCGCGCATCTGACGCGCCTGGTCGGCGCCGCGCCGGTCGCGGTCGCGCACGATCTGCACGCCGATTTCGCCTCGACGCGTTTCGCGGAAGGTCTCGGTCTGCCGCTGGTCGCCGTGCAGCATCACCACGCCCATGTCGCCTCGATCGCCGCCGAGCACGGCGTTGCCGCGCCGCTGCTTGGGATCGTGCTCGACGGCCACGGCGCCGGCAGCGACGGCGGCGCGTGGGGCGGCGAGCTGCTGCGCGTCGATGGCGCACGCTTCACCCGGCTCGGCCATCTGGCGCCGCTGGCGCTGCCGGGGGGCGATGCGGCTGCGCGCGAACCGTGGCGGATGGCGGCGGCGGCGTTGGCGGCACTCGGGCGGGGCGAGGAGATCGCCGCACGCTTCGCCGATCAGCCGCGCGCGGCGGCGCTGGCCGCAATGCTCGCCAGCCGTGGTTGCGCCACGACCACCAGCGCCGGCCGGCTGTTCGATGCCGCCGCCGGTCTGCTCGGGGTTTGCACGACACAAGGTTACGAAGGCCAGGCGGCCATGCAGCTCGAGGCGCTGGTGAAATGCCCGCGCGTGCTGGGCGGCGGCTGGGAGATCGGCGCCGGCACGCTCGATCTCTCGCCGCTGCTCGCGCACCTCGCCGGGCGGCCGGACGCGCAGGACGGCGCCGAGCTGTTCCACGGCACGCTTGCCGCGGCGCTCGCCGATTGGGCCGTGCAGGCCGCAGAGCAAACCGGACTCACCACGATCGCGCTCGGCGGCGGCTGTTTCCTCAATCGCGTGCTGAGCGAAGATCTCGCCGCGCGGCTGCGCGCGGCCGGGCTGACGCCGCTATTGGCCCGGCAGGTGCCGCCGAACGACGGCGGACTCAGTCTCGGCCAGGCGTGGATCGCCGGCCAACTCATTGCCGAACAGGAGACGCGCTGATGTGCCTCGCCATTCCCGCCGAAGTCGTTGAATTACTGCCCGACCAGATGGCGCGGGTATCGCTCGACGGCGTCAGCAAGGTGATCTCGGTCGCGCTGGTCGAAGGCGTCGCGGTCGGCGACTACGTCGTGGTCCATGTCGGCTTCGCGCTGACGCGGATCGATCCGGAGGAGGCCAGGCAGACGCTGGCGCTGCTCGCCGAAATGGGACAGCTCGCGGAGGCCGCGCAATGAAATACGTCGACGAATACCGTGACGGCGACGTCGCGCGCAGGATCGCCGCCGCGATTGCGCAGGCGGCCGATCCGGCGCGCAGCTATCACTTCATGGAGTTCTGCGGCGGGCATACGCACGCGATCTCGCGCTACGGCCTCGAAGACCTGCTGCCGGCGAACGTGCGTATGGTACACGGCCCCGGCTGCCCGGTCTGCGTGCTGCCGGTCGGCCGCATCGACATGGCGATCCAGCTTTCGATGCGGCCGGAGGTGACGCTGTGCACCTATGGCGATCTGATGCGGGTGCCGGGCTCGCACAGCGCCTCGCTGCTGCGCGCCAAGGCGGCCGGCGCCGACATCCGCATGGTGTATTCGACGCTGGATGCGCTGGCGATCGCGCAGGCCGAGCCGGAGCGCCAGGTGGTGTTCTTCGCCATCGGGTTCGAAACCACCACGCCGCCGACCGCGCTGGCGATCAAACTGGCGCAGGCGCGGGGGCTCGGCAACTTTACGGTGTTCTGCAACCATGTCCTGACGCCGCCGGCGATCCGCGGCATCCTTGAACACCCCGATCTCGACGGCCAGCCCGGCCCAAAGCTCGACGGCTTCGTCGGTCCGGCGCATGTCAGCGCGGTGATCGGCTCGGATGCGTTCGCGCCGTTCGCTAGCGAGTTCGAAAAGCCGGTGGTGGTGGCCGGCTTCGAACCGCTCGACGTGATGCAGGCGATCCTGATGTTGATCCGCCAGGTCAATGACGGCCGTCATGAGGTCGAGAACCAATACATCCGCGCGGTGACGCCGGAGGGCAATACGATCGCCCAGGCCGAAGTCGACGCGATCTTCGAACTGCGCGACAGCTTCGAGTGGCGCGGCTTCGGCGCAGTGCCGCTCAGCGGACTGCGGCTGCGCGCGGCGTATCGCGATTTCGACGCCGAGCAGCGCTTCGCGATGGCGGAGATCTCCGCCGCCGACAATCCGGCATGCGAATGCGGCACCATCCTGCGCGGCATCAAGCGGCCGACCGACTGCAAATTGTTCGGCACGCTGTGCACGCCGGAAACCCCGATGGGCTCCTGCATGGTGTCGTCGGAAGGCGCCTGCGCGGCGCACTGGACCTATGGCCGCTTCCGCGACCATGCACGGAGGAACGTGGCATGAGCAGCGACATCCGGCGGCGCAAGCTCGATCTCAAGAACGGCCGGGTGGATCTGTCACACGGCGCCGGCGGCCGGGCGATGGCGCATCTGATCGGCGAGATCTTCCACGCCGCGTTCGACAATCCGATGCTGCGCGCCGGCAACGATCAGGCGGCGTTCGAAGTCGGCGGCGGCCGGATGGTGATGACCACCGACGGCTATGTGGTGTCGCCGCTGTTCTTTCCCGGCGGCGACATCGGCTCGCTCGCCGTGCACGGCACCATCAACGACGTGGCGATGGCCGGCGCCAAGCCGCTGTATCTGTCCGCCGGCTTCATTATCGAGGAGGGCTTTGCGTTCGCCGATCTGAAGCGGATCGCCGACAGCATGGCGGCGGCGTCGCGTGCCGCCGGTGTGCCGATCGTCACCGGCGACACCAAGGTGGTGGAGCGCGGCAAGGCCGACGGCGTGTTCATCACCACCACCGGTGTCGGCATCGCGCCGCGCGAGCTGGTACTGTCGTCCGACCGGGCGCAGCCGGGCGACAAGGTGCTGCTGTCCGGCTTCATCGGCGACCACGGCGTCGCGGTGATGTCGCAGCGCCAGAACCTCGCCTTCGAGACCTCGATCCAGTCCGACAGCGCCGCGCTGCACGAATTGGTCGCCGCGATGGTGGCGGCGGCTCCGCAAGGGCTGCGGGTGATGCGCGATCCGACCCGCGGCGGGGTGGCGGCGACACTGAACGAACTGGCGCAGCAATCCGGCGTCGGGTTCCGGCTCGACGAGGACGTGATGCCGGTCCGGGCCGAAGTGGCGGCCGCCTGCGAACTGCTCGGGCTCGATCCGCTCTATGTCGCCAACGAAGGCAAGCTGATCGCCATCGTGGCGCCCGAGGCGGCCGAGACCGTGCTTGCCGCGATGCGGGCGCATCCGCTCGGGCGCGATGCGGCGCTGATCGGCGAGGTGATCGCCGACGATCATCACTTCGTGCAGATGACCACCTCGTTCGGCGGCGGGCGGATCGTCGACTGGCTCTCGGGCGAGCAATTGCCGCGGATTTGCTGAAGGCGTTAGACTGGTCTTGTGAGTGATGGAACGAGGACGATGAGCGGTCAGGCGACGGTTTTGGTGGTCGACGACGAGATCCGCTCGCTGGAATCGCTGAAGCGCGTGCTGAGCGACGAGTTCGAGGTGATCTGCGCCAAGGATGCCGGCGAGGCGCGGCGCGTGCTGGAAAGCGAGATCGTCCACGCCATCCTGTGCGACCAGCGGATGCAGTACGAGACCGGCGTCGACTTCCTCAAGCACGTTCGCGAGACCTGGCCCGATCCGGTGCGGATGATCATCTCCGGCTATTCGGACTCCGAAGACATCATCGCCGGCATCAACGAGGCGGGGGTGTACCAATACATCGCCAAGCCGTGGCATCCGGACCGGCTGCTCGACATCGTGCGCGGCGCGGTCGAGCTGTTCCGGCTGCAGAAGGAAACCGAGACCGCCAATATCGACGTCAAGCTGACGCCGGAGCGGGTGCAGCGAGTCGTCACCGAAAAGCGCGGCGTGGCCCGCAGGCTGTACGATTTCGACCGCATCGTGCACGCGCCCGACAGCCCGCTCGCCGAGGTGATCGAGCTCGGCAAGCGCGCCGCCGAATTCGACATCTCGGTGCTGATTACCGGCGAGAGCGGCACCGGCAAGGAACTGCTGGCGCGCGCGATCCATTACGGCTCGGCGCGCTCCGGCAAGGCGTTCGTGGTCGAGAATTGCGGCGCGCTGCCGGACGAGCTTTTGGAAAGCGAGCTGTTCGGCTGCAAGAAGGGCGCCTTCACCGGCGCCTATCAGGATCGTGTCGGACTGTTCGAAGTCGCCGACGGCGGCACGATCTTTCTCGACGAGATCGGCGAGACGTCGCCGGCGTTCCAGGTCAAGCTGCTGCGGGTGCTGCAGGAGAGCGAGATCCGCCCCCTCGGCGCGCAGCGCGTGCGCAAGGTCGACGTCCGCATCGTCGCCGCCACCAACCGTGACCTCGAGGCCGAAGTCCGCGCCGGCCGCTTCCGCCGCGATCTGTTTTATCGGCTGGCGGCGTTTCCGCTGCACATGCCGTCGCTGCGCGAGCGGCCGATGGACGTGCCGTTGATCGCCGCCAAGGTGCTGGCCGACGTCACCAAATCCTACGGCCGCGCCGTCGACGGCTTCACACCCGGCGCGCTGGCGCGGATGCGGCACTACGACTGGCCCGGTAACGTCCGCGAACTGCAGAACGAAATCCAGCGGATGGTGGTGCTGACCAACGACGGTTGGCTGCAGGAATCCGATCTGTCGGCGCGGATCCGCAACGGCAGCGAACCGATCCGCCTGCAGTCCTCGCATCATGGCAGCGCGACCCTGAAGACCAATATCGAGGCGCTGGAGCGCCACATGATCATCGAGGCACTGGATCGCCACGGCGGCAACATCAGCCGCGTCGCCGGCGAGCTCGGCCTGTCGCGCGTCGGGCTGCGCAACAAGCTCGGCCGCTACGATCTGCGCAAGGGCCTCAGCGACGATGCCTGATCGCATCGCACCCGGCGAACGATTGATCGAGCGCGTCGGTTCGCCTCTGTTGTCGCCGCTCGACGGCGACCAGGAGGCGGCCTGGATCGAAGTGATCCGCAAGATGGACGAGGTCTACGCGGACCTGTTGCGCTACGAGACCGATCTCGAAGAGAAAAACACCGCGCTGGAGGAAGCGCAGGCGTTCATCTCCAGCGTCATCGAGTCGGTCTCCGACATCCTGATCGTCTGCGACCGCAACGGCATCGTGCTGCAGATCAATCCGGCGGCGGTGCGGCTGTTGGCGACGCCGGCCGAGGCGGTGGTCGAGCGCCCGCTGGGCGATCTGGTCGATGCCGCCGACCGGGCCCGGATCGAGGAATTGCTGCGCGCGTCGTCGTCTTCGGAGATCGCGCTGGAAATCCGCTTCGTCACCGCGCACGGGCTATCGGATCTCTACGCTATCAACGGCGCGACGCGCTGCGATCAGGCCGGCCATCGTGTCGGCACGGTGCTGACCGGGCGGCCGATCGGCGAGCTGCGCCGCGCCTACGAGGCGCTGCACACCGCGCACAGCGAGCTGCAGCGCGCCCAGCGCCAGCTCGTCGAGCAGGAGAAGATGGCGAGCCTCGGCCGCCTGGTCGCCGGCGTCGCCCACGAACTCAACAATCCGATCAGCTTCATCTACGGCAACATCCACATGCTGGAGCGTTACCGCGAGCGGATGGCGGCGTATCTGACGGCGATCCACGGCGGCGCCGATCCGGCCGAGATCGACGAACTGCGCCGCCGCTTGAAGATCGATGCGCTGCTCGCCGACTACGCGTCGCTGATCGAGGGCACGCTGGAAGGCGCGATGCGGGTCTCGGACGTGGTGAAGAACCTGCGCCGACTGAGTTTTCCGCGCACCGGCGAGACCCAGCCGATCGACGTCGACCGCATCGTGCGGACCGCGGCGCGCTGGGCGGCGCGCGCCAAGCCCGGCCGTGTCGACCTCGTTTTCGACATCGCGCCCGACGTGACGGTGATCGGCAATGAAGGCCAGTTTCACCAGATCATGGTCAATCTGGTCGACAACGCGATCGATGCGCTGCGCGGCCACGCCGCGCCGCGGATCGAGATTTCGGCCAAGCGTCAGAACGACGAGGTGGCGATCGCGGTCGCCGACAACGGCCCGGGTCTGCCGGACGGCATGATCGACAAGATTTTCGAACCGTTCTTCACTACCAAGCCGGTCGGCGAGGGCACCGGGCTCGGCCTGTGGATCAGCTACGGCATCGCCCGCGAGCACGGCGGCACGCTGGTCGCCGCTAATCGAGCCGGCGGCGGCGCGGTGTTCACGCTGACGCTCGAGGCCGGTCCGTAGCGCCGCGCGCCGGATCGCCGCCGCACCGCTCGATGTCTTCGGGCGTCAACCGATCTGCGAGAGCCATTCCTCGAACATCCGCTGCCCGGCGAGGTGCGCGTCGGATGGGATGGCTTGCGCCTGCGCCCTCAGCGCGCGCGGATCGATGCCGGCTCCCGACAGCTCCGCCGCATGCCCGGTGAGCCAGCGTTCGATGCCGTGATCGACTTCGACTTCAGGGTGAAACTGCAGCCCCAGCACATTGCGGCCGATCGCGAAGCCCTGCGTGGCGCACAGCGCGGTGGTGGCGAGGTTCTCGGCGCCGGCGGGAATCTGGAACGCGTCGCCGTGCCAATGCAGCACCGGGATGCCGTCGAGATGCCGGAGCGGTCCGCGCCGTCCTGCATCGGTCAGCGTCAACGCTCCGAATCCGATTTCCTTGTGGCCCATCGGAGCAACGGTGGCGCCGAGCGTCGCGGCGATCTGCTGGGCGCCGAGGCAGATACCGAAGGTCGGTCGATTCGCGGCCAGCCGCGCCGCCAGAATCCGGCGCTCCTCGAGCAGGTACGGATAAACGTCGCCTTCATAGACGCCGATCGGTCCGCCGAGCACGATCAACAGATCGGGCTGTTCGGGATCGATGGCCGAGAATGGTGTCTGATCGAGATCGACGTAGCGGATGTCGTAGCCGGCCGCGGTGAGGACGGGTGCGAAGTAGCCGAGGTCTTCGAACAGGACGTGCCGAATCACGACGGCGGTTTTCGAGCGGGGAAGGTTTGTCATCGTGCGCTCCGCACCACGTCGCGGCGGATGCGAGCGACGCGTGCTTGATCGAATGATCTGTCCGGAACGGACATGTGGTCGATCAGCATCACGCTATCGGCGACCTCGATGTCAAGCTCGGCGCCGGTCCCGCGATCCACGAGGCGCCGCACAGCCGGCCACGGTCCTGATGCAGTCTGGCCGGAGCCCTCACGGCAGCGGTGTTACTTGCAGGCGGCCGATATGACGGGCCGCGACGAACGCGACCGGGATCCTGATTAGTTCAGTGGGGCGCCCCCATTAGACCTTGGTCGAAGGCCGCAAGCCGGGTCGCCTTCGCATGCCGGTCATGCGCTCGCCTGCCGGGCGAACCGCGGCGGCACATTTCTGCGTGATCGCGCCGTTCGCGAGCGTGCGGCGCCAGACCGGACATGACCGAGGTCAAATCAATTTGGCGCTCCTTGGGTATTTTGAGCCGCTTTCCCGTCACCTGACGACGCCGCTCGCCGGCCTCGGACCAATCTGTGCTGACATCATGTATCGTATTGTGCGACGCGAGCAGTTCTCGGACGCGACTTTCCTGTGGGACGTCGAGGCGCCGGACATCGCGGCTTCCGCCGAGCCCGGCCATTTCGTGATGCTCCGTCTTTACGACGGCGCCGAGCGCATTCCGCTCACCGTCGCCGACTTCGATCGCGACAAGGGGCTGGTGACCGTCGTGGTCCAGGCGCTCGGCAAGACCACGCGCGAGATGCGCGACAAGTTCAAGGAAGGCGAGGCGTTCGAAGACTTCGTCGGTCCGCTCGGCCTGCCGCAGCATATCGACAAGGTCGATCACGTGGTGTTCGTCGGCGGCGGCCTCGGCGTCGCGCCGATTTTCCCGCAGCTCCGCGCCTTCAAACAGTCCGGCGCGCGCACCACCGCGATCATGGGATTCCGCACCAAGGATCTGGTGTTCTGGGAAGACAAGTTCCGCGAGTTCGCCGACGAACTGATCATCTGCACCGACGACGGCAGCTACGGCGAGGCAGGCTTGGTCACCGCGGCGCTGGAGCGGGTGATCACCCAGCAGAAGCCCGACAAGGTGGTGGCGATCGGCCCGATGCCGATGATGCACGCCTGCGTCGAGACCACCCGTCCGCACGGCGTCAAGACCATGGTGTCGCTGAATACGATCATGGTCGACGGCACCGGCATGTGCGGCTCGTGCCGGGTCACGGTCGGCAATGAAGTGAAGTTCGCCTGCGTCGACGGCCCGGATTTCGACGGCCACAAGGTCGACTTCCACGAGCTGCACGCCCGCCAGAAGCGTTTCAAGACCGAGGAAGACAAGGCGAACGAACATTTCGCCCATGTCTGCAATCTCGAAAAGCAGCTGATCGTCGAGGGCAAGCGCAACTACAAGAAACTGGCGACGCTGCCGCCGCATCAGACCCCGATGCCGGAGCGTGACGCCCACGAGCGCGCCGCCAATTTCAAGGAAGTCAATCTCGGCTATTCGGTCGAGGAAGCGCTGCAGGAAGCCGAGCGCTGCATTCAGTGCATCACGCCGACTTGCGTGGCCGGCTGCCCGGTCGGGATCGACATTCCGGTATTCATTCGGAACATCCTGTTCCGCGACTTCGATGCGGCGCTGGAGACGATCTATCAGTCGAGCATCTTCCCGTCGATCTGCGGCCGGGTCTGCCCGCAGGAGACGCAGTGCGAAGCGCAGTGCATCATCCGCAAGTACAAGAAGCACGAGCCGGTCGCGATCGGTCGGCTCGAGCGTTTCGTCGGCGACAATGCGCGGGCGCCGAAGAGCAAGCCGATCGATCTGTCCAAGACGATCGGCAAGGTTGCAATCGTCGGCTCCGGTCCGGCCGGCCTTGCCGCCGCCGCTGATCTCACCCGCTACAATGTCGAAACCACGGTCTATGAGGCGCTGCATGTGCTCGGCGGCGTGCTGCAATACGGCATTCCGTCGTTCCGGTTGCCGCGCGACATCATCGACCGCGAAATCCAGCGGCTGAAGGATATCGGCGTCAAGTTCGAGACCAACAAGGTCGTCGGCAAGACCTTCACGATCGAACAGTTGATGAACGGCCGCGGCTTCGACGCGGTGTTCGTCGCGGCGGGCGCCGGTGCGCCGACCTTCCTGGGTATCCCCGGCGAATTCGCCGGCCGGGTCTATTCGGCCAACGAATTCCTCACCCGTATCAATCTGATGGGCGGCGATCGCTTCCCGTATCTCGACACGCCGGTCAGCGTCGGTAACAGCGTGATCGTAATCGGTGCCGGCAACACCGCGATGGATTGCCTGCGCGTCGCCCGCCGCGTCGGCGCCGCGACGGTGCGCTGCGTCTATCGCCGGTCGGAGGCCGAGGCGCCGGCCCGCATCGAAGAAATCCGCCACGCCAAGGAGGAAGGCGTCGACTTCTTCTTCCTGCATTCGCCGGTGGAGATTCTCGTCACCGAGAGCGGCGACGTCCGCGCGGTGCGGCTGCAGAAGATGGAGCTCGGCGAGGCCGACGAACGGGGTCGCCGCAAGCCCGTGCCGCTCGACGAGTTCATCGAGCTCGAATGCGACACGGTGATCTACGCGCTCGGCACCAAGCCCAATCCGATCATCGGTCAGGCGACGCCGGGGCTCGAGCTCAACAAGTGGGGCAACATCGCGGCCGACGACGACACCCAGTCGACCAACATGCCGGGCGTGTTCGCCGGCGGCGACATCGTCACCGGCGGTGCGACCGTGATCCTGGCGATGAGCGCGGGCCGCCGCGCCGCCAAGTCGATCGCCGCCTGGCTGCGGCTGAACAAGACCAAATGGCCCATTACGGCGCAGGACGCCGACGACTTCGTCGCCGGCAAGCTGGCGCCGCCGATCGAGGAGGAAGGCGTGGCGCATTGCCCGAAGTGTCACCAGCAGCTGGAAGGCCCGGAGGAGTACATCTGCTGCGCCGGCTCCGAGCTGCAGTGGCGCTGCGACGATTGCGCCAAGGTCAGCGAAGGCTTCGCGTTCCCCTACGGCATGTGCCCGCATTGCGGTGGCAAGCTGCAGCCGCTCGACCGCGCCGGCGTCAGCGACGAAGCGGGGCTGGCGGCGATCCGCACCGCGTTCGAAATCGAACTCGGTGGCCGCGCGTTCTATGCGCGCGCCGCCAAGGAAACCTCAGATCCGACCTTGCAGGAGCTGTTCCTGAGCTTCGCCGAGATGGAAGAGGAGCACATGACGACGCTAGCCAATCGCTATCATGTGGCGATTCCGCAGGCGACCGAAGGCTTCCACCTCGGCACCGCGGCGATCATGGCCGGCGTCAAAGGACAGATCGGCGATCCGACCACGCTGTTCGAAGCCGCGATCGAGTTCGAGCGGCGCGCCGCCTCGTTCTTCAAGACCCGGGTCGGCGAGACGCCGGACGGATCGGTCGAACGCCAGCTCTATCGCGAGCTCGCCGCCGAAGAGGACGAGCACGTCTCGGTGCTGCAGACCGAATTCGCGCGCTGGAAGGAAGGCAAGCGCGGGCTGCTGACGTAAGCCCGCGACTTGCGATGGCGGCGGTTACTTCACCAGCCGCACGCCCTTGGTGGTGAAGCGCTGCGGCTTCGGTCCGTCGCCGCGTAGCGGGCGGCGGGTGCCGGCGGCCTTGCCGGTGCCGGGCGGCTGATGCGCCGGCACGAGCTGATCGGGCCGTGAACCGATCAGGTCGGCACGGCCCATCGCCTTCAGCGCGTCGCGCAGCACCGGCCAGTTGTCCGGATCGTGATAGCGCAGGAACGCCTTATGCAGCCGGCGCTGCCGCAGGCCCTTGATCGCTTCTACCGGCTCGCTGGCGCCGTGGCGCACGCCGCGCAGCGGGTTGACGCCGCTGTGATACATCGCGGTCGCGGTCGCCATCGGCGACGGCAGGAAGGTCTGCACCTGGTCGGCGCGGTAGCGATTGCGCTTCAGCCACAGCGCGAGGTTCATCATGTCCTCATCTCGCGTGCCGGGATGCGCCGCGATGAAATACGGGATCAGGTAATACTGCTTGCCGGCCTGCTTAGCGGCGGCCTCGAACATCTGCTTGAAGCGATGATAGGCGCCGATGCCGGGCTTCATCATCTTGTCGAGCGGGCCGCGCTCGGTGTGCTCGGGCGCGATCTTCAAGTAACCGCCGACGTGATGGCTCACCAGCTCCTTGATATAGGCCGGGCTCTTCACCGCGAGATCGTAGCGCACCCCCGACGCCACCATCACCTTCTTGACGCCCTTGACCTCGCGCGCCTTGCGGTACAGCCGGATCAGGTCGTCGTGCGAGGTGTTGAGGTTCGGGCAGATCTCCGGAAATACGCAGGACGGCCGCCGGCAGGCGGCTTCGACCTTCGGGTCCTTGCAGGCCATCCGGTACATGTTGGCGGTCGGGCCGCCGATGTCGGAGATCACGCCGGTGAAGCCCGGCGTCTTGTCGCGGATCTTTTCGATCTCCTGCAGGATCGAGCCTTCGGAGCGGCTCTGGATGATGCGGCCCTCGTGCTCGGTGATCGAGCAGAAGGTGCAGCCGCCGAAGCAGCCGCGCATGATCGTCACCGAGGTCTTGATCATGTCCCACGCCGGGATCTTGGCGCTGCCGTAAGACGGATGCGGCGCGCGGGCGTAAGGAAGATCGTAGACCGAGTCCATTTCCTCGGTGGTCAGCGGGATCGGCGGCGGATTGAGCCACAGGTCGCGGTCGCCGTGGCGCTGCACCAGCGGCCGCGCGTTGCCGGGATTGCTCTCCCGGTGCAGCACCCGCGAGGCGCGGGCATAGGCTTCCTTGTCCTGCTCGACCTGCTCGCAGGAGGGCAGCCGGATCACCACGTCGCCGCGCTCTTGGCGTGCGCCCTCGTCGGCGGCGTCGAGATCGTCGGCGTGTAGTTCCGTGTAGTTCTCCGGCACGCGGCGGAACAGCGCGACGCCGCGGATGTCGTCGAGTTCGCGCGGCGCTTCGCCGGCGGCGAGCCGATGCGCGACCTCGACCACGGCGCGCTCGGCATTGCCGTAGAGCAACAGATCGGCCTTGGCGTCCGCCAACACCGAGCGGCGGACCTTGTCGGACCAGTAATCGTAATGCGCGATCCGCCGCAGCGAGGCTTCGATGCCGCCGAGGATGATCGGCACGTCCTTGAAGGCTTCGCGGCAGCGCTGGGCATAGACCAGCGTGCAGCGGTCCGGCCGCTTGCCGCCTTCGCCGTTCGGCGTGTAGGCGTCGTCGTGGCGCAAGCGGCGGTCCGCCGTGTAGCGGTTGACCATCGAGTCCATGTTGCCGCCGGTGACGCCGAAGAACACGCGTGGCTTGCCGAGTGCCTTGAACGGTTCGGCGGACTGCCAATCCGGCTGCGCGATGATGCCGACGCGGAACCCCTGGGATTCGAGCAGGCGGCCGATGATCGCCATGCCGAAGCTCGGATGGTCGACGTAAGCGTCGCCAGTCACCAGCACGATGTCGCAGGCGTCCCAGCCGAGCTTATCCATCTCGGCGCGGCTCATCGGCAGAAACGGCGCAGGCTTACGCATCGCCGCGGTCACGGGGCGGAACCGGGTCATCAGCGGCGGTGCGGTGAGGAGGGAGCTTTGCATCGCCCAGCCATAAGACCGGGAGGCGGTAAGTTCAACGCCGCGGGCCGCGTCGTCTCGGCGCTGTGATCACTCGGGCAGCGGCGGCAGATCGCCGACCGCCAGGTTCCGTGCTTCGTCGCGCGACACGCCGAGCCCCACCAGCACCCACTCCACCGTCTCGGCCGCAGCTTCGGACCAGGTGCGATGGCCATCGAGGATGGTGAAGATCGCGCCCAGCATGGCGCCGGAGATGAAATTGGTCGCCGACGCCAGTTGGGCGGGACTGAGGGCATGGCCGCGTTGCGCCAGCCCTGTGGCGAGGTCGTCGAGCGGCCGTCCATCCCAGACCACCCGCAGCGTCGTGGAGCTCATGCCGAACCGGCAGACGAACCGGCCGAGCCGGGGCTCTTCGTGCGCCTGGCGGATCAACAGCCGCATCCAAGTCGCGAGACGCCGCACCGGATCGTGGCAATCCGCCAGCGCTACGGTCAGCCGGGGATTCAGTTCGCCGGCCAGATTGGTCACCACCAGGTCGAACAGGCCGGTGAGGTCGCCGAGGTTATTGTAGACTGTCCCCCGCGCGACACCGGCCGCCTGGGCCAGATCGGTGACGCTGATCTGCGTCAGCCCGCGCTCGGCGAACAATTGCATCGCCGCCAGATAGATCTGCCGCTGTGCGGGGCTCGACACGGTCCTTGGACACACTTGATCTGATTTGAACAACTGTGTTCAATACTGCGAATAGGCTTCGCCGACAATCCGGTTCAAAGCGGAATTGGCCTTGATCGAACGGAGGGATAGCTGGGGTGGGGGCATTCACTGTTCAGTCCGTGATTCCGGAGCCGTATGATGACGATCTTTCACCCGACCCGCCGCGGTGTCCGGCTGTTCAGCGTTTTCTGCCTCGGTGTTGGTGTTCTGGCGGGCCCGCTCCCGGCCCATGCCGACGACAAATTCGACAAGCTGATCCAGAAGCTGATGCCCAAGCGGCTGCCCGCGGGCTTCGCCTCGGCCAACGGCCGGCTGGAATCGGAGCAGGTCGAGATCGCCACCAAGCTGGCTGGCCGGATCGCCGAAGTGCTGGTGAAGGAGGGCGACGAGGTCGAGAAGGGCCAGCTTCTGGTGAAGATGGACGTCTCCGACATTCAGGCCCAGCTCCTCGCCGCCGAAGCGCAGGAGCGCCGCGCCGTGCAGAGCAAGGCGGTGGCCGAAGCGATGGTGCTGCAGCGGGAGAGCGAGCAGAAGCTGGCGGCTCAGCAGCTCGGCCGCGCCGAGGCGCTGTTCGAGAAAGGCTTCTCCACCGCGGAAATCCGCGACCAGCGCCAGTCCGCGCAGAACGTCGCCGATGCGGCGCTGATCGCCGCGAAGGCCAGCCTCAGCGATGCGACGGCGGCGATCGATGCCGCGCGCGCCGAGGTGGCGCGGATCAAGACCGTGCTCGACGACATGCAGTTGAAGGCGCCGCGCCGCGGCCGCATCCAGTACAAGCTGGCGCAGGCCGGCGAAGTGCTCGGGGCCGGCTCCCGCGTGCTGACGCTGGTCGATCTCACCGACGTCTACATGACGGTGTTCGTACCGGCGAGCGTCGCCGCCGGATTGGCTTACGGCTCCGACGCCCGACTGATTCTGGATGCGATCCCGCAATATGTGGTGCCGGCGAAGGTCACCTTCGTGGCCAGCGAGGCGCAGTTCACCCCGAAAGCGGTCGAGACCAAGGACGAGCGCGAAAAGCTGATGTTCCGCGTCAAGCTGACGCTGCCGCCGGACCTGCTGCGCAAATACGAGCGCGAGGTGAAGACCGGTGTGCGCGGCATGGCGTATTTGCGCACGGACAGCGACAAGCCATGGCCGGATAATCTCAAGGTCAAGCTGCCGCAATGACCGGCTTCGCCGCGCGTCTCACGCATGTCACTCACACCTATGGTGCGACACATGCGCTGGACGACGTCACGCTGGAATTGCCCGCCGGCAAGATGGTCGGCCTGATCGGGCCCGACGGCGTCGGCAAATCGACGCTGCTGGCGCTGATCGCCGGCGTGCGCCGGATTCAGACCGGCGAGGTGATGGCGCTGGACGGCGATATGCGCGACGCCCGTCACCGCGCCGCAAGCGCGGCGCGGATCGCCTACATGCCGCAGGGGCTCGGACGTAACCTGTATCCGACCCTGTCGGTGTTCGAGAATCTGGACTTCTTCGGCCGGCTGTTCGGTCAGGGCACGGCCGAGCGCAAGGCGCGCATCGCCGAATTGCTGAGCGCCACCGGGCTGTCGCCGTTCGGCGATCGGCCCGCCGGCAAATTGTCCGGCGGCATGAAGCAGAAGCTGTCGCTGTGCTGCGCGCTGATCCACGATCCGGACCTGTTGATCCTCGACGAGCCGACCACCGGCGTCGACCCGCTGTCGCGTCGGCAGTTCTGGGAATTGATCGACCGCATCCGGAAGCGCCGTCCGCAGATGAGCGTGCTGGTCGCGACCGCCTATATGGAAGAGGCCGAGCGGTTCGACTGGCTCGCCGCCCTCAACGACGGCAAGATCATCGGCGCCGGCACGCCGGCCGAGCTGCGGGCGCAGACCAAGCAGCCGACACTCGACGCCGCCTTCATCGCGCTGCTGCCGGCGGAGATGCGCGGCGATTATGCCGACGTCGTATTGCCGCCGCTGCCGGACAGCGGCGACGGCTACGCGATCGAAGCCCAGAACCTGACCTGCCGGTTCGGCGATTTCACCGCGGTCGATCACGTCAACTTCCAGATCAAGCGCGGCGAGATTTTCGGCTTCCTCGGCTCCAACGGCTGCGGCAAGTCGACCACGATGAAGATGCTGACCGGCCTGCTGACGCCGAGCGAAGGCGAGGCGCGGCTGTTCGGCGAGGTGCTCGACGCCTCCGACATGGCGACCCGCAAGCGTGTCGGCTACATGTCGCAGAGCTTTTCGCTCTACGCCGAACTGACAGTGCGGCAGAACCTGCTGCTGCATGCGCAATTGTTCGAGCTGCCGAGCGCGCAGATTCCGGATCGCGTCGCCGAAATGCTGGCGCGGTTCGATCTCGCCGACGTCGCCGATGCCCGGCCCGACGGTCTGCCGCTCGGCCTGCGTCAGCGGCTGCAGCTCGCGGTCGCGGTGATCCACCGCCCCGAAGTGCTGATCCTCGACGAGCCGACCTCCGGCGTCGATCCGGTGGCGCGGGATTCGTTCTGGCGGATGTTGATCGCGCTGTCGCGCCAGGACGGCGTCACCATCTTCATCTCCACCCACTTCATGAACGAGGCCGAGCGCTGCGATCGGATATCGCTGATGCACGCCGGCAAGGTGCTGGCGGTCGGCGCGCCGCACGAGCTGGTGGCGCGCCGCGGCGCCGCCGATCTCGAACAGACCTTCATCGCCTATCTGGAAGAAGCGACCGGCGCGCAGCGCGACGGCGAGGAGACCAGCCTGGCGGCGCCGCGCGAGGCCGCGGCCAAGCTGCGGCGGTTCGATCCGGCGCGGCTGTGGGCCTATGCCCGCCGCGAGACCATGGAGATCCTGCGCGACCGGCTGCGGCTCGCGTTTGCGATTCTCGGCCCGCTGGTCCTGATGCTGACTTTCGGATTCGGCATTTCGTTCGACGTCGAGAATTTGACCTACGCGGTCTACGATCAGGACAACACGCTGGAAAGCCGCGAACTGCTGGAGAGCTTTTCCGGTTCGCGCTACTTCAAGCAGGCGCCCGACATCGCCTCCGCGGCCGACATCGACCGGCGTCTCGCCAGCGGCGAACTCAAGCTGGTGATCGAAGTACCGCACGGCTTCGGCCGCGACTTGCTGACCAGCAAGTCTCCGGAAGTCGCGGTGTGGATCGACGGCTCGATGCCGTTCCGCGCCGAGACCATCCGCTCCTACGTTACCGGGCTGTCGCAGGCCTATCTTGCCGAGCAGTATCGGCGCCATGCGATGGCGTCGCCGGCCTCGCCGATCAATATCGAAACCCGGTTTCGCTACAATCAGGCGTTCAAGAGCGTGTATTCGATCATTCCTGGCGTGATCACGCTGATCCTGATGCTGATCCCGGCGATGCTGACCGCGGTCGGCGTCGTCCGCGAAAAGGAAGTCGGCTCGATCTCCAACTTCCGCTCGACGCCGGTCACAGCGACCGAGTTCCTGCTCGGCAAGCAGCTGCCCTACGCCCTGCTGTCGTTCTTCAGCTTCGTGCTGCTGCTGGTCGGGGCGATGGTGATCTTCGGTGTTCCGGTTCGCGGGTCGTGGACGGCTTTGGTCGGCGGGGCGCTGCTCTACGTGTTCTCCACCACCGCGCTCGGTGTGTTGTTCTCGTCGTTCCTGCGCACTCAGATCGCCGCCATCTTCGTGGTCGCGATCATCTCGATCATCCCGGCCGTCAACTTCTCCGGTCTGTTGGTGCCGGTGTCGTCGCTGTCGCAGATCGGGCGATTGTTCGGCGAGGCGTTTCCCGCGGCCTGGTTCCAGGAGGTCAGTATCGGCGCCTTCACCAAGGGCATGGGGTTCTGGATGCTGTCGCCGAACCTGTTGGTGCTGTTCGGATTCGGTCTGACTTATCTGATCTGCGCCATTCTGGTGCTGCGCAAGCAGGAGGCGTGACGATGGGCTCGATGTTGCGACACATCTATCGTCTCACCGGCAAGGAGCTGCGCAGTCTGTGGGCCGACCCGATCCTGCTCGGCTTCATTGTCTACGTGTTCAGCGTCGCGATCTACACGATCGCGACCGGCGCCAAGCTGGAAGTCGAGGCCGCGCGGGTCGCGGTGGTCGACGAGGATCACTCCGAGCTGTCGCGGCGGATCGCTGCTGCGATGCTGCCGCCGCTGTTCCGTGCCGCCGAGCAGATCAGCCCGTCCGAGATCGATTCGGCGATGGACAGCGGCCGCTACGTGTTCGTCGTGGAGATCCCGCCGCAATTCGAATCCGACGCGTTGTCCGGCAAGAACCCGTCTATCCAGATCAATGTCGACGCCACCGCGATGGCGATCGCCGGTAACGGCGCGGTCGACATCCAGAACATCGTGCTGCGTGAGACGGCCGCTTACTTGCGTAAGGACTCCGGCACCAGCACCACGCCTGTGAACCTGGTGATGCACGCCAAGTTCAATCCCAACCTGAACTCGGCCTGGTTCACCTCGGTGATGCAGGTGATCAACAACATCGCGACGCTGTCGATCATTCTCACCGGCGCCGCGCTGATTCGCGAACGTGAGCGCGGCACCATCGAGCATCTGCTGGTGATGCCGGTGAACCCGCTCGAGATCATGCTGTCGAAGATCATCGCCAACGGCGCGGTGATCGTGATGGCGGCACTGTTGTCGCTGCAGTTCATGGTCAAAGGGGTGCTGGGCGTACCGATTATCGGCTCGGTGCCGTTGTTCACTTTGGGGATGGTGCTGTTCATGTTCTCGGTGACGGCACTCGGCCTGCTGCTGGCGACGTATGCCCGCACCATGCCGCAGTTCGGCCTGCTGGCGATCCCGGTGATCGTGATCCTGTATCTGCTGTCCGGTGCCAGCACCCCGATCGAGACCATGCCGCAATGGCTGCAGTTCGTGATGCAGTTCACGCCGAACACGCAGTTCGTCTCGTTCGCGCAAGGCGTGCTGTATCGCGGCGCCGGCATCGATCTGGTGTGGCCGCAACTGCTGGCGATGCTGGCAATCGGCGGCGTAACGCTCGGCATCTGCCGCGTTCGCTTCGCCAAGACCATCTCGGCACAGGACTGAACGGGCGCCTGCGAGCAGCAGCCGTCGATCAAGCCCTATCGACGCGTCATGGCCGAGCTCGTTCGGGCCATTTTGCGTCTTTGATCTTGCACGGCCTTCGAGACGTGGATGCCCGCGACAAGCGCGGGCATGACGAGCGCCGCAGTGGCGCCGTTACTCCGCCGGGGCCAGCCGGGCGCCGGCCGATGCCTGACGGCTGCGCTTGGCCGCCAGCCGGGCGCGGCGTTTGCGCGCCCAGATCACCACGCCGGTGACCGACAGCGCCGCCACCACCAATCCCATCGCCGAGATCAGAATGCGACCGGGCAGGCCGAGGATCCGGCCGGAATGCAGCGGGAGCTGCATCTGCACGAACACGTCCGCGGCGGTTCCGGTCCAAGGCAGCCGCTCGCCGAGGAAGCGGCCGTCCTCGCTGTCGTAATAGAGCCGCGCCGGGCCGACCCCGGCGGCGCCGTGCTCGTCGCCCGGCTTGAAGAAGCCTGCCACATAGACGCCGTGCGCCGGGCCGTAGAACAGCGAGCCGAGCGGCTCGGTGAAGCCGCGCGCCTTGCCGTCGGCGGTGGCGCGTGCGGCGATGTCGGCGAAGCTCATCTTCGGCTCGATCGGATCGTCGAGGCTGCGGAACGGGCGCTGCTCGAACGGCGACGGCGTGTAGTTCGACACCGTCTTCATCAACGGCGAGAACACCTCGAAATACAGGTTCAGCGAGAACGCCGTGAAGGCGACGACGAACAGCACCGCCCAGGTCCACAGGCTGAAGGCGCGGTGGATGTCGAAATTGATCCGGTAGGCGCTGCCCGAAGCCTTGATTTTCCAGGCCGGCGCCCATCGTGCCCAGAACCCCTTGCCGAGCTCGCGCCGCACCGCCGGCGCCTGTCCGGCCCGCAGCAGCCGACGCGCCGGCAGCGTCAGATAGAAGCCGACGAAGCAATCGATCGTCCAGATGATCGCGATGATGCCGAGCAGCCGCATCCCCCAGCGGTCGCTGCCCCAGAATTCGGGGATGTGCATGGTGTAGTGCAGCTTGTAGAGAAACGACACGAAGGTCTCGCGCGTCACCGGCCACACCGCGCCCCAATAGCGCCGGCCGAGTTCAGCGCCGTTGGCGGGGTCGACGAACACCTGATTATATTCGAGCGCGTATCGTTTGCTGGTCGCCGGGTCGATCCGCGGCACCACGAAGAACGCCAGCGAGTGGCCCGGCTCTTCGGCCATCGGGAAGTAAACCACGCGAGCCCGCGGATCGCGCTGCTCGATCTGCTTGGCAAGCTCGATGGCCGGTATCGCCGGCCCTGTCGCGGCAGCGTGGAACAGCTTGGCGTTGATGGTCTCGTCGATCTCGTGGTCCCACGAGATCACGGCGCCGGTGACGCCTGAGAACAGCAGAAACGCCGCGGTGAGGAGCCCGGCCCAGCGGTGCAGTCGTCCGAATATCAATCTCATGCTGCCGCTGTACCGCGTCGCGCTCGCGATGCCAGGGGGGCAATTTTGGAATCGTTTGAAATTGCTGCCGCGCCGAAGGGAGGGTCGCGACTTATCAACCTTTTGCGCGACGCGATGCGGCAATCCGCCTCGCGTGAGCGACCGGTGCGATGCGATCGGGCATTCCGGATTCGCTTAAGCCGACCAGCAATCCTGCTGCTCGCGATCCGCCTGTTCGTTGAGGCGGTCGGCGATATCGGCGGCGAGTTTCTTGGTCTTCGCCTCGGCGATCGTCTTTCCGTCCGTCGTTTTCAGCGCCGAGCGCTCGACTTCGATCGGAAAATCGTCCGGTTGCAGACTGTTGTCGTGATCCGTCATGGCGGAATCCTCCTGAGCCCTGCTAACGCGGGAACAGGCCCGGCGGTTGCCGGGATTCGACTAAATCATCAGCATGTCCCGACCCGTCGGAACCTGAACGGCTCCGGCCACTACCACATCGACGCCTTGGCGCGTTCAGGCCAGGCGCGGTCGTAGGCTTCGCCGCCGACGCGGCCTTCGGTCATCGAAGCCAGGATTTCGCCGGGCGTCGGCAGCGTGTCCTGTGCGACCTGTTTGCTCGGGTCCCACAGGCCGGAGCGGATCAGCGCACGGCCGCATTGGAAATAGATTTCCTCGACCGTCATCACGATCACGGTGCGCGGCGCCTTGCCTTCGACGTCGAAAGACATCCGCAAAGCCTCATCGGCCGTGACATAGCCGCGGCCGTTGATGCGCAGCGCGTTGGTCGAGCCGGGGATCAGCAGCATCAGCGCGATGCGCGGATCGCGCACCACGTTGCGCAAGGAATCGATCCGGTTGTTGCCGCGGCGATCCGGGATCAGCAGCGTGGTGTCGTCATAGACACGAATGAAGCCAGGGACGTCGCCGCGCGGCGAACAGTCGAGTCCTTCGGGTCCGACGGTGGCGAGCGCTGCGAACGGCGATTTCTCGATCAGGGTGCGATAGGGCGGCGTGATCCAGTGCGCCACCTTTTCGGTGGAGGCGTCGTTCGGCACACCGTAGATCGCCTCCAGCGCCTCGACCGTGTCGAGCGCAGGGAAGGCGGGGCGGCGGTCGTCAGGGCTGCGGGCGTCCATGGCGGATAATCTCCAACAAGTCTTGGGCGTGGGCGATCGGATCGCCGACATTGCTGATGGTGACGTCGGGATGCGCCGCAACGTTGCGCCCGACGCGGTCGGTGATGCTGCCGTCGCTGGCGCGGGCCCGCACCGCGATCCGGGCGGCCAGCACCTCGGCCGGCGCCGTGATCAGCACGACGACGACATTGGCGTAAGCGCTGCGCGCTGGGTCGATCACCATCCGCGACACGTTGGCCACCACGGTGCGTCCGGCGCGGATGTCGTCGTCGAGACCGCGCGGCAGACCGTAGGCATGGCCGTGGGCGCGCCAAGACAGCGCGAAATCCCCGGCGGCTTCGAGGCGGCTGAAGTCGTCCGGCGTGACCTGCAGATTGTCCTCGGCCGCAGAGGCTTCGCGGGTGACGGTGCGGCGCGCAAATACGATCGCCGTGTCGTCGGCACCGAGCGAGCGGGCGGCATTGATCAGCGTGTCCTTGCCGGCGCCGGAGGGGCCGACCACCAGCACCAACCGCCCCGGGCCGATCAGTTTCGTCGTCTGCTCCGCCACCGCGATATCCGTCATGCCACGCGCTGTCCTTCGCGCCAGACGCTGCGCACCGCCGGCACGTCGTGTGCGACATGGACGCGGATCAGGTCGGCGCGCTTGCCCGTGGAGACCTCGCCGCGATCGTTGAGGCCGACCGCTTCGGCCGGTGCCTTGGTGACGGTGCGGATCGCGGCGGCGAGATCGATCGCCGGCGCGCGCATCGGCAATTGCAGCGCCGCGATCAACAGGCTCGACGGGATGTAGTCCGACGACAGGATGTCGAGCAGTCCCTCGTGCGCCAGGTCGATCGCCGCGATGTTGCCGGAGTGCGAGCCGCCGCGCACCACGTTGGGGGCGCCCATCAGGATTTCGATGCCGGCCTGGTGCAGCTCGCGCGCCGCCTCCAGCGTGGTCGGGAATTCGGCGACCGCGACCCGGTCGCGGATCGCGTCGGCGACGTTCTCGGGCGTGGTGTCGTCGTGGCTCGCCAGCGGAATCTCGTAACGATGCGCCAGCTCGACGATCGCCCGCATATTGGCGTCGGCGTAGGTCTCCTTGCAGTACACCCGGCGTGCGAACATCACGTCGAGCTCGGCATCGGTCATGCCGGCTCCCTTGCCGCGGTAGTAATCGCGCAGCTTTTCCTCGTCGCGGAACTGGCGCTGGCCCGGCGTGTGATCCATCAGCGACATCAGCCGGATGTCGGGACGGTCGATCAGCTCCTTGGCCTCGGCCACCACGTTCGGCATCGGAATTTCGCAGCGCAGATGCAGGAAGTGATCGGCGCGCAGCAGCTGCGCGTCGCGTGCCGTCGAGATCGCGCCGGCCAGCACGATCGCCTGGCCATCGACCTCCTCGGCGCCTTCCTCGCGCCACACCCGGAGCGAGTCGAGCACCGTGGTGATGCCGCAGGTTGCGAGCTGACCGTCGTAGGACACCACGGCGGCGACCGGATTCCACTGCACCTTGGGGCGCGGCGTGTAGTGCGCTTCGAGATGATCGGTGTGCAGCTCGACCAGCCCCGGCATCACCAGATCGCCTTGCATGTCCTTGGCGCCGTTGGGCGCGGCGCCTTCGCCGATTTCCGCAATCACCCCGTCGGCGATCGCGACCCAGCCGTGTTCGATCACCCGATCGGCCAGCACCAGCCGGGCATTGCCCAGCACCATCTCCTGCGAATTGTTCATGGTCTCGTTCATTCCATTGGTCAAGCGGCGGCGGCAAACGAGGTCACGTCGACGATGCGGTCCGCGATGATCTCACGGATCTCGTCGTCGTGCACGATGGCGATGATCGCGGCGCCCTGCGCCTTTGTCTCGGCGATCAGCTCGACCACCACGGCGCGATTCTTGGCGTCGAGCGATGCGGTCGGCTCGTCGAGCAGCAGGATCGGCGTGTGCGAGATGAAGCCGCGGGCGATGTTGACGCGCTGCTGTTCGCCGCCCGAGAACGTCGCCGGCGGCAGCGTCCACAGCCGCTCCGGAATATTGAGCCGGCGCAGCAGCACGCCAGCCTGTTCGCGCGCCGCCTCGCGGGCGGTGCCCTGCACGATCAGCGGTTCGGCCACGACGTCGAGCGCCGCGACGCGGGGGACGGCGCGCAGAAACTGGCTGACATAGCCGATGCTGCCGCGCCGCGCGGCGAGGATCTGCCGCGGCTGCGCGGTGGCGATGTCGAGCGTATCACCCTCATGGGCGATACGGATCGCGCCGGAGTCGCAGCGATAATTGCCGAAGATCATTTTCAGGATCGACGATTTGCCCGCGCCGGAGGGGCCGGACAGCACGACGCATTCGCCGGGCTGAACCTGGAAGCTGACGCCGCGCACCACCGGCAGCGTCACGCCGCCCTGCAGATGCATGACGAAACTCTTCTGGGCGTTATCGACGACGAGAGCGGGAGTTTGGGTCATGGTCATCACGCCGGAAGGATCGAGGAGACGAGCAATTGCGTATAGGGTTCGCGTGGATCGTCGAGCACCTGGTCGGTCAGCCCGGTCTCGATGACGCGGCCGGATTTCATCACCAGAATGCGGTGCGACAGCAGCCGCGCCACCGCCAGATCGTGGGTGACGACGATCGCGGCGAGCCCAAGTTCGGCCACCAGGCTGCGGACCAGATCAAGCAGCCGCGCCTGCACCGAGACGTCCAGTCCACCGGTCGGCTCGTCCATGAAGACGAGGCGCGGATCGGTGACGAGGTTGCGGGCGATCTGCAGCCGCTGCCGCATGCCGCCCGAATAGGTGCGCGGCGCGTCGTCGATGCGGCCGGTGTCGATTTCGACCCGCTCCAGCCAGTCGCTGGCGACGCTGCGAATCTTGCCGTAGTGGTTCCAGCCGATCGCCATCAGCCGTTCGCCGACATTGGCGCCCGCCGAGACCGCCATGCGCAGGCCCTGCGCCGGGTCCTGATGCACGAAGCCCCAATCGGTGCGCAGCAGCAGGCGCCGTTCTGCTTCGCCGAGTTCGGCGAGATCGCGCAACACGCCGTCGCGCATCCGATACGACACGCGACCGGCGCTCGGCGTCATCTGTCCCGACAGCATCTGCAGCAGGGTCGATTTGCCGGAGCCGGATTCGCCGACGATCGCCAGCACTTCGCCGGGGAAGAGTTCGAACGACACGCCGCGGCACGCATCAATCCGGCCGTAGCGCTTCGACAGGCCGTCGGCGATCAGCAGCGGCTGATCGGAAGCGACGAAGGTGTCCAATGCGGCGGACGAAACGCGATCAAGCATGGGCGCTCTCCATCGGTGTGGTTTCGCTGCCGGTGTGACCCTCGGCGCGGCGGCCTTCGCAGTAATCGGTGTCGGAGCACACGAACATCCGGGTGCCGGCGTTATCGGTGACGATCTCGTCGAGATAGGAATCGTCGGCGCCGCACAGCGCGCAGCAGCCGTCCTGGCGATAGCGCGTGAACGGATGGTCTTCGAAATCCAGCGACACCACCTGGGTGTAGGGCGGGATCGCGTAGATCCGCTTCTCGCGGCCGGCGCCGAACAGTTGCAGCGCCGGGCAGTTGTCCATCTTGGGATTGTCGAACTTCGGCGTCGGTGACGGATCCATCACGTAGCGGCCGGCGACCTTCACCGGATAGGCATAGGCGGTGGCGATGTGGCCGAACTTGGCGATGTCCTCGTACAGCTTGACGTGCATCAGCCCGTATTCGGCGAGCGCATGCATGCGCCGGGTCTCGGTCTCGCGCGGTTCGAGATAGCGCAGCGGCTCGGGGATCGGCACCTGATACACCAGCACCTGGCCCTCGTGCAGCGGCGTCTCGGGAATGCGGTGCCGGGTCTGGATCACGCTCGCGTCCGGCGTCGACGTGGTGGTGGCGACACCGGCGGTCTTGGCGAAGAACTTGCGGATCGAGATCGCGTTGGTGGTGTCGTCGCTGCCCTGGTCGATCACCTTGAGCGTATCGTCCGGGCCGAGGATCGACGCCGTCACCTGCACGCCGCCGGTGCCCCAGCCATACGGCATCGGCATCTCGCGACTGGCGAACGGCACCTGATAGCCGGGGATCGCGATTGCTTTCAGGATCGCCCGGCGGATCATCCGCTTGGTCTGCTCGTCGAGATAAGCGAAATTGTAAGTCGCTTCGGTCATTCCGCGGCCTCGCGCAGCTCGGGTTGGTCCTGGTTGAATTCGGCGCGCAGCTTGCGCAGCAGGCCGAGCTCGGACTGGAAATCGACATAGTGCGGCAGCTTCAGATGCTCGACGAAGCCGGTCGCCTGGACGTTGTCCGAATGCGACAGCACGAACTCCTCGTCCTGCGCCGGCGCCTTGACGTCCTCGCCGAGTTCTTGCGCGCGCAGCGCGCGATCGACCAGCGCCATCGACATCGCCTTGCGCTCGCTCTGGCCGAAGGCGAGGCCGTAGCCTCGGGTGAAGCGCGGCGCTTCGGTCGCCGAGCCTTTGAACTGATTGACCATCTGGCACTCGGTCAGCGCCACGCTGCCGAGCGGCACCGCGAAGCCGGCGTCTTCAGCCTCGAAGAACACCTCGACGTCGCCGAACCGGATTTCGCCGGCGAACGGATGGTTGCGGCCATAGCCGCGTTGAGTCGAATAGCCGAGTGCCAGCAGAAAGCCCTCGTCGGCGCGGGCGAGGTTCTGCAGCCGCAGGTCGCGTCCGGCTGGAAAATTCAGCGGCTCGCGGGTGAGGTCGCCGACCGCGCTGTCATCCTCGGCAACCGGCGATTCTTCGATCAGCCCGTCCTGGCGCAGGATGTCGGTGACCCGCGGCGTCGGTGCGTCACTGGCTTCCGCCGTCGCCGGCTCGGCTGGATCGCCGCTTTCGGCGAGCTGCGGATCGAGCAGCCGGTGGGTGTAGTCGAAGGTCGGGCCGAGGATCTGGCCGCCCGGAATGTCCTTGAAGGTCGAAGAAATACGCCGCCGCACCGCCATTGCGCCGGTGTCGACCGGCTCGGAGGAGCCGAACCGCGGGAGCGTGGCGCGGAACGCCCGCACCAGGAAGATCGCTTCGATCAGATCGCCGCGCGCCTGCTTGATCGCCAGGGCCGCCAGCTCGCGGTCGTAGAGCGAGCCTTCGCTCATCACCCGATCGACGCCGAGCGCGAGCTGCTCGGAGATCTGGTCGAGCGTCAGCTCCGGCACGTCGCGGTTGCCGCGGCGGGCATCGGCGAGCAGCCGGTGGGCATTGTCGATGGCGCGTTCGCCGCCTTTGACTGCGACATACATCGGTCAGCTCCCTTGGCTGAGGCGTGTGGTGCGCGGGATCGCCACCACCTGATCGCCGCTCACCAGCACCACGTCGAGGCCGCGCGGAAACAGCGCGGCGTTGAAACTCAGGCGATCGAACAGGTCGGCCGGCTGCAGCGATGCCTGCAGCAGCGCCTCGCCGTCGATGCCTGGACCGTGCAGCCGGTAGCTGGCGCCGGAGCCCAGCGCCTGCACTTGAATAATGAGTGTGGTCGAACGGTCCGGATATTCGGGCGTGCCGAGCGCGAACCGCTCTAGCGGCAGAAGGGCCGAGCCGTCACCGATCAGCGCGAACGCCGCAGTAGAAGGATCGTCGGTCAGCGGCGCCCCGGTGTGAAACTTCAGCCAGCGCGCGGCCGTGCCGTCCGCCGCGATCGCGGCGTCGAGCCAGATCGGCGTGTCGTGGTCGAACAGCGTCAACGCCAGTGCGGCGCTGGCGTGCATCAGCGGCGCCGGTGTGCCGGCCTCGAAGGTGATGCGTTGAATGCGGCCGGGCCGCGCCATCGCTTCCATCACGGCGCGGAAGGTCGATTGCGCGCCGAGCACCTTGTCGGCAAAGCCGGCGGCAAGTTCGGTGGTGGTCATGGTCAGCCCTCGCCTCGCACCAGCGTGTAGAAATCGACTTTGGTGGCAGCCGTCCGGGCGGCCTTTTCGGCGCGTGCGGCTTCGACTTCAGTCTGCAGCGGCGCGATCACCTCGGTCTCGACCGCAGCCGAATAGTCCGCCGATTGCAGCAGCGCGTCGCACAGCGCGATCAGCTTCGCCTTGGTACGGTCTCGCCCCAGCGTGTAGCCGAACCCGACCTCGCCGCTGGCGAGCCGCACCGCGGCGCGCGACACCGTCGCCTCGCCGACATTGAAGGCGGAGCCGTCGCCGCCGATCCGGCCGCGCAGCATCACCAGTCCCTGTTCGGGTTCGCGCAGCAGCGTGAACGCCGGCGGAGCCAGCGTGTCGAGGCGCGCGCCGATCGCGGCAGTCTCGGATGCGGCCAGTACCGCCATCGCGGCGCGCCGGCGCGCGGTTGCGGCTTGTTCGGGGGAGTTTTGTGTCTCCGCGTGCATCGCCATTGCCCAACTCAAGTTGTCTATGTTAATAGACAACTTGATAGAAGCACAATGTGAAAACTCGATGACGACGAATTCCGTGGCGATGATCACAAAAGCGTGCCTGTCATGACCGCCGAGGCACTCACTTCAGGCGTCGCGTTGTGGCGTCAGGTCGCCGACGGCATCGAGCTGGCGATCGCCGACGGCCGCTATCTGCCCGGCGGCAAACTGCCGGGGGAGACCGAGATCGCCGAGAATTATGGGGTGAACCGTCACACCGTCCGGCGGGCGCTCGCAGCGCTGGCGGAGCGTGGATTGGTGCGCGCCGAGCGTGGCAGCGGCACTTTCGTGCGCAGCCGGCGGATCGCCTATCCGCTGCGCACCCGGACGCGGTTTTCCGAAATCATCAATGCGGGCGGGCGCGAGCCGCGCGGTCAACTGATCGCCGCGGAGCGCGAGCCGGCCACCGGCGCGCTGGCCGGCCAGCTCGATCTCGACATCGGTGCGCCGCTGTTCCGGATCGAAGCGCTGCGGTCGGCGGACGGCGTGCCGATCAGCCGCGGCACCACCTGGCTGTCGGCGGTGCGATTTCCCGATGCGCCCAAGGTGTTCGCGGCGAAACGCTCGATGACCAAGGTGCTGGCGCATTACGGCGTCAACGATTATCGCCGGCTGTCGACCCGGATCACCGCCTCGATCGTGGATGCGGCCGATGCTGCGCGGCTCGATCTGCCTGCCGGGCGCCCGGTGTTGGTGGTGGAGAGCATCGACGTCGCCGCCGACGGCACCCCGCTGCTGACTTCCCGTGCCCGCTTTGCGGCAGAGCGGGTCGAGTTCGTGATCGAGCCGGACTAGCCGGCATCGTGGCCGCGATGACTAACCGCCATTGCCGGTGGCGAGCACGATGGCGGCATTGATGGCGATGCTGACGATCATCAGCGCGCCGAGCAGCAAGCTCGACCGCCACGCCTTCCGCGCCCTCACGTTAGCTCTGCAATCTCCCCGACCATTGATCACTCGCTGGCTGTACATGCTCGATCCTCCGTGCCGTTCGGGCCTCGCCGACTGCGGGGAGAAGATCGGACAATCAGAATAAAGGATCGAGACGGCAATCGGCGCGGTTTTATAAGTGCGACATAAAGAGCCGGCGGGCGACCGCGCCGCCCGGTCCCCGACGATCAAGCGACCGCCTTTCGGCCGATGATCGCGAAGCGCAGCTTGCTGGAAATCCAGTCGATCGACGCGACGGTGATCAGGATCATCAGGATCAGGAACGACACCTTCTGCCATTCCAGCACCCGGATCTGCTCGGTGAGCTGCAGGCCGATGCCGCCGGCGCCGACGATGCCGATGATGGTCGCCGAGCGGGTATTGGATTCGAAGAAGTAGAGTAACTGGCTGGCGAGGATCGGCACCACCTGAGGTAACAGACCGAACCGCACGCTGTGGACGTGCGAGCCGCCGGTGGCCTTGACGCCTTCGATCGGCTTGTTGTCGGCGGCCTCGAAGGCTTCGGAGAACAGTTTGCCGAAATTGCCGAAGTCCGAGCACATCACCGCGAGGATTCCGGCGAACGGGCCGAGCCCGACGACGCCGACCCAGATCAGCGCCCAGATCAACGTATCGACGCCGCGCACCATGTCGAGCAGCCGCCGGGTCAATAGTTGCAGCGGGCGAATCCGCAGCACGTTGCGGGCCGCCAGGAACGACACCGGGAATGCCAGCAGCGCGCCGCCGAGCGTGCCGAGAAACGCGATCGCCAGCGTTTCGCCCATCGCGTGCAGATAGACTTGCGCGAGCTGCCACGATCCCGGATCGGGCGGCAGCATCAGGCCGAGAAATTCGATCAGACGGCCGATGCCGCTGAATAACCTGTCAAACGGGATCTCAAGACGGATCAGGCCGAACACGAAGATGGCCGCGGCCAAGGTCAGACCGCCGATCAGCTTGGCGCGGTTGATCCAGTTGGGACGGAAGTGTTCGGGAAAGCGGGCGGCGATGCCGGCTTCGTCGCCGAAGCTCAGGGTGCGGCGGGCGGTGCTCATCGTCGCTCCTGACCGATCAGGCGGCGGCGCACGCCTTCGGTGAAGTAGTCGATCGCCATCACGGTGACGATGATCAGCAGCAGGATGGCGCTGACATCGCTGTAATAGAACTTGCGCACCGCTTCGATCAGGTCCTGGCCGATGCCACCGGCACCGACGAAGCCCATCACGGCCGCGCCGCGGACGTTGATCTCGAACCGCAGTAGTGCGTAGCTGACGAAGTTCGACAGCACCTGCGGCACCACGGCGAAGCGCACCATCTCGAACCAGTCACCGCCGGACGACACCACGCCTTCGAGCGGCTTGTCGTCGATGTTCTCGACGACTTCGGCGAACAGTTTGCCGAGCGCGCCGGCGGTGTGAATCGCGATCGCCAGCACGCCCGGCAGCGGGCCGAGTCCGAACGCCAGCACGAACAGCAGCGCGAACACGATCTCCGGCACGGTGCGGCAGAATTCAAGGAAGCGGCGGGTGACGAAGACCAGCGCGCGCGAACGCACCAGATTGGCCGAGGCGAGAAAGCACAGCGCGAAGCCGGCAAGCGCGCCGAGCAGCGTGCCCACATAGGCGATCAGGATGGTGTCGAGCAGCAGACCGGTCCAGCGCTTGATGCCCCAGAACCATTCGTTGATGTCGGTCCACAGCGTCGCCAGCGCCAGCTTCGGCGCGATCGAGATGAAGTAGGACGGAAATCGCCAGAAATTCTCGGCCAGCTTGACCAGATCGACTTCGCCCATCCAGGCCGCCGCGGCGATCGCGGCGATCAGGATCGCGCCGCCGAGCGCCAGCCGCCGCCGCTTCTCGGCCACCGCCGCATCGTAATGATCGGCGAGTGCACGAAGCTGGGGTTCGGGAAGTTCGGTGACGGCTGCCTGCATGCGGGTATCCGACATGACGACGTGGGCGACCGGTGGGGCTCCCACGTCCGATGATGTGCTGGGATGCGTCAGGATTTCGACTTGCGCAGGCTGTCGACGAACTTGATCAGCTCGACCACCGGCTCGTAGTCCTTGTGGCTGGTCGCCGCATAAGGCTTGGCCTTGCCTTCATAGATCTTGTTGAAGGTTTCCGGATCGTTGGTGGCGAGGTCGAGCACCGCCTTGCGGATCGCCGCCTTGAGGTCTTCCGGCATGTCCGACAGGTAGGCCATCGGCGAGTTCACGATCAGGTCCGACTTCAGGATGATGCGGAAGTCCGCGGCCTTGACCATGCCCTTGCGGTCCATCCGCAGCAGGTTGGATTCGTCCTCGGTGTTCCACCAATTGAAGGCCGCATCGCAGGTGCCTTGGGCAACGCCGATCACCGCGTTCTCGTGGCTGCCGGCGTAGATCACCTTGGCGAAGAACTTGTCGGGATCGATCGACATCTTGTTCATCATGAAGCGCGGCACGTTGTTGCCGGAGGTCGAATTCGGATCGACCAGGCAGAGGTTCTTGCCCTTCAGGTCCTCGATCTTCTGGTAGGGCGAGTCCTTCTTCACATACAGCACCGAGTGATAGCCCTTGGAGCCGTCACCGTTGACCTCGATGGCGAACGGCTCGACCTTGGCGCCGACCAGATAGGCGCGGGCGTAGGACGCCGGCCCATACATGCCGATGTGGATGTTGCCGGCGCGCTGGCCTTCGATCACCGCGGCGTAGTCGTTGGCGATGCGCAGCTTCACCGGCACGCCGAGCTGCTTGGTGAGGTAGTCGGTCAGCGGGGTCCAGCGGGTGGTGGTGCCCGAGGCGTTCTCGTCCGGGATCTTGCCGAACACCAGCTCGGGATATTTCGCCTTCCAGTCCTGTGCCGGCGCGGCCTGCGCGGTGAACGCCAGCGCCGCAGCGGCGGCGACGAGGGTACGGAGCTTGATC